>JAIQZQ010000077.1 GCA_021777105.1 Candidatus Anammoxibacter sp.
TGCCCCAGGCTATATTAAAGCCGCCCCGTTGGGGCTTGAATTGTATATTTTATTATTAAAACGTTAATGCGTAAACAGCCCTGAAAGGGCGGAGTTAATATAGCCCAGGGCAACGCCCTGGGTTTGAATATAGCGCCAATACCAGCCCTGAAAGGGCGATTTAAGCATTCACATTTTATTCCGGCGGTGAATATTAAATCTTAACCTAACACCTATGGGACGCGCTTACACTACATAACGAATACAAATCTATATCGGCGCAACTTGTTTAGTTGTAATAATCGGGAATGCAATAGGCCGCTTAACTGTTACGGGCGATGACTGTCGTATTTCATTTATTGTAAATATTCCAACATTCCATTACTTCATCCTCTTCAGGCTTACATTGATGATTAATGCGTATTTGTCAATGTTTGCCGGACATTGCGCAATAATTACACTGGATAGTTACAACCGAGCCCTAAATATAAACCTTTTTCGGCAAAGTCATTATTGTTCAGCCTTTAAGATTTTAAATATTTTTTAGATTTTTCGGACATTTTTGGGCAAAACACTTCTAAACATGTATTTTTAGTCCTATTCTATTTTACTAAACACGTTTCGCCGGCGTTGTTTCCCGCTTACAATTACGGTTGAAGAGTTTAAAATGTATTATTAATTTGACCGCATCCATATATTGCATTTCGGTATAACTTTGACATGGCCGGCTAAAAAGTGTTTTTAGTTGACATGCCGACCGATAATGTTATAATTTTAATTCAATTTCTGTAGTAAATAAATTTATTAAACTATCTAATATGGTTTGCGCCATATTTTGCCTTGACTTTCGGACATTTTTGTCTTGTCCGCCAAAAAGATATAAGTTTTTGTTTTATATTGAGTTACGCGCATTTTTTCCTGTTTCGCTTCTTAATATTGCTTAGGACCTGCGCAAAAATAAAGGGATTAGGGAGCTCAGATCAAAACAAAGTCAAAGAGTAGGGAGTAAAGGGCATAGGGCAAAGCAGGAACAGAAGCGGAAATACGGATTTTACGGATTAAAAACGAGTTCACATAACGGCAAAAAACAAAAAGCAAATGACTAATAAAGCGAAATTAACGGAAAAGGAAAAGAAAACAAATAAAAAGCCTGCAAAAGGGTATGGGCTTGGAAATATTATAGGCCAAAGTGAAACGATGCAGAATCTGCGAAACTTAATACTAAGGGTCGCCTCTGTTGATTCTAATACCCTAATTACCGGCGAGACCGGCGCCGGGAAGAAGTTGGTTGCCAAAGCTATACACTTTTCCGGTAAAAGGCAAAAAGAGAAATTTGTTCATGTTAATAGCCTGACCGTGCCTGATGCATTCATTGAAACAACTCTTTTTAGCGGCGATGGGGGGACTTTTCCTGAAACTTTATACCGCAAGGCTGAAAAGTTTGGATTTGTTGATAAAGGCACTATATTCCTGGATGAGATATGCGACCTTACATTGCCGGCGCAGGCAAAATTGTTGCGAATATTAGAGAATATAGGGGGTGAAATCGGCGGCGGCAATAGCATTGATGTAAGGATCATAGCCTCCACTAATAAGGATATAAAAAAAATGATTGAGGAGTTCAGGTTCAGGCGCGACCTGTATTACCGTTTAAATGTAATCCCTATAACCGTGCCGCCGCTTAGGGATCGCAAGGAGGATATCCCTTTATTAACTAAACACTTTTTAAAAAAACTCTGCGCGGCTAATAACCTGGCGCCAAAAAGTATACCGCAAAAGATATTAAACAAACTTATATATCATGATTGGCAAGGCAATGTAAGAGAGCTTGAAAATATTATTGAAAGGTTTTTGGTTATTGATAAAAAAGACTCTCTGCAAATAGAGGAACCTACGGTAACCGCCCCGGATAGTATTGATTTGCTAAGGTTAAATGAGCTTTGCGGCTGTAAAACCGCAGTGGGCTCCAAATTAAAAGAGGTGAGGGAGAGTTTTGAAAAGGCATACATTATGAAGACAATAAGGGCTTTTAACGGCAATTTGACCAATACTGCTAAGGTTTTGGGTTTAACGAGCAAGACTCTTTATAGACATATGAAAAAATATAACATTGATAAGGATGATTGCAGGAGTTAAGGCGAAGGGCGCGCTTCGTAATTACTCAGCATAAACTCAGAGCAAAAGCAGTTGGCGGTTGAACATGGCTTTATGCGGGGTATTATTGGTTGGTGTTTCAAAAGCGTTAGTTCTTAATTGTGATAAAGGGGGAAACAATATTTGGCTAAAACTATTATAGAAAAAGACAGTTTCATTGTCTGCCATAACAGTGAAGGGCTTGAGTTTAGGGGTATGTTGCTTAAACTAGGCCGTTATACAGCTGTCTTTGAGGTTTATAATCCTTACAGCATTGTGAGGACATCAGAGGTCTTGACGAATTGCAAGGTGTTTATCAACGGTCAAGCGGTGTACTTTGGCCGGCTGACCATAACCAGCATTACTCACACAGGTCTTGTGTTGGTTTGTGAAGCGTGGCTTGAAGAGGCGTCGTGGCTGGATGTAGGCTCATTTTCAACCCTTGTTGAAAAAGGAAAACTCAGGGAGGAGTTTGTTCAATTTATAAAAAGCCGGATAAATCTGGATGATATTTTGCCGGAGTTCAGGCTGCTTGTGGCGGATATGCAGACCCAATTTATGAACCTGCGACAATGGTTTGAGCAAGTTGAATTAAGCATAGGCTCTAATCCGCCTGAAAATCGTATAGAGATTGAACGTTCCGTCATACTTGAGCTAAAGGAGCCTGTTTTATCCATTGTTAACCCTCTGTTTGAAAAACTTGAAAAGATAGGCGATGAGATTGAAGAGAGAGATAAAGCCGCTAATAAAAAAGATGATTTAGAACTCAGGCATCGCGCTTATATAAGAAAGCTTCTTCACCCTTTTGTGTTATCTTCGCCATTTTTTCATAGGTCTTTTACCAAGCCATTAGGATACGCCGGTGATTATGAGATGGTCAACATGATGTTACGCGATCCTTTTGAAGGAAGTTCTATGTTTTCCTGGATGTTGAATTGTTACATTATAAACGCAGATACACCAAAAGCGCATAGAAATCGTGTTGAATATCTAACCAAAAGTATACGCCGTGAAATAAAGCGTGTATTCCCGAAAAGAGCTGTTCGGGTTTTTAACCTGGGATGCGGCCCTGCGCAGGAAGTTCAGAATATTTTATTCCAGGATGATCTTTGCGAAGGAGCGGAATTTACACTAGTTGATTTTAATGAAGAAACAGTCAATTATACAAAGGCTGTCTTAAATAATCTTAAAACCAAACATCATCGAAAAACATCTATTCAATTGCTGCAAAGGTCAGTGCAGGAAATCTTGAAACAAGCTGCCCGTAAGGAAGTGGAATTTCCTAAAAACACATATGACCTTGTTTACTGCGCTGGCCTTTTTGATTACTTCACTGATAGAGTTTGCAAATGGTTAACCGATGTTCTTTATTCTCTTTTAGCACCTGGCGGTCTTTTAATTATAACAAATGTTGACCCTTCTAATCCTGTTAAACGGTTAATGGAATATGTGGTGGATTGGCATCTTATATATCGAAATTCGGAACAATTGGCTTTTTTAAAGCCTGATAATACAACAACAAATGTTTTGGCTGATCCAACTGGAGTGAATGTTTTTCTTGAGATAAGAAAACCTGAAAGTAATGAAAATGACTAAAAACAAAGAACTAAACCTGTTAAGTGTAAAAAAAGCTTTTGTAGATTTCGATCAAAATGCCAGGATTGAAAGATCAAAAATAGTATGTTTATTGGTCATAACATTAATGCCTGCCGGTACATTACTGGATTATTTTGTCTATCCAGAGAAATTATGGATTATCTTTCAAATGCGGATTTTCACTTCCTTAATCGGCATAGTTATCTTGTTTTTTTTAAAAAGCTCTTTTGCTTTAAAATATCCAAGACTATCAAGTAAAGGCTGGAATGTAATGCTTATGCCTACATTTTTTATATCCTGCATGATTGCTATAACAGAAGGCGCCAACTCGCCATACTATGCAGGCTTAAGCCTTATGCTGTTAGTTATGCATTCGGCGGTGCATATTACTTTTATTGAAAGCATATTGTTTGTCTTGGTCGTAATAGGTATGTATTCAGGGGCTTGTTTCATACATGGCCCAATACAGGACATAGGTATTTTATTTAATAATCTTTATTTTATAGTTTTAACAAGCATTATAGTTATTACTGGAAATCATTTTTTTAACAAGCTTCGCTTTCGAGAATTCTCACTTCGTTATGAATTAAAAGCCAATCAACAAGAGCTTCAGGAAAGCAACCAAAAATTGATTGAGATGGACAAGGCTAAGGCGAACTTCTTTGCAAATATAAGTCATGAGTTGAGGACGCCCCTGACACTGTTAATCGGGCCTTTGGAAAAAATTATGCGAAGGGAGAAAACATTTTCCAATCCTGACACCAAAGAGGATCTTGCTATTATGTATTCAAATGCAACGCGGTTGTTTAAGCTTATAGACGATCTGCTGGATTTAGTGAAACTGGATTCCTGCAAGATAGAGGTAAAGCCACTCCCTATTGACCTGCAAAGCTTTATCAATGGTTTGGCAAGTTCAGTTAAAATGGCGGGGGATGAGAAAGGTTTGATTATAGAAACCTATGTTGAGGACGCCATTGGGGCTATCCTTGCGGACCAAGAGAAACTTGACAAGATCATTTTAAACCTGGTCTTTAACGCAATAAAATTTACGCCAAAAGGCGGGCGCATAGATATCGAGGCTTATAAAAAGGAAGGCTTATTGTGTATTAGCGTAAAAGACACAGGAATCGGCATCCCTGAAGAGAGTTTGCCGAATATTTTTGACAGGTTCTATCAGGCCGACTCATCATGCAAAAGGAGACATCAAGGCTCGGGCATCGGCCTGGCTCTGGTAAAGGAGCTTGCAATGGCGCACAATGGCGATGTTACTGGCAAAAGCAGAGAAGGCAAAGGCTCTCTCTTTACATTGACTATACCTTATGAGCCGGCCTCGGCAACAGACGCGCGATCTATAACCACGGGCGATGAGAAAGAGGGGCAACCATCAGCATGGTCAGCCAGGATAGATAGCGATACGGAGGCTTTGCTTGCAGGCGCCGAGGCATCAGCTGTTGCCGCGCTTAACGCTGAAGATGAGGGCTGTAAAACTTCTGACAGGCCGTTGGTGTTATTGGCGGATGATGAGCCGGATATGTTGCGCTTCCTTAACTCGGACCTTAAAGAGCAATACACTATTATTGAGGCGACTGACGGCGCGCAGGCAGTGGAAAACGCAAAAGAGCGGCTGCCCGACCTTATTATAATGGACATGATGATGCCGGAAAAGGATGGTTTGCAGGCAAGCCGCGAGCTTCGCGAGTATGAGCCGACAAGCTCCATACCCATTATTATGTTAACAGCCAGGGTTGATGAGAATATAAAGGTGAAGGCGTTGTCAGGCGGGGTGAATGATTTCCTGACCAAGCCGTTCTCCAGCGTTGAGCTGCATGCCAGGGCAAAGAACATAATAAAAGGGCGTCAACTTCAAAAAGAGCTGGAGAATGCGCTTAAAGTGATTAATGAGACGCAGGGCAGGCTGCTCCAGTACAAGAAGCTGCAATCCATTGCCACATTCAGCTCGGGTATGCTTCATGAAATTAACAATCCGCTTAATATTATCAGCACTGCCGTTTATGTGCTTAGCGAAAAGTCTCAGTTTATAACAGATGAGTTTAAAGAGGTGTTTAAGAGGAATGTTAATGCTATAAACAAGGAAGCGGAGCGTATACAGAAAATTATTGCTAATTTGAAGGATTTTGCGCATGTCAGGAAGGCTCTGTCAAAACTGGCCCTTCATGAACCGGTTGACGCTGCATTGAGGTCTTTAAGCGAGAAGATAAAGGTTAACAATGTTCAAACAGAGCTTTCGATCTCTAAAGACCATATTGTCTGGGGCAATAATGATTTATTGGTTCTGGTGTTTAATAATATGATTGAAAATGCCCTAGACGCATGCTGTGAGAAGGAATTTGAACAGGGCCCAGGGTTGATTTCAATTAAAAGCAGTATGGAGGCCGGCCGTATCAAATTGTTTATCTGGGATAACGGCAATGGGATTGAGCAGGATAGCATGGACTCTATATTTGATCCGTTTTTCACAACAAAGGATGTGGGATCGGGCATGGGCATGGGGCTAAATATATGTTACACCATAATTGAGCAACACGGGGGACACATTGATGTAAAGAGTGAAGTTGGGCGGTTTACGGAATTTTGCATTGATTTGCCGGCATACGCATAAATCAGCGAGCAGAGCGCGGAGGGTGGATTTAAATATTTGCTCTGGTTGCCAAGCCCCGGCTTTGGAGCTTACTGTTGGACAAATTTTTGCCGGACAAAATAAGAAGCTTGTTACAAGGCTCCAGCCTTGTAACACACTGTCCTTAGAGGCTCTGCCTCGTCTTAAACGTTGTTAATTAGATCGGCAATAGAAAATTAATGGCGCCGTTTGTTATTCCGGCAAAAGGAGGCAGAGCCTCTTCGTACACCCAGTTACAAGGCCGGAGCCTTGTAACTAGCCAATACCGTTTATTTCCCCTCCATTGATGGGAGGGGTCAGGGGAGGGTGATATGAATCTCTCAATTTAGGTAAGACTATGTTATTCAATAGTTTAAAGGGACGCTCTATTTAGGCTCTATTAATTTATTAACGATTAAAATGGGGGGATGTAAGTATGATTGAGAAATTGAAAGAGAATGAGGATGAGAATATGAAAATAAATGAGGAGCTTTATAATTATAAACAATACGCCGTGCTTTATGTGGATGATCAACAGGGGGCATTGGATACTTTTAAAGACGCGTTTAAAGATATGTTTACGATCTATACAGCCCCAAATGCAATAGAGGGGTACAAAATCCTTGAAGAGAAGCATGGCGAGATCGGCATTGTGATGTCCGACCAACGTATGCCGGGTGAAAACGGCGACAAACTATTGACAAGGATCAGGGCGCAATTTCCTGATATTTTGCGTATTATCGTGACTGGGTATTCTGATATTGGCGCGGCAATCAACGCTATTAACTCCAGCGCTATTTATAAGTATATATGCAAACCATGGAATATGTCGGAGGTAAAAGTGACTCTCATGCATGCGCTCCAGTTTTTTATAATTAAAAAACAAGCGGATTCTCTTGCCTCTGAACGGTTGTCAGTGCTTGAGAGGACTTTATACGAAGAAAAGGTAAAGGCGTTCGGCCTTGTCACTACAGGCATCAGCGGGCATGTTAAGAACTCGCTGGCTGCTATGACCAAATTTATTAATTTAGCGCGCAAGAAGGTGAAAGGGGAAGATTTGGAGCCCGACAACCTCAATGACCCTGATTATTGGAATAAAATCACCAATCATACAGTAGAACAGATTAACAAAATATCAGAAATGTTCGACGATATAAGCTTAGTAAAAAAGGAGGGGGCTTCCAGCTTTAAAGATATTGTCGCGCTTAATGAAACCGTGGATAATGTATGCAAGCGACTCAAGGCCGGTTTTGCCGGCCATAATATGACGGTTAAAAACAACATCCCCGTTGACCTCCCATTAATGCATGTTGACAAAAAGAGGTTCTTTAAAATTTTTGAATTGCTGTTAAAAAATGAGATCAATTTTATGCCTGATGGAACCAATATTGTGATTAACGCGCGGGTTTCAGATGAGAAGATTAACGGCGAACCATTAGTGGAGATAGAGGTTAAGGATGACGGGCCGGCTCTTCCGGCTGATGAGTTGCGCGCGGTCTTTAACCCTTTTGCTATAAGCAAAAGCAAAAACAAACAACCTCAGTGCGGGCTTTATTTAGTGGCCTGTTTCTTTATGGCGCATCATCATGACGGTGATATAGATATTAAGAGAGAGTCGAATAAGGGCAATACATTTACAATCCGGCTTCCTATACAGCCGACGCCTATGTCTCTGCAAAGTATAAGGAACCAGTTCCTCAATGAAGTTTTATTAAATGACATGCTTTGGCAGAGATATTTAGCCAGGTCTATTTAGCGCAGTGCTCAGAGAGCAAAGTAGCGCGGAGAGCTTAGAGCGAAGCGTAAAGAGCAGGGAGCTTTGAGTAAAGGCAGAAGTAGAAAGTTCGGAATAATATATTTCGTTAAAAATGGTATTTAGCGCCTAAATATAATAGGAACCCATTGACTTCAAGTTTGCTATTTTCAAAGAAACCGCCAACAAGATCGCTTTCATTAACTCTTTCAGTTGAGCCCACGCCTATAACGGTTGATATGTCGAATTCCCATTGTTCAAATTTATGGCTATATCCGGCTGTGACAAAATGTTCTAATATTCCGGGCGCTACAGGCAGTAGTGTTTCATCTTTCATGGGATTTTCATCAAAAAGGTAGCCTAAACGAATAGCTCTGTTTTTATTAATCAAACGTTCATAACCAAACCGGAATGATAACACCTTGTCCCAATTAACAGGAAAGACGTCGTTAATAACAGGCCCAAGCATCTTATTAAAAGCTTCATTATTGCCGTCGGTTAATTCCATGTCGAGTCTATCAAAAGCCGACGATCAATTATACCAAAGCAGATCAAATAGAAATGTGTTGCATTGCCCGCTTTATGAGAGACGACTACGCCTATCGACCTGGGATATTCATAATTTGTTTTAAAATCGTATTCCGCGTCTCTGTCTGTTAACAAACGGGCTCCGCCAAGTTCAACAGGCAGGGTTAAATCAGCGTCGCCGTTTAGAGTTGTCTTTGATTCACTGACAAACGACAGGCCCAGTGTTGTGTTTTCTGAAATCTTATACTGCGCGCCTAAAGTATAAGAAAAGCTTATATCTCCCACGCTATCAACATCGCCAATAAAGTTAACACCTTGAAAAGCTCCGGTCTGCATGGTTAACGGCATTTCAAGCGATAATTGTTGAAAGGACGGGCCAACCGCAAAACCTATTGACAGCTTTTTAGTCGCTTTATAGGAGAATGCGGTCAATATGTTTAGTAATGAGACCCTTGAGAAATATTTTTGTTTGCCGAATGAGATGGACTCCGCGGTTATCTTGCGATCAGCGGAGTGATTAAGGTGGTAATCAGCTCCAAAACCGACGTGGGAAAACAGGCCTACGCCAAAGGCGAATTTGCTTAATTCTGATTTTTTGTATATGAAGGTAAATGTGGGGATATGGCTAAATTGATGTTTTGAATAATCAGAGCCTTGTTGATTCTCGTATTTTGTTTCAGGGTAAAAGGTTAAAAGGCTTGCTTCTATTGATTTGCCCGGCGGCATATTGACTAACGCGGCGGGGTTATCATGTATAAGAGCGCCGTTATCAGCGTTTGTTAAATTTGCGCCTCCTCTGCCGGCCGGAACAGGGTCTAAACTGTCTATTACAATGCCGTTGCAAAATGCAACTTTGGGATAGAGAAAAAGAGAGATGATAAACAGGTATTTCAGGCTATTCAAATTTAAATGCATCTTTTAATTTTAGGTTCGGAAAGAAACAGACGATCATTATTTACAATAAATTTTAGAGAAGTATACCATATGCAATGTTTCATTCAACGATTAAAAGCGGATTACGCATATAAAGGCAAAAAGCAAAATCAAACCTAAGATCCAGCGCCTTGTCCCAGACTTTAATAAGTCCGCCCTTCGGGCTTTAAATCAAAAAAGCCCGCCGTAGGCGTTAATTTATTAGTGGAGTAAAACCTAATCAGGCTATCCGAGAACTGGAATTTCAGACATTTTCCAAGTCATAAGTCCTTTAATATTAACGGTTAGTTTTCAAGGTTTTGCATTCTCGGACACGCTGGTTAGGTTTGACCCTAAATGTCCTTACAGGCATCCAGCTTGTGATCAATTGAAACACAGGCAAGGATGCCTGTGCCGTTGCGACTCACTCAATGGAGAGTTGTCAATGTTTGTTCAAGTCTGAGACATTGAACAAATATTGTTTTTTTCAATGGCACGCTCTGTTCGAATCTCACATACACACACTACACCTTAGAGGAAAATCTAATAAATCTTTTGTAGAATATACACAAACAAATTCTATTTTATGGAGATTGCTAAACGAACAAGATTCAGGAATTCGTGGCGGTAGCCGAATTGATCATTGCCCATGGCCGGCATTGCCATTTGCAGGACATCATCATATGCAAGGCTGCCGGTATAACCGCCGCCCCTTAAAAGCTGGGCAAAAGCGGCAACCGAGGCCGCAAATTGTGAATCAGCCGGGGCTTCATTAAAGCTGTTATATTCATTGGCGGTTGTTATCGGCGTTGTTAATAGCTTGCTTTGTTTTGCGTCAGGCAGTTTGTGGCGGATCTTTAAAAAACCGTATTCTTGTTCAAATTCACTTTTCGCGCTATCTCCGGATTTGTTTTCCGCGTAACGGAAATCATCGACTTGTTTGTTTTTACTATCAACAGGGGTGAACTCATAAATAGCTGTAACTGAATGCCCTGATCCAATATCGCCGGCGTCAATCTTGTCGTTATTAAAATCTTCGCGTTTTAACATCCTTGATTCATAACCAATTAAACGGTATTCAGCGATACGTTTCGGATTAAATTCGATCTGTATTTTTACATCTTTTGCAATAGGGAACAGTGTTGAGCCGGCTTCCTCAACCAATACTTTTCGGGCTTCATTAAGGTTGTCAATATACGCTGCATTGCCGTTTCCGTTTTGCGCCAGTTTCTGCATCAATGCGTCATTATAATTACCTTGGCCAAATCCAAGTATTGATAAAAATATACCTGTCTCTCTCTTTCGTTCAACAAAACTTTTTAACTCTTCCGGGTTGCGTATGCCAACATTAAAATCGCCGTCAGTGGCAAGAATGATGCGGTTAACGGCTTCTTTATTATAACTTGCCCGGGCCAGGGCATAAGCTTTTTCTATGCCTTCGCCACCGGCGGTTGAACCTCCCGCCAGCAATTGGTCTAGCGCGGCTAATATCTTCCCTTTATCTTTTACTTTTGTTGTTTCAAGAACGGTTCCCGCCGAGCCTGCGTATACTACAATAGCGACAGTGTCTTCGTCATTTAAATTGTTCACCAACATCCGCATTGAGTTTTTTAACAGAGGCAGTTTGTCTTTTGCATTCATTGAGCCTGAGACGTCAATCAGAAACACAAGATTTGACATTAATTTATCCTCTGGGATTATGTCGTAACCTTTAATGCCGATTTGCAGCAGTTTTCTGTCCTTATTCCATGGAGCTGGATAGATTGAGATATTAGGCTGAAACGGTTTTGATCTATCATCAGGCACAGTATAATCATAATCAAAATAGTTAATCATCTCTTCAATCCTTACCGCATCCTTTTGTGGAAGCCGGCCACTGTTTAATTCTCTGCGAACAAATGAATATGACGCGGTATCAACATCAATTGAAAATGTTGACACCGGGTTTTCGGAAACCTGCTTCACGGGATTAGAAATAATATGCTCAAATTTATCCCGGCCGACATCCTGGTATTCAGGATTAGGTTTGATATCAGCTGCTTTATAGGCTCCGCTAATTACAGGACTCTGCCTGCTTATATCCGCTTCGCTAAGAGGCGCAAAAATCGTTGAATCTTTCTTGCTTTTAAATGCCTTTGCAAAAAGTTTATCCTTAACCTTTAACCTTTTAGATAGAGAACCTGTTTCTCTTTGTTTTTTGGTTTCCATTTTTATCGAAACAGATCTGTCTGTTTTCGGTTTAGCTTCTATTCTGGTTGGTTCTTGTGGAGCTAATGCCCTTTTACTATTGCTATCCGGTATTAAGTCTTCATACTCGTCAAATTCACTATCTCTGTTAATTCTTTGATTAAGAAGATCATTTTGAGCGACAATTATATTATCAGGCGTATATTTAACATTGGAAAGATAATAAAACAGGCTATAACCTAAAATAGCCAAAAATGCAGTTACTCCACTTGCAATAACAAAGCGCTTCTTCATAACACGTACTCCAAAAAAGGTATAAAAAATATTTGATATACCTGTTAGACGTGGTTCTTCTTCAATTCCTTTGAATTTTTTTTCATTAGCCGGAATATTTTGCTGTTTAATTTGATCAGGGGTTGCTTTAATCGGGATATTATGTTGATTAAATTCGTCGAGCGCGGCTTTAACCGCATTATTCCTGGCTGTTTGATCAGGCTCGGGAATTTGCATTTTCTGTAAAATATTTTTTATATCACGTTTCATTATAGAACCTCTTTTTCACCAAAAAACTCTCTAAGAATCTTTTTTATCTGAAATACTCTCCATGATATAGTTTTCTCGGCGCAATCCAGAATCGTTGCAGCCTCTTTATGGTTAAGGCCCTCGCTAAAGACGAGTATAGCCGTCTCTTTTAACTTGGTTGGCAATCGGCCTATCAGCTTATGCAATTTTTCCGATAAAGAGATTTCGTCATCATTCTCATCGTATTTTACTTGAACCTCATCAATAGAGGTTGTCTCGTTTTGACGTATTTTCTCATTTTTTCTGGTAAAATCTTTTGCCGTGTTTATCGTAACACGGTATAACCATGTCTGAAATGCGGCTGCGGCTTTAAATGTTTTTATATTGCCGGCAAGTTTTACAAAGACATCTTGTGTGATATCTTCGGCGTCTTCTTTTACGCCGATCCATCTATAGGAAATCTTATAAACAAACATATAGTTTTGGTTAACAAGGGTCTCAAAAGCCGTTGAATCGCCTTCTTTTGCGCGGTTTATTAATTCAATATTTTCCAGGTTTTCCATTTTTTTAATTGATTATGATATAGAATTACAATGGTTGCTACTTATTAGACGAATGAAAATTGAAAATCCTTTGAAAATTTTGAATTTTTTTCTGAACTCATCAAACAAATTACGTTTTTGAGACATTACTACCTAGGCCAAAGCATATGATACCATTATTTTTACGCGATTTTTATCCCCTCGGGGGATAATTCTCACTAAGGCAGCTAAGCTGCCAAGTGTTCATTTATCACTAAAGCAGACAAGCTGCTCAGTGTTCATTTATCACCATCCCCTAACCCCTCCCATCAATGGAGGGGGAGTTAAAGGAAATATTTAAATTAAAAATAGTAGCTTTATTATTGGCCTCGGTAATATATTCGCTTATGTTTTCTTCAAATGCAATGAAATAAAACATGAACCCGGTTAAACCGGATGTTTGCAATTGGCAATTGACGGTTGGAAACGTTGGTTCAATACGGAGTATTGTTTATGTGAGCGTATCTATTCAGCGTGATTTACACACCCCGTCCGCCAATCGGCGGCCACCCCTCTTTTTAGAGGGGATTTTAAATCGAATTTATTTCCACAAAGTCCCCTCTAATAAGAGGGGATTTAGGGGTGTGTATAGCCGCTTGGTGAAAACACGGCGAATAGATACACGTGAGCGCGGTTCAATTTATATACATTGAACCAATGATTGATGAAAAGGAGATCATGCGGAAAATGCTTGAAATATATTAGGAGCGCTTCAATGCCGCTATTTGAGATGAAATTAAAAATTGATAACCATTCAACTATGGCTTAAACTTGATTATAAATTCAGAGCCTTTATTTTCAACGGGATCAGTATTATTGCTATTGCCCTCAACAATCAGGTCTTGGTTTAGGCGTTTATATTCAATGTCGCCTTTCAGTTGATTTTTAACAATGCCAAATATCAATTTCATGCCGAGTGTTTTCATGTTGGCTAAATCAATGTTATCAGGAATGCCAATGCCGTTATCGCTGAAAACAAGCTCAATATCTCCATTCTTTATATGATGAATATAAATGCAAACTTTGCCTTTATTATCATTTGGAAACGCATATTTTATAGTGTTGCTTAATAGTTCATTTAGTATGAGCCCCAACGGCATGGCAAACTTTATATTAATTGGAACGTCCTTAACCTCAATTTCAAGGGTTATTTTATCAGAGTCGATCCGGTAACATTTAAACATGTCTAAAGCAATATTATTAATATATGAGCTAAAATCAATATTGGTTAAATCTTTTGAGTTGTAAAGCTTTTCATGCATAAGGGCCATTGTATGTATGCGATTGCAACTGTCGTCAAGGATGTTTTTACAACGGTCGTCTCCCATACTGTCGCTTTGCAGCTCTATAAAACTGTGAATAACGGCGAAGTTGTTCTTTACGCGATGATGAACCTCTTTTATCAGAAGCTCTTTTTCCTCAAGAGATTGCATTATTTGTTTTTCCATTCTTTTTCGGTTTATTTCGTTTTTATGTATTTCAATTGCGTAGTGTATAGAATGTGTAATCAATTCAGCAGTTAATTTTGATTTAACAAGATAGTCAACGGCCCCGGATTTCATTGCTTTTACCGCAACATCTTCATCGCCTTTGCCTGTTAAAAATATAATAGGCGCGTCAATCCCCTTTTTCCTCACGGATGTAATCAAATCAAACCCATCCGCCGCGCCCAGGATGTAATCAAAAATACAAACGTCATAATTCGAAAAGTCCATAAGAGTTAATGCTTCTGAAAAACTTGAGGCAGTGTCAATTCTGGAAACAAGAGACGGCATTCCTTCTTCTATATATTCTTTAACAATAGTTATGTCATCTTCATCATCATCAACTATTAATATTTTAAGGCCATTATCTTTCATAATTAATCCTCTATCGTTGGTAGTTCAACAATACTAAACCAATATAACCCCAGGACTTTTACCGCTTCAACAAACTGTTCAAATTCAACAGGCTTTCTTATAAATGAATTTACACCGAGTTCATAACTGCGGAGTATATCTTCTTCTGTTTTTGATGTTGTGAGCACGATAACCGGTATGGTTTTCAGTGTAGGTTCTGATTTGATCTCTTTCAAAGCTTCGCGGCCGTCTTTCTTTGGCATATTTAGATCAAGCAGTATGATTCCAGGTCGTGGCGATTTTTGCGGATCTGTGTAATCGCCTCTGCGAAACAGATAATCTAAAAGATCTTCGCCATTCTTAACCCATTTTAGATTGTTAATTAATTTTGCTTCTTCAAGCGCGTCGTGTATTAACAGATAGTCGTCGTCATCATCTTCCGCGACTAAAATTGTGATAGTTTTAAGTTCTTTTTCCATTTTCATTCCCCTTTCAGATAATATGCGTTAAAGTAACAATTTAGTTGTTTGAAAAATATGACGACGAATATACATCGCAAAGGCGCTAATAGTTGTGATATGCCGTTAGATACTGGATTGTTAGTTTCATGTCTTCGACATGAAACATATTAAAAGTATACCAATATCCAGCATCTGGTAACCCGTAACCAGCATCTCTGCCGGCTGTCATTTACGAGTTTATCTTGTTTTTTAGGCTGTATAATTTTCAAAGGACTAAACTGATTCGCTTTAAATTTATATTGCCTAAGCCAAAGGCAGAGTCACATAAAATGCGGAGCCTTTATCTTCCTGACTTTTTACGTAAATTTTGCCGTTATGCCTATCAATAATTTTTTTGCAAATAGCAAGGCCTATGCCTGATCCGCTATATTCATTCTTGCCATGAAGCCTTTGAAATGGTTTAAAAATGCGGTCGGCATATTTTACATCAAACCCTATTCCGTCGTCATTTACCATTATTTCACAAAACTCATTATTTAATGAGCGGTTTTTTATTGTAATAACGGGCCGGCGGTTTTGCTTATGAAACTTAAGAGCATTTAAAATAAGATTTTGAAACAGTTGCCTAACTTGCACTTCATCTGCGTTAACAGCCGGTAAATTATCAACTGTAACACGGCCGTTAGTGTCAATAATAAGTTTGTCAATATCTTCCAAAACTTCCCTTAAAACTTCATTTAATTCTATTCTTTGAAAAGGCCTTGCTTTTGTGGAGACTCTTGACAATTCAAGGAGGTCGTCTATTAATTGTTGCATTCTTGACGCGGCATTAGTCATTCGCAGCAAATAGTCCCGTCCCTGCTCTTGTAGAACATCTGAATATTTTGATGTGATCCTGTTGCCGAATGCGGTGACTTTTCGCAAAGGTTCCTGAAGGTCATGCGAAGCAATGTACGCAAATTCCTGTAAATCAGCGTTGCTTTGCTCTAATTTTATAGAATATAGCTTTAAGTTCTCAGCGTTTTGTCTAAGTATTTTTTCGTTTTGTTTGCGCGATGTTATGTCCCTTGATATGGCTACAATATAGTTTCCTCTTTTATGCTCAAGATATTTTAAATTCATTTCAACATCAAAAACCGTCGTGTCTTTTCGTCTATGTATTCCTTCAAATATCAAATATTTTTTTTCTTTTAATTCTTTAACATGCTCTTCCCATTTAGATTCATCCTGTTCGTCTATATCCGCAATGCCCATTTTTAACAGATCGTTCTTGTCATATTGGAGTTCTAAACAGGCTTTTTCATTAATATCTTTAAACATAGTAGTCAGAGGATCGATAACAAACACCGCGTCATTTGAATTATTTATTAAATACTTGAAAAGATGCAACTCTTCTTCAATTTGTATACGGTTTTTTATTTCAGCGCGTAAATGCTCATTCGCGCTGGAAAGTTCACAGGTGCGTTCTTTTACCCTTGCTTCCAGCTCATCATGCGCTTTTCGCAACTCAAGTTCAGCGTTTTTACGAGCGGTAATATCTCTAAGTATGCCTATTGAGTGCCATTTATTGTTTAAATTTAAAGATGAGATGGAAATCTCCGCGGGAATCTCAGCTCCTCCCTTTTTTTTTGTGGTTACTTCAATTGATTTGCCGATAAGTTTCCCCTGGCCGGTTTTGCTAAATTCCTCAAAACCCGATTTAAAAGGCTCTTGATAACAATGCGGCATAATAAAATCATGCAATGTCTTGCCTAATGATTCGTTGCTGCTATAACCTAAAATTCTTTCAGCGGATTTATTCCAATATGTGATATTTCCATTTTCGTCCATCATTATAATAGCGTCATTTGCCGATGCGCTTATCCCTCTAAACTTCTCTTCACTCTCTGTTAATGCAGTATAGGTTTCTTTTAACTTTTGGGTCATTATGTTAAACGCGCTTGATAAATCCCCTATTTCATCCGGAGTCATAGCGCTTACTTTATAATCAAGATTGCCGTTTGCTATTATTTTTGTTCCTTTATTTAATCTGGTAAGGGCGGAAATAATAGCCCTGCCGTTAAACAAAATGGCAAGAGTAATAATTAACGCCAATACTGTTATTGTGCATATAATTGTTAAATTAGAACGATTGTGAATTATGTATAACTGTTCATTGCTGTATCTTACCAGCTTCTCGGCTTCTGTAATAATTTCACGAGACAATATTAAAATATTTGACATTGTTCGCTCCTGAAATTCGCGAAAAACCGAAGAGGATAGCGTCTTGATATTTTCAGTTTCATAGCTTTTTGCGAGTTCCTTAAAATTGATTGCATGGTTTTTATGTTTTTCGTGTATTTTTTTAATAAAAAACTCTGTTTTTGTATCTTTAGGCTCCTGTCTGTTTAAAAGCTCCGTTATAGAGTTATGTTTAAGTTGCCATTGCATTTTCGCCCTTTTTGATGTGTCGCTTAAATATTCGTATGTTAAAGTGTTAAGCTCTGAAACTCCTTTAATTATTGAGTCGGCGACATTTGTCTGATCTATCAATGCCTTTGTCTCTTGATTTGTAAAGTATATAATTATGCCTATCGGCAATGCAAAAACGATTGGCAGAATTGACGCAATGTATATTTTTGTTTTTATTTTCATTGTTTTTAATTAATGGATAATTGTCAGAGACTCAGGCGCAACGTTTTTAATACCGTCAATATAAATATAATTTAAATAATTCGGCGGCTCGGTTTTGTTTGTAAAATTATACTTTATCGCCCATTTTGCAATATCTTCAAAGATATTAAATAGCGACTGATCCAAAGAAACCCTATAGTCAATTAACGGCAATACGTTTGATATCTTAGATTCGTCGACTTTTAACCTTTTTGACACAATTTCAACCGCTTCGTTAAAATTGTTTTGCATAACTTTTTCAGCTTTTACAACAGCCCTGATTACAGAAGCTATTACATCCGGCTTATTTTTAATTAGTTTGTTAAGAGCTACTATATTATATTTTTTGATAAAAAGGCCGGGTTCCGCAAAAACAATCGCTTTATCGCCTATTAACTTTCCCGCCCGGCTAATAAAAGGCTCCCTCATTGAAAAAGCGTCTATTTCCCCTGATGCAAGAGCCATTGGAAGCTTTTCAGCTCGCATAAAGGATAGTTTTGCGTCGCCGTCGCTTAAACCGTTTTTAACCATAAAGAGATGCAGGAAGAAATGCACGGATGACGCCTTTTGAGTGGCAATTCTTTTGCCGCGAACATCTTGCGGTTTTGCTATTCCTCTATCTCTATTGGCTATAACCCTGATTTCATTATTAGATGAGCCTATCGTGGCTATTGCGCTGAAATCATCCCTTTCAAAACTCTGAAAAACAAAGGGAGTGGAAGCCGTGGTCGCAATATCAGCCTCGCCCGCCAGCAGCCCTTCATTAAGAGCCCTTTTGCCGCTGGGATACTCCTTAATAACAACATCAAGCCCCTCTTCATGAAAGAAATCCTTTGAATCCGCGATTATTGCAAGGGCATTTAAAGGTTCCATGCCCAGCGCTATGGTCAATTTATCCTTTTTTTGAACAAAATCTTTATCTCCGGCTTCCTTCTTAGGCGTAAAAATGCAGAACGCGACTATAGACGATGTTATAAGGATCGCCATTACGGCAACGAAGATTATCAATGTTTTTTTTTCTTTCATAATAAAATTATACTACGCTTTTAAGCTGTAATAATTGAAATATTAATGAACTATAGATATTAAAAATAAATTTATAAAACACTCTTTATTCAGTTTGGTCATGATCGTTGTTAATGTAATCACGGATAGCGACATCATCAAATCTCGCTATTAATTTTTTGATTTTGTTGGCAAAAATCGTGTATGCGCTATCTTCTACAGTTAATTTGTCAACTATCTTTTTTATATTATTAAAATCGCCAAACTCGCTTTTTTTAATAATTGCTTCAAGTATCTCTTTTGGAGGTCTTATTTCTTTCTTTACAATATCGGTTGTTGAATCTGTTTTACCTTCAGTTTCATCAACCTTCCATTTGATTTTCAACAACCCTCTCATCTTTTCCAATAACGATTCAACTCGAACAGGTTTTGATGTGAAATCGTCGCAAGCCTTAACAAAGGCCTTGTTGCGTTCTTTCCCTGAAGATGATGCCGACACACCGATAATCTTTATGTCTTTAAGGCTCTTAATTCCTCGTATTATCTTCGCTGTTTTTAATCCATCCATAACCGGCATAATAAAATCTAATAAGATAATGTCCGGTCGGCATTCCACCGCTTTTTGAATGCCTTCTTTGCCGTTCTTTGCGGTAGAGATGTTAAACCCTAACGGCGCCAGCAGATCTTTTAACATAGAGACGTTATTTATATTGTCGTCTATAATTAACGCGCTTTTTTGCTCTCCATAATAACCTGTAATCTTTTTCTTGGTTTTATTTGCGGCTATTTCCGTATCTCCATATCTTGGCAGCTTTAGTCTTGCCGTAAACTTGCTTCCTTTGCCTTCGGCGCTCTCAACAGATAGACCGCCGCCCATCATCTCTATCAATTTACGGCTGATTGTTAATCCTAGTCCCGTGCCTTCGGTGGATTTTCGTTCATCGCCTACCTGAGTAAACGGTTCAAAAATTTTATCAATATTGTCAGCAGGAATGCCAACTCCAGAGTCTTCTACTTCGCATTGTAAAATATTTGCGTTATCCTGATAACCGGCGCGAAATGTTATGCCTCCTCTATTTGTGTATTTTATTGCATTGTTTAATAAATTAAGGAGAATCTGCTTAAGCCTTCTTGCATCCCCAACTACAATATCAGGCAAAGATGAAACGGGTTCGCAATTAAAATATAGCCCTTTTTCATCTGCCTTTATTCTCGTCATATCTAAAACATGGATGATGACACTATCTAAAGTAAACGCATCTGATGCTATCTCAAGCTTTTGCGCTTCAATCTTTCCCAAATCCAGTATTTCATTAATAAGTTCCAGTAAATGAGCGCCGCTGCTATGCATTATATCAAGCTGGTTTTTTTGAGCTTCGGTAATGTTTTCATCACATTTGATAATTTGCGTGTATCCCATAATGCTGTTTAACGGAGTTCTAAGCTCGTGGCTCATGTTTGAAAGAAATGAGCTTTTGGCCTCATTTGCCGATTCAGCTTGTTCTTTTGCGTTTCGCAACTTCTCTTCAGTCTGTTTACGTTCGGTAATATCGTGCATGGAAATGACTGCGCCGATCTTTTTGTAATTATTATCAAACATAACCTGCCCTGACGCTAAAATGGTTCTTGCCTTGCCGATCATAGGCGCTATAATCATCTCTACATTTTTAACATGCTCGCCATTGAATGCTCTATACAGAGGTATCTCTTCTTTTTGCATAGGGGTTGTTCCATCTGCTTGAAACAGGCTGTAATGTTCCGACCATTGCTCGGCGGGTATTTTCTCTTCAGTAATGCCGTGAAATAATCTGGTAGCCCTATTAAATAACGACAACATGCCGTTTTCATCGCATGCGACTATGCCGTCCTCAATATTCTCCAACATTGCCTCCATAAAGGCTTGTTGATTGTATAGTTTTGATTCAGTTTGTATTCTAACGGCAATCTCTTGCCGTAGTTTTCTGTTTGCCTCCGCCAGATCCAATGTGCGCTGCTCGACGCGCTTTTCAAGATCTTTATGAGCATTCTTTAGCTCCTGTTCCACCGCTTTCCGGTGTATAATCTCTTCCTGTAAATTATCATTATTCTTTTTTAAAAGCTTTTCCTCTTCATATAGACCTTGCGACATTTTGTTGAACGTTGTTGTCAAAGCCCTTAGCTCTCTTCCAAAAGGCAGTTTAATCTCTTCTCCAAGATGCTCATAACCTAAAGATATTTGAGCGGCTTTATGCCGAACACGGTTTAATGGCGAAATAACCAAACGCTTGTTAAAGAAAATCAAGCCTCCAAAAAGTGAAGACATTATGATAAACACAAAATAGGAAAGTTGGGCGGAGACTTCGTTAGCCTCTTTATAAGCCGCCAATAAAGGCACGCGTATAGAAATTGCGGAAACCAACTCGCCTTCTTCCCGGTAAAAACTCCGTTCGCTTCCATAAATTTTTGTTAGACCGGAAGGCGAATTGACCGGATCGCTGTGGCACCGAAGGCAAGATTTTTCCATCTTCTCGCCTCTATGCATAATGCAGAAATAAGGGTTGCCGTCAATGACGCGAATAGCTGACCGTTGATCAAGCAATGGATTTATATTTAGAGCTTCAAGGAAATTACGCTCATAATCATCCGCTTCATTCTCCGTTGTTCTGGCATTGATGGCCCCTTCTTTATAATAGTAGTTGATTAAATTTTTGTTTTTTTTAAATTTTTTGTAAATTTCCCTTACAGCATAAGTGGACGACATCCATGTCGGATCAAAATATCCTTCCGGCGTTACCGGATTTGTCAATGCAAAGAGTTTAGGTTTTAGATTATGAGAAAAGTAGCTATGAATGGCAAGGTTATGCTCAAGGATGATGTTGGCTTTAGCCTCGGCTTCGCGTAATGCCTGCCTGCGCATATGATGATTTACAAATAGAACCGTTATTACCAACGCCAGCAAAAAAGCCAAACCGGTGATTATCATGAATAGAGCGCTAATTTTTATATCTTTCATAACAAAAACCTCTCTATTTAGTTTTGTCATTTTTAGTTTCCGGTTTATCCGTATCAGGCTCTAATTATGCTTAAAACATGAAATAAGCATATCAAGCTCAGTTATTTTTGATTACAGACGAATCTATTGTTTGTTTCAAAAGTGTGTTATTGACGGGTTTAAGAAAATATCCGGCGGGTTTGGTTAAATTTGCCCTGTTCCGCAGGTCTTGATCAGGATAGCCGGTTGTATAGATAATTGGTATATCTAACCGATTTTTTATCCACTGTCCGGTTTCTATGCCGTCCATATTTCCTTCCAGGTTTATATCCAATAGAGCCAAATCCGGTTTGATTTGCATGAAATTCTTGATCGTCTCTTCTCCTGAAGTAAACTTGCCGCAAACTTCGTATCCCATATTCTTCAGAATACATTCCAGGCTTGCCGCAATAATAAACTCATCTTCAACAATGATTATTCTTATTTTAGACATAATTTATATCCGTTTCTTATACTTTAACTCTTTAAATTTTATTAGAAATTCGGTTCCGCAATTCCTGTTTAGCATTACACTCCCATGCAGTTGCCCCTCCACGAGATTTTTTACAAGATACATTCCTAATGAATTTATATTCTCAAAGCTAAAATCCTTTGATATTCCAACTCCATTATCGCAAACCAATAAAGCTATTTCGTCTTGTTCATTAAAATCTACTTTAATTTTTATTTTCCCATTTTCTCTATTCTCAAATCCATGCTTTAGAGAATTTGTTAGCAACTCATTTATAATTAATCCTAATGGAACCGCGGTTTCCAGTGAAATCGGCCTGTCAATTATATTTAATATTATTGAAATATTGCGTTTGTCATTAGCGTAACTTCTTTTTAAATAATCCGCCAAACCTAACAAATAACTCTTAAGGTTGATATTTGATAGGTCTCCTGATTGATAAAGTTTTTCATGGACAAGGGCCATTGACCGTATTCTGTCGTTAAAGCTTCTTAGTGTCTCTTCCAGAATAGTATTTTCAGTAAACAAAGATTTTAAATTGAACATTCCGCAGATAACTTCCATATTATTCTTTGTTCTATGATAAAGTTCTTTTAGAAGGATATCTTTCTGTTTAAGAGTTGTCTTAAGCCTCTCTTCCGCAACCTTTCTTTCTTCTATCTCTTGTAATAATAGAACGTTTGATTCTTTTAGCCGGCTAGTCTTTTCAAATATTTTTTCTTCCAGATTTGTGTTTAGTTTGACTAATTCATTTTGTAAATTGCTTATAGTTATATGAGTATTCACACGTGACAACAACTCTTCATTTTCTATGGGTTTGGTAATATAATCTACTGCCCCGGCTTTAAAACCCTTTACTTTATCGAATGTTTCAGTTAAGGCCGACATAAAAATGACAGGTATATTTTTTGTTTCATGTTGAGTCTTTAAAAGATTGCAAGTCTCGTAACCATCAAGGCCAGGCATTAAAATATCAAGAAGTATGATATCCGGTTTAACCAAGCCCGCAAGTGTGACGGCCCTCTTGCCGTTAGTGGCCACGAAAATATCATATCCTGCATTTTCAAGCGCTAAACTTATCACGTTTACCGTTGGAATCGTATCATCCACTATTAATATTCTTGAATTTCTCTTTTCGTTTGTCATGTGTTTTTAAATTCATTCATGTTGTGATAAAAATGAGATTATCTCTTCAAATCGAAATTCTCTGCCCAGCTCATTTATTTTTTGACAAAAAGGCAGGTACCTGGCATCCTGTTTTTTAATATCAGTGATATATCTGTTAATCACTGTAATATTTCCGAGCTTAGCGGCTTCAACAACATTTATAATCATGTTTCCTTGAGGAAATTCTATTTTTTCTATTGCTTTCCCGGCATCAACGGTTGCCTCTTTTTCGTCTTCATAAATCCATTCAAGGCCCAGCTCTTTTTGCAAAATTGTTAAAAGTTTCCTGAACTTAATTGGTTTTGATAAAAATGCGTTGCGCCCCGCGTCAAAGCTATGTTTTATACTATCGCCCATTACGCCGGCGGAGACGGCCACAATCGGCGTTTTATCTAACTTGGGATTTTTGCGAATTATACTTATTGCGGCGTTTCCGTCCATTGCCGGCATCTTAAGATCAGTTAGGATTATATCCGGGATTGTTGTTTCCGCGACATTGACCGCTTCATTTCCATTTTCGGCGGTAACAACATTAAAACCTATTGACTCCAACATATTTGCCAATAGCATTAGGTTTGATTTATTATCGTCCGCCACTAAAGCGCTTAAGAGCCTTCCTTTGTAACCCGATATATTTTTATTAATAACATCTTCAATTTCAACATTGCCTATAGTTGAAAGCGTTACATCGAACCAAAACCTGCTTCCTTTGCCTGGGTTGCTTTCCACATATAAACAACCGCCCATTATCTCTATAATATTACGGCTAATAGCTAATCCGAGTCCGGCTCCTTCTTTATGCAAGTTTACATCTCCCGCCTGTTCAAACGGCGAAAAAATATTTTTAAGTTGATTATTCTTAATCCCGCATCCTGTGTCTACAATTTCAAAACGTAAAGTTTTTTCTCCTATGAGTTGTTTATCTATGACACTAACGTTTAACCTGACTTCGCCTGCGTCTGTATATTTTATAGAATTTCCTAAAAGATTAAACAGCGTTTGCCGCAGCCTTGTTTCATCAGCGCAAATTACGTCGGGCAAATCAGCCGGTTTATCGTATATAAATATAAGGTCTTTCATTTGAGCGCGCTCGCGCATTACACTCTCGATATTATTTAAAAACGCATTTAATAAAAATGGAGCAGGGAAAAGTTTCAACTTGCCTGTTTCAATCCTTGCAAGATCAAGGATGTCGCTGATAAGCGTCAAGAGATGGCTGCCGCTCTTATAAATCAGGTCTATTCTCCATTTTTGATCGTAGCTTAAATTTTTATCTCTTGAAAGCAGTTGTGAAAAACCAAGTATCGAATTAAGCGGTGTTCGAAGTTCATGGCTCATGTTGGCCAAAAAATAATTCTTTGCCTGGTTTGCGGCCTCGGCTTCATCTTTGGCCTTGGAAAGTTCAACCGTGCGCTCTTTAACTAACACCTCTAAACCTTCCTTATATTTTCCCAACTCCTCTTCATCTCTTTTTCTTTTTGTGATATCTTCCGCTATGCCTGCCAGACGATACACATTCCCCTCTTTATCATAAATTGGAAAGCCACGGTCATGAATCCATCTCACAGATCCGTCCGGTCGAACAATTCGAAAATCCTCATCATAAGAGCCGTTTGTCACATTTTTAAGAAAAGCATTTCTTACCCGTTTGGAATCTTCCGGATGTATTGATTTTATCCAGAGCATGGGGCTTTCATAAAGGATTTTAGCGTCTCTTCCCCAAATTGATTCAAAAGCCGGGCTAACATAAATAACTTTATGTTCCTTCCAGTCTGTAAGCCAAAACACCTCCTTGATGTTTTCAGCAATTTGCCTAAACCTCTCTTCGCTTTTAAATAATGCATTCTCTGTTTTTTTTCGTTCATTAATTTCAATATGCAACTCTTTATTTGCCTTAACCAGTTCGCAAGTGCGCTCTTTTACTCTAATTTCCAGGTCTTTTTTAGCGTTTCGAAGCTCATCTTCAGTCTCTTTACGTATAACAACCTCATGCTCAAGTTGATCATACGCCTTTTTGATTCTCGTGTGCCCTAAAATTTCATTTTTTAGTATTAGGGCCGCATAGTTAAAAAATGTCGGTAAATGGCTTTTAAAATGTCCCATGCCGATATGCATATTTTCCATTTTAAAAACACTTATGACGTCGTTTCCCACAGTAATAGGAAATATCCATGTCCAGGCGCTGGAGAATGCGGGCGTTTTCATCTTGGTTTGGCTAAAATCATCCACATATTCAATAATTTCCTTGGTTTCAAAAACATTTTTAACATGCGCGTCATTTATAGCGCTAAGTTTCATCTTTTTGCCAAAAACATCCGCATAATAAATATTATTATCAATCAAATAGTAGATAATAAGGTTTGTTCCTCCTATACAGTTCAGAACTATTCTTAAAAGTGCCTCAATAGTATTTTCAAGGCCGGAAACAGCGCTTATTTTTTGCATCATATTGGAAATCAACTGAAGGTATGATTTGTCATTTGCCAGCTTTTTGACCCTTTCTTGCAAATTTTCGAACTTATCGCGGGGCACGGTTATCATTTCCGGCATTTTATTTCCCTCGTTTTCCTGTTTATTGCCGCTTGTAGCGTTGATTCGAAATGGTCTAAAGTGGCATCCCTCCACTTAAGAGGCAAGCCTATCATATTGCTCGCCGCTTCAGCTTCAGCCGCAAAGTCGCCGGAGCAAGGAGTCCTTATACAAAGAAGGTATTTTCTGTCGCCCTGAAAAATATCCCGGATAATTTCCTTATTTGTGCCGAATGTTATTGTAATTATCTGATCCCAACGTATTGCCCAATCCTCAATAAGAAAGTATGCCCCTTTTACAAGCTCATCCATAAACAATTTGTTTCCCAGAAGCATATCTATACAATTTTGCCCCATGGTTCTAAATGTTTTTGCATTTTCAAGCGTTTTGTCCATAAGAGGATGACAGGCTCCGTAAAAGACTATAATATCGCGACCATTATATTTTGCCAAAGCTCCGGTTAGAGCGTTTGAAAGCTTCTCAAAATTCACATGAAACGCCGAATCCAGGAAAACCGTGTCTAAATCCCAGTTGTTTTTTTTTATCAACCATTCGGTTTCTTTTTGTAAAATACCGCACCCTATAAGAAGAAGCCTGTTTTCATTCATTGTTGTCCCCAATTCTTATAACTGCCGAATTCATATGCAGCCTCAAGCATAGCCTGGATATTTTCTTCAGGAATACTATAAGGCATCACCAATGTTCCAAAGAAGAATTTGCCCCCCGGCATGCCGGCGTCAAGCATTCTTTTCACCTCATTTCTAATCTCGTCTTTAGACCAATCAATAAGTTTTATATCATTGATGACACCGCCGCATACTGCTCTGCCCGCAACAATATTCTTGCCCTCCTTAATATCATCCATTGGACTTAAATAGTAAGTCGATATCTTTGTTTTTTGCATTATCAGGTCAATAACCGCATTTAATCTTGCGCCGCCGCAATAATATACAACGCCGTCAATGTTCATGCCGCGCAAGTCATTTTCCATCCATTTAAGGGCAAGCTCCTGAATAAGCTTCATAGGCAAAAAGTCAGTTGAGCCGAAAGGATTTGAATAAACAAAAATATCAGCGCCCGCATCACGATAGGCTGATAACTCTTTTCTAAAAAAAGCTGAACATTTTAGAAGCAGTTCATCGCGTATATCAACAGGCCCCATTAACAGCAGTTCCATCCATTTATCTATTCCCATCAAAATGGCCGGCAGTGTAATTGAAGCTGTTAAATATGCGCAGATTGGATACTTGCCGCCGGCTTCATCTCTTAAAATATTAAGGCATTTAAGGGTTTCCCTAAATGCCGGATGATCTGTTATGCTTTCAGGGACATGCAGTTTTTGAACGTCGTCAAATGTCTTTATAACCATATCTTCAACATTTGGGGGGCCGTCTTTTGCAAAACTTATCTTCCTGCATCCCAGTAACTCCGCCTCTTTGCCAACATAAAAGAGACTCCAGAGGTTGTCATATCCAAACCTTTTACGCATCTTAAGCTGAGCTTCGGCAACATTTTCACCGTCTGAATAGTACTCTTCTATAGATAATCCAAGCTCTCTTGCCCCCTGATCGATCAGATTACAGAAAACCGGTATACGATCAGCGCTATCGCCATTAATAGTCGCAACAAGCCTGTCCATTCCTGTAATCATTTCTGTGTCTCCTTTATTAAATCAGCTATCATTTTGCCCGCGGTAATACCGTCATCAGCGTAAGCATCTGCTTGCACAACTTTATAAAGTTCCGGATCGTACCGATATGGAGCGCCCCCAACAATTATTTTGATCTTTTCCTCAAGTCCTCTATCCTTCAAAATTTGTCTAACCTTAATGCAGCCGTTTTCTCCCCTGGCCGTATGAACCATCATTGCGGATATGCCTATAACATTAGCTTTATGAGCAATTGCTTCGTCTACAAATCGTTCAGGGGGAACGTTAACATCAAGATCAGTAACTCCGATCATAAGCGCTTTCAAGCAACCAATAACAATCCTTTTGCCAAGAGAGTGCAAGTCGCCTTCCGCGCTTCCTATTACAATATGGCCGACAACGGTGGGAGCGGTTTTAAATTTGGCGATCATCTCTTCGGTAACTTCCGTAGCGATTTGCGAGGTCATGAAATGTTGAGCCAGGTTCGCGTCAAAGTTTTCACTAATTGATTTAACCATTTGCTCTATGGCGGGAATAACAACTTTGAATATAATATCTTCAGGAGAAGCGCCGCTATCAACAGCATCGTGGATAATTTCCAGCGCCTTATCCCGGTCAGTGTCAAAAATAGCCTCATTGTAAGCAGTTACGACGTCCTCTAACATGGATTTTCTCCTTTTTTTGCGCTAATATTTCCTTAATATTATTATAACTCAAATTGTATATATTTTAGATTTAACATACATTTGGCAAAAGTTTTTACGCCTAGGGCTCGGAAAAAAATAACTTGGTCTTTTTTACCAGCATCTTCAGGCCGACTTTGCCCAACCTTCAATCGTCGAATCCTCAACGCAGCTTAGGCTGCGCATCCGGTTCGACTCAATCAGGTTGAACAAATTCAACCTAAATCTACAGACAAAAAAGACCAAGTTATTTCTTTCCGAGCCCTTATTCCATTTTCATACATTGAAGATAAAGATTATTTATAAACAACTCCTCAAATCGGGGAGCTTGAGACATGTTAATAAGTCTTGTTTTTTCTTTTAATAGCTTAATAGCTTCCTGCTTGGCGGGTGAAAAAAGCAACAATTCACAACCTGCTAATGATGTATTGCCGCATAACTCTATGTTTTGCGGCGTAATGTCAGGTAAAAGTCCTATTTTTTGCGCGTTTTTTATATTTAAGCAGCGCCCGAATGCGCCGCATACATAAATACGCTCCAAATCTTTAATGTTCATGCCCGCTTTCCGCAGGAGGCAAATTACTCCCGCGCCAATTGCGGCCTTAGCCCTTTGAAAAGCGTCTACATCCTGCTTTTTTAACACAATTTCATTTTGTCCGCTTAAAATTAAAAAACTCTTATCCACTATATCTTTTCTGAACAAGCCGGCTTTATTTACTATATTTCTCTCAATAAGATAAGCAATAATATCCACCAAACCTGAACCGCAAATCCCTTTTGCGTTATCATCGCCTATTACTTCATAGTTAAATCCAGAAGAGGAGCCGTTATCTTCAAATTTGTAAATAGCCCCAGGTCCGGCCGGCATGCCGCAACTTATGCCACTCCCTTCAAAAGCCGGGCCGCCGGCTGCTGATGTCGCCCACAGGCATGAGCCGTCCCACAACGCTATCTCGGAATTCGTGCCAAAATCAATAAGCAATGCTCCGCCGGAATTATCAGTCATTTTGGCGGCAAAAACGCCGGCAAGAACGTCGGACCCTACAAAACCTCCCAATGGTTCAACAATTTCAACAGACGCGTCTAAATTAATACCCCATAAGCCGCATAATGATTTTGTCTCTTTAGGACTGCAATCTATAAATGACGACCATGAATTCACATTAAGCATTAGTTTGTAATTGTTGCCGGTAAAGAGAGTAAGCATTGGCGTGTTTCCCACAATTACAATATGGCCTATTTCTTTGATATCGCATAGTTTGCGCGAATGAAACAGCCGGATAACATCGCTTATAGCGTGTTTAATCATATTGCTCATTTCCTTAGCATGTTTCTGCGATATAGAAGCGGTCGTTAAACGAGATAAAACATCGGAACCATAAATTGCCTGTGGATTAATGCCTGAAAAGCCGGCAAGCCTTGTCATCGTTTGCATATCCCAAAATGATATTCGCAATTGCGTAGTCCCTAAATCCACTGCAATCCCTAATTTGTGTTTGCGAGAGAATGGCGAGGTTTTAGACGATGGAAATTCCACGGAAATGTATTCATTCGCGGAATAATCGCTCCATGCCGGCTCTTGTGTTAAATTCTCTACGTTTATTTGAACATCGCCCAAAGGCTTGGTTTGACATGCAAGGCGAAATCCTTGTTGAATTTGTTTGGAAGAAAGAGTTGCCCCTTCCTTGTCTGTTGGGTTGTTCACATTGCCGCTTATGACGCGGATAATACACGCCCCGCATGCTCCGGTTCCGCCGCAATCAGAACGCGCCATAAGATTGGATTGAGCAAGTATCTTCAGCGCTGAAATTCCAGGATTAAATGGAACGCGGCGCTCTTTATTGTTAAAAGCAACTCTGAGTATATGCATGTTATTCCTTTTAAACGATGCAAATCTTGCATCCCTTCCCGGCGAAAGAGAAAAAAACGGAATATTTAAAATTCATATAAATAACGGCGCAGGCATTATTGCCGGTGTTTCAATTATACCACTTCGTATGGCTCTAAAAGTTGATACAAAATATGATTAACGTTTAATCCACGTAGAACCTAATAACTGTTACGGCATTTTAGGTTCATTGTTTGCCCTTTAATCAATAGCGCAATACACGTCAAAAAGCGCTCCTTCAAAACCGCGCAACTTTTGTTGCATTGTAAACTTTCTTATCCCTGCTTTAGAAAAAAGCTGAAAATCGCTATATATTGCTCTTTTCCGCGTTTTGCCTTTATCAAATGCCTCCTCAGCCAAATATTGCTATAAAAAGCTGTCCGCCCGCAACTTAAGTTGCAACCTTTAGCCTTTTCTCTTATCCAAAAAGCTGTAGCTGTAATATGTTGATATATATCAACTTACAACTATTTACTCTGTTTGGCATAGAATTTGTATAGTAATAAAGAGGTTTTAATGTTTATTTCTTAATTTCAGTTTAATTTTTTTGGAGGTAAAAAAGATGAAAAGCGTAAAAAATAGTGATAAGTTGCAATCATTTGATGAAGTTTTGCCGGATTTCGCCAGAAATGTTAAGAAAAGGCGCACATGTTTAATGTGCGGTAAAATTTTTGTCAGCGCAGGCTCATATAACAGAAGATGCCGCGCATGCAATCGGTCACTGGATAGAGGCAAAGCCGACAATGTCAGAAACCCTCTTTTTTATAAAGCGTTAAGCAACAAAACTTTCAACGCTGCTGAATTAGAGGTTTATACTTTAAACCAAAATTAATTTTTTTTTAAAAGGAATGTTTCAGGCTGAATACAGGATGAATCCGGTAATTGGGCCTGGGGAATAGTGGATGGAATTAAAAGAGCTGGAATCTGAAATATTAGAAACTATTAATGAGTGCACATTAGAAGTCTGTTCCACTATGTTAATGTTGGAGGTTAAGGCAGAGGAGTCATATATTAAGTCTGAAAGCAATGTTTGTTCGGATTTAATTTCGTCTCTTCATTTTTTCGGCCCTAAATATATGGGCAAGATCGCTATATTTGCAAGCGGCGCAGCGTCTTGCGGTCTTGCCGGTTCAATGTTGGGAATGGAAGTAGAGACGGTAGACACTGATGTAAAAGATTGCATGGGTGAAATAGTTAATATGATTGCGGGTAGCGCAAAAACCAAACTAATTGACACTTTGGGCAACGTGCATCTTTTAACGCCATGGATTATCGCGGGCAAGGATTTAAGCATTGCGACGCATAAAGTCGGCGACGGTAATTTGTCGTTGGAGTCGCAAGCGCAATTTTCGTGGATAATGACAAGGTTTAACTTTGGCGATAATCATTTTATGGTCGGTGTGCAACCCAATGAGGTTCCGGCAGGTTGATTAAACAGGCAATAGACGAGACATTAAGCAGCTCTCTTAATATCATAAGAATGAACGCAGTAAACAAACATATAATGATAGTTGAGGACGAGGAGCAGACAAGGTTTACGCTATCAATTATTCTAAAAAAAGCCGGCTATAAAGTCACTACGGCTGCAGATGGTTTAACCGCTTTTACTAAAATCAATAACGCTAAAAACTCCCCCGCGCCAATAGATTTTCTACTTACCGACATACAGCTTCCGTATATGACCGGCCTTGAGCTGATAAATAAGCTTAACAACGCAAATATGTCCCTGCCTACTTTGGTTATAACTGGGTATGGCGATAAAAAGATAGTTATTGAGCTTATGCGCACAGGATGCCGGGAATATATTGACAAACCGTTTGAACCCGACAAACTGTTGAACAGGGTTGAATCCGTGTTTGCTAAAATTGAAAAAACTAAAAGCGAGGAAAAGAAGCGGCATGAGCTGGTCGAGAAGGAGAAAATTGAACTAAACCGGATGCTTCAGTCGTATAAACATAATTTTGAATCAATTCGGGAACAATTCACCTCGGCGGTTGATTCTTATAAAAACCTTATACAAATTGAACCCAACGCTTATAAAGTAAAATCCGTTTGCCGATACAGGCATGCTATGGAACTTGGCGGCGATTTTATAGATATTAGAAATACCGAAACCGGCTGCGATATATTAGTGGCCGACGTTGCCGGCCACGATATGGGCGCCTCATACCACACTGTTATGATAAAAGCATTTTTTGACGAGAATTGCCGCGCCGGCAATGGGGGCGAGGCTTTCTTTAAACTTTTGAACAAACAGCTCACGGAAAACGGCAAAAATAATCGAATGGTTACCGCCAACTACCTGAGCCTTAATTTGGAAGAAATGCGAGGCGAGCTTATAACAGCGGCTCATCCATCTATTATTATTCAGTCTGCGTTTAGTTGCCCCAGGGCGTTAAACGCGGCCGGCGATGTCCTTGGCATTTATGAAGACGTTGCATTTGGCGCCAGATCGTTTGATATAAAAACCGGCGACCGTCTATTTTTATATACTGACGGCTTTATTGACATTTGCCGGCTTGACGTTTCAACCGGCAAAAAAGAGAAACTTGGCATAGAGGGCGCGCTGGAACTTATTAAAAAACATAGCTATCTGCCTCTTAAAGATATGACGCAAAATATTTGGAACGACGCTTTAAACTTCTGCGGCAAAAAACTTTATGATGACGCGCTAATACTTGGCGTGGAAATTTCATAAACTAGCGGGTATTCATCTCAATCGGCAAAATAAAAGAAACTTGACGCCGGCGCTGAAACTTATTGAAAACACAGCTATTTGACTCCTGAAGATACGACGCAATATATTTTGAACAACGCTCTTTAAACCTCCGCGGTAAAACTTTACGGTAGCGCGCCAATACATAGGGTGGAAATTCCGTAAACAAGCGCGCACACACTTTTTTTATTAATAAATTCTTAGAGAAAGCAATGATTATGTTTAATGTAAACGAAAATAATAACTCAATAGATTTTGAAATATCGTCGGAAATGCGCATGGTTGACCATGTCGCTCATGAGTGCCGCGAGTTTTTAAAAAAATATAATGTTATGTGTTTCTCTAACCCTAAGTTAGTTCTTCGGGAGCTTTTAATCAACGCAATTGAACACGGCAATAGAAACATAGCCGAGTCAAAGGTTGTTTGCAAAATAGAGCATTTGGAAAACTTTAGATTTAAAATGTTGGCGCTGGACCAGGGCGACGGGTTTGATTACAACTCTCTGGATATGGAGTTGCCTGACGATCCTGATCAGTTGCGCAACCGCGGTTATGCTTTGATAAACGCTTTTACGGAAAAGATTGAATTTAATGAAAAAGGAAACGGGATTACAGTTTATTTAAACCTTAACCCTGAAACGGAATATGAGGTTGAAACCGCCGGCGAGTGGCAAGTTATAAAACCCTCCGGCAGTATTACGGCAAGCACGGCTGACAAATTCAGGCTGATTCTGGTTTCGCTTCTAAAGGAGAATAAATCAATGTTCAGGTTTGATTTTAAAAATGTTGAAGACATAGATTCCGTAAGTTTAAGCGTGCTCGTCTGTTTTGCAAAGATGGCCGGCAAAGAAAACAACGCTTCGCGTTTAGAAATGTTAAACGCTAATAAGAACTTGGTTAACTTGTTTAAAATGACGCGTCTTGACAGGAAATATGTTATTCCTGAAGAATAAATGAGTTGTATAAACGCGCCTATGCGGCAATATTTCAAAATAAGGCCAAAGCTTGAGCATAGGCGCGTTTAAAAACAATAATGGAACAGGTTAAATAAACAGAAACGGAAAGGGGTTAATGTATGTCGATTGAATTTGACCAAGAGCTGCTGGATGATTTCGTGGCGGAGTCAAGAGAGCATCTGGAAACCATAGAGGAGGACTTTTTAACTCTTGAAAAGCAGAAAGATAATCCAGACCAGGAGTTGGTTAACAAGGTTTTCAGGGCTATTCACACAATTAAGGGATGCGCCGGCTTTGTCGGCATGAAGAAAATTAACGAGCTTGCGCACGTTATGGAAACACTGCTTTCAATGATACGCAACGATGAAATAAAGCCGGAGTTAAAGTTTGTGGATCCATTGCTTAAAGGCGTTGATTGTCTTAACTCTATGCTTGACAATCCTATAAGCAGCAACGACATGGACATCTCTGAAATATACGGCATACTTTCAGGATTGCTGTCAACCGAAGCCCCGACACAGGTAAAGAAGGATTTAAATGAAACCAAACCGCTTGAGGATTTAAAAGGCGTTGACATTGGTTTTGAAGTAACTGAATTTACTTTGAAAAACATACCTGAAGACGAATTTCTTTACACGTTAAAATACGATCTGATTGAGTTTACAAAAGAAGGCGGCAAAAACCCCATGGCGTTAATTAAAAAGCTTATGTCTATAGGCGATATAGTTGACGCGAAGATTGAGACACCGGCCGACGATCTGTACGCAGGGCTTCCCATAGGACCTTTGTTGTATGACGTTCTCTTTTCCACAAAAATAGCTCCTGATAAAATTGCCGAGGCTGTAGAGTTAACTCAAAGCAACGTAAGCCAGGTAAAAAGGGCAAACATTGCGCCAACGGAGAATGTTGAGGAAGAGAAGCCTGAAGCCGCGCCGGAAAAAACTGCTATAAAAGAGGATGAGCCGAAAGCTCCGGCAATGACCACGGTTGTAGAGAAACCTGTTGACGCAAACAGCGCAAAACCGGCTCCGACGTCCGGAGGAGGAGAGCGCGGCGGCGGAACTATACGTATAAATGTTGATATATTAGAGCAATTGATGATGCTTGCGGGCGAGTTGGTGTTGGTAAGAAACCAGCAGCTTATTAATGTTGACAAGTCCGACCCTACGGCAAGGACGATTGTGCAGAGGCTTGATATAGTCACTTCAGAGTTGCAGGAATCAATTATGCGCACAAGAATGCAGCCTATAGGCAATGTGCTTAATAAATTTACGCGCATAGCCAGAGACCTTGGAAATAAACTCGGCAAAAAGATAAGCATTGAAATTACAGGGGCTGAAGTGGAACTGGACAAAACAATTCTTGAATCGCTGGCCGACCCTTTGACACACCTTGTGCGCAATTGCTGCGACCACGGCATTGAGTCGCCGGAGGACCGAAAAGCTAAAGGCAAACCGGAAGCAGGCCATATTGAGCTTAAAGCGTATCATGAAGGCGGGCAAATAAATATAGAAATAAATGACAACGGCAAGGGCATAAACCCGCAAATAATTATGAAGAAGGCTCTGGAAAAAAAACTCAAAACAGAAGCCGAAATTGCTCAAATGAATGACAAAGAGATTACTGCGTTAATTTTGCTGCCCGGATTTTCAACCGCCGAGCAAATTAGCGATGTTTCCGGCAGAGGCGTGGGCATGGACGTTGTTAAATCAAATATTGAAAAGCTGGGCGGCACAATCGACATAGAGTCTGTTGAGGGGGAAGGGACAAAAATGCACCTTCGTTTGCCTCTAACCCTTGCCATTATACCTTGCCTGATTGTTATGGTGGGCGATTACCGATACGCTATTCCCCAGGTTAATCTGATTGAATTAATGTGCCTTTATGATAACGAGGCAAGGACAAAAATAGAATGCGCCGGCAACAATGAGGTTTACCGCCTTCGAGACACGCTTCTACCTATGGTTAGATTGGCGGAAGTTTTAAAAAGACCTGCGCCGTTTACAGAAGACGTCAGGGCTGAAATAACGGAAACATATCGAAAAGAGCAGGAAGAGAAACTTAAAAATAATGAAATATCACAGTCTCTAAACTTCACCGTGCTTAAGATCGGCAATCGCAGATTTGGGTTGATTGTTGACAGGGTGCTGGGCACGGAGGAGATTGTGGTTAAGCCTATGCATCCGGCTTTAAAATCGCTGGGTTGTTACTCCGGCGCCACGGTTATGGGCGACGGCAAGGTGGCGCTTATCCTGGATGTTGACGGCATTTCAAGGCATGCCTGCATTGACTTGAACGGCAGCGCAAAAGACGCCTCGGCTACCGACGATAACATAGACGAAAACGAATCGCACACCGTCCTGCTTTTCAAGAATGGCCCTAAGGAGCAATTTGCCGTTCCTCTTCCTTTAATAAGGCGAATTGAGCGTATAGATGTCTCCAACATTGAGCAGATAGGAGATAAAAACTTTATCACCATAGACGGCGTCTCAACTCTGGTTATCAGGATGGACAATGTTTTAAGCGTATCTCCATGCGTTGAAAAGAAAGAGATGCACCTTCTGCTGCCTAAACACACAAGCAAACCATTTGGTATTTTAATATCAAAACTAGTCGATATAACTGAAACTCCTATGAAATTAAACGAGGATAGCTATATTGAGGAGGGATTGCTCGGCAGTTTGATAGTTCAGGATCGGCTTACTCTGTTTGTGGATATTTATGGTTTGGTTGAAAAGGCCGAGCCGGCATGGTTTAAAGATAAGGAACTTGTGGATAACAAAGGATTTACGGCAAACAAGAATCGTATTCTTTTGCTTGAGGACACGCCGTTCTTTCGGCAGTTGATGAAGGGTTATCTGGTTACCGAAGGTTTTGATGTTGTGACGGCCGATGATGGGCAGGCCGGCCTGGCCCGTTTTAATGAAAACGATTTCGACCTGATTGTTTCAGACATTGAGATGCCGATTATGGACGGCCTTTCATTTATTAAAAATGTGCGAAATGGAAACCGCAATAATAAAATACCGGCTATAGCCGTTACAGCTCTTGATTCCGACGAAGACAGGAAGGCCGCAAAGGAGTCAGGGTTTGACAGGTATGAGACAAAGTTTAACAAAGAGACGTTTTTAGCAACTATTAAAACCGTATTATGATAACCGCGTTATATAGTCAAACAAATCAGGTTTTTGATAAATAATATTTACGTATTGTTATATTCAAGCGCAATGAAATAAAGCCCTAAAGGGTAAATTCCAACAACCTCTGCCTGCCGGAGTTTAGGCTTTAGCCTTTTATTCATAAACAAATTTCAAGAACCTAATGCTTTTTAGTATATATATTTAAGATAAAGGAGGCTTTGATGCAAACAGCAATCGCTAACGATTCGGAAGCGGCAAACATATCCGTTCAAAAACAATTTTGCACGTTTTGGATTGCGGATAGGCTATTTGGGGTAGACATCCTGCATGTAAAGGAGATCAACCGCGAGCTTGGATTCACGCCGGTATTTCATGCGCCTAAAGAGGTCAAGGGATATGTGAATATCAGGGGGCAGATACATCTTGTAATTGATTTAAGATTGCTGCTCGGTTTTGAAAGCAAGGAGTCTGATAACGACGGATGTGTGTTGATTTTTAAACAGGCAATAGCGGAGCCGTTCGGGGTGTTGGTGGATAAAATAGGCGATGTTGTAAATGTGGCTGAAGAAAGAATTGAAGAAGGGTTTAAAATTGGGGAATCGCCGTCATCGTCAACAGGCGACTATTTAACAAATAATGAGAATCTGATAGAAGGCGTTTGCAAGTTAAATGAAAACCTGCTGGTAATTCTTAACGCCAAAAAATTTATAAGCGCTGTTAGATTTTAAAGTTGGTTGTTCAAAAGCTGAAACAACATAAATTATATTGTAAACATAAAAAATCTCGTTCAATCATTGTTCTTTATGCGCAAGCCCTAAGAGCAGGAAGAGAAAGGAGCGGATAAATGTGACATCTTTTAATAGCTGGATGAATATAGTTAAACAAATCAGGTTTTCGAAAAATAATATTTACGTATGGTTATATTAAATCGTAATGAAATAAAACCCTAAAGGGTAAATTCCGACAATACCATGCTGCCGGAGTTAAGGCTTTAGCTTTTTATTTATTGACTAATTTCGAAAACCTAATGTTTTTGAGTATATTAATAAATTTAAATTTAATTAATTTTAAAATAGAGGAACAAAATGGCGGAAAAAGATGAGGCAAATTTGCCGGATGTTGTTAGCCGGGATTTATCGAATGTTACAGTGGAGAGCGAAAAATCATCAATGAAAATTGGGAGCAAGTTAATCCTGATATTTATGCTTGTAGGTTTAATACCTTTTGCGGTTATTGCCGTTATGTCGTTAATCAGCGGCAGTAGTTCTCTCTCAAAGCAGGCTTTTAATCAACTTGAAGGCGTGCGCGAGATTAAAAAGGCTCAGATTGAAAGATTTTTTCAAGAACGCGAAGGAGATTTAGGCGTATTGGTAGACACTGTCGGCACTTTGCGTCAGGAGGCGTTTAACAAGCTGGTTGCGCAACGCGAAGTAAAACGAGGAGCTGTTGAACGCTATTTCCAATCAATTGAAAACCAGATACTCACTTTTTCTGAAAATAAAATGATTGTTAACGCAATGGGCGCTTTTCAGGAGTCGTTTAAGACTGTTTTAGCTGACAATACCGCAACTGCCGAGCAGATTAATCGCATGAGAAGAGAGCTTTCAACTTATTATTCAGGTGAATTTGACGCTGAGTACAGGAAGACGAATGACGGCAGATCGTCCGGCTCGCAAAACTATTTTAATCAGCTTGACGACGAAACCGTGGTCGCGCAATACAATTATATACGGGCGAACCCAAATCCGTTAGGCTCAAAGCATTTGCTTGACAGGGCTCCTGATAGCTCGGCTTATAGCGCATTGCACAGCGAGTTTCATCCAATAATACGGAATTATCTTGAAAAGTTCGGTTATTACGACATTTTCCTTGTTGATTCCGAGACCGGCAAGGTTGTTTACTCTGTTTTTAAAGAGCTGGATTACGGCACTTCATTAATTAACGGCCCATACGCCCAGACAAATTTCGGAGAAGCGTTTCGCAAGGCAAACTCAACCGCAAACAAGGATGAGGTGGTATTGGTTGACTACGCCAGGTACGCGCCTTCATACGAAGCCCCGGCGGGGTTTATAGCATCTCCAATATTTGAGGCCGGCAAAAAGATAGGCGTCGCGGTATTTCAGATGCCTATAGACCGGCTTAACGAAATTATGGCCGACCGCTCAGGACTGGGCGAGACAGGCGAGACATATCTTGTGGGCGGCGACCTTTTAATGAGGACGGACTCTTTTCTTGACTCTGTAAACCACACTGTAGCCGCCTCTTTCGCCAGGCCGGAAACAGGCAAAGTCGATACGGCCGCGGCCAAAGCCGCAATTGCCGGCAACACAGGCGCTGAAGTTATTATTGACTACAACGGCAACCCGGTTCTTTCAGCGTACACCCCAATTAAACTAGCCGGTTTGACCTGGGGATTGCTGGCGGAAATTGATGTGGCTGAAGCGTTTTGCCCAAAAGATGAAAAAGGCAAATACTTCTTTGAAAAGTATATTGAAAAATATGGCTACTATGACCTGTTTCTTTTAAACCCTGATGGATATTGCTTTTACACAGTGGCAAAAGAGGCTGATTACCAAACTAATTTTATAAATGGAAAATACAGCAAATCTAATTTAGGCGAGCTTGTCGGCAAAGTGATGGTTTCAAATAAATACGGTATAGCCGACTTTGCGCCATATGCGCCAAGCAATGATGAGCCTGCGGCGTTTATTGCCCAGTCGGCGTTAAATAATGAAGGAAAGCCGGAAATTATAGTTGCGTTACAGCTTTCATTAGAGGCAATAAATGACATTATGAATCAACGCGAAGGTATGGGGAAAACCGGCGAAACAATTCTGGTAGGCAATGACAAGCTTATGCGATCTGATTCAGTGTTGCATCCTGATACTCATTCAGTGAAAGCGTCCTTTGCCAACCCGGATAAAGGCAAGTTTGACACAGTTTCAAGCAGGGGGGCGTTATCAGGCGAGACAAATGCCAAGGTTATTACAGGGTATGATGGTTCTGAAGTTCTGGCTGCTTATGCGCCAATAAATATATGCGATATTAGATGGGCGTTGATTGCCAAAAAAGATGGATCAGAAGCTTTTGCTTCAGTAAAGAATCTTAAATGGTTAATAATCATAATAGCAGTCGTCTGCGTCTGCGCAATAATAACAGTGTCGATTTTATTTGCCCGTTCAATTTCCAGACCTATCAACTCGCTGGTTAATATTGCCAGCAATATTGCAAACGGCGATTTCACAAAAGAAGTTGAGGTTACAAGAGGCGATGAAATAGGCATATTGGGAAGAACTTTTAATAAAATGGTTGTAGATTTAAGAAAAGTTATAATTAATATTAAAGGCAACTCTGCAACAGTGGCGAGCGCGTCTGAACAGCTTTCAAGCATCTCCACTCAAATGGCTTCAGGCTCCGAGGAGACACTTGCGCAGGTCACAAACGTATCCAGCGCAACGGAACAGATGTCTAGTAATATTAACACAATGGCCTCCGCTTCCGAAGAGATGAGTGTTAACGCCACAACCGTTTCTTCCACGGCTGAGCAATTGTCCAAGAACATGAACATGGTTGCCGCGGCGGTTGAAGAGATGACGGTGTCAATCAACGATGTGGCTAAGAACGCCAAAGAGACTTCCGCCGTGTCAAACAACGCCGCAAAGATGGCGTCCGGCGCCACAAGCACTATGGATATGTTGGGCGAAGCGGCCCGCGAGATCGGCAATGTAACTGAAGTGATAAAACGTATCGCCGAGCAGACGAACCTGCTTGCGCTGAACGCGACTATTGAAGCCGCCTCAGCCGGCGAAGCTGGCAAGGGGTTTGCAGTGGTGGCAAACGAGATTAAGGAACTGGCCAACCAGAGCGCTCAGGCTGCTGAAGATATTGCGAATAAAATAGAAGGCGTTCAGGCCAACACTACTGAAGCCGTTAAGGTTATAGCCGATGTTTCCGATATTATTAAGTCAATTAACGATTCGGTTAATGTAATTAACAACGCCGTAGAGCAACAGACAAGCGCCGCAAACGACATATCATCAAACGTTTCCGAAGCCAACTCCGGTGTTGGAAACATCGCCTCTTCAATATCAGAAGTTGCCACGGGCGCAAACGATGTGGCTAAAAACGCAAGCGAAGCGGCAACCGGGGCAAACGACGTATCCTCCAACATTCATGGAGTTAACAGCGCCGCGGAAGCATCTACCAAAAGCGCGAATGAGGTAAACAAGTCCGCTTCCGACCTTGCAAGAGTGTCCGGCGAACTGCAATCCGCCGTTAACCGCTTCATAGTTGAAGCTGCTTAAATTACGGCTTTAATGCATAGAAAACGCCCTTTGCTTTCAATAGCAGAGGGTGTTTTTTTTTCAAACCCTAAAATTGTAGTTTTGGAGATTTTATGCAAAAAAATAGTTTTAAAATGTTTATATCCGGACGGTTAAATAAAAACCTGGGGTTAATTAACGCGGTTAAAGACTTTCTTGACGAAAATCTTGAAGATAACTATGAGATGGAAGTTATAGACGTCTTAAACAACCTCAATATAGCTCTGGAATACAATATTGCCGCGGCCCCGGCGCTTGTAATAGAAACGCCGCTTCCGGTTAAGGTAATAACAGGCGATTTATGCGACACTCAGAAATTTATAGAAGAACTGCGTTTATCTATCGCTATTGACAATACCAATATTTATAGTGTTGATTAACGCGCCACTTTAAGTTATTATCAATTCCAGTATTATATTATATTGTTATCCTCTAACTGATTTTCAGCGTTTTTTTATTTCAAACATATGTTACCCCCTAAAATATCTGTTGATTCATTAAAGCCTCATGTTGATTTCGGTTATGTTTTTACCAAATAATTTGTAATCTATGGATACTGATTTAAAAGTATTAATTGTGGACGATTCAAGGATTTTTCGATCAGTAATTGAAAAGATCCTGAATGACGCGAAGCGAATAAAAGTAGTAGGCTCTGTCAGAAACGGCGAGAAAGCCATCGAGTTTATTAAAACCAATCCGGTTGATATTGTCACGCTTGATCAGGAGATGCCTGATATGGACGGGCTTGAAACGCTAAAAGCAATACAGCAATTTAACAGCGAAAACAAGCCGGCAGCTGATATCGGCGTGATAATGATAAGCGCTTTTACAGTTAAAGGGGCTGAAATTACTATGAAAGCCCTGGAAGAGGGCGCGTTTGATTTTATCGCAAAACCTGAAGGCGAAGATATGGAGGAGAATATTGCCGTCCTGCAACGGCAGTTGACCGTAAAACTTCATAATTTTGCCACAAATAGATTAGGCCGCAAAAAGGTCGCTCCGGTTTCGGCAACCATGCCTATTGCCAAAGCTAAAGTAGAAACAAAAACGGATAGTGAAGAAAAAAAGAAAAAAATAGAATATGCGCCGGCTTCCGCCAATGTTAGAGCTGTTCTGATAGGCGTTTCCACCGGCGGGCCGAAAGCGTTGTTGCAGATGTTGCCCGGTTTGTCCGAGAAAATAGATTTGCCTATCTTTATCGTGCAGCATATGCCTCCGACTTTCACACAATCACTGGCCAAAAGCCTTGACGCAAAGTGCCGCCATACAGTTATAGAAGGCCTGCACAACGACCTTATAAAAAACGACCATATTTATGTCGCCCCCGGCGGCAAACACATGGTTCTAACAAGAGACGCCAACAAACAGATAATAACGGCGTTAACGGATGAACCGCCGGAAAACGGTTGCCGCCCGTCAGTCGATGTGCTGTTTAGATCCGCTCCGGCAATTTTTAGAGGCGATCTTGTCGCCATAATCCTAACCGGCATGGGAAATGACGGGACAAAAGGTTTAGAGCCCCTTAAACAGGCGGGCGCGCATGTGATTGCGCAGGATGAGAAAACAAGCGTTGTATGGGGCATGCCCGGCAGCGTGGTAAACGCCGGGCTCGCGGACAAGGAGTTGCCCCTAGACGACATTCCGGAAGCTGTATATCGTTTTACTCAAAATAAAAGATAGCATTTTTTTAATAAAAGGCCTGGAGCTTTATCGATCAATCAGGCGGCAATAAAGGGAACTTAAAAATATGAATATGGAATTGACGGAACAGGACTTTCATAATATAAGCAAGTTTATTTATGATAAATGCGGCATTGTTATTGAAAAGGACAAAACATACCTTATTCAGCAGCGCCTGGCGCCGGTGGCGCAATCTCAGGGATGCGACAATTTTTCGCAATTTCATTTTAAGCTGGCAAACAGCTACACCCCTAATTTGCACGACGCGATAATCGCCGCTATAACAACAAATGAGACCTCTTTTTTTAGAGACAATCATCCCTTTGAAATTTTTAAATCCCATCTGTTGCCTCAACTTGGCAAGGCCGTGGAAGAGCGTAAAAACAGGGTTCCCGAGCGCAAAGGCGCAAAAGCCAGAATATGGTGCGCCGCTTCGTCCACCGGGCAGGAGCCATATTGCCTCGCCATGATGATTTACGAATATATACAGAATTTTATGAATAAAGGCCTGGAGGCGAGCGATTTTTCCATAGTCGCCACGGATATTTCATCCAGAGTTCTTGCCCAGGCAATAACGGGCGAGTTTAGCGATTATGAGGTTAAACGAGGCCTTCAGTCTCAATATATGCAAAAATTTTTCACAAAAGAGGGCGACAAATGGGTAATTGACCAAAATATTCGCGATCTGGTTGAATTTAGACGGTTAAACCTGATGGAGCCGTTTACAAACCTTGGAGGGTTTGACTCTATTTTCTGCAGAAACGTACTCATCTATTTTGACGACCAATCTAAACGCAAAATTTTTGATCAATTTCACCATATGCTCGCCAACGACGGATTCCTTGTCCTGGGCTCCACCGAGAGTATTTATGGTATAACAGACAAATTCGAATCGGAACGGCATAACAATACCATTGTGTATAAAAAGAAATAAATCCACAGCAACTAATAAACATAGCTTTAGATAAACGGAAGGAGCGATTATGACTTATACCAAAAGATGTAAAAAAGCATCGATTTTTATTGTGTTGTTTTTGCCTTTGCTTATTATCGCGTCAATGTTTAACGGAGCAATAGCTGGGGAAGGGCATGACCTTGCGGGAATATGGGCAATTCATTTTCAAGGAGTTGAGGAGGGGTGCGGCGACGTCACAAAGAACGGCGCAAAATCAGGCCCCTACACAGTGGAGATTACACAAGACGACAACGTGTTGTACGGGATGTTTGTAGACCACAAGACAACAAACATTATGATAGGAAAGATAACCGGCAATTCTCTAAAAATGGATGTTAGCGGGATTGTTTCCAAAGAGTGCAATGTTAAAACAACGATGAAGGGCGATATAAGCAATACAAATCAAATAAAAGGAACTTACACAGGCGGCGATGTTAACTGCGGCACCTGCAAATGGAAAGGCTCGTTTGTTGTTAACATAGAAAAATAGTCCGGAATAAATAACCCCGCAAACTATATAGCCGCTAATCTGATCAGGTGTTTGGAATTTGTGAATGAATAAAAGGCTAAAGCCTTAACTCCAACCTCGCGAGTTTGTTGGAATTTACCATTTAGTGTTTTATTTCACATGCTCCCTGAATTTTACCTCAGGCTGAATAATTAAAATGGCGGCAGGCAGGATGAACAGATCAGCGACAAGGGCGCTTGCCATTGTTATTGCCGTAAGCAACCCAAAGTGTTGTATTGGTTTAAAACTTGACAGGCAGATAACCATAAACCCGCAGAACGCAACTATTGATGTAAATATTATCGCCCTCCCCACCCCTGAGATTGTGCTTTCAATTGCTTTTTCATAATCCGCGCGCGTAGGCGTTTGGTATTGTCCCGCAATTGCGATGCGTTTCAACTCTTTTTTAAACCTGTACAGAAAGTGTATTGTGTCGTCAACGGCAATGCCGATTGCCACGCTGGCTATCATTACAGTGCCGGAATCAAGCCCAATGCCCGAGTATCCCATTACGCCGATTATTATTATGATGGGTATTATATTAGGTATCATGCCGACAAGCGCCAGTTTGACGGATCGCAAAAGAAAGGCAATAACAAGAAATATAACCACAAACGCTAATGAAAACGTCTTAATCTGGCTCATTAGAAGATAATCCTGCATCTTGATCAAAAGATGCACAACTCCCGTGACCTCCGCTTTAAGGTGTGATGAGATATTCGCGTTAATATACTCTTTAATCCTGTTAACTATTTCGCTGTATTTTTTAGAGCCCAGCTGTTTCATCCTTATTGAGATGCGGCCTGAGTTTTTCTCCTCATTGTAAAAACCGTCAACAATCTTTCCCCCATGCAGCGACGCCATATTCAGCTCTGTTTGAGCTTTTTCATCTGATTTCGGCAAACAAAAATATTCAACTTCGCCTTTGTTAAGGATGAGGTTAACCTTTTTAATAAAATCAACAACGGAAACAACCGCCCCTATATCATCCATACCTATTAAAAACTCCTGAAAAGCGTCTATACGGTTTAGCGTTTCCAGCTTGATTAACGATTCGCCGCTGTTTCTAGGAGAGACAACCACGTCCATAGGCAGCAAACCCGCCAGTTTTTGTTCAATGTGTTTGTTTGAGCGTGTAATTGCGCTTTGTTCAGGGAAAGCTTTTAATAGGTCCGACTCCACGTTCAGCAATAATAGACCGCAAATCGAAACAACGGTTAGCCCCGCGCTAAAGATTATAATATTACGCGGTTTTTTACACACAAACTTGCTTGTCGCGCTAAGAAAACGCATGAATATGTCCGCCTGTTTTTTAGCTACGCCAATTTGATTGTCCCGCTTTTTAATGGTTGCTACGCGTTCTTTTCCCCTAAAAAACGAGAATGCAAGAATAATTAAAACCGTTAATATGAAAAACGACATCATGATGCCGGCGGCAATAAAGCCCCCTGTGGTTTTAACCGGAGCGACATCGCTTAAAGTTAACGACAAAAAGCCCAACGCGGTTGTAAGACATGTAAACAGGCACGGCGCGCCGATATTTTTAATGACTGTCGTTATCCGTAAAGGGCGGGCAATTAATTGATCTGTTTCTAAATAGTAGTGATTTATTAAGTGTATTGAGTTTGCAAGCGCAATAATAAAGATAACCGGCGTAATTATGCCGGAGATCATGTTCATCGTGTTTCCAAATGAAGCAAACAGACCTAACGTCCATAAATTGCACAGACCTATAGCCGTCATTGGAATAATAACGCCCGGCGCTTTTTTAAAAAGGAGAACCAATGCCACAAGCGCTATCATAAACATCAAGGGAATGAACATTGAGAGGTCGCGTTGCGACATCCTGTCAAGCTCTGCGTTTACAACCGACGGCCCGGCCAAGTGAACGCCCAAAGGAAGCGGGGTCGGCTCCTTTATAGGAATAAATCTGGAGACAAATTCCATAAACCACGCCTCTTTTTCAGGTTGGTCGGCCGCTTCTTCACTGTTACACCTTTTTGCAATAACGCCTCTTACATTTGCGATTAGCCGTTTTCTGTATTCGGTGGGATTTTGTGGTTTGCCTCCCTCTTTGCCGCTTGCCGCAATTTCTTTAACCCGTGCCAGGATCGCGGTGGTTTTGCCGTCTTTTGATATAACGCTGTTAACGTAAAGCGGGTCATTTAACATCTCTTGTTTAAAGATGTCTATGATTCCGGATTTTTTAGAGTCTTTATTCTCAAGGTTTGCCGATTTGGCCCGGCGCAACAACTCCTTGAAATACGGAGAGCTTATCTTCTCCTTAAAAGTGTCGGCAAGCGATATCACCTCGGATATCCTGTCAAGGGCAAGGATGTCCGAAGCTACTTTGCTTACCTTTTTAATGCCGGTTGGCGTAAAGATGTTGTCGTCGTCAATTGCTACAAGAAGGAATTCGTCGTTGCCGAAGTCGTTTTTGAAAACTTCATAAAAAGCCAGGGCAGGGTCGTTTTGCTCCAGCCATATCTCTATAGAGTTATTCGTCTCTACATTCGCCGCATTTTTGATAAAGAAGAGCGACGGCAGAATTAGGGCAACAATGAACAACCAGCGATATGCCTGAACAAATTTTGCGAATCTTTCCATTATTATTCAAAAAACAGAATACTATCACAATATTGCAGTTTAGTACAGAGGTAATTTCTTTGCGGCGGCGCTATGAAAAATGTGGGAAAAGATGTACACTGTCTCAATATTTGCTAGCAAGTATGAACCCGTTTGAATAATATTTCACAAATCATATTTATTTAACTATGATAACCGAAAATATAAATTTTAAAACGCAAGTTCCCCCGGCAATAAAATGAGCGAAGACGAAAAAAACATTGCTGAATTAGTTAAATACAATCTTGAAAAGAACAATTATTACTGTGTAACAACATTTAACGGTGAAGAGGCCTTGTCAATACTAGGCAAACAGACATTTGACCTGATAATATTGGATTTAATGCTTCCTAAAATGGATGGCCTTGATGTGTGCAGACATATAAGACGAGACAACAATACATCTTCAATTCCTGTTATCATGCTGACGGCTAAAGGAGAAGAGACCGAT
>JAIQZQ010000078.1 GCA_021777105.1 Candidatus Anammoxibacter sp.
TTAATTCTCCTCTTTAGAAAATATATTTCCGAGCTTCCAGCTATGCCTTATAAAACCTTAGAGTCTGGGACAAAATCCCAGAATAAAAAGTTTTAAAGTGAACTATAATTTTTCAGGTCTCCTAGTGTGAACGCTACCAAATATTTAGGTTCAATAACGTTCTTTTGCGCAAGGGCCATTGCGGACTCAACTGCGTTTTCAAGTTCGCGCACATTGCCGGGCCATTGATAATTCATCAGTATTTGCATTGCCTCTTTTGCAATGCCTTTGATTTTATAATCTTTTTCATCGTTGAGCTTATTAATGAAAAAGCTCACAAGCAAAGGGATGTCCCCTTTTCGTTCTTTAAGCGTCGGCACTTCTATATGCACCACATTCAGCCTGTAATATAAGTCGCTCCTGAATTTTTGCTTCTCAACGAGTTTTTTCATATCTTTATTTGTGCCCGCAAGAACTCTTGTGTCTATTTTTATTGTTTCGTTTCCGCCTACCCTTTCAAACTCTTTCTCCTGAAGCACTCTGAGAAGTTTAACCTGCGTGCTTAACGGAACATCTCCTATTTCGTCAAGAAATATTGTGCCTTCGTTGGCAAGTTCAAACCTTCCGAGCCTCTTTGTTACCGCGCCGGTGAATGAGCCTATCTCGTGACCAAACAGCTCCGACTCCAGCACGCCTTTATTAAACGCCGCGCAATTTACTTTTACAAACGGTTTTGCGGACCTTGCGCTATTGTAATGCAACGCGTTAGCCACAAGCTCTTTTCCCACCCCTGTCTCTCCGGTTATAAGAACGTTGACATTCTTTTGCGCTAGCGAGCTGACTAATTCAGTAATGCGTTGCATAGGCTTGCTTCTGCCGATTATATTGCCAAAATCAAAAACCTCTTTAACTTTCCGCTCAAGCTCCAGTTTTTCAAACAGCAAGGCTTGTTTCTCAATTGCCTTGCTTATAACAGCGTTTAACAGCCTCAAATTCACAGGCAACTCATAAAAATCGTACGCCCCCTCCTTCATGGCGGCGATGGCTTTTGACAAATTTGCGTTTTCAGAAAGAAAGACGACCTCAACATCCGGCCTTAGAACTTTAATCTTTTTTAAAAAACTAATGCTGTTAACCTTTGGGATGCTGTAATCGGACAATGCTATATTTATCGCCTCGGTCCGCAACAACTTATAAGCCGTCCCCGCCTTATTCGCGGTAAACACAAAAAGAGACTTGTTCTTTTGTAAAGAGGCTATTATCTTATCCCATTCATCGCGGTTTTGCCCTGTAATTACTAAAATATTGGTTTTCATATTTCTTTACACATTAGAATTGCTTTTGAAAATAGAACAGAATTACCGCGTCAAAATGGCCATATTTTAAGGTAGATAAGCAATTATTACGCCAAGATGACCTGGTTGAGTATAAACCTTTTCTTAAAAAAGTAAAGTGGATTTTTCCGCTATCGTTAACTCTTTTAGTTTCAGGAACTTACAAAAACAGAAATGCAACGGCACAGTGTTTGCTAATAACAATTATATCAAATTGTTTATTTTTTTTAATCAATTTAACCTGCCGGTTAAAAACAAAAACTTTTTTATTAAAGGAGGGAGCTAAAAATGGCAAACATTGTAGTTATTGACAAAGACCGCAACACTTGGGATCTTTTTCAATACACATTTATAGAAACACACAACATCCACACCGCCGGCAGCATTAAACAGTGGATGATGGAAAAAGTGAAACCGGAGGCGGATATGGTTTTTCTGGATATCGGCAATATTGATACGGGTAGTTTTGATGAATTTGATGAGTTGCAAAAAAGCTGCCCTGACGCGTCAATGCAAATCATGTCCACATTATGCGAAGAGAATTACAAAAAAGAGGACGATCTTAGAGAGCAAGGATACGAATTCTCAATCTGCAACAAACCATTGCGTGTGAATAATATAAAACAGTTGTGCAAATATTTGAAGATTTCCAAAAATTCAAGAAAGCTGGTTGGAAAAACAGGATGATCTCATTTAAGGGCGGAATAAAAGAGTAACAATTACCGGTATTAGCATTATCTTGTTGGTTAATCGACGCGCCAATGATAAAGAACACTAAAACTTTACGATGTTATAGCCAAACAAATCAGATTTTCAAGAAATTATGATCAAGTCTGCTTGCTTCAGATGCAATGAAATAAAACCCGAAAGGGTAAATTCCAATAAACACAGCTTATTGGAGTTAAGGCTTTAGCCTTTTATTCATTAGCAAATTTCGAAAACCTAATGCTTTTGACTATATTAAATTAAATTATTTTGCAAGATTTAAAAACTGAAAAGGAGTAAAAAAAACATGAAAAACCTAATCTTTATTTTTATGACAACTTTATTTGTATCGGGATTGAGTATGTTCTGCGCTGATTCAAGGGTCGCATATTCAGAGGAAAATCCTGATAGCGGGGAATATCAATATGAAGAACCTCAGGACCAGCAAATAGAAGAACCTGAGGAAGAAATTAATCCAGATGATTACCTGGGTATAATTGAACTCGATGATGATGAAAATACAGAGGAAAATGAAGAAACTAAAGACGAGTCCTACGATGAGTAACTTGTAAAATTTAAGCCTATTCTATCAAAAAATAGAATAGGCTTTTAGCCTAACGGAGCAGGCTCAAGCGCAATGTTAATTAAATACAACATCTTTATTTAAGAAAGGGTTTAATTAATAAGAAATGGATAAACATTTTAAAAAAGAGCTGCCTGAAAATAAAAAAGCAAATAATAAAAACAACGAAAAGAAGGCGAAAAATAAAGGCGAGAAAAAGACAACGCCTTAAAAGACCGTTTAAAGCAGCGGTCTCTATTTTTCATTGACGAAACAATTTAATCAATTTACGAAATTAATCTCGTAGAAAACATATTTTACAGCATTAATATTTTAATAAATTAATGCTTCATCTCAGGAGAATTAATAATATGCCTTATAGCGCTATAGTTGACAATGAAACGCGAAACCCGGAATTTAATGAAATTGACGCGCTTAATAACCGTATAACAACAATGATTACGCCCTGGCTGGATGACCCAACATTGGGGCTATTTGAGCCTCAAAATCAATATAAAGCAGTAACAACCGCTTTAATATTAGCCGCGGGCGACGGCACTAGATTAAGGCCATTGACAATAGACAAACCAAAAGTAATGATCAACATTTGGGGAGTCCCTATCCTTGAAAGGCTTTTGTTTAATCTGAAAAAAGCCGGAATCTCAAAGGCAGTGATTGTGGTTGGATATAAAAGCCATGTTATCAAAAACCACTTTGGCGATAATTGGCGAGGAGTAGACATAATCTATAGAGACGCAAATAACTATGAAGACGGCATACTTACATCCGCTGTTTTGGGAAAAGAGATTATCAATGAGAGATTTTTATTATTGTTAGGAGACACGATCTTTGAAACCGACACAATAAAGCGCGCAATGAAGTTGACGGGAGACCTTGTGGTTGGGGCGCGCAATGAACGCATTGACGAGTCGGTCGGAGCTTTTGTCGACAACAACAACAACAACAGAGTCTCCGCGATAGGAATGTTGAAGGATATGACGCAATGGAACAGGGTTGTGACGGGCATGGCAGTGTGCGAGCCGGTTTTTCTTGACGCTGTGAGCGAATGCGTTGAAAAGGGAGATTATGACAGGCCGTCCGCAATGCAATTAATGGTTGAAAAGGGCTTCTATGTTGAGGCTTTTGATATGACTGATGACGCATGGTGGGAAAGCGACGATCATAATGACCTGAAGAAGTGCAAAAACGAGATCTTTAAAAGCGCATGGAAAAGGAGGTTTACCGTAAGAGATGTAAACGTATTTAAACGTGTTTTTAATTTGCCTATCTCATTGCCGTTGACAAAGCTGGCGGCATTGACAAACATCAGGCCGAATCATTTAACCGCCGTTTCCCTGGCTTTGTCGTTGACGGCTTGCGCGGCGTTTGTTTTAGGTCAATTTATCACAGGCGGAGCTTTATGTTACGCCTGCGCAATAGTTGACGCCATGGACGGAAAAATATCAAGGCTTAAATTGATGGAATCATCCCTTGGCGGCTTTTTTGATTCAATTGTTGACCGAATATCTGAAGTTGCTATAGCCGCAGGCCTTTCTTACGGCATTTCCGTTAAAACAGGCTCTCGGTTGCCGCTTTTAATTGGGCTGTTTGCGTGCGCGTCCTGGCTGGGGCGTTTTTATCTTAAAGAGCTTTTTATTGACAAGGCGGGGCTTGCCGCGTGGAAAAAACTTAACTCGGGAAAGTTTGACATGTTAGGTCATCGCGACGTAAACTTTTTTGTGGCAATGGTTAGCTGCGTTATGGGATACCCTTTAATCCCTTTAGTATTGATGGCCGTTGTTGGAAATTTGCTGGCAATCGGCAATTGCTATAAATTTCTCAATCATTTCCGTTCGGCGGAACAAATTTAATTGCGGAACAAATTTAATTAAGGACATATATTATCATGCTAATAAAGAGCAAATTACAATTTATAGAAATTGAAAAAGTGGAACTTTTCAACAATTTAACCGGAAGCGGAGCAGCCCAACTGCGCGACTATTTAAATGACTGCGTTAACGAAGGCAGGTATTGCCAATTAATCGATTTTAAGAGGGTAGACGATATCGACGATGTTGGCGCGAATCTCCTGGTCGGCGTTAATTATCTCGCATTATTTATGGCCCTGTATAATGTTAAACCTAAAATCCTTGAGAGCCTAAAAAGACTGGAACCAGCTAACAACATTAAGATTTTTGAGGAAAGCGACTATTCAAAAATCGTTTCGTCTATAAAAGAATACCTTCTAACTAATCTTGCCGACCGGCCAACAATTTTGCCGGCGAATTGATATTTTTATGACATCCGCAACGAAACCTAAGTTAGACGACACAAAACATGGCTTTAAAAATTACCCTATAAGCGATAATGATAAATTTCTTACATTTGCGCTGAATAACGAAGAGTATGGTATAGAGATACTAAAAGTCAGGGAAATAATAGGCATGCCGGCGGCGACTCCCGTGCCGCAAGCTCCTGATCATCTAAAAGGTGTAATTAATCTCAGGGGCAAGGTGATTCCTGTTGTTGATTTGCGCCTGGTATTTGGAATGAGCGAGAAAAAACATGACAAAGAGAGCTGCGTCATTATTTTAAACATAGATAACGCCTTGGCCGGCGTTGTTGTAGACGCCGTCTCCGAAGTAATAACTTCAAAAAGCGAAGACTTTAGCCAAGTCGCAAACGCCGGCAATAATTACAAGGCCCAATATATACAAGGCTTGTTAAATATAAACAAAAAGATAATAATATTGCTTGATATTGATAATATATTCATGAACAAATCACAATCTTTCTAAATACCTATACAATATTCATCAAAATATTCACATTCATATACAACCCCGTTCCTCCATCTTTGAAACATAGAGTTCCATCCTTACTTTAGAAAAGAGGTTCTTCTCGCAATTAATTGATCCGTGTATGAAAAAACTTAAAATTTGTTCTCTCTTTAACAAATTTTAGAAGATAAGCTGTGGGAATGGGAATGTCCACCTCCTCAATACAGGCGTTATGTTCCTTTTAATAATGTTTCTGGAATTTAACGGAGAAAGGTATGGCATTTTTAATAGTCTAAATAAACCATAGCTGACTAATTATTAAATAAATTATCCTGCATGGTTTTAATATTGATATCGCGCTGCGGGAAGGCAATAACAATGCCTGCATCCTTAAAGGCGTTATTAATTGAAGTCATTAATTCATCACGGATTTTAAGCATGTCGCCATGCGTAAAATCGCCAATAAATACCCTGAGTTCAAAATTAAGAGAGCTGTCATCAAATTTAATGAACAGAGCTAAAGGCTCCGGGTCGTTTACTATCATAGGATGCTCCCTTGCTGTTTTAAAAAGAATCTTTTTAACAAGCTCAGTGTCTGATCCATAAGCAATCCCAACCGGAATAATAAGCCTTAATATACGATTGGATAGCGTCCAGTTGGTCATTTTTCCGGTTACAAATTCTTTATTTGGCACAATAACTTCTTTTTTATCCCAATCGCATATTGTTGTCGCCCGGATTTGTATTCGAGTTATTTCACCGGAAATATCGCCAACCGTCACAATATCACCCAGGCGCACCGGGCGTTCAAAAAGTATTATTAAACCGGAAACAAAATTAGCAAATATTTCTTGAATGCCAAAACCAAGGCCAACGGATATCGCGGCGACCAACCACTGAACTTTTCCCCAACTAAGCCCAACATATCCGCATGCGATAAGGATCCCTATAATAGTGATAAAATAACGCAGTATCGTAGTTGTCGCAAATTGTATTCCTTTTTCAAGGCTTAGCCGTTGAAGAATTATAAATTCTAAAAATTTAGGCATATTTTTAGCAATGATGAATGTAAAAACAATAATAATAATTGCGAATAGCAAATCCGCTAAAGTTACCGGCACGTTATTTTCTAAAACTTGAACTGCCGCACTGCCGTTTGGTGAGACTATGGTTTCATTTATCTTTTTAATACTAGACCAAAGTTCTATTTTTTTTAAAACACTAAATGCGGGAAAGACGCCCGACCAAATAAACCAAATGGCGACAACAAGAAACAGACCTAATAATGCGCGGAGAAGTTGACGTGTTTTTATATTTATATTCTTTAGATCAAGCTTTAAATCGTTCAGAGTTTCGCTCTTCTCCTCAGACAGAGGAGCGCCTGTTACAGTCTTATCATCTGAAGGGTGAGATACCTGCTTTTCACGGAACTCTTTGATCCCCAGTTTGGCTTGAGAAATTGAAAACCAGCGCAAGAAATTAGCTTTTATAATGAAATATATAAAAACAAGGCCAAAGCAAGCGTAAAACCGCAATTCAAGTCTTCTTGCCGTATAGAAATAACCAAATACTGAAAGCGCAACTAAAATAAAAGGAATAAGAGCTGAAATAGAGTACCACAAATATCTAAAACGGAAAAACCATTTACTACGCTCTTTTTGTTCAACATCCTGCGTTATTTTGCCTTCAGAACGTAACAATAAAATTATAAAAGACGCAATGGTTAAAAGAAGGGCAATAAATGAAATACGCCCTATTGAATTTAACCATAAGTCATTAGATTGAAATTCAAATACTGAAATTAAAAATGAGAGAGGCAAGGCTATAAATTTAAACCATTTCAAGTGATTTCTGACAATTTTTGAATAATTCAAATCCCATCTGAAATGGGATTCGGCAAGTCCGTTCGAACGGTGCGTCTCTTCAATGAACTTCAATGCAAAATAGAAGAGAGAAAACGTATATAAACCCGCGGAAATAGACCAATCAAATTCCAAGCCGTCTAAGCTTACACTAAGACGCCATGCAACAAAACCTGTTATAAAAGGAAGCATAGCTATTTTTATAACGGTAAATATTAAAACATTATAAGTATATCTATACAAAGCGTATCTATTTTGAGTAACAAGAGAGTTTATCTTTTTTATTTTTCTTCTCAATATTGGCTGAAAAACAAATAAAGCAATTATAAAATTTAGAAAGATTATAAAACTTATTGGATTTCGGTTAATATCTTTCCACAAACGCTCTATAAGCCCTGCCCAGTTTTCTTTATTAACAAGCCAACTTACACCATCTTTCATTCTGCTAAAATCTGAAAACCTGAAAGGCGGAGCGCTTTGCACCCACAGGATATGTTCATTAATGTAATCTCTGAATTCCTCCGTAATCAACAACAACTTTCTTTGAATTGTATCCAAATTAATTAACTTTGAAAACAAACTGTTAGTGTCGTTTATGAGAGCCTCAAGATATTCCTTTCTATTTTCAAGAACAACCCTTATCTCATTTTCAATCTCCTCCGGTTTAAAATTAATCCCCCCTATATAGAAAGTATCAAGAGCATCTTTTAGCATTGGCTCAATATCTGAAAGATGCGAGCGGAGCTCTTCAAGATCAATCAACTCTAATTGCGCATTTACAATTTCCGTTTTACGCCTTTTTATTCTTTTTATTAATCCGCTAATATCAGGGAGTTCTTCGCGTTTTTTTCGTAAAACTAAACCGATAGCATTAGTTAAGCCGGCAGCTTCCACTTTTTTCGCTGTTATATCGAAATCGTCTTTTATTTGTTGAAGTTTTTGCCCAAAGGTTTCAATCTCTCTGGACGTATTTTCAATTTTTACAATTAATCCGTTAACCCCCGTGCGTTTTTTGGCTAATGCGGCATTCTCTTCAATCAGGTCATGAAGAAAAGGCGCGGAGTTAATAGCGGCTCGCAAGGCTTCCTTTGATTTTTGTTCGTCATGTTCAGCTTTAACACGCCGCCTCTCATTGATTGCATTTTCCAAGGCGGACGCCAGTTTTTCAGTTTGAGTAAAATGACGCGCCGCCAATTCGCGCTGGAGTAAAATAAGTTCAGATGTGACATTGTAACTTTGAATCTCTTTCTCATAATTGTTGATTTCCTGAAAAACAGTCTCTTTCTTTATTTCAAAAAGATAGGTTCTCGCTTTTTTTAATTCACTTGCTTCCTCAACGAATTTAAGACCGGCAATTTGCGCCTCAATCTCTTCAAGCCTTTTATTAGCTTCAGTTATAAGGTCGGGAATTGCTATTTGCCTGCTTGATCTATGCTGCGGCTCCGATTCCAGTCTTGTTAATTCGTTTTGTTTTGTAATAAATGCTGTTTTAGCTTGAGCAAGCAAAGCTTCTAATTGAGGCAATGTATAATCTGATTGAATATCAGGGCTTGTTTCCACAAAAGGGGCGGCAAGTTCCTCTTTAATGCTTTCCATTTTGGAAGGAGCAGTGTCAATAACTACTGTTAACGCATTAGTTTTAGCTTTCCAATTTGCGGCGACTTTAAGCTGAGTAATTGCCTGCTGATATATATCTAGAACACTTTTTTTTGTTTCCACATCAATTATCTCACTATTTTCTATGTGATTAATTTCCGCTTTTATCTCATCTAATGTGATTTGTGGTTTGCCTGTTCCTTCTATAATTAATAATTCATCCTGCCCATTGGCTTCAAGTATTACAGCGACCGGCAATAGAAGCAGAAAAACAAGAGCCAGGTTATAAACATGTTTATTTGTTATTCTTTTTAATAATAATTTTTTCATCATGGTATATATAGTTAAACGGATTAAGCCTTCTAAATTATATTTATACGCTGTATCCATGCCGGGCGGCATGGACAAACTCGTATGCCCGTGTAAACACCGGGCATACAGAGAACACGGATAAACAAAGTTTGTCCATGCCGCCCGAGTAAAAGCTCAGGGCTCTTGAAATTTTTCGAAAGACCTAATGCTTTTGAGTATATCAAGGCTGGATTTAATCGAAGAAGTGATGCCGGTTATTTGTTGTAAAGCCAGGACGCCGGCAAGATCTTGTATATTAATAAAGCATTTTTTAACTCATTTTCTGTGCGCAGATTAAATTAAACTACATATTTTCAATCTTTTTTACGGTATGATAAATAAAAATTTCTCAAGGCGCAAATACCTTTGTTGTTGACGGAAAAACCCGCTCTATTTTCAATAATTTCCACGAAATGTTTAACAAATATTCTTATTAGCATTGCGCATATTCATCTTTTCATACGCTTTTTTTAACGTTCCGCGCAAATTAGTATCTTATAACTTATATTGTGACAATTTTTGACAGGATATTTTTAAAAAGATAATTCCGACCTTTTTACTTATCCGGTTAATCCGGGTTAGGTAGTAATTACACAAAAAATGCTAAACTTTATTCAGTATATTTTAATACTACCAAAAGTAAGGTAAATAATTATAGAAAAATAATTAAATTTTAATGATGATAGCATGTTTATAAAATCATATAATATTAGATTTCAAGTTAGCTTTGGGCCTTTGTGAAGAACTATTAAGGCGCAAAAAATATAGCTATAATTTTGTGATAAAATTTATAAATTAGAATAATATGCTTTTTAAACATTTCGTATTAATAGTATTTTTCTTAGGATCATATTTCTTTGGCAACGCTTTTGGTCAAGAAGAACCGGCAAGCGATATATATGAAATGAAATCGGTATTAAACAGTTGTTTCTCGAAAATTACAAAACTAGAAAACAAATTATATTCATTAGAAGACTCTTTAGACGCAATTAAATCACAAAATATACATGAATTAACCACAAGATTGGAAACGCTGCACAATAAATTTGATGAAATATCAGGAGCGTCCGGCAATTCCTCAAGTATCAACAAAAATAATGAAACTGAATCCCGCAGTGTGATTACCCATTCTGTTGATACTGAAGAAAAAGAGCTTGCAAAATTAATTGCAAAAGTTAACTCTTTGGAAATGAAAAATGAAGATTCTTTTGAGACGATTGAAATTTTGAAAGACGGAGTTGCAGAATTAAGAAAGAATTTAGAAAAACAAGCGATAGATATGGAAATATTTGAAAAGTATTTAATGAAAATACCTAAACCAGATAATTCTCAGGAGAAATCATTAGAAGCCCAACTTAATGTCATATCGGATATCGTAGTAAAACATGATAAACAACTTGCAGAAAAGGAAGATGTAATAACTATTGAGAAAGATAAAACCATAACCATTGATGATGATACTAAAAATGAGGGCCAAGTTTTAGACGTTTTTGATATTGAGGGATATAATAATTTAGGAAAAGGATTTTATTCAAAAGATATCAGGTTTTCTTTGTATGGCTCTTCTATTACAGCCTCAGGCATTATATTAAACGCTTCAGGAAAAGATTATAGTGTTGCCAACGTTAAGTTAATGTTATTTGACAAAAAAAATACTCTTTTATGGGAACAGAATTTTTCAGTGGTATCAATTTCTAATGGAATGCCAATAAATTTCACTGAGATCCTGACAGGAGGAAGCGCCGAAAACATAAAAGATTATGCCCTTGTATTCGGAAAACAAACAAAACCAACTAAATTTTTTAAATTTGAGCTAGACGAAGACAATCCATATGAGAACAATTTAATCGAAAACAATTTATCAGAAAAAACTGAAAATATTAATACTCAGGACATAAAAGAAGAGGAATTAGAGACCCGGAAAATCCAGGAAGAGTTCAAAAGTATCGGCGGCGATTTTTTTGTAAAAGATGTAAATATTAGCAATACCGAATTTATATGCGAGGTTACCGGTTTTATAAAAAATTCGTCACATGAATATTATGGTTTAGCTTTATTTTTAATACAATTATTTGACAACAAAAATCAAGTTATTGCAGAGGAAGAATTTACGATTAATTTTTCAGAAAACGAATTGAAAGATTTCCGTATTGACATTTTAGATGTAAACGTTAAAGAGCTTGATTCATATATAATCGAATTTAAGGAAAAACGATAATATTAGAAAAGTTGGTTTCAGCAACAAGCGCTAATTATACGATTAGTTTATGCATTATCACATTTGCAAATCCCAGGACAAAGAAGAAACCACACATGTCGGTAACTGTAGTTAAAATAGGCCCGGAAACCAAAGCGGGATCCCGATTCAACTTTTTCAAAACAAGCGGTAGCAACCCGCCCAATGAAACGGCTACGATTGTATTAGCGGCTAAGGCGGTTGCGATTACAAGCCCAAGGTATGGATTGCCGTTCCATAGCATAGCAACGCCCCCAAGCAAACATCCCAGAATTAAACCATTTATAATGCCCACAACGACTTCTTTACAAAAAAACCCTTGTCAATTCATGGGGCCTTACCATTCCCAGGGTCAACTCTCTTATGCTTACCGCTACCGCCTGATTTCCAGAACAGCCACTCATATCTGAAATAATCGGCAGGAAAATAGCCAACACAATTGCTTTTTCCAGTGTATTCTGATAATACGCGATCACACCGGCGGCAATAATATT
>JAIQZQ010000079.1 GCA_021777105.1 Candidatus Anammoxibacter sp.
TTAATTCTCCTCTTTAGAAAATATATTTCCGAGCTTCCAGCTATGCCTTATAAAACCTTAGAGTCTGGGACAAAATCCCAGAATAAAAAGTTTTAAAGTGAACTATAATTTTTCAGGTCTCCTAGTGTGAACGCTACCAAAAAGTTAAACTCAAATAGACTTCATAATTGACAAAAAAATAGCACTTGAAGTCAAATATAGAGCTAAATCAGTTAAACAAAGCAAATACAAATGCTTTATGGATATTTATAAAGATATCCCATTGTATATATCAGGTTATGAAGATGTTGACAAATCGCAGCTTTCAGTGTTTGATTTGATGTAAAAAAACGATACGTTATAGCGGAAACATGGAATTTATACCTAAATTGAGCGATTTTAAAATCTATATAAATAGTGGCACAGGCATCCTTGCCTGTGTTTCAATTGATCACAGGCAGGATATGCCTGTGCCACTAACAATCACCCTTTGGGTGATTGTAAATAGCAGTTCAACGCTATGATTTACCGAAGAATTTTCAATATTTTCCCCATTTTCCCGCTAATAGTTGACATTTTGTTTATCATAATTTATAGATTGGAGTTTAGGCAGTGTCCATAAATTATGTTTCCATCTGTTTTCATCCGAGGCAATACGGAAGCATATATCATCTTTACAACAACATGCCCGTTATCTATTATTCCATTTGAGGAAAACAATGAGTAGAAGCGGAAAGAATCAGGCTGCCGGCCTGATTCTTCCGCTTTGCTCAGTTTATTGGCAACGCAACGATTAGCCCAGAAAGTCTTGACCACTCGTTAGTTAACACAATGGATGCCGCTATCAAAATATCTCGAAATTTCAACCCCTGGATAGTCCGCATCGTGCTCCGGGCCACTTAAATATTTTTGGTAGCGAAGATCTAAATCAAGATATATCTTCATCCAGGATATAATGTACTTTCCCAACAATATCTCGTGCCCATGGCCGGTATTGCCGCAAAAGTGATTATCGCCGCTGATCTCCAGAAAAGCCTTATCATTAGGGAGGCTGTTGTAGTACAGTAATGCGTGAGTATCTACCTGAGCGATCAGGTCATCCTCGCAAGCGATAACCAGGCTGTCGGCTTTCACATCTTCGTATGGTTGGTCAAAGCTGCCGTTAATTAAACTGTTGCGTGACGCAATAGGGACAACTGCGTCAATCCAAGTGTTGTTTATTGACGCCATTAACGCGCCGGCTCCCCCTAATGAGTGGCCAATAAGACCAACGCGATCCGCGTCCACGAGCCCGGAGATCGGGCTGCCGGCAGTATTGTTCTCTGTAATAATCGTATTAAGAGCCAACAGCTGCTGGGTTTTACGCGAGTCCGCTTTATCATCGCCGTTATTCGTTGATATAGTGATCACAACAAAGCCGTTAGATGCCAACCTGGCGCCCAACCAATCTATCTGCTTATCACCCTCTGCGTAGCCCGGACAAACTACAATCGCCGCAAACGGGCCGCTTACGTCGGCTGGATCGGGATACCAGATCGTGCCGTCCCCGTATCCGGGTGTCGATGACGGCTGATAGCTAAGTGGTGTGAACGGGCCTAACGCTGCTTCGAGCACGGCGCTAGTCGGGTCCGCCCCGCGCTGGTACGCGCTGCTCAGCATGGAAACTTCGCCTTGTTGCGTTTCTGAAGTTGGAGGGGTAAAATTAGTATTCCAAAGCGCTTCGCCTTTCACAATTACAAAATCATCAAGCCTTCCGTTTAAATCGCCATCCACGCCGCTTCCAATCCAAAGATCACTGGCAACATTTGCCAACGCATTTGAATAACTTCCAGAAGCTAAAGTTATAGGTTTAGCTTCTCCATCCACAAAACAATACCAACTATTCCCTTCACGGACAATCGCAATATGTTGCCATTGTCCCGCTATAAAACCAGGGGATGCCACATGCCAATGAACGCTATTGGAACCCGCAACATCGCTTTGAAAAATTATTCTGTTAATATTACTTATGTATATATTTACATAATTAGGACCATTTGAAAGCCTGCCTCCATCCGATTGACGATAAACTGTTTGGTTAACTCCCAGTGATGTTAATTTTAAAAACATATGCATTGTAAAATCACAATTAAAATGAAATTCGTCGGAATCAGGAATTGTCAAATAGTCGCCGGCGCCGTCAAACAATCCTGAAGCACCGCCAAAATTTGACAGTGGTTGCTCCGTATTTATTTGGGCGTCGGATGCCGTCACGTCATGACCGCTAACCGATGAATCCTCAAAAGGCGCGCTATTCATATGCAATAATAACTGGGGTGTTGCGATGCCGCCTGGTTGTGTTTCTGGAGCGCCATTTTGAACTTCCGGTTGAGTCTCTGAAACCGGAGGGGTAAAATTAGTATTCCAAAGAGCTTCGCCTTTAACAATCACAACATCATCAAGCCATCCGTTTAAATCGCCATTTACACCGCTACCAATCCAAAGTTTACTGCTAACATCCGGCAACGAATTTGAATAACTTCCGGAAGCTAAAGTCAACATTTTAGAATCTCCATCCACAAAACAAGACCAATTGTCGCCTTCGCGTACAATTGCAATATGTTGCCATTGTCCCGCTATAAAACCTGGGGATGCCACATGCCAATGAACGCTATTGGAACCCGCAACATCGCTTTGAAAAATTATTCTGTTAACATCACTTATGTTTATATCTATATAATTAGGACCATTTGAAAGCCTGCCTCCATCCGATTGACGATAAACTGTTTGGTAAACTCCCAGTGATGTTAACTTCAAAAACATATGGATTGTAAAATCTCCGTCAAAATAAAAATCGTTAGAATCCTCAATTTCCAAATGGTCGCCGGCACCGTCAAACAATCCTGAAGCACCGCCAAAATTTGGCAGTGGTTGTGCAGTACTTATTTCTGGGCCATTTACCGCCACACCATGACTGCTTAGCGATGAATCCCCAAAAGAGCTATTCATATGCAACAATAACTTGGGCGTTGTTGCGTCGGCGTATTTTGATACGGTAATTACAGATAAAATTAATAAAACACTTAAAATATATTTCACAGGAACAACCTCCTTCTTTTCCTAAAAAATTATATAAAATTAATAAAACACGCGCTTTTCTATACCCCCTCCGCGTTAAAACGCAAACTTGTTACATATTTAGTGATTCTTATCACCCTCCCCCCACCCATCAATGGATGGAAAATAAGTTGTAATTCGTTATCATATAAACAATTATCTACGTCTGATAATAATTCAACTTTTAACTTTTAGCCCTGTTTTTACTTTGAATAAGCGCCAAAAATCTTATATTTCTACCGAAACTTTAGATCACTTTCGCCGCTTTTCCGGTCATCCGGTTAAGGTATAATTAAACTAAATTATTTATGGCTGCTTATTGTCTTTAAATATAGAGCCAATTAACCTAACGCTTCCAATGTCAATTGTCTATTAAAAAGTTCTTTTTATACAGACAAACTATAAGAACATTATTCTCTCATAATTCACAACAATATGTATGTATCAAATTTAGTCATTTATTAATATTGTGGTAAGTTGTTATTTACAAACGCTTTGTCGGCTGAATGTGATCGTTGATTGATTTACGGATACTATTGTAAAACATTACGGGGTTTTCAGTTCGCGGAAAAATATTTTTTGTTGTTTTATTATTGAAGATTGTAGTTGAAGACAAAATATGTGAATTTGCCGTTGATATCAACGCGCAATTGCCACTGTGAGCTGCGCCATATAGATAAAGCCGCTAACACTGGATGTATTTTGAGAGACAGGGAAACATGTGGAGCATTATGCAACATTTTGCAGGCTAAAAACAATTTCAGGTTGGTTTTTATTTTAACTTAAAACGTGTTTTCCAGCGGTGTACTCTATTCGAATCACCCTTGCATCCTCTTTAATCTAATGAATTTGGTGTTTTATATGAAGATTTCGCGGAACAGAGACTGCAAATAATGATATCAAATAATATCCATTTATAAAGTGAATTTTATTTGATACCATTTATATATGTACTTTAAAAGAGAAATAGAGGATTTATTTGTTAAGTATCTTGATAACATTGTTTTCAAACTCCTTAATGGCAAAAACAATGTAAAGCCAATCAATTTCCGGCGCGCACAGGACAAACATGAAATAGACTTCATAATTGACAAACAAATCGCAATTGAAGTCAAATATAGAGCCAAGTCCATTAAACAAAGCAAATACAAATGGTTTAGGGATATTTATAAAGATATCCCATTGTTATATGTCAGGTTATGAAGATGTTGACGAATCGCAACTCTCAGTGTTTGATTTGATGTGAAAATAGAGCCCATACTTTTGCGAAGGCAGCATTTGATGAATTGGGTGTATCGCATTTGAAATGAGAATTATATGCTTGTTCACAGTTTTCAGTTAAAGATAAATTGAAAAGCGTTGTCTTCCCAAACGGCAGGTTATAATTTTTCAATCTCAGCCTTAGATAGTCCTGTTGATTCAACAATGACATCAATTGCAACCCCTAGTTCTTTTAGTTTTAAGGCTGTTTCAATCTTACTTTCAAGCTTACCCTCAATCTTGCCTTTTGACACAGCAGTTCGAATCTCCTCTTTTTTATTCCAAACAGCTTTCTGTTCAGCCTCATAGATTTCTTGCTCTTTTTTATCCAAATATAGAATATCAAGTAGCTCAATAGCTTTTTTTACTTCTATATCTTTGGCTAACTCTTCCGGGATATTATTTTTATCATATTCGTAAGCTTTGGTAAGAAAAGTTACCCACCTGTCAAGGCTTGTCTGAACGCGCGAAAGCTCTTTGTGGAATTTTTGCAGTTCAATAAAATGAAGTTCAAAACAGTCCAGTTCTTCATAGGATCCATTAGTATCACGGTCTTTTGCAATGATTGCCCGATGGACTCGCGGCGCTCCATTATCATTGAAGTAATTAAAATCCAGAAGAGAGATAACAACCGTTTTCTTCAACTTCGAAAACATCTCTCCTGAATCAATCTGATTTGTGTATGTTTTTCCCCAGTAGTAGAGAGCCCTTTTTCCGTAGTACCCCTCGCCAATCTGCATTTCAATATCATAGAGTTTACCATTCTCATCCACAGCTTTTATATCAAGAATCGAAAGTTTTCCATTCATATAGTCGGAAAGATTGTAAGGATTTTTTAGGGTAATCTCATTTATACGCTCATCCGGCGACATCACAGAGTTAATAAATGAAATTAGAAGATCTTTATTCTCCTCACTGCCAAAAAGCTTCTTAAAAGCTATATCTACTTTAGGGTTAATTCTACACATATTGAACTCCAAATAATTACATCAGTAATAACGTTAAAAATATAATATGCATAAAATAAAATGGCAAATCTGATCAAAAAGCGATTAATCAATAAACTAGAGTTAAGCAGAATGCGTTTACTGCTTAACTCTAGTTTATCCTCAAAGTTGATAAAGCCTTGATCGAATATATTAGGAATCGTTTATTATTGCTTTTAATCTTTTAGCCGTCAATCGAATTCCTTAACAATGTAATTGCTTAATGAAACTAAGGGCTCGGAAAGAAATAACTTGGTCTATATAAGGTTAAATTTAGACAATCTGGTTGAGTTGAACCAGATGCGTGGTACGAGCGGCGTTGAAGATTTAGGGTTTATAGATTGAGCAAAGCTTGCCCCTTTTGCCTCTATGGGGGGTATGCTCAAACTGTTTTCAGAGAAAATCAAAAAATACCACGAGCTTGTTACAAGGCTCCTGCCTTGTAACACACTGTTCCTGGAGGCTCTGCCTCGTCTCTTTCGCAATAACGCCTGACCTTTTAATGTCATTATTAGGCAGTTGTGATATGACCATCGGCGCGTTTTCAAACTAGAGGCACAGCCTCTAAGGACACCGCGTTACAAGACTGGAACCTTGTAACGAGTATCTGATTCCCCTGAAATCAGTTTGAACTTACTCTAAGGGCTCTACAGCCGCCTTTCCGGTTTATCAGGATTAGGTGTAGTTAAACTAAATTATTATTAAAGACTGCTTATAGGCTTTAAATATAGCCTTAACCAACTTAACGGTTCCCATGTCAATTGTCTATTAAAAAGTTTGTTTTATACAGACAATCAATAAGAACATGATTCCCGCATAAATCACAACAATATGCATGTATCATATTTAATCACTTATTAATATTGCGGCAAGTTGTTATTTACAAACGGTTTGTCGGCTGCATGCGGTCGCTTATTGATTTACGGATACTATTGTAAAACTTTACAGAGTTTTCAGTTCGCGTATTATATTTTATTTGTTGTTTTATTTTTTGATATTGTGATTGACGACAAAATATGTAAATTTCGCGTAGTGTATTAACATGCAGTTACCACGGGGAGTTGCGCCATATATAAAGCGCCGATATAGCCTTTTTTTTAAGAGGTAAAAACATGTGGAGCATTCGGCAAAATTGCGAGCCGGAAACCCTAGTCTTCCGCAGGGAAACGTCAAGGCATAAAAAACTTTTACTTTACGGATAAACGGTTGCCGCAACGAGCTTGTCATGATGATCGGCTGCATTGCATTTGAAAAATAGAGTTGCATGTCAATATACGATGGCCGCATAGCCTCTTTTTTGTTAAGGATAATCACGGATTACAAGGCTATTTCTAAACATCATGTTACGCTACTAATTGTTGCGCAACCCATTACAACTAAAATAATTCAAGAAATTATCCGCTTAAAATCGGAGCTAAAAATAAAAAAATAAAAAAATTTTTTTACTCAAATATTTTTATTACCACTTAGTTCCTTACTTTTTCCTTTTTTAAATCCAACATAAAAATAAAACTTAACTTCAACCCGCCAAACGATTTAGACAGCCCTTACAAGGTTTGAAGCCGCCATGTAGTGGTATCTTGAACAACCATATGTTATTTTTTATCCGACTTGAAATATATACATTGCCCTGTTAACATATTCAACTTAGTTTGCGCAGTCCCTTAGCCGGCCCAAATTTAAAATAACGTATCATGAAAAATGAAATATCAACCTGAAGAATAGATATATGCAAAACCACAGGAAACAATTGCTTGTGGTTTATATAAATTAACTATTAATTTTTAAAAAAAAGGAGGCATTATGAGAGAAAAAGGGTTTTTAAAAAACATAACATTGCAAAGCGTCAAACAAAGCGCCGGGAAGATATTCGCGTTTCTGCTCATCCAGGCAATAATCTTTACAACAATAGCGCCCCCTGCAGCAGTCGCTAATATTGCAACCATATCAAACTTTGCAAACTCCCCGGCGCGTCTGCCGGGCAATGCATCATTCGGCGGAGCCGCGGTAGATCCCTTGAGGCATCTGCGGACCACATCGCCTGCCCTAAACATACCTGATATTGAGGGGCTGAATTCCAACCCTCATGGGTCCGCGCAATTTTCATTGCCGCTCACATTGCCCCTCGGCAGAAATGGACTAACACCGGGCCTCTCCATAGACTATGCCTCGGAAAGCGGCAATGGTTGGCTGGGTGTGGATTTCAGCGTTTACATACCGTCAATAACCATAGACACAACCTTTGGAGTTCCGGACTATGACGGCCGCGATCAATACGTATTAAACGGTTCTAAACTTGTAGAAGCTGGCTCATCCGGCAACAAAACCATATACCGCAAACGAGTGGAAGACGGCTTTCAACGAATCGAACGTTACGGCTCCGCCCCGTCTAATTATCACTTTGTGGTAACGGAAAAAAACGGACTGAAAAACATCTACGGAACAGCGGACGCAATATTGCAAAGTTACCGCGCCATAAACGGAGCGCTTCCGATCTATACATGGCATCTCAAACAGACCATAGACACAAACGGAAACACTGTAATCTACCATTACACAGAGGATAGCAACCCCGGGCCGGGAGAAGACTGGAGAGCCAAATACTTGTCGCGAATCCAGTACACAGGCCACACATCAGGTGAAACCGGAAACTATGAAATAGAATTTGTTAACGACACACAGGCGCGTCAGGACATAATTAGCGACGCAAGGGGCAGGTTTCAGACCAAAATAAGGCACAGGTTAAAAGAGATAGTTGTGAAATACAAGGGAGACGCAATCAGAAAATACAAACTCGATTATATATACGGAGATTTCGGCAAATCAAAGATAAGCGCCGTGCATGAGCTTGACGGAGCTGGAAATGAATTCTATGCCTATAACTTTGATTACCATACAATGCCCAGGATAAATGACGGGTTTGACGCATTTCAACCTACCGCAAGATGGGATCAGGGGCATATAATCCCTGAAGACGTATTAGCCGGAAATCTGGATACCACCCAAACCCTTGGAGGTGGAGGAGGCATTGAGCTGGGTTACGGCCCCAGCGGTTCATCACAAAATTCAACAGTAGGGGCAGGCATTGACGTGCAGGTAGACTTAAGCAAAGGGATCGGCTCCTTAATGGACATAAATGGAGACGGATTACAGGATCAGGTGTATCAAATATTAGCGGGAAGCAGTTTAGGATACCGCCTGAACACTGGGCACGGCTTCTCTAACTTTGGACTGCTAAATTCGGAGATAGTGTGGGCAATGAGTTCCGACCTGCAACTGGATTTAGGCTTTAGCGCTTATGTAGGGGTAGGTCCCGCAAGGCTGTCAATAGGCGGAAACGCATCCTTTGCCAATGGAATCTCAATGTTAAATGATATAAATGGAGACGGCTACATAGATTTTGTGCCGTTCCCCTTTAGCCCGTTTTTTCAAAAAGGAAGCGGATTAAACGGATTTGACACAACTCCGTGGACTTCATCAGGATCGGGAGAGCTGACACTAGACCTGGGAATAGATGAGATGGAAGGCATGGAGGATGTAAAAGAGGCCTACCACATGGCGGATCCGGTAAGAAAATGGAAGCCTTACCATAAAGGAACCATAGTAATAACCGGAGAGATACAAAAACTGGACGATGGAGAAGGCATAAGCGACGGAGTGGAATTAAACCTGTATAAAAATAGCGGAAATATCTGGCCCGGAGGACCGGTCATCCTAAAAGAAGGCGCGCAAACCCAATATACTCATGAAGATGAAATAACCGTCACCAGGGAAGACGGCATATATTTCAGGGCCGGGTCCATGGATACAATAGAAAACGACACGGTAAACTGGGACGCTGAAATAACATACACAAACATCCACTTTCTTGACGATATGGGAGATTACCATGCGCTAAATCAGCCGTATCCATACCATGGAAACGCCTGGCCCGTAGGAGTGGACGTCAATAGATATTACATAGAAATAGCAAATCCTTCCGGCCCCGGCTCATTTAGAGTCTACTCCGACACTGAATATGAAGTATTCCAAACCCCTTATTTACCTGGAATAGAAGAGGCCGTAGTAGTCCATATAGATTATGAAAACCCTGAAAATCTGGAAAAAACCAGTTATATAGAAATAGAAGACTATGATGCAACTGGAAGCGTGGCAACCTATAAGCAATATCTCCACGTGTTTAACGCAGCCAAGGACTTCAGCCTCATTGACACACAGGAAACCGTGGAAACAGACGAAGTGTTTGCCGGCGGAGTATACAACTGGCTTTATGGAGAATGGAACGGAAATCTGGATTGGAATCATGAGCGGATAGGCGAAGAGCCGGATGAAGACGACCAGACAATAATATTTGCGCCCATGACGCCTATGGATGAAACCACTGAAGAGAACCAATTGGGAATAGCAATGTGGAAGGGAACGGAAATCGCCTATACCGATCAGGTATTGGGCAATAACGGAGAAATAACGGAAGAAGAGAAGTACTTTGTAAGTTATATATCCAATGCGGAAATAATGCCCTCTAAAAAAGGCGGAGACGCAATGGAAAAAGTTCCGTCAAGTCAGCAAACGCTAAGTCTTGGAGGAATAAATCTCCTCCAGAACAGTTTAAACTTTGGAGTATTCGGCAATCTTGGAATTCCGCCTTTGTCATCAACCTTGAACCTCACATGGTCAAACACCTACTCCGAACTAATGGATATGAACGGAGATCAATATCTGGATCAGTTAATATCCACACTGGGAATCGGTGATATAACTGTAATATTAAATGAAAACGGCGAAGGGTATAACCGGTCAATAGATTTTGAAAATGGATACGGCGACCTCCGTGAAAGCGTTACCCAGGTGTTCGGATTGGGATTGGCAAAAGCGTTCAAGGTAAAACAATCGTCAAGCGGCAAAGTAAAATCAGTAGGGGCTAAAAAGGCAAAATACAACATAACGCCATCAGTGAGCGGAAGCCTGGGAGAAAATATAACCAAAGTCGATCTCATGGACATGAATGGAGACGGCCTGCCGGATCATGTAAAAAGAGATGAAAAGGGAAAATACACGGTAAAATTAAACCTTGGAGATGGATTCAGCGTGGAAGAAGAGTATACCACACTGGGATTTGATGAAACCCCTATCCAAACAAACCTGATAGATAAACTAAGCAGTATAACAGGCGAAATAAGCGGGTTTCCGGAAAACGGCGGAGACAGCGTCCGGTATACAAATACGGTAAGCGCGGGATTCAACCTGTCGGTTGGAACGGATAAAGCGTCCGTAAGCGGAGGCTTGAACCTATCGGGCTCAAGGACAAAAGTGGATTTAGTGGACATGAACGGGGACGGCCTGGTGGATCAGGTATTTAAATTAAATAAAAACGGATACTTCCTTGTCAGACTCAATTACGGAGACAGGTTTGGAGACCTGAGCAAATGGCACACTCCGGCATGGGAGATAGGAGGAGACGGATTCAACATCAGCGATTACAGACAAAGCGCAATAGCCTCAATAGTGAATACGTTATTTGGTGAATTAGGAGTTGATGAAATAAACCCGGGCGATTTGACTATAGACATTAGCGAAGTAGAGGCTTTACTGGGAGAAGACCTTGCGGAAGATGTTAGTATATTAGGCGCCGGGGATGTGGTTAACTGGAATGGGACAATAGGCATATCAATAACTATTGGAGCGGACATAGAGGCCCCGATCCCATTGACGGGCACATCAATCTATATAGCGCCAAGCGGGAACTTCGGCGTAAGCCGCTCAGCGTCACAACTACAAATGTCCGATATAGACGGTGACAACCTCCCGGACCATATATTCAAATATGAATTAGACAACTTTTATAGAGTAAAGGTAAATAAGGCCAAGAAAGTGGGACTGCTAAAGACCATTTACACGCCCATAGGCGGAACCGTCAGCCTTGATTATGAACGGACAAAACACTCAATAGACGCGCCCCAAAGCCAGTATGTATTGTCGGAAATAGTGAAAAACGACGGCAAGGGAAACGACTATAAAGTGGATTACGACTACTTTGACTCAGCCTTTTATGACCGTGAAGAGCGGGCATCCTACGGATTTAACCGGGTGCGTGAAACCTTTGCGGACGGCACATATGTAGAGAGCTATTTTCACAATAGAGACTTTTATAAAATGAGCCTTCCATACCTGGTAGAGACCCATGACGGCTCAGGCCTTTTAATGAGTAAAGACGAGTATGAATATGATAAAATCCCATTGGCCGCAAGATCCTATTTCCCCGCCTTGAAACAATCCACAAGCTCCTTTTATGACCTTACGGATCCACAGAGAACAAGAAAAATGACGCAAGAGGTCAATTACGAATACAACTCATACGGCAATGTAATAAGAACAATTGACAAAGGCGACCTTGCAAAACCTGAAGACGACAAAAACATCTTAACTGAGTATTACATAGACACTGCCAGGCACATAGTGTCTCAGCCGTCATCAGTGACCATCAAGGATCTAAGTGGAACCATCCACAGGAACCAGCAAAACGCCTATGATACAAAGGGCAATCTGGTTCAGATCAAAAACTATTTAAGCGCCGGGGCGGATCCTATATCTTTTTTTGAATACGACCACTACGGAAATCTTATAAAAGAAACAGACCCAAAAGGATTCTGGACGGAAACCCAATATGACCAGGAAAACCACATCTATCCGACAAGCACAAACAATACATTTGGATATAGTACAAACGCGGAATACGACTACAAACTAGGAGCGCCCACAAGCTCAACGGATTCCAATGGAAATGTTTCCAGACAACAATATGACACCTTTGGACGCATCATCAAGATATGGTCGCCGTATGACGCATTTCCGTCAGGCGTCCCGGCTCTGGAATTTCAATACTTCCATAACCAATATCCATTAAGGGCGTTAATCAGGAATAAACTCCACATAGACCCGGAAAACCCTGAGACCATTGATGCAGCGCTCGTAATAGACGGGCTGGGCCGAGATCTCCAGACCAGGACGGAAGCGGAAGTGGACGTAAATGGAACCGCCCAACACGGAACGATCCTGTCTGGAACAAGTGAATATGATGAAATGGGCCGTGTAAAGAGACAGGGGCAAGTAGAATTCATCCCCGGCTATGATTTGTCATATCTCCCTTTAGCAATAAAAAACCCTATAACATACAACCATGACGATCTGGGAAGAGTAACGCAAACAACATTGGCGGACGGCGCCGTAACCACGCAATCATACACAATAAATCAGGGGTTCTTTAAAACACAAGCAACGGATCCTAACGGCAAACAAAGCGCCGGCTACAGAAGAATCTCTGGACATATAGAACGAATAGAGCAGCATAACCAGGGAAGCGCCATACTCACAAATTACGACTACACCACAATGGACGAGCTGAATGAAATCACGGATAACATGGCAAACAAAACCACGGTGGCCTACGACACTCTGGGACGCATAACAAACATTGATAATCCGGATAGAGGTCTGCAGGAATTTGCTTATGACCCGGGCGGAAACGTGACACAAAGGAGAGACGCAAATCTGGCGGCAAAAGCTAAATCAATAAAGTACATTTATGATTACAACCGGTTAAAGAGAATTGACTATCCTGAATCCCATGACGTGGAATTGCATTACGGAGCGCCGGGAGCTTTAGAAAACAGAGTCTCCAGGCTTACCAGGATAGTTGATGAATCAGGGGTAATGGAATTTTACTATGGAAACATAGGAGAAACCACGAAACTACTAAAAACCATGAATTTTTTAAACCCCGGCCAGGCCCCAATGACCTTTGTCTCGGAATGCCTCAATGATTACATGGGACGGGTTGAATGGAAAAAATTCCCTGATAGTGAAGAGGTGTTTTATGAATATGACAAGGGTGGAAGTTTAGCAAAAGTACACGGAACTCACAAGGGAGCGCGCTTTGATTACATTAAACAAACCCATTACAACAAATGGGGCAAACCGGTATCAATAATTTATGGAAATGACGTAGAGACCCAATACTCCTATGATCCCGTAAGACTCTGGACAAGCGCTTTAAACACAGCCGGTCCGGTAGGAAACATATATCAAAATATAACCTATACACGGGATCTGACGGGAAACATCCTTACCCTGCGCAATCAAACGGAAACCGATGTAAGGCAGGACTTTGCCTATGACGATCTGTACCAATTAGTAAGCGCCAAAGGCATATACCAGCAGGAAAAACCCAAATTCAGCAGCCGTTATGACCAGGCGATGGAATACGACACAACAGGCAACATAGTAAGAAAGACCAGCTCCGTTGTAGAGAACCCCGGCAACCGGGATATAGCGGAATTAACCTATGACATGACCTATCAAATGCATAGCCTCCATCCGCATCAGGCTCAATACATAGGCGACCGACACTACAAATATGATGGAAACGGAAACGTAAAAGAGGTATACCTTGTAAAAACATCTGGAAAAGGGAGTCTGGACATAGAAGAGACATATTTATGGGATGAAGAAAACCGGTTAAGACAAGTTAAATTCGAAGGCAGATCTGTAGACTTCCTTTATGACGCAAGCGGAAGAAGGACGGTAAAACGCGGACAACAGGGTGAATTTCTATATGTAGACGGCGCATTTGAGCTGCAAAACAGGACGGAAGTAACCAAGCATATATTTGTCGGGAATACAAGGGCTGTATCTAAGATCTCCAAATACCAGGATAACGCGAGCCTCTCTTTTGAACAGGACAATGTATACTATTACCACATGGATCACATAGGTAACACGAATTTTGTAACCAGGCCGGATGGGACTTCATGGGATCATGCAGAGTACACGCCTTATGGAGAGACCTGGGTGGATGAGGTGACTAATGCAAATAAAATAGAGTGGAAGTTTAGTTCAAAGGAGCAGGATGAGTCCACTGGATTTTATTACTTTGGAGCCAGGTATTATCATCAAAAGATTAGCCGGTGGCTAAGCGCTGATCCCGCGTTTATTGAATATTTAATAAGCGGGGAGTTTAGCCAAACAGATTTATCAATGTATAGCTATGCGAGTAATAACCCGGTAATGTTTACCGACCTTGACGGCAGAATACCGGACCCTAAATCAAATGGAATCGAGAATAGAGATTTTAACAGTGTAGAGGAGGCGATAGATGCCCTACACCAACAATATCGTGATAGATCAAGAGATGAAGACACAGAATTTGGAGCATACGTATATCAACATGTTGTGGAAGAGGAACCTCCAAGTTCCGGCGTATGGTCGAGAACAAAAAATTTATTTAAGAGAAAAAGGACAAGGGTAAGTTACAGAGTTTCGCATCCGGAAATGGGGGATGAGGCTTCGGTTACCGTTAATTTGCCTCGTCCCGAGCGTCAAAATAGACCATTGGCGCATTATCACTCGCATGCAGGCTACTCTTTAACGCATGATAATGAAAATTTCTCTGGAGCCGACATATCAGTCTACGACAAATATAGCGCGACAGGCTATTTAACAACACCCAAAGGCGCGCTTAAAAGACGCGACCCACATACTAAGGAAGAAACAACAATAATCGAAGGAGATCGCAACACAATTCAAGCGGTGGGAGCATCATTCGGTAGAAATTTGCGTAAATTTGTTGGAGGAGCACAAGGGACAAGTAGTAAATAATACAAGACAATGTTAAATTATAGGACAGGCGGGGCAGGCAACCGGCCATTGCCGGTTGCCTGGTTATGACCCTATAAGGGATCGGAATATTACAAAAGCAAAAATCGCAATAAAAAATTTAGGGGTGGAAAATGAAAACAAAAGTCAGCCGTTTTGATGTTGCAGAGTATCTTGATGACGGGAAAATGATAGCAGAGTATTTGAACGCAATTATGGAAGAGGGCGATATATCTCTTTTAATTAGCGCAATAGGCGATATTGCAAAAGCAAGAGGAATGAGCCGGATTGACATCAGGATTAGACAGGGAAACCTGTATAAAACATTAAACCCAAATTCTAAACCAAAGTTTGAAACAATGTTAAAAGTATTAAAAGCATTTGGCATTTCAATGCATTTTTCAGTTCCCGCCGGTAAAAGATCATGAAATAGGAAAAAAATCGTTAAGTCTTGCACAGGCTGCATTTGATGAATTGGGTGTCGCATTTGAAATGGCACTTTTCAGTGTAGGGTGGGTATTCGGATGTCTCCATGGAGGTTTTTGTCAGGTCGGTTTTCAGGGTCTTGATTGCGGAATCCACGTCTTCTACTTCCAGTCTTTCCAGAAGCTCACGCAAAATATCTTCAGGATACCATCTGGAAACGGATACATTGTGGCTGATTAGAAATGAGTTATTTTTCTCGTCGTATCCGGCAATATATGGATTTTCACACCCAATGGCAAATGTGGGCAACTCATAATTTCCATACATTCCTTTTTCAAGTTTTATCATATCATGCCGCCTTTATGACCTAAAAAATATCGTAAGCTCAAACTGATCCCAGGAATTATACTTGTATCTTTCGTGTATTTACAATGGTTAAGTGACTAAAGTTTAAAGTGGGCTAAAGTGAGCTAAAGTTCAAGTAAAAATTTTCAATTTTTGAATGTTTAAATTATTAAAAGCCAAAAATCTTTGATTTTTCCCACCTCCGGGGATAATTCTCACTAGAGCAGACAAGCTGCTCAGTGTTCATTTTACCAAAACTTTAGCTCACTTTTAACTTTAGGTCACTTTAGTCACTTGCTTATACTGATCATTTTGGGATCTCTTAATTGACAATAATAATATTACCTCTGAATTCCGTTTGAACTTACAAAATATCAAATTCGATTACACATTGCTATTATATAAAATTGATTGAATAAAAACCAGTTGCAGGTAAAAAAACATCGCTTATTTACCGGTCTCAATCTTTTCAAATTTATTTGGATATGACGCGTTTGTAAGAAAAACCGCTGTGCGATGGCCTACGTCCTTTTCCATTAACATTCGCAATTTGGGGTCAACATTTTCTTTAAGCCAATCAACATAGAGGCCTTTTGTTAATAAAAACACAGGCTCGTCCGTGTCAAGAAACCTCCTTCCTTCTTCCGCTGTATACATAACAGGGAGGTGGTCTCTACTTGTATAGAAGAGATATGAATCGCCAAGGTAGCCAAACGAGCCGAATTTAGAATCTGATCCAATATAGCGATCTATTTCCTTGCAAAACGCTTTTGAGGACTTTTCCTCATTAAACACAGGAATGATGACCTGGGTGCCTAAAATAACCGTCAATAATATTACAACAAAAGACGAGACAAGGGCTTTTACAGGATTTGATCTGCTTAAAAATCTAAACGAAACAACTTGCCCTGCCATAAATATTATTGTAACCGGAATTATTGAGACAAGATGGGCGTTGTATTTGTAGTAAATATACCCGGCAAAACCAAACCCAATTAAAACAAGCACAATATACGCAAACCGCATAGGAATATAACACAACTTTTTGAATCGCGCATCACCGGGAGCAGTGATGAATTCATTTAAGAACCACGCGGTTAAAAGCGCGGCTGCCGGATATAAGGGAATTAAATAAGCGCTTCTCTTGCCGGACATGCATGTGAAAAACGTGAAAATGACTATAAACCAGATAGACGGGAAAAGCAGAGCTTCTTTAATATTACGCGCTTGTGTATAGTAGCTACTTGCGGACGCAGACTGATCATTAATTTCTGCGGCGGAAGGTTCGGCGCTGTTTTTATTGGCCTTTAACATCCTGATGTAGTGAGTTATCACGCCGGGGATAAATATACTCCAGGGTAAAAAATGGAGCGGAAAGTTTATAAAGAAGTAGTAGAAAGGATTTTTATGGCTCCAGGAATTCACCGTCCTGCCCACATTCTGGGAAAACACAACCTCTATTGTGTGCTCCCATCCCCCGCGCGAATGAAGAGCGGCGACCCAAAGCAATGGAATTGAAAACACAATAATCGCCCCATACAAAACACGCATGTCGCGTATCCTGAACTCATAATTGGGATTGCGATACTTTTCAACGCACAAAAACACGGTCATGGTTAGAATAGGCAATAAAAAACCCACAGGTCCTTTTGTGATAGTGGCGATTGACATGGCCAGGTACGCAAAAAGGAAAAATTTCAGTTTGCCCGCTTTACGGATATATCCTTTGTAGAAACAGAAAAGAGTTAATGTGACCATAAAGGTAATCAACACGTCAAACGACACCCTTCTGGCGTTTACCGTATATTGAATGCTGGTTGAGAGGATAATTGCGGCTAAAAATCCTATTCTACGAGCCTGACTTGCGTAAGTTGACAAACGGGAAAAAACCATCAGGCATAAATAATAGAGCAACAGCGCGCACCCCACACCGGCCAGGGCCGACGGCAGGCGCGCGGAGAATTCGGTTATTTCACCAAACGGCAACGATGCAATATTGATAAGCCAGAAAAGCGTGGGGGGTTTATCGGGATATTTTTCGCCGTTGAGATGCGGCAGGATTAAGTCGCCGCCGTCGCGCATTTCAACTGAAACCTGCGCGTAACGCGGCTCGTTGGGAGCCCAGAAATCACGTTTGCCAAGGTTAAACAGAAACAGCGCGAGGGTAAAAATAATTATATATGTGGGACGAAAGCTTATGTTGTCATAGAATGAAAGGTTTTTATTCCAAAAAAATCTTTCAATAATATTTTTATCTTTTTCCATGACTTATATGAACTATGGATTGCTTTGTGGATTTCACGGCTTTAAAGCCACTGTAATTTGGTTAGAAATGGGGAAGTTATTAGAAAATATTGAAAAGCTAGCGACAAATTGAATGAAGACAAGGATTGTGATATTTACAAAAGTGATAATAAAACATGAGGAGTGAAAATTAAAAACGTTGCAACTCCGCTTCGATATCCTTAAACAGGAAATATTAAAACGGAGTTGCATTTTTAATTGTTTTTAGCTTGCAGGCGTGTTTCATGACCTCGCTTTTTGTTAATCCAACCAAGCGTATCTAAAACATCCTAAACTTATCTGGAACTAGTCTTTCAAAACGAATATCTTCATTTTAGCAAGCATTGCCTGCGCTTCAGAAGGTGTGATATCAGGGAAACCAAGACTTGCGCTGGCCCCTTCAATCGCGGCTTTCTGGCCAAAACCAAGAGAACCGTTCTTATCCCTGAAAGCTTCAAGGTCTTTGCTCAACTGCACGAAAGTATCCTTTGTAACGCTAGGATCATTCGCCTTAAACTTTTCCATCATATCAAGATAAACACCCATATAACCTGTTATCGGTTTTCCATCGTATCCTACTGCCACGTGCGAGCTCCTTTCAAAAAAATAAAAATTTAAAACTAATTACAAAACTTTATAAAATATATCTATACAAATAAACATAAAGGGGATCATTATGATCTACTTTAACGATAATGTCAAGAATTTTTTCGTCATATGTAGCCGCATAACAGAGGGGAGCTTTGATTTGCAAAGATTTACGAGGTCTTTTGCCGCTTTTTTAAGTTGACAAACCAGAGATATTATTATTTAATTCATCTTTCAACTTTTGCGGCAATTCATTAAAAAGTAAGCCGAAATGGCGGAACTGGCAGACGCGCTAGGTTCAGGACCTAGTTCCTATTGCGGGAGTGGGGGTTCGAATCCCCCTTTCGGCATTATTTTTTTATATATTCCGGTTTGTTTTCAAAATAGTTTGAAAACAAAGTTTGAACCGCAATCCGCATTTACCCATCCCTTAACAAATTTACCCCTGCGTTCTTGTTTGGATGTTCAAGTTGTATATCTGAATTTCTAATAGCCGCTTTAACACGTTGCATAAGCCTTCTCCTTGCCTGCGCCTCTCTTGTAAATTCACCAAACGGGCTGCCGTACGTTTTATTTCCAATGGCTTTTAACAGTTTGTTGCTTGTTCCGGCATAGCTATAAACAACCTCTTTTAACTCCGTGTTTTTTACAATCATATCTTACCCTCCCATCATATACAAAACAGTCAAAATTTAGGGGTTTAAATCTTGCCCTTGCTTTTTCCAACCGGTTTAATCCACCTGACATCAACATAATCCATATCCACAAATTTGTTGCCGGCCTGTTTTGCCACGCTAAAAAGGTTGCGCAATTTTTCCGCGTCGGACAGTTCGTCTATCTCGTCGCAGAATTTAGAGCAACCCCACTTAATTCTTGTCCCGTTTTTTGTCCATAGAATAATATCGCTCTTTTTTGTAATAAATCGTTTTCCTACATTCGAAACGTCAATCGCCGCAATCTCTAGAATTTTATCGGCATTATTTAATTGCAAAAATTTAACTAAGTCAACTCCGGCGAGTATTCTTTTATCCCCCCATTTTTTTCCGCTAAACGGTATATCTTTCATATTGTCCACTAAAATCTTTACGTCGCGCTCGCCGGGAATCGGCCATGTATAATATCTGTCCGGCAACCTCACCCCTTCCGCGTCCACAAGATAATCGCCGCTTTTGCTTTTAACGATTGCCGCGGGTTTGCGAAGTTCCAGCGCAACATTGATCTTGTTTGGAAACTTTCTTTTAACGGAAACTACCCTTTTGAAAAACGGGGTCTTATTGTAAACCCCGGCTATATCCCTGGTTAAATCCTTTTCAAAAACGCTATGACCGTCCTGCAAAAGCATTAAATCGCGAATCTGCCCTTTGCCCTCTTTTGAAACCCAATCAGGCAATGTAAAAGAGAGCTCCTTTTTATTGATTCTAAACTCGTCCTGTTTAAGAATGACGTTAAACCCAATATACAATCCATATATCAACAACAAGGCGGCAATAAACGTCGCCCCGCCAATAATGGCTCTCTTTTTATCTATAATGTTTTGTTTATTCATAACTCCCCATCAACATGAACAATATGCCGCGCCCAATCCACTCTATACAGACTGCGCGGCCAAAACCTCGTTTTTCCGATTCATGGCCGCGGAAACAAGCATATCGCACAATTGAATAAAATCTATATTCGCCGCTTTTGCAGCCATTGGAAACAGGCTTCTGTTTGTAAAACCCGGTATTGTGTTAACTTCAAGAATGTAAGGCATACCGTCATCGCCTAAAATAATATCCGTTCTGGAAAAATCCCTGCACCCCAGAGCCGTATGAGCGCGCAATGCCAAGAGTTGAATCTTTTTATACATTCGCGGCGTAAGCTCGACCATGGTTAAATATTTTGTCCGATTATCGTTATATTTTGCGTTGTAGGTATAAAACCCATCCGCCGGCGCAACCTCCACAATAGGCAACGGCATATCAATTAAAACGCCAACAGTAAATTCGCGGCCTTTTATATATTTTTCAACAAGCGCCTGGTCGCCGCATTTGAAAACTTCGTTAACCGAGCTTTCCAGCTCCTCGTAATCATTCACAATTTTGACGCCCACACTTGAGCCGTCGGCTGCCGGCTTGACAACCATCGGCGGTTTTATCGACGCCAATTTTTCCATTGTGTCTTCGCGGCTGTCGCCTGCACAAATTTCAACAAAATCAGGCGTAAGCATGTTGTGATAATTAAAAACCTTTTTTGTTTCTATCTTATTCATGGCAAGACTGCTTGCCGACGATTCAGAGCCCACAAAAGGTATATCTTTGCTTTCAAGCAAACGCTGAACTCCGCCGTCTTCGCCAAACGCGCCGTGAAGGGCAACAAAAGCAACGTCTATGTTATGCTTGCTAAGCTCTGCTATTTCATGATCGTCAACAACAATCTCAACAACTTCATGACCAGCGTCTTTTAAAGCTCCGGCAACCTCTTTGCCTGAACGCAAAGAAACTTCCCGTTCATTGGAAACGCCGCCCATTAATACGGCGACGCTAAGTGATTTTGTTTTCATATTCCCAATTTTTCTAAAGTAAATTCACCGCCGCCCCGCCCTAATACGGCATCCCCATTCTTTGCTAATAATCTATCAAACACAGAGCCGCCGACTTTCCAAATGTCTCCTGCCCCCATTATCAATAAAAGATCGTTTGGCTTTAAATTTTCAGCTAAATAGTTCGCTATAATTGCGTGGCTTGATATTAATTTTGCGTCTATTCCATTTCTTTTCAATTTGAACAGCAAATCAGCCGAACTTATATCATCCCAATCCTCGGCACAGTCGCGCGCGCCGTATATTTCCGAGAGAATAACCTTGTCAGCCGGGCCAAACGAATTGCTAAAACCATCCAGCAATAGTTTTGTGCGGCTGTATTGATGAGGTTGAAACAGACACCATATCCTCTTATTTGGAAAAACGTCTTTAGCCGTTTTTAACGTTGTTAAAATTTCAGTGGGATGGTGCGCGTAATCGTCAACAATAGTTATGTCATTGACTGAGCCGATAGTCTGAAACCTCCGGTTAACACCGACAAACCGTGAAAGCGCGCCAGACATAGCATCGTAGCTTACCCCGGCGTTATTGCAAACCGCAATTGCGGCAAGCGCGTTCATAACATTGTGCCGCCCAGGCACGGACAAAGTAAATTCGCCGAAAAACATGCCTTTATAATAAACTTTAAAGCTGTTTCCGCCATCGCTCCAGACCGGCGAGAACGCCACCCAATCCGCGAGATTTGCTTTATTTGTAAATCCCAGACGATCTTCAATTGTGTAAGTTTCCCGTTTACGATCAATGCCTTTTAAAGCCGTCTTTATATTTTCGTCGTCATTGTTTATCACAAGCAAACCGTCATGAGGCACTGACATGGCAAATTCGGCAAACGACTCCCTTAAGCCGTTGAGGTTCTTATAGTAATCAAGATGATCCTCATCTATGTTGGTTATTACCGCGACATCCGGATACAACCTTAAAAATGTCCTGTCGTATTCGCACGCTTCAGTCACAAAAAGGTCGCCGTTGCCGGCGCCGAAACATTCTCCGTCAGCCAGGTCTCCGCCTATGGCATACGAAGGGTCAAGCCCCCCCTCTTTTAAAATAAAGGATATCATTGCGGTAGTTGTCGTCTTGCCGTGGGCGCCGCTAACTGCGACGCCTTTTTTGTTTTTCATCAATATCCCCAGCAGTTGAGAATACTTAATAATTTTAATGCCCAGCTTGCGCGCCTTTTCAAGATCCGGATTATTTTCAGGGATTGCGGCGGATGTCACAATAAGGTCTTTCTCGCGGCTAATTCTATCGCCGTTTTGTTTGAAATTAATTTCTACGCCTACGCCGCGCAACGCCTCTGTGGCCGGATTTGATTCAGAGTCAGACCCGGAAACCGAATACCCCCTGTTTTTGAGCAACATTGCCAGCGAACTCATGCCCGCCCCGCCAATGCCAACAAAATAGAGAGCACTATTTCGCGCGAAATTAAAGAGATTATGATTGCCTATTGGCTCGCAATTAGCGGCCGACGGCGACTCAGAGCACAGTTTTGAAGCTAAAAGTTTAGAATACATAACTCTCCCTATTTGTTTTGATAAGCCGGAAATTTTATTTGTTTAACATCCTTATAAGCAGTAGCTTTTGAAAGCAGGTTTTCTACCCGTTCCAAAATATCTTTTGCCGCGCTCGGTTTGCCCATAGCCCTGCTTTTCATCCGCATATTTTCATGTTTTTCTTTGTCCGATAATATCTTTGTTATCAGTTTAACAGCCAGACGCGGCGTAAAATCATCCTGCGCCACAAGAACGCCGGCTCCCCCTTTTTCAACTTCAAGGGCGTTGTAATACTGGTGGTTATCAGCGGCAAATGGATACGGCACCAAAATCGACGGCAACCCTATAGCCGTTAATTCAGTAATAGTTCCCGCCCCGGCCCTTGCAACCACAATATCGGCCATCCCGTATGCAAGCTCAATGTTGCTCATAAACGGGCAAACATACGCGTCAATCTTATATTGCTTATAAACAGCCTTAACCTCCTCATAATCCAGCTCGCCCGCGCAGTGAATAATTTGAAGAGTGTTGGAATATTTTTGAAACGAGACCAGACAATTTATCATTGTCTCATTAATAGCTCTGGCTCCCTGGCTGCCGCCCAGGATCAAAATCGTATTTTTATTTGCGGACAAACCCAAAGATTGAGAGCCCATTTCCATTTTGAGATCAAGAATCTCTTTCCGCACCGGATTCCCCGTAGGTTGAACTGATTTTGCTTTAGGAAACCATTTTATTGATTGCTCAAAGTGGCAATAAACCTCCTTTGCCCATCGCGAGAAAATTCTGTTAACCTTGCCGGGCACAACATTTTGATCAATTAAAACAAAAGGGAAAAAAAGCGCCGTGGCCGCAATAATCGGCGGCGCCGAACTGTACCCGCCCAACCCCACGATCACGTCCGGTTTCTCCCTTGTTATAACAACGCAACTGTAAACCGTGTCTAATATTATGCCGGCTAAAAACCTGAATTTTTGCCAAAGCGTTCTTTGCGAGCCTACCGTATACCGTAACTTCTTTAATGAAAACCCTTTCTCGGAAATGCACTTCTCCTCAAAATGTTTTGACGTGGCAAAAAATGTAATTTCAGCATCAGGATACGCAAGTTTCACTTCCTGCGCCAGGCTTAAACCCGTCATTAAATGCCCGCCTGTGCTTCCTCCGGCAAATATTATCTTCAATTGCCATTTACCTCTTAGAATTTTAAACAATATAAAAAAACGGAGAAATCTCAGCCTACAGGTTTTAATTTCCCCTGTTTGCCGATGTTAATAAGTATGCCTACGCCTAACATAAACGCAAACAACGACGACCCGCCCGAGCTTATAAACGGCAATGGTATGCCCTTTGTCGGCACGGATCCTGAAATAACGGCCAGATTTATGGCCGCCTGCAAACCAATCATAAATGTAATGCCGAACGCTAATAAAAATCCGAACAAGTCAGGCGCGTTCTTGCAGATTTGAGCCCCGCTCCATACCAGCAACCCAAACAGGACTACAACACCGGCAATGCCTATAAAGCCGGCCTCCTCGCCGATAATAGTCAAAATAAAATCATTATTGCTCTCCGGCAGAAAAAACAGCTTTTGACGGCTCGCGCCCAACCCCTTGCCGAACAAACCACCCGAACCCAACGCAATCAACGACTGTATGATCTGGTATCCGGTGTCGTTGGGGTCTTTCCACGGGTCTAAAAACGCGGTAAACCTATCTTTCCTATAACTAACCTCAAAAAGCAATTTGTGCATATGAGGAATGCCGGCTATTAACGTGAAACACATATAAATAATCCTGGTTCCGCCAATTATCAGAAGAGCCAGTGAAGACATAAGTATGAAAGCCGCCGTTCCAAAATCAGGCTCAGCCAATAGAAGCAACAGAAACGCCCCGACCACCACAATCGGCATCACAAAACCGCGTTTAAACTCATGCATCCTCTCTTTGTTCTTGACAATATACGATGAGATAAACACCAACAGAGATATTTTTGCCATGTCCGAAGGTTGGAATCCAAAAAAGCCTCCAAAACGCAACCACCTGCGCGCGCCGTTAACCTCGGTGCCTATTCCGGGTATGGCCACCAGGATCAGAGCGGCAAGCCCAATTCCCAACAGAATTAAGCTATACTTTTGCAACTTGTGGTAATCAAATTTAGACATAAAGACCAACGCAAACGAACCCAACATTATCCAGAGCATGTGCTTGTATATGAACAACGAGCTTGCGCCAAAAGAGCTTGACATGCCGACATGCGTGCTATACACCATTACCAATCCGACGCCTATTAAAGCGGCGACTATGTAAATGACAAACTCAACTGGATGGTAAAACTTTAAAACCTTCATTGATTCTCCACAATATACGTCTGTTAAAACTTTAATGATATCAAACTCGATATCGCAAACAAGGCGGACACTATCCACATTCTTGACACAATCTTCGTCTCAGGGTAGCCTTTAAACTGAAAATGATGATGAATAGGCGCGCACTTAAACACCCGGTGTTTTGTCAGCTTAAAAACACTTACCTGTATCACCACCGACAACGCCTCTATAACAAAGACCCCGCCCATTATCAAAAGCAACAACTCTTGCTTGATAATAATCGCGACAATCGCAAATATGCCGCCAATAGCAAGAGAACCCGTGTCGCCCATAAACATTTGCGCCGGAAAACCGTTGTACCACATAAAGCCCATTCCAGCTCCGACCAGAGCGGCGCAAAAAACGCACAACTCCCCGCTGCCGGGCACATACGGAACATTTAAGTAACTGCTAAAGTCAACCCTGCCGGCGATATAACACACAACCACAAGCGCTAGGGCCACTATTATGGTGCACCCTATTGCCAGGCCGTCAAGCCCGTCGGTAAGATTAACGGAATTTGACATGCCCACAATAAATATCGTCACAAACAGGACGTAAAATCCGCCAAGGTATATAGTCATGCCCTTTAAAAAAGGCAAAGTTATTGCCGTGCCTGATTCCGCGCCCCTTAAATGAAAATAGAGCACAAGGCCAAGTATCAACCCAAATCCAAATTGAAATATAAGCTTTGAGACCTCCGACAAACCGTGCGAATGTTTTTGAGTAAGTTTAATATAATCGTCGATAAAACCCAAAACCCCAAACCAGATAGTGGTAAACAACGCCATCAAAACATAACCGTTATACAGATTAGCGCATACCAGGGTAGTCAGGACAATAGCGGCTATAATTGTAATGCCCCCCATTGTCGGCACGTTTTTCTTATCTTTATGCATTTCCGCTAACTTCTCTGAATCTGTTTTGCCCGTATCCTCGGAAATGCCGTGTTTTTGCAACCTTTTAATTAACTTTGCCCCAAAATAGAGACAAAGAACAAAGGACAACAAAGCGGCAATCCCGCATCTAAGGATAATGTATTCAGTCGCCGCGCTTTTTGATGAAAAAATCCAGTAATAAAGCAATTAATTAGTCCTGTAACATTTGCCTGTTAAAATAAACACAAACGAACAAAACCAGGCTCCGCATTTCGTCCGTCAATTAAAACTCGCTTTAATATCTTTTACAACTTGTTCCAATCGTGCAGATCTGGACCCCTTTATCAATATAGTGTCTCTGTTTTTTATATTGGCTATCGCAAACCTTGTCACATCTTTTGCGTTTTCAAATCTAAAAATATTCTCATTCGCCATGCCAGCATCCAGGGCTCCGCCGGCTACAACCCCGGCCATCTTGCCCACAGTCCACAACATGTCTATCCCGGAGCGTCCAACCTCATTGCCTATCTCAACATGCAGCCTCTCAGACTCCACGCCCAATTCCGACATATCCCCGGCGACAAATATCTTTCGTCCGCCGTATTGCGCCATTGAAAAGTCGTTAACAGCGGCTCTCATAGAGCTGGGGTTTGCGTTGTACGCGTCATTTATAATTGTAAAATACGGGACGTCGCCTTCACCCGCGCCGGCCCCCTTGATATTTTCATGCAACGCATTGCCGATATTAACCATCTCCCTATCCATTCTCATAGGAGATAGTTTAAAATCATTAAAAGCAAGCCCAACGTCATCAATATCAACGGCCATTGACATGACCGCCGCAATGGCCGCAAGACAATTAAACACGTTATAATAGCCTGCAACAGGCAGCTCTACTTTAAACTTCCCGTTTACTAAAAACGACCAACCGTTTGACGTCTGCTTTATATCGGTCGCTCTGAAATCAGCGTCTTTTCCAGACCCAAAACCAATAAAACCATTTGAAAACTTCCTGCCGATGTTTAGCGTTAAATCATTATCCGAATTTACCAATAAAAGACCGTCATTTTTTATATGCTCCAGTATCTCGGCCTTGGCCTTTTGCACACCTGCCGCGTTTTGCAAACCCTCAAGATGCGTTTCAGAAACGTTTGTTATTATTGCGACATCAGGTTTGGCTATTTCCGACAACCTGCGAATCTCGCCAAACGCGTTTGTGCCCATCTCCACAACGCCGAATTCATGATCCTTATCCAACTCAAATATGGTTAAAGGCGCCCCAATAAAATTATTAAAACTGGCCCGGGATTTAATTGCCCTGAATTTTTTTGACAACAAGTGATAAATCATATCCTTTGTCGTTGTCTTTCCATTGCTTCCGGTAACCGCAATAATTTTTGCCGGCATTTTGCGCCGGTAAAACCCTGCAAGATCTCCCAGAGCCGTCAGAGTGTCCGGAACCTGAATAAAACTCGCATCAACGCCCTCTTCTTCATTAAATTCCGAATCAACAACAAACCCTTTTACCCCACGCTTTAATATATCGTTGATAAATTTATGCCCATCAAAATTAGGGCCTTTTAAGGCAAAAAAGAGATCGTTCTCATTGGCCGTCCTGCTATCGGTTGAAACGCCGCTAAAATTAACGACTGAAGCGCCTTGCGCGGCAAAAAGCCTGCCGCCGGTTGCGGCGATAATTTCATCAATGTTTAACTGATCCATTGTTAATAGCATTAGTTATTATTTACCTAACCCGGATAAACCTGAAAGTAAAAAGCGAGAACCTTGACTCAGTTAGAGACTTTGAACCACCAAAATACCTAATTAATTTTAAATTCAATCGCAGCGCAATAGTTGCCGTTGTTCTGCTTTTAAAAATAGAAACCCGTCCTCAAAGTCGGTTATCCCGCCAAAGAGGTCGCGCTTGGCGTCGTCGTTTTCCGCAGACTCAGTTTTAGAAAACGGAGCCGCAAAAAACACGCCTATCAAAAGAACCATAAGAACCAAATATTCAAAAGAACCAATAACTAAACTTCTTTTCTTTGCCTTCGTCATATTGAAAACCTTTCAAAAAAATCTGTTAATGCCGTTCGGCCTAATTCCTTGAAAATAAAATATTTGCCAACGCCATCTTAGCCACTTCCTTGTCACTAAATGGAAGAGTCTCACCGCCTGTTATTTGCAATGTTTCGTGCCCTTTGCCGGCGATCAACACCATATCGTCGCGTTTGGCGTCGGCAATGGCCTCAATTATCGCCGTCTTTCTATCAGGCTGCGCGTAAAACCGTTCGCCGGAGCTAATGCCTTTTGCGATTTCTGCTATTATATCTTCCGGGGCTTCGCTTCTGGGGTTGTCGTTAGTTATCCATAATTTATCTGCCAGCTTATCCGCGATGCTGCCCATTGCAGGCCTTTTCGCCCTATCCCTATCGCCCCCGCATCCAAACACAAGCAATATCCGATTGCCGTTTATCCGTGATTGGTTTAGAGCAAGCAGCGCAGACTCAAGCGCATGGGCAGTATGAGCATAATCAATAAACACATTAAAGTCCTGGCCGCAATCAACTCTTTCGAGTCTGCCCGGAGCTGTTCTAAACGAACAAATCCCTTCGCATATAGTCTCAAGCTCAAGGCCGGAAACAACGCAATTTGCTATTGCGGCAAGGGCATTGTATACATTATGCAAACCGACTATGGGCAGATTGGCCTTTATCTCATTATTGCCGTATGATATTGAAACTATTGTAGAGTCCGGCAGAAAATCAATAACATCGCAACTCACATCGCCCTTATTTTTGACGCCATACCAAACAACCTCGGCTTTTGTCCTTTTCGCAAAATATTGGCCGGCCTCGTCATCCGCGTTTAATACGGCAAATGAATCTCTGCCAAGGCTTTCAAACAGCATTGATTTCGCTTTCCTGTAATCCTCAAAATCCTTGTGATAATCAAGATGCTCCGGCGTCAAATTAGTGAAAACAGCGGAAAAGAAATCAACATCGTCAACCCTGCGCTGAACAAGAGCCTGTGACGACACTTCCATAACGGCGCGCTCAATATTTATATCCGCCATTTCAGCTAAAAGCCTTTGCAACTCAATTGATTCAGGCGTCGTCTCTTTTGCGGGCAGAATTTTGTCGCCAATCATGTATTTTATTGTTCCGATTAGCCCCGTCATGTTTCGACGCGACGGATTTGAAGCGGAGAGATTAGAGCTGTTTGCGCTATCTAAAATTGATTTGATTATATATGTTGTGGTTGTCTTTCCGTTTGTGCCGGTGACTCCGGTTACTTTTATTTTCCTGGACGGCCGGCCAAAGAAATGGTGGCTTAAAACGGAAAGGGCTTTTCTGCAGTCTTTAACAACTATCTGAGCTGCGGGTTTGTTGTTTGACGAGATTAACGGGGCGTCAATCTTTTCTTCAGTAACGATTGCGACGGCGCCTTTTTCAAGAGCCTCAGGGATAAAACTACGGCCGTCTAATTTGTGGCCGTTTATAGCCACAAACAAAAAATCTTGCTTTACATTGCGTGAATCGTGAGCAATGCCCGCAATGTCCCTATCAAGGAGAAACCTCTCCCCATCTATACTTAACACATTTATCAATTTGGAAATCAGCATAGTTAAAATATATCTTCCAAAAAGTATACAAAACAGGCAACGCGCGTTAAATCCGCCTGCGGCGCAATCATTAATATTATCTGTTTATTTAGTCGTTTCCGCCCTAAGGAGAAAGTTTAGAGAGCTTTTGTTCTGTTTTGCCGCCAACTTGTTGTCATCCGCCGTCTCTGAGTTTATAACCAAAACATTTGAATTACGCGACAACCTTGAATCAAGATTATCGCCGGCATCATCGTCGCCCCAACTTGAGTACTCATCCGAAATCAGCTCTTCAAAACTTGAAACATCGACATTATCCCTGGCTTTTAGAGCCGACCTTTCAAGAACAAACGCAAAACAAAAACCACCGATTAAAACTATTAAACAAATAATGTACGTCTTCATATTTAGTTATCCCCTTCACGAATAACATTGAGTAAAACCAGAAAGAACCATCTGCTTAACTCAAGTTTATCCATTTGAAACAAACCCAAAATCGGAAACAAACTGAAAAAGGGAGAGGAAGAAAGGAGGTTGACAGACGATTGGAGGGATACCCTGCCAACTAAGAAAGCCTCTCCCTTTTCAGTTATAGCAAATAAAATTATTTAAACCCGGTTTATTTATAAACCGTATTATTAAAATAGTTAAAGCGATTTGTTGTAACATTTAATTAACACGCCGTTAGCCGCAACATCTTCCCAACTTGTTTTTACCCCGTAATGTATATCAGGCGAGCCGATAGATATTTTGTCGCCCACGTATTTATCGTCAATTGTAAAACTGCCGCGCGAGTCGGTCACAACTTCAAGAGTGTCGCCCAACGGCGAATAAAACGAAACATTAAAATAAGTCCCATTCATCGGAGTTCCGTCTTCATTTACAACCTGTATAGTCACTGCGCCGCGCGCGTCAGGCAAATTAACAACCGCCATTTGCAAGCCTACGGCAAAAAGCGCGGCAAGCATAAAATATCTTTTCATAATAGGCATCCTTATATAAATATTAGTATTTTAGAAAATAAGCTTTGACGAAATTTAACAAAACATTTTATGAAATACTTACCTTTGCAGGCTTAAGGTCTATGACCGGAACCAATTTTGAGACTTAGCGCTTATCCTGTTAATCCGGATCAGGAATGTGAAATATCCAGGGTAACATCATACCCCTGAACACAATCGCAACTTACGCCGCGCATTGAAACGTAGTTTAAGGTTGCAGTGTTGCCCCTATCAATCTCGCCGGCATATTCTCTTAACGCCGGCCCGAGCAAATCGCTGTTTAGAAAGCTTATGCTTTCAAAATCGTCAACAGCCGCAAAACTTCCGCTTAAAAAACCGGCCCCATTAACATCCGCAATTCTATCTCTCATTTTCAACCTCCCATACAAAATATGTTTAGCAAAATTTGCGACAAAAGTTATCAGTTGTTTAACTGGCTAACCATTGTCTTATTATAGTAAGGCGATCTGCCGTTCTGGTATTCCAGAGTTTTTTTCAAAATATTTTTTACCACCGGCGCGGCCACTGTTCCGCCGTAATACTGTCCCTTAGGCTCGTCAACCATCACCAGCACGCACACCCTTGGGTTGTCGGCCGGCGCATAAGCCACAAACGATCCAACGAATTTCGAGTGCGAATAACCCTTTGCCTCCAGTTTTTGAGCGGTGCCCGTCTTTCCCGCTACCTGAAAATTATCCAACGCCGCCTTTTTACCGGTGCCCTCTTTTACAACCTTGGTCAACATCGGGTTCAGCATATCCCTGGCAACCTCATTGCTCATAACCCGTCTTATAGCGCTGCGCTTTTGCAAATTTTTAATAACAACTTTACCGTCGTTTGAAGTTATCGCTTTTGCAATTGACGGGCGGTAAAGCGTACCGCCGTTTGCGATGCAACTAAAAGCCGCGGTAAACTGCAACGGCGTTACAGCTATTTCATGCCCCATGGCAATCGAAGGCACGGTATACTTTGTCCATCCCGACAACGGCCTGAGTATGCCTCCAATCTCGCCGGGCAATCCAATTTTGAGCTTTGAGCCAAACCCAATGTTCTCCAGAAAACCGTATAGTTTGTCCTGATCCAACCTGGCGGCCAATTGCGCCATCCCGATATTGCTTGATTTTACAATAACATCAGTAACGCTTAAATCGCCGTAAGGGTGCGAGTCGTGCAAAACCCGGCTTCCCATCTTGTACGCGCCGTTGTGGCAAAATATCTCCTCGTCCGGCGAGGCAAGATTGTTGTTAAACAAAGCCCCCATTATTACCGGTTTCATTATTGAACCGGGCTCGTAGCAATCCGTAATAGCGCGGTTTCGCCTGTCGGATGCTTTAAATCTCGATGATTTGTTTGGATTAAAGGTCGGGCGATTGGCCATGGCCAGTATCTCGCCGTTTCTAACATCCATAACAACCCCAATTACTGCTAAAGGCTTTCTCTTTTTAAAAGCGGCCTCAAGCTCATCCTCAACATGCTTCTGAATAACGCTGTCAATAGTGAGCATTACACCCGCCCCATCGCTCGGTTGCACCCCGGCGCTGTTCACATTTGTAATGTGGCGTTGATGCCCGTCCCTTTCAACCACAAGATAACCGTCTTCACCGTTAAGCTGGTCGTTAAACACATATTCAACGCCCTCAATGCCTTTGCCGTCAATATCCGTCGCGCCTATTACATGGCTTAACAACTCGTTATTCAGGTATGATCTCTCGTACTCATACCTTGTGTAAACCCCTCTAAGCTTAAGCCTCTTAACGCCAATCTCTTCAACATTCGACAGTTTGCGTTTGATCCACACAAACCTTTTGTTCTTTTTGAGCAATTTATGTATATCATCAGGATTTTTGTTTAACAACTCAGCCAGCTTTTCAGCAGAGCCACGTTTGTTCTTAATAGCCACCGGATCCGCAAAAACAGAGCTGACTCTTATGGAATCGGCAAGTTTGACGCCGTTTCTATCCAGTATAGGCCCCCTGCGCGCCGAAATATTGACGCGGGTCCAGTGCTGCGAATCAGCAAGTTTGTTATATTTCTCATGATCAAATATCTGTATGCGCGCCACCTGAAATAGAAGAGCGCAAAAAGTGACAAGCAAACAGATAGTTAATATATTCGCCGCAAGATTATGTCTTTTTTTTACAGCCATTTAGAATTCCTTTACAATAGAACCCAAATCAATAACATCAATTCTTGAAAGCATCAGATTGTCAACAGCAGCAGCCCCCTTAACATTTAAGCTCGCATCCACAGCTTTCTCATCCGAAGGCTTCGCGTGGACAACTTTGGCTTTCGCTAAATTTAACTCAGCTTTTTTGACGCCGGCATTCGCATCACTTTTAACCGCCGTATTCTTTGAAAGCAGGGCATTTCCCGCCCTGTGATTTTTTGCGTTTGCGCCGGGTTTTTTAGCCTCTTTAATGGTATCATTTTTGGCATTATTATTAGTCCCGGCATTAACGCCTTCATTTTGGGCCAAGGCAACGTTATAAGCAAGCCCAAGATCAAGAGAATTAAGCACTGTCGTTATCCTCTCGCCTGATAGCAGGCGGTTTATATCATTTTCCATTGTCCGGTTGTCCTCAATAAGATCAAGTTTACGCTTTTGAAGCTTTGAGATCCTGTATCCAATCTTTGTAATGTGGTTGCGTTCCCACACAAGAATCATGGACATTGTCACAGCTATGGCAATAACAAATAAAATGCGGCATATTTTCATGCTTAAATCCTTTCCGAAGCCCGAAGTTTAGCGCTCCTTGATCTTGGATTACGCCTCGCCTCGCCCTCTGTCGCCCGCAACGGCTTGGGGGTTAACACATTTAACAGCCCCTGTTTTGCCCCATTGCGAAACACATTTTTTACAATCCTGTCTTCTAATGAATGAAAACTAATAACCACAATACGGCCATTTTCTTTTAAAAAGCCGTGAATGCTGTTTAACAAAATCTCAAGAGCCTCAAGCTCCTTGTTGACCACGATTCGTAGAGCCTGAAAGGTAAGGGTTGACGGATCAATTTTCTTTGGCGAATAGCGAACCGTGGATTTTATTAGCCGAGCTAGTTCTAAAGTCGTTTTTATGCATCCAACTTTTCTCCTTTGTTGAACTATAGCATCGGCTATTTTCCTGGCCTGCCAATCCTCGCCAAATTCCCGTATAATGTATTCCAGCTCCTTTTTAGACGATTTATTGACCACGTCAAAAGCTGTTATATTGCTTGACCTGTCCATTCGCATGTCCAAAGGGCCCTCTTTTCCGAAACTGAAGCCGCGCTCCGGCGTGTCCAGTTGCATTGAAGAAACGCCCAAATCAAGCAATACACCATCAACCTTACCTTTCCCCGCTCTATCAAGAACATCCCCCAGATCCCTAAAATCGGCCTGGTAGAAATGAAAATCATTCTCTATTTGCTCAATAGAACTTTCGCGGGAACTCCCGAATTCCCGCGAAAATCTATTGAATGTCTCACGCAACACATCCTCATCTTTGTCAATCCCAATCAAAAAGCCGTCAGGCCTTATTTTCTTTAATATCTCGCTTGAATGGCCGCCCCCGCCAACCGTGCAATCAACAACAATCTTGCCGGGGCTCGGATTTAACAACTCTAAAACTTCCTCCGGCATCACAGGTATGTGCAAAGCCGGGCCGGTTGTAATATCGTCGTCTATCATTAACCATCACGCTTATAATCAATTTTGTTTAAAAAATATTGGTTAAATCTTCAGCAATTTCCTCAAAACGGCCCGCGTTTTCGCTGTTAAGGCCGTCCCACACACTCTTGTCCCATAGCTCAATCCTGTTCATAACGCCGATAATGGACACATCTTTTTCCAGTTTAGCGTAATCCTTAAGCTTTTGAGGTATCACAATCCTGCCCTGCTTATCCCATTTTTCAATAGGATGAGCGTTGGAAAAAAAAAGACGCTGGAAATCCCGCGCCTTTTTATTTGTTAATGGAAGTTGTTTCATCCTGTTGTTGACAAGTTCTTCAAATTGATGCTCAGGGTATAAAGCCAGGCACTGATCCATCCCTATCGTAACGTATAAAAAGGCGCCGTTAGCGTTCACATCTATGCGTTTGCGCATAATAGACGGAACCGCAATACGATTCTTTTCATCAATAACGCAATTGTATTCGCCTGTAAACATATACGATATCTCAATAAAGTGGATGTTTAGCTAAAATAAAGGATAAATCTTTAAAGCTTCACGGGTTCAATATCACAATATTTTGATACCGCAAATATTGAATTAAAAATATTCCCCATTGCTCCCCACTTACAACCACAACATGACAAAATTTACCCTATTTTGGGATATTGTCAAGTTTAAAATTTAGATGCTCGCCCTATTTGGTTTATTGTAACTTGCATAAACAACAATACTTGTGATCAAAGCTTTTAGGAATTACCATATGTAGTACACTGAAAGAGATAAATTTTTTTTAATTTTTTCTTGAAAAAATTTATCAAATATGCAGATGAATTTATTTCAAAAACCGCAAAACATAGCGGTTAACGTAACCTGTTATTATTAAAAGAGATACGACTTGCGAATGTTGTATCATATTGCGAATAAAGGTGTTACGACAAGACGGGTCTAACCTCTTACAGCACAAGCAGATATGACATTAAGATTTAGAGGGATATTTTCGAGATAATTGACGCGGTATGTTAACTCCTTACATTTGTTAATGTTTTTACAAACACAGCCAATATTGTTGATTTGCCTTAAACCCTGTAGTTCAGAGATTTACAACTTAAAACAGGCCTGAAAAATATATTTTTTAATTGGTAATATTTTTTTCAAATCATTAATAATATATTTCGTTTTGATTGACGATATGATTTTTGCGCGCTAAAGCATAGCTAAAACATAAAAGAATAGTATCTATTAAGCATGAATTACACACCCCGTCCGGCAAGCGGCCCCCCCCTCTTTTTAGAGGGGGTATTAAATCGGGTTTATTTCCACAAAGTCCCCTCTAATAAGAGGGGATTTAGGGGTGTGTATAGTCCTGTGAAAGCACGCGGAATAGTTACAAAGATAGCGGCATCCATGCCGGCAAAAATAATGCCCATATTTCCGGCAAAACAACATAGAATTGAGAGAGAATAGGCAAAGTTCAGCTCTGAGAGCGTATAGCGAATTGTGGATAAAAACCGCGCGGGTCAATGCCGGCTTTCCCCGTCCATTAGACAAATTCAATCTGGTTGCAAATCCCATCCCAGCTTTGTAACCATAAATTCAAGAAGCTCCTGTTTCGCGTTTAAATGCATTTAGGGCTCAGAAAGAAATAACTTGCTCTTTTTTGCCTGTAGATTCTTACACATTCATTGTGCGAATTTATCTCTCACATTGTGTTAAATGCCATTTCTGCCTAAACAAATATTGCAGTGAGATAAAACCTTAAAGGGGAAATTCCAACATCCTCTGCCTGTTGGAGTTAAGGCTTTAGCCTTTTATTCATCATTAAATTTCAAATATTTTGGGCTGGATTTAGGTTGAATTTGTTCAATCCGGTTGAGTCGAATCCTCAACGCAGCCATAATAGCTGCGTTGAGGATTCGAGGATTGAAGATTGGGCGAAGCCGGCCTGAAAATATAGGTAAAAAAGCCCAAGTTATTTCTTTCCTGGCCCTTATACAGCCATACATCGAGAATTGCTTCAAAACACCTCAAGGATCGTTGCAAAAATCCGATTTTTCAACGCAATTAAAGGCCGCCGCAAAAAACTCCGTCTCATTTCACTCAAAATTGTAATTCAACTACAATCCAAAAATTTAGAAAACTATCAGCCACACGTCTTACAAATTTCAAATTTATTTTAACTTGCAACTTTGATACTACTTTGTTATAACCCTTGTCATATTAAGTAGTTATACTCACGTCTAATTTTTTTTATTAACAGCAAAATTATAATAATTTATCTGTCTCATAATTTTTTTTTGTTAATCGGCAAAATAACTTTTAAAGATTGACTATTATCGAATAATAATCAATAATAATTTGAAAACAAATGTTTGGAGCTAAAGATTTGACTATTTATTTGCCGGTATGTTTGGAGTAAGAATGGACGAATTTTTCACTACTTTGGTCAAAGGTTTCAGTTCTATATATGATCCCGAAATAGCGATATTCGCAATAGGCACAAGCATTATATCGTTAATAATATGTTTGCTTGATTGGCTAAATACAAAATTATTCGATTCCAACAGTCTGTTAAAAGTTGGGTATGGAGGTGTTAAGGCTGTTCAATCATTTCTTTTTTGGGGGTTAGGGGCCGGCATCGCCGCATATATCGGAGGATTGACGGAACTTTTCAACATTCAAAGCATGAATGCTAAAATTATCGTGGGCATCGGATGGCCGACAGTGCTTCCGCGTTTAATTGAAATGTCGGCAAAAGAAGGTGAACCTGAACAAATAGACCAATCCGACGAGGAGGAACAAACATGAAATTAGCCAACAGTATTCTGGGGTATAGAAAATTTTTTTGTGAAACCGATATCAGGAATCTTATAAGCCGGTCGAAAAACTTTGACATATCTAATGAGTCCCCTGAACAAGCAAAAAGCCTTTTAATATTTCAAACGTCCAAACAGCAAACTTGGTTGGTATCCTCATCCATTAGGCTATATTGCATATTGGATGATGTAAGAAAATCAAAGTTAAGTATTCAATGGTCGTTGCCTAAAACCTCTATTGGAAACAATGGCAATTACGACGACGCAATTTCCTGCCGGCAAAAGACTGAGAAAACCGGATATGTTGACATCGGATGGCAGCATAAAAATTGGTTATATACAAAACAGTTCTTTATTCAAACGCCAATAAATGAACAAATCAACCAATTAATGAAGAACACTTAACATTTCAAGAAGCTCCAGCTTAAAGTTCAAAAATCATTCCAATCTTTAGGCCTTTTTTAACAACTGAATTCGCCCCACGGACATAATTCTCACTAGAGCAGACAAGCTGCTCAGTGTTCATTACAATTATTTGGATTTCCCATAATTTCCTCTTAAGATTTAGTTGACTTACACGACATTTTTTGAAAAGATTAGTTTTACAAATCGTATCTATTCAGCTCAAAATCCTTTAAATTTCCCTGAAGGGTGTAAAATGCAATCATTGAATGAAATAAAGCAAAACTTGAACAATAAAAAATCATTTCTCCGAGATAAGTATAAAATAAACCGGTTGGGTATCTTTGGATCATATGTCAGAGGAGAGCAAAAACAAGAAAGCGATATAGATGTGCTGGTTGAATATGAAGAAGCGCCAAGCCTTATTACTTTAATTGAACTGGAAAACTATCTAAGCGAAGCGCTCGGATTAAAAGTTGATTTAGTGACTCGCAAAGGCATTAAAGATCAACTCAAAAGCTACATCCTTGGCGAGGTCGAATACCTATGAACCAAAGAATTATCACACATTTTCTTGATGATATTTCCGAGGCAATTGGAGCGATAGAGCGATTCGTACAACAAATAATATATTGGTAATATATTGAGACAGGCTTAAAATAATATATTGGAATATATTGGGACAGGCTTAATATGTTGATTTTTGCTCTGGAATTTTGTAAACTTATGAAATTGTATTTTTACAGCTTAAATTATTACTAAAAGGAGGGGGAGGTATGCCAAGAATTCCGAGAATGGTTGTTAAAGGGGAGGACGCTATTTACCATGTTATTACTAAAAGCACATTGCCGGGGTATGCTTTGGCCGATGTGGAGAAGGATTATCTGGTTAATCTTATTAAATGGATGAGCGGGGTGTTTTTTGTTGAGGTGTTTGGGTATTGCATTATGGGGAACCATTTCCATTTGCTTGTTAAAATGAAAAATGCTGGTGATTATTCGGATGATGAGTTGAAAAAGCGGCTTGCGTTGTTTTTCCGCAAGAATGAAAGGGTGGTTGAAGAGGGGCGACTCCCCTATTTTCGGGATAAATTTTCGAATTTGTCGGAATTTGTAAAGGAGATAAAGCAGAGATTTTCACGGTATTATAATAAGGCGCACAATAGAACAGGCTATTTCTGGGGAGACAGGTTTAAGAGTGTTTTAGTTCAAAACGGGGATACTTTGATAAATTTGCTTGCTTATATTGATTTGAACCCTGTACGGGCGAATATGGTGGAGAAACCGGAAGACTATAGATGGAGTTCGATTGGTTATCATGCGCAAACCGGGAACAGGAACAGCTTTTTATCCACTGATTTAGGATTAATGGGATATAACGATATGAATGAAAAGGAGAGGTTTGCTGATTACAGGGAGTACCTTTATGAAAAAGGCGGTTTGGAGACAGAGAAAGGGGCTTCTATTAATGAGAAAATAGTAGCTAAAGAGCGAAATAAAAACTACGAATTTACAAGCATTGACAGGCTACGATTCAGGACAAGGTATTTTACGGATAGCGGAATAATAGGGACAAAATCGTTTGTGAACAGTTATTACGATATGTTTAAGAATAATTTTGGGTCTGAAAAAGTCAAAAGACCAAATAAAGTAAAGGGGCTGGATGGGGTTTATTCACTAAAACGGCTATCAAATAAGACATAAAAGAAAACATTTAATACGCTGATTCAAGGGAAATCTAATTTTGCCGAAACCATATTAACATCGAAACAAATTTATCAAGGAATTCAACTCCCCATTAACAGAACCACGTTTAAGGCACGGAAAGAAACAATCTTGACTTTTTTGCTGACATCTTCAGGCGATCGTTGCTCAAACTTCAATTGCCGGATCCTCAACGCAGATATGGCAACACATCAGGTTGAACTCAATCAGACAGCCTCAAGTTAAACCTAAAACTACAATCAAAAAAGACCGAGTTGTTTCTTTCCGAGCCCTTATATTTAATCATTTCTCAACATAAATTCTTTTTAATCCTCTATTGGTTACAATCACGATTTGATTTATACCTAAATTAGGCGATTTTATATTAAAAATAAAAAAGAATGGCAAACAGCCATTCTTTTTTTCAATTTACAGCTTTTATAAACAATATCAGAAGAAAAAAATTACAAAAAAAAGAGAGCTCGGTGTAAAAATACATT
>JAIQZQ010000080.1 GCA_021777105.1 Candidatus Anammoxibacter sp.
AACATGCAAGGTAGATCATGGTCATCTTTGTTTGGTTTATTGCCACCTGTTTTTCGGTTTGTTCAAGCTTGTTGCGCAGATCAACTATTTGGTTGCTTAAATTTTGCTTTTGCGTCTCAGCCATAAACATTTTGAATGTCACAAGTTCGTTGTCGTTTCTATGGGAATCCTTATGGGCTTCCTTAACGTCTTCTTCAAGGTTTGTTATATGGTTCATTATGTTCTGGTTGGAGACCTCGGTTCTTCTTCTTAGCTCGTTGTGCATTTTTAGGATTTCAAGCATCTTCTCCTGCAGCTCTTTTATTTCAGGCCTGTTTGAAAGGCCTATTGATAGAGGCCTCTCTTCGTCGTTATTGCTATCTTTGCTATTGTCCATACATAAAATCTCCAACTTTTAAAATTGTCACGAATATTGCCTTACCGGAATAAACCGGAAAAGGCGAAATGCAAAAGCGAATGAAACTAGTCATAACTTGCGCGATTTTTGTCACCCTACCCTAACCCCTCCCATCCAGGGAGGGGAAATTAAAGGAAATATTTAAATTCAATATAGTAGTTTTATTATTCTCCTCGGTAATAATCAGTTAAATTAATGGTTAATAAAAAGCCCTTTTCCCCATATGGTTTTTCATGTTTCATTTAAATCCCTTTTAAATTCTTGCTTAATTCAACTCTTATTTTTTTAATAGTTGCAAACACTGTTTGTGTTGACACTTTTAAAATATCTGCGATGTCGTTATAAGTTACTGTTGGGCGGCCTATGCGTTGTCTAAATTGATCTCTTTGACCCTTTTCCTTTAAAAGTCTTTTTTCCAATATTGATATCTCCTCTTCCTTGTCAATAACCCATGGTTCTTTTAGCATTTTTATCTTGTTTTCAAGCAAGCGAATCTTGAAGCATGAATCTAAAAGCCTATTCGTGTTCTTTTTATGTTTTTCAACTCTTTCTTTTATCCTTTGTTCAAGATTGTTTAACCGGCATTTGGTCTCTTTGTAGTTTTTCTTTGATATTATTGATATAGCCTTGATATCCTTTGATTCCAGGCCAGTCTCTTCAAAGAGCAAAAGTTTGAGATAAATTTGCTTATTTGCCGGTATCATGCCTAATAACGTTTTAAAGTTGCCGGCGGATTCTGTAGAGCCGGGGCTCCAATCATTTAGATGGTTTCCATAACAATACACCGATTTATCCGCGCTAATGTCATCAACTTCGTCAATATAGAGTAGTTCGTTATTTGTTGATCCGTTATTCCCCTTCCACCTTGCAAAGATGTGTTGCAAAACCATATATTGATATGTCTTTAAGCTGCAACCCCCTTCATATGTTAATAACCGTTTAAAAATCCTATTATGCTGGAGACAAAACCAGTAATATTCCGAAGCTTCACTCTTATCACATTTGTGTTTCTTAATAGGGAAATAGTAAATATCTTCTCCAAAAATATTTTGAAATATTTGCAAAGCTTCTTTATTGCTATCTAAACAAGTCTTTAAAAGTTCTTTAAATTTATTTAATTTATCTCCATCTAGAGACTTGCTTATATCAATATCAACAATTCCTCCTTCAATTTTATTTGCCAATAAATGCTTACCGATGTTGCGCGTGGTTAAATGTGATAAAATCCTGTTAATTGTCCATTTTCAAATAATAGGCTTGTTTTGTAAGTTCAGTTTTTATATATAGGCGCAATCTAAAATATAAAATCCGAGCTAAATATCTTAAAAATAATTAACCCTCTACTATTATTAGATACATAAAAGTATCGTTTCATTTGGTTTGCCTAAGAAACAGGCTTTGTAGTAATTGGTGTAAGTTGTTGTTGTGTATAGAGTTGGAAATAAAAAATATTTTTTATTTTTATTATCGGTTTAATGTTTCCTTTGTTGTAAAACAGATAATAATTGTTAAACACAAACTGCGGATTGTTAATAGCGATGACAATCTAGATTGAATAATAATACGAGTAGTAAGGGCGCTCCCGGGTTCTGTGGCATAAAGAAAATACCTTACAAATTGTAGTGGAGTTTTTGTAGGGGGGTTGTAGTGGTTTTGCTTACAAGCGTAAAAACTTAAAAAACAATAATCTGTAGGTAAAGTAGATTTTAAAGCCGGTGGTTAATTACGATTTGCTTTTTGTTTTTATATTTTAAATGGTTAGGTAAGTTATTAATATATATTGAGTTGTAAACTGGAAATTGATTGTTGTGTTGTTGCCGGCTTATGTTTTATTGTTACAATCCTATAATATAAATTAATTGTGTATTGCGACTTTTGAAGATATAGGCGGTAGAAAACATAATAAAATTAGATAAGTAAAAAGTTTTCCTTGGCGCCGGCATAAGAAAATGCCTTACATTTTGTAGTGGTCTTCGTGTAAGGCGCTTGTAGTGGTTTTGCTTACAAATGTAGTGGCGCGGTGTAAGGGGGGCAATAAACAGGATAAAAACGGTCAGATTTTCAAAGGAAAACACAAAGATCTCGAAGTGGCTTTAATGAAATGAAAAAAAGGGTTATTTCTGAAAGAGCGCTACTTTAAGCGATTTAGCGCATATTGATTTAAATATGATTGATAAGCATAAATTGAACTATAGAGCTTCCGCATAAACTTTAATTTATAGAATCAAAAGCAATTTTAGCCACAAAGGCACAAAGGCGCTAAGAAAAGCAAAAACTTTGTGATTATTTAAAAAAATAGAATCAAAAGCAATTTTAGCCACAAAGGCACGAAGAAAAGCAAAAACTTTGTGATTATTTAAAAATTTTGAAATTTGTAAAATGAAGATGCAATGTAAATGTTTGACTGCTTTGACACAGGTAAATCCTTATTTTTGTAAAAACAATCCGCTATTTTACAAAATACTATTTTTATTTTTAGAATTAACGTCTTATTTTATAACAACTTATGTAGTTTATGCGCCGGCTCTATATTTAATCCCCCCTCCCCTAACCCCTCCCATCAAGGGAGGGGGATGTGTGTCTCCTTAATTTAAAGACATTAGTGTCTTATAAGTGAAGTTTTGACAAAATTTTACAAAATATTTAAAAGTTTCATCAAATCGTAAGGCAAAAACATTTAGAAGCAGTCTGCAAGACTGCGCTGGCTTTTAATTTTTTGCCTTGTCCGGGTGAGGGGAGATATGGATTGTTTTTATTTGTTCTGAAATCAGTTTATTCTTCGATTATAACAATCTTGAGATTTCCGTTTTTGATAATCCTGTTGATTTGACAACTAAATCAATAGCCACTCCATTTTTTAGCAAATTTTTTGCTATTTTAATTTTTTCTTCTTTCATCCCTTCTTTTTTCCCTGCCCTTTTTCCTTTTTCGATTAATTCCGAAGCCATTGTCATTGCTAATTTGCCTCCTTTCTCAAGCGCTTCATTTATTGTGTCTATGATTTTTTCCGATTTAACAACCTTGAGATTTCCGTTTTTGATAATCCTGTTGATTTAGCAACTAAATCAATAGCCACTCCATTTTTAAGCAAATTCTTTGCTATTTCAATTTTTTCTTCCCTTTTTCCTTTTTCGATTAATTCCGAAGCCATTGTCATTGCTAATTTGCCTCCTTTCTTAGACACTTCACTTATTGTGTCTATAACTTTTTTCGCCTTTAATTCCGTGCCGTTTAAATATTTTATTATACTTTTTATAAATCTCAAACCTTCTTCTTGTTCAAAATATTCCCGTCCTATTTCTAAAAAGCCGTTTAAATTCTTTTCTAAAACTTCCTTATTATAAATATTTTTCATTAACAGTAATGCTATCTCTAATGGAGCTCTTTTAAACATTTGATCCTTTATTGAATCATTGCTATAGTCTGACAAGTTTACAAGCAAGTAATCAAATTCAGGAATAAATCTATGCAATATTGGATCAACGTCTCCAAAATATTCTCTAAACTTTTTGACTTTCCACTTGCCCTTGCCGTGATATAGTATTACAGGCAAAACCGGAACAGGCTCTTCATTTTGCTTTATCTTTAACTCTATTATCTTTGTAATATATTTTATCAGTTGTAAATGCGGCCACTCGTCAGGTTTGCTCTTGTGTTCAAAAAGTATGGCAATCTTCTGAACCTGGTTTTTATAACAACAGTTATATACCATGTCGGAAAAACACTCCTTTAGCTCTTCATCAACATACGAGTTGTTATCAAGTGTCAAGCCGGCAATGTCGAGTCCTTTTAATATGTCTTTCGGCAACATTCCTTGTAAAAAATCTATTGTATTTTCTACTGAAGAGAATATCTCTTTAAAAAATTCATCGTGTGAGTTTGAGGTGGCCATATAGTGTTTTGTCAAGATTCGTCAAAACTTATTTGATAGTAACAATCTAATTATTTCTGATCACTAATCATGCGGCAACATCCCATTGCGCGGCTTTCGATACACGAATATAATCATCTTCATGCAGCCAATGAACAATATCTGAATAAGTTAACGAACTATAGATTATTTCATAATTGTCTTTGGGGTCATAAACATGAAACTGTTCGCCCTCCTTGCCAACTATTAAAACATATGGGGGATAAGCTGTCTCATCAACCCAATATTCATATACTCCAATTATCTTAGAATCTTTATGGACTTGGTTTTGTGCGTGGGATGACATGGTATTCCTTTCTGCTGTTAATTTTCATTTCCGCTCTAAATGCCGGTTAGAAAAGGTATAGCCACTTGTGATTCTAGCATAGTTAATTAGTAAGTTCAAACTGATTTAAGGGATATTCCAGCTGGAGCAATCTTGCAGATTGTTCCAAATGTTTATTGGAACCATTGCTATTTATTGATAATGAAAACTGAGCAGCTTGTCTGCTCTAGTGAGAATTATGCCCTGAGGGGACAATCATGAGGTTTGCGCGCATCTAAGGGCTTTGGTTTAAACGTGTGGAGACAGTCTGCAAGACTGCGCCGGCAAAAGAAGTGATTTTTACGCATGTTTACATAAATTCAACGCGCATGTGTCGCTTGCCTGCCACGGCGCGGGGACGCGCCTCTTTTGAATTGAGAATATCTTCTAAATCAAACTCAACGACTTCTCCACGGTTTATTTCATCAAGCCCAATGTTAACCTCGCGGCGAAGTTTTTCGAGTTTGAGTAAATCATATTCATTCGCCCGTAAAATGATGTCTGAAACAAACGCAGACGCGTTTGGGTATCCACCGTCCGCAACTTTTGCTTTCACGATCTCCGCGATTTTTTCCGGGAGTTGTAATTCCATAGTATTTTCCTTTCCTTTTTATCCGTTTTTTTTAATTATACCAAAAAAAATTGATATCTCTTTAGCTTTTAAAATATTTATTTTATTTAAACCAATACGAATCCGGGGCTCATTGAGCAAACCCGTCCCTAACCCGGACAAGCCGGAAAAGCAAAAGCTAATTAACCACTAATTTTCACAAATAAAAAAGCAAAAGCTAAAATAATATCAAAACCAAAAGTTAAAAGCCGCCGCAGTCTTGCAGGCTGATTCTAAATGTTTTTGGCGGCCTAAAACGTAAAGCGAGGAACTCGGCCCCAATAGTTTTTAAACGTTTCGAAGCAATCTACAAGATTGCGTCGGCAAGAGATTTCGCCATATGATCTATTAAATCGCCATTACAGGGCTAAAATCCGTATACATTCCATATCCAGGGCGTTGCCCTGGGCTATAATAAATCAACCCTTCGGGCTTTAAATCAAAAGATGTGTATAAACTTTTGGGTTTTAACCATGGGACTTATGGAACATAGAATACGCGCCCTGAAATGGCTTTACAAAAATACGCTGAATAGATACTAAATTATCTCAGCTTAATGTCATTTGCCGTTTCATGAAAAATTCTTGCGGCTAATTTTAAATAATCTATAATGTGTTCAATCGTTTATTGTTGGGTTTCGTGCCTCTACCCAACCTACACAACTGTCTTCTGTTTTTTTATCTGTTTGCTATTAAAGTGAAGGTTTATATATATGATTAGCCGTATCGGCTCTATTGGGCGCAAATTGTTGTTCCTTACACTTGGTTGTGTTTTTGTTCCGCTCTCTATTATTGGAGTAATTGCGGTGAGCAATGAGACTGCGACCATACGCAAACACACACTGATTGCGCTTGAAATTATTGCGGACTACGCCGAGCAGGAGATTAATGATCTGCTTAAATATTTAAAGGGCCGCACCGAAGACTTTAGCTCAGACGGGTTTATTCGCGACTCGCTTGAAAAGCTTAATCACAACGAATCCGACTCCTCAATGATTGTCGCCGCGCTTAACAAACATCTTTCAAAAAACAAGCTGCCGATTATACCCAACGCTGTTGAGACTTTTGTTTTAAACACCGAGGGCCGCGTTGCCGCGTCGTCGGACACATCGCAGATAGGCAAGGATCATCCATCGTCCGCCTGGTTTGTTAAAGGCTCTACCGGCCTTTTTGTAAGCGATGTTTTCCGCTCGTCCAGAGATCAAAAAGCGAGCTGGATAGTGTCGGCCCCTTTAACCGGCAAGGTTTCAGGCAAATTTATTGGAGTTATTTGCAACAGGATTGACCCTTCGATGTTAAACAATATTATCTCCAAGCATTACACTCCCAGGATGGTTACCAACAGGATCTTTGAATTAACCGGGCAGACGGCAGAGACATACATTGTCAACAGGGAAGGGTTGATGTTGACGGAGTCGCGCTTTATTGAAAACGCGATTCTTAATCATGTGGTTGACACAAAGCCGGTAAGGGTGGCAAATGAGAGCGCAGGGGAGCTTGTCGGTGAATATACGGATTACCGCGGCGTGCCGATTATTGGGGCGTCGATGTTAATCAGGGAGACCGGCTGGGTTGTTATCTCGGAAATAGACAAGGTGGAGGCTATGCTTCCTGTCAGGCAATTTATCTTTAAGATCATAGTGATCTCAATATTGATAATACTTGCCGTTTACGCTTTGATGTATTTTGTGGTTATGAAGTTTGTGCAGCCTATTGTGTCGATTGCAAACACGTGTGATTATATAGCAAAGGGCAACTGGGATGAAAGGGTTGAGGTTAAGAGCGAAAAGGGCGAGATCGCGCAACTTGCCAACGCGTTTAACTCAATGGTTGGGTCGCTGCTTGAGTCGTTTTCGTCGCTGTTGGAAAGCGAAAAACGGTTTCGTTCTATTGTGAACGATATGCCGATTATGATATGCGCTTTTGACGAGGGCCTCAATTTTGTGGTGTGGAACAGCGAGTGTGAAAGGGTGACCGGTATTGACCATGATAATATAATCGGCAATACAAACGCGTTGGAGCTTCTTTACCCAGGGGTTACAAATAAAGAGTATGTGCAGACTAAATGGATTGACAGTGGAGACGATTACCGCGATTGGGAGATGCAGATGTCCTGCAAGGACGGGGGCGTTAAAACCATTTTGTGGTCGAACATATCAAATCAATACCCGATCACGGGGTGGAAAAAGTGGGTGGTTGGCATTGATATTACCAAACGCAAGCAGATGAAGATGGAGTTGGTGGAGAAGACGATCTATCTTGACAATATTTTAAGCTCATCCACGGATATAGCTATCGTGGCCACAGGCATCAATTACCGTATTAAATATTACAACCCGATGGCGGAGCAACTTTTTGGTTACAGGGCGGACCAGGTCATTGCCCGTTCGGTTATGGATATACATAGCGACCTGAATGTTGACCGGGCGCGGTTTGAAAAAGGCATTGAGATTGTGCGCGAAAAGGGGGAGCACTCTTTTGTTATTGAGCAGGTGAAGGATAAAAAGACGGTTTTTATCCAGGTGAGGATATCCGGCATTTTGGATATATACACGCAACTAGTGGGATTTGTGTTTATGGGCAAGGATATCACAAAACGCATTGAATCTGAAAGGGCTCTGGATAAATATGTTGAAGAGCTGGCGCAGTCAAACACGGAGCTGGAGCAGTTTGCTTATGTGGCTTCGCACGATTTGCAGGAGCCGTTGCGTATGATAGGTAGCTATTTGCAGTTGCTTGAGCGGCGGTATGGGGACAAACTTGACAAGGACGCCACTGAGTTTATTGATTTCGCGGTGGACGGGGCCAACCGCATGCAGGCCCTGATAAACGATCTGCTCGCATATTCGCGCGTGGGCACAAAGGGCAAGGAGTTTGAGCCCACGGATTGCAATGTTATGCTTAGCCGGACGATAAAAAATCTGCAAACTGCGATAATGGAGAGCAGGGCGTCCATTAATATCGACCTGCTGCCCACTGTTTTTGCGGATAAATCGCAATTGGGCCAGCTGTTTCAAAACCTTATCGGCAACGCAATTAAGTTTTCAGGCAAAAGGGCCTCGGAGATAACTATAAGCGCGTTGTTAAAAGGGAAGAAATGGACGTTTTCCGTGCGCGATAACGGCATAGGGATAGACCCAAAGCAGTTTGATCGCATTTTTCTGATGTTTCAGAGGCTTCATTCAAGGACGGAATATCGGGGCACCGGCATAGGCCTTGCCATGTGCAAAAAGATAGTTGAACGCCACGGAGGGGAAATCTGGGTGGAATCCGAGCCGGGCAAGGGGTCAACCTTCTTTTTCACAATTCCATCGGAAAAATCGGAAAAATACGATTTGTAGGCTATTTAGTGCGAATTAGAGCGGAGGAATTGCATGTTTTGCAAAAATTTTGAAAAAATAATTGACAAAGTGATGCTAATAACGTATATTTGTCTCTTCGTTGAGAATGCGTCTCAATTACAACTTGAACCTTTTTTTACCAAAAAAGGCTATAATCAAAAAACCGGGGAGATATAAATGTCGCGTCATAGATTGTTAAAAAATCGAATTACGGCTGTTTCATTGTTTATCTGTATCGTTATTTTTGCGTCTGCAGCGTCTTTAAGCGCAGGCAATGTTGAAACTATAGACGGCGATTCACTTAAGAAAGAGCTGTCAAACGCTGAAAACAACATAACAATCGTTGATTTCTGGGCGACATGGTGCTCGCCGTGCAAAAAACAGATGCCGGTTATATCAAATGTTTACGAAAAGTACAAAGCAAAAGGCGTATCGGTTATCGGCGTTGCAATGGATGCCGACCTTAAAAAAGTAAACAAATTTGTGCGCAAATCATCTATACATTATCCTGTTTTTGTTGGCGAAGACGGGCTTGGATACTCATATAAAGTCAGCGCCATACCAACTACGCAATTTTATGACAGGCAAGGCAACCTTGTAAAAAGTCATGTTGGGTACATAAATGAAGAAGAGCTGACTAATATAATTGATAGCCTTCTGGAAACTAAAGTGGCGTTAAACGTTGTGAATGCAACCGAAAAGGCAAATTAAGGCTAATTCCTTTGTTTTGCCGTCGCCGCCGTAGTATTGCCCCTTGTTTCAGCAAATCTTCCCGCATTAAAACCATCTAAAAGGCGCAATATTTAATAATGAAACATACACTTTCTTCCGTAATTACCGCTTTTATCATCCTCATAATAACTCCGTTAACAACATTTGCGGAGGAACCGTTCCAATATGACCACGTATTGGGCCAAAAACTTACTATTGAAGATATAGAGCCTCCGGGCAACTATGATCTTGAAGTATTTTTTAACGAACAACAGGCCGTTGAACACATCTTTACAGATTGCGACAGTGTCTTTATAGACAATCTTGTACTTGACCCTCAACAAAAACAAAACCTTCAAGACCGCATAAAGGCTGAAATAGCCGAGCATTCCTTTGCCGTGTTTATTGGAAAGAAACAGGGCGTTATTGCAAAATACGCAATAATAACGGAGGAAAAGGGGTGTTTTCATCCCATAACTTTCATAGTTGGAGTTAACGCGGACGGCTCGGTGGACAATGTGGCCATAATGGCGTATAGAGAGAGCAGGGGCCGGGATGTGGCGCGCGCAAGGTTTCTTCATCAATACAAGGGAAAGACGGTTAACGACCCTATCCGCATGAACAGGGACATTATCCATCTAACCGGGGCGACAACTTCAGTGCGGGGCGTCAATCGCGGGGTTCGCAAAGCCTTGGCCGCGCTGGATCAATTTTACCTGAATGGCGAAAGGGGCGCAAACGCTAAACCTTACCAGGCTAATAGCGCAGGCTATAGCGATGGGGCGGAAAGCGCGTTGTATTCCCAAGCGTATGTGATGACCGACGGCATAATGGAGGCCGTGATAACCAATGTTTCCGAGGCCGCGGCGTCAGTTGCTTTTAAGGAGTTGGCAAAAGAGGCCCTGCGTTTAAACCTGAAAATAGGCAAAAGCGTAAAAAAGAGCGAGATAAACATTATCAATAAAAAAGGAGCTAAAAAACCGCAAAAATGCGGCAAAGAGCTCTTTGAAATCATAAAAACCGCGATTGATTACAGCAATCTAACAGGCGGCAACCTTGATATAGCTGAAGGTTTTTTAATAGAAAAATTAAAAAACAGCAAGAAAAAGCGTAAACCTGATAAACTTCAGAAGTTGTATAACGCAGCCACATATAAAAATATAGAGCTGAATAGGGGGGACGGAAAGGGTTTTGGAAGCGTGTCTTTAAAGGAGAAGTCAACCGGCATAGATATTACCTTGCTGTCAAAAGGTTATATAGTAGACCGCGCGGTTGATAAGCTTAAAAGCTCCGGCATTGCAAATGCGCTGGTTAGTTTTGCGGGCGTAACAAAAGCGATAGGAACTTCTCAGAACGGCAAAAATTGGAAGATTGCCGTTCCAAACCCAATGGAAAAAGGCGTAAGCGCGGGATTTATTGAGATTAAAGATATGGCCGTCGCTATAACCGGCGACTATGAACGCGAGTATATTAATATTAGAAAAATGCTGGCTGAAGATTTTAGCCTTGCCGGCCAAAGGCCGTTTAACGTTGACATGTTTAATATTGTGGCAACGTCCCCTTCGGCATTTGAGGCAAACGTTATTACATCCGCAATGTATTTATCGGCGTCAACTGATTTGAAGCTGGTTAGCGATAACCCAGGCTCTGAAGGCCTTGTTTTTTACAAAAGCGATGCGGGCGGGTTGGGGCAAAAGATGACTGAGGGCATGAAAACCCTGTTTTCAGAAAAACGCGAAGCCATATCAACCAAAAGACACAAACCCTCCTGCGCGTTTTAAAGCAGGGCATTGGTGTAAAATTGGTCATCGGCATCAAGCAGCCGCGCAGCCGGCTGCCAGTATCCAGTATCCAGTATCCAGTATCCAGTATCCAGTATCCAGTATCCAGTATCCAGTATCCAGTATCCAGTATCCAGTATCCAGTATCCAGTATCCAGTTACCGCTTTACTATAAACCATGGGTTTAAGAGGTTTTCCTTATTATATATTAGCGGTTCATTAGTTTCAGCATTGATAACCAGCGCGCCGGACATGCCGGCTACCGCGTGACCGGCCGCCGTGTCCCACTCCATTGTGGGCGCAAATCTCGGGTAGACATCAGCCTTGCCGTCAGCCACCATGCACAACTTTAATGAACTGCCGATGGATATAGTCTCAATCGTTCCATGCTCCTTTTCCAGATCGTTAATATAGTCTTCCGTCTCTTTAGACATGTGCGAACGGCTGCCAACCACTGTAAAAGGCCTGTTTTGGTCAATTACAGGCAACTTTTCAGACGCCGTAACAGCCTCATCAATATTTTTGCAGCCATTCAGCTTATCGTCGCCTTCCAGTTTATGCGCGCCGATATATTTGTTTGCAAAGAAGAACGTCTCTTTTACAGGCGCGTAAACAACCCCAAGCTCAGGAGTTCCGTTATGTATTAGCGCAATATTTATAGTAAACTCCCCATTCTTTTTGACAAACTCCTTTGTCCCGTCAAGCGGGTCTATAAGCCAGAAATATTCCCACCCTTTGCGGTCGTCATAAAGCAACTCCCTGCCCTCTTCTGAAAGTATAGGTATTTCCGGATAGAGCCGATTTAAAGCGCCGACAATAATCTCATTCGACTTGCAATCCGCTTCAGTTAACGGCGAGCTATCATCTTTAAACTCAACGCTGAAATCTTTGTTATATATCTCAATCGTTGCCTTGCCGGCTTCGCCTGCAATCTGTAAAACCTTCAACATATCTATATTTTGTAAAACCATAATAATTCCTATAACCCGGCCCGGATAACCCGGACAAGTAAAAAGTAAAAAGGCAAAAGTAAACAGTTCGGGATAAATGAACACTGAGCGGACTGTCTGCTTTAGTGATAATTATCCTCGAAGGGGAGAAACATCAAGCATAACCGGCTGGGCTTTTTGCCGGCCGGTTCACGCTGTTTTTAGCCATGAAATAAAACCCTAAAGGGTAAATTTCAACAAAATCAAGCTGTTGGAGTTAAGGCTTTAGCCTTTTATTCTTTTACAAATTCAACTTGTTTTGTTTTAGCCTGCCAAGCTCGTAAAGGATGTTGCGAATATCGATGGATTTCCCAAAATTCTCACAGCATTTTTTTGATATTATCCTTGGATCACAATATACAGTGTTGCTGATTTTGGATCAAATGTTTTTTCACACTTTTAAATATCATGTCAAAAATTGACGGAATTTAACTGTTAAAATACTAATTATTGTAAGAAAAATTAAAAGCCTTGGCTAGGCCAGTCATGCAGACTGCTTCAAATGTTTGTTAATCACTGGGAACACAAATGGTTTTTAAAACGTCTCACGGATTTAGTTTGATACCACGTCTAGCCTAGCCTAGCCTATCGTTTTGTTAAAACATTGCTAACGTATTACTATTGAACATTTTAGATTTTATGGTTTAGTTATTTTCCTGAAGCCTTATAAACTTTGGCGGCAAATAAAATTTCTATCCATATTTTAGTCAAAATCTGTAACTTATTGACATTTAATGAGTTAAATAAGATGTGCGAAACATAGGCCCCGGAGGTCTGCAATTATTTCTTGACTTAAATAGAATTTGAGGTAAAGTTTAGAATATTTTAAAATTCATAATCGAGATGTAATGTGTAAAAATTGAATAATGAATATTGTAATATTCTAAACCACGTAACCGCGCGTTCGAAAAAATAAATTAGTAGTATATCATGCGAGCGCTTTTCTTTATTTTGAACTGGGGGGTGAAAAATAATGAGTGGCATTTCAGGTGTCTCAAGTGGCCCAACAAGTATTTCATTTGCTAGGCCTCCTAAAAATAATCCTCAAATAAATACCGAAAGCGGACCGCAAGCCGAGGAAATTAAAAAAGCCCAAAACCAGGCAAATGCCGGCGCTGCATTGCAAAACAATAATGAAGTTAAAGGAGGTGGAATTCCTCCAAGAAATACTACACCCCAGCCACGAGTTCAATCTGAAGCTGATGCGTTTAACATGAACCAGACTGCCGCGCGAGTAGGATCAAGCCGAAATCAATTAATTAATAATGAGAATGGGGTTAGCTCTCAAATTACTCCTAAAACTAACGCAACTCCGACAGCTCCGCCAAGAACAACAGGTCCAAATTCCGAAAACGCAACACCAACACCGCCGCCAAGAACAACAGCTCCAAATTCCGGAAACGGCGAGACCGCTTCTATAGCTAACACGACGCCGACACCGCCGCCAAGAACAACGTCTAAAGTCAACTCCGACGAGAAACAGTCTTCTGGAGATACAGTAGCAGAGACCAAAGATGCGCCTGAAAAGAATAAACTTCAAGATGAAATGTCCCCTGCCGGAAGAGAATTCAGGAAACGTAAACTTACTGAGGCCAAAAAGAGAGCAGAAGGCGCTGGTCTGGAAGTAAAAAGCAATAAAGATAAAGACGATGTGAAAGCTCCTTCTGGAAATACTGATACAGTAGCAGAGACCAAAGATGCGCCTGAAAAGAATAAACTCCAAGATGAAATGTCCCCTGCCGGAAGGGAATTTAGAAAAAGCAAACTTACACAGGCTAAAAACGATGCAAACGCCAGACAAGAGTTACAAAACAGTAAAAATGAAGAGAGAGCCGCTCAGGCAAACAGTGAACTAAAACAATCTGCTTCTGTCTCCGCGGCAACTGTTAAACAAACTGCAATTAGGGATGCCGGTAGACAATTTGTCGCGCAAGTAAATAGTCTTAACATAGCTTCATCTCCCGGGGCTGCGGCATCTTCTCCCAGGGCTAATGGCGCGAAAAAGAGTGATACTTTAACAAAACCGGATTCAAACGACAAATCAGCGACAAAATTAACGCAGGCGGAAGCCCAAAAGTTAATTAGCAAGGACGGCGAATTCGGAGCGGCAAAAACCTCTGACCGAATTGCGGATTCAGCTATTGCCTTAGCCGGCGACGACATTGAAACTCTCAAGGAGATGAGAGCCGCAACAAAGGAAGGTTTCGCAGCGGCTGAAAAGCAAGTAGGAGGCAAACTTCCAGGTCTGGCCCATGAAACACTTAATCTGGCATTGAAGAAAATTGACGACAAGATAAAGTCGCTGGAAGGTAGCGCAACGTAGGCAAAATAAGAATATTTCACATTTCAGGTATGTTAGAGCGCATTTCAATATACATATCATCAAATCCACCCGTGACATTTTTAAAATCCGGCAAGCCATTAGAGTTAAATTGCCAAACCTTAAAAGAAAGCATAATTAACATTATTGGCGAACCTTTAGATATATGTGAATATAGCGACGGTAGATCACATTAGATTACTATTTTAATAACAGCTCTCTTGTTTTTCACAGGGGCAAGAGGTCTATTTGAATATTTTTATGCGGCCTATTCACCTGACAATCCCTCTGAAGAAAACATATAACATGCTTAGAAATTTATTATTTTGGCAAAGGCGCTTTATTCCCCATCTGATCAATTCTGACAAAAGTAACACGTGTGGAAAAGATTAAATCATCCATTGCCTTGTTATTCCCCCTGTATACATGGACTAGATACTTAACCGAAGTGTTGCCGGTTTGAGTTTTTTCGACGATAAATTTTAATATTGTTCCTTGTTTTACGCTCTTTTTAAATTCAACCTTATCCATCCCAAGGGTAACAAAGTTGCATTCAGGATACTCCATTGTCGCGGCTATCCAGGCATACTCATCTACCCACTTAAGCAAGTCACCACCAAACAGGTAACCATATTGATTTAAGTTGATCGGAAGAACTAATTTGTGGTTTTCCATAATTCTTTATACGTTTTCTAATAAGTGATTAACCGGAAACATTTGAAGAATTTTCCGAAGTTGGATTAACCCAAATATCTATCTTAATTATTAGGGATATCACTGTTTTGTTTCTATTGAAGCTCCTCTTCTGAATGTGGTTTATTGCTAAAAGGCGCCACCTCCAGCGCGTCAATGCCTAAAATAAGCATGGAGAAGCTGCTCTTTTTATTATGATAAATCGTTTTTGAGTCCGGTATTACCGGCAACATCGCGCCTTCCTCTAAGATTTTATCTCCGGTCACGGATGATTTTTTGCGCAACGCCCGGCGGTCCTCGCTTACCTTATTAAGGTTTGATCTTATTGGCTCAATTTCCTCATCAATAAAGTATTTTTCGTCTCTGACCTTATTAATGTAATTCCCAAGATCAATCAACTTTGCGTCATCCATCTGGTTTTGTATTTCAAGTTCATTTATCAATTTTTTCCGTTTAAAAACATTCATTTTAAGAATTTCCTGCTTGCCGAGTACTCTGCTTTCAGCATTTATCAGGTCGCTTTTAGCATCTTCCAGCCCGGTCAGGATGCTACGCAGTTTGAGTTCTTGCCTGTTATGCCATTTGAGCACTTTCGCGTCCTCCGGCGTTAAGCCCGCGTCCGGCCCAACAATCCTAACTCTACTGTGTCCGGCGCAACCGGCCACACCCAATGTAAAACATATAGCTAACAATATTAAAGTCTTTTTCATAGCTCATCCTCCTATACGGTTGATATGTTTAGCCATGTTTAAACGTTAAATGAACACTGAGCAGCTTGCCTGCTCTAGTGAGTATTATGCCCGAGTGGGCTAATACCAAAATTGTTTTCTATATAACTATTATCAATGCTTATGCCTTTAATGATAGCATTTTTTTAATATTAAGTACACCGCATAGCTCACTATTTCCATATGCTAAAGGCTCCGCTCCGGTAAAGAAAACAGCTCATATAAAAGAATTGCTAAGAGAAGCAACAGGATTTGCCCTGAGAGGCGCGAATATTAAACCGGAGTTTTCCATTCCTGAAGCGCTTTGGGCTGTAGATGTGGACACAACGTTTTGCATATATCTGCCGGCTTCTTCAAATACAATTGCCGAAAAGAATGATGTGGCGGAAGGCAAACCTATTACCGGCAACGGCAAAATATTAATTATGGATGATGATGAATTTGTCAGAGATATGGGGCGTCGCACACTGAGCTTTATCGGCTATGAGGTTGTGTACGCAGTTAGCGGAGCAGAGGTAATCGAAATGCGCAAAAATGCTCGGGAATCAGGCAAACCGTTTGATGTGGTCATAATGGGTCGGTGGGGTGGGAGGCGAGGAGGCCATTAAGAAACTGCGCGAAATGAATCTGTAAGCAAAAGCCATAGTTCCCAGCGGTTATTCGAATTTCCATGTAATAGCTGAATAAAAAAAACGGTTTTAGCGGAGTAGTGATCAAACCGTTTAAACTGGAGGTGATGAATAAAACATTGCATAAAGTAATGTATGATTAACCGCAGTAGCGTTGCCACAGTTACGTCAGTTAAATTTTGACAATTTTTGACAAGATATTTAAATTCGTCACCAAATTCAAGTAGCGCTGGTTGCCAAGCTCCGGCCCGGCAACCTTTAATTCGAGAAGCCACCCACAGCTTCCCGTATTATTACTGAGGACAAAAACAAAGCTACTATATTGGATTAAATATTTTTCTTTAATTCCCCTCCCTTGACGGGAGGGGTTAGGGGAGGGTGATAAGAATTGAGCAAACATAATAGTATCATATGCATTGGCTTGGGTAGTAAATGCTACAAATATACTCCTGAACGTGAAGCTGGGGACGGCTTCACGAATTGTTTCAGTTTAGAGTTCGCAATTCATGCAAGTAATTATCCCTTAAATTGAATTATTTTGTTTTTTTACGTTTTTTTTGGGTATTTCGAATGCTTGTCCCTCGTTGTTGCTTCGTTCGCATTCTCGTGTGTTCTAGTTCCTTATATTGACGCTCCATTAATTTTGTTAGCTGATTTCTAATAACGACAGAGTCTTCGCCTGCCTTATCCAGACCTTCTCTTTTGTTATTTTTTCTCCTTCCTTTATCCACTTATGTGTATGTAATGTTTTATATTTGATTAAAATTACTGGCTTTGATATAATTCTGACACTCAGTTTGTGATAAAATCGATAGCTAGTCAATATAGTATGAGTACATCAAGTAATAGAGATAAAATAGTAAAATGCGAGATAGGGAAAGTCTTTAGAATTGGTGAAAAGGATGTAAAAAAAGCAGCCTTACACTTAAACATTCGTGTCGAAACGTAAAACATCTGAAAAAGAAAATGGAAGTGATTCTGGATTCTATATTTAAGGATCAACATCTGAGAATCATCCTCTTATGACACATTGACCAAATGTGTTAAAGTATGAATCTTTACACTTTTCATATTGTCCGTAAATTTTTATCTTGCAGCTATAAGAATATATAAAATTATTATAAATCAGTTTTTAATTAAATGGAGTATATTGAAATGTATATGCCACGTACTTTGTTTTTGTTATCAATTTTAGTTATTCCTGTCATTATATTGCAACCTTTAACATATGGCAAATATTTGTTAGGGCCTGTTGGTCTAACTAATCCTGAAGGCTCTGTGCAAGGCGCTAAGGTCACTAGGATTAACAAAGGTTGTGATGCCGAACGCGCAGGTTTACGCCAAGGTGATATAATCGTTAAGATTAACGATAAGGATATTAAATCTATGGACGATGTGGATGGTCGTATGCTAAAAGATGAGAAATTTTTAAAGTTGTTGGTAATGAGGAATGACAATCAATTAAGTATCAATATTGGAACTGGTGGTGATAGTAGATTGCAGAACCAAGTACTAAAGTCTTCATCAGAAAAATCAAAAGATGCGCAATTTTATTATGAGCAAGCTTTGGTATATATGGAAGATGGATTTTACAGAAAAGCAGCTGGAAATTTTGTGACCTCAAACAAAGTAACACCACATTTCAAAGATGCTAAGGATATAGCCTTGGCTATTTATTACGGTTTGGGGGATTATTTTTTTAAAAAGGGTTATTGTAGAAATGCACTTAGAGATTTTAAAAAAGCAAAGATGCTGTTTCCGAGGGGTTTTAGAAATACTGAAGATAGGATAGAAGAGGCTAAAATTTGCTCAGAGGCTGCAGTTGGTTTCCTGCCATTTAAAAAGATGGTTAATGTTGATATCAGAGGGGTTGCAATTGATGATGTAATATTTGAAGGTGTTAAGTCTAAAGTGAATGGTGGCGGGTCTGAATTTATAAAGATAATTGAAAGGGAAAGATTAAAACAGATTGTGAATGAAAAGGGTATGACTCTAGAGGGCCTAGTTGCCGGTACAGATGATTTCAAACAGATAGCAGGGATTAAATACTTAATTATGGGTAAAATAAATCAGATTAGACTTCCGCAAGCAAAAAAATCTTCAAAAAGAAAAACAATTACTTATAAAGTGAAAGAAAATAATGGTGATTTGTGGAGTATGATACTACAGACAGAAATAACAAAAACTGGAATGTATAGAGAGTATAAAGAGGAAGTCAGTATAACGATTGCCGGTTCAATAAGTGTGGTTGATAAGGAATCCGGTTTAATAGTTTTAAGTCAGCAAATAAATGAAAAGAACAGTGATAAGGTTGTGTGGGCTGATGATTGGCAAGGGAATGGCGATCCTATTCCTGCAAGTATAGAAAACCTATTTAATAATAGGCAAAACTTACTTTCCGAGTACGATTTATTAGACAAAGTCATAAGTAAGATAAGCTATAAACTCGGTAATGATATATTAAGAGCTATAGATGTTCAAGGGGATATTGATGACCCTACATTTATAGACATTGAAACTTTTTTAGATGAAACTTGATAATGGTAAAACATAAAAGATTAAAAAAACTTATATACATCTTTTTCTGCGCTCTAAATATTTTCTTTTACATGCCTGCCATTTCTTTTTGTGAAACAAATAAGAAAGAGGTTATTTCTTTGGGCGTTGGAGATTTAGGCGCAATGTCTGAGGCTTCAGCAAGAGATACTGCAATTGAAGATGCCCTAAAAAGAGCTGTTGAGCAGGCAGTAGGAACTTTAATCAACTCTGAAAGCATGGTCGAGAATTTTGAACTCCTGTACGACCATATATATTCAAAATCTTCCGGTCATATTAAATCATATAATATTATTGATAGCTATAAAGATGATGCTTTATATAAGGTTAAAGTTAAAGCTGTTGTTAGTTTAGACAATATTATTGATGAGCTTGATTCTATAGGGGTTCTGATTAATAGGAAACACAAGCCTAGGGTTATGGTCATTATAAAAGACGAAATTACTGATAACAAGTTACAAGGATTTCCAGATCTTACTGTGACAGAGAATGTTATTATTAGTAAACTTATTAGTAATGGTTTTAAAATTGTTGATGCTAAAGAAGGAAAAGAGCTTACTAAACATAATCAGCTATTACACTCACTAGGAGGTGATAATCGTCTCGCTGCAAAAATCGGCCATGAATACGGCGCTGAAGTTATGATTATTGGCAAGGCCATTGCAAGTTGGACTAATATAAAGATTAGTTCTAATATGAAATCCGTTAATGTTAATGCTACTGTACGGGCTATAAGGTCTGACAATGCAGAGGTCATTGCTTCAACTAGTGAATCAGGAACGGAAGTGCATATTGATGTTGCTAAAGGGGCTCAAAACGCATTCAAAGAGATTGGAGATAGGTTGTCTGATAACTTGATCAAACAAATACTTGATAAATGGCGTATTGAGACAACAAATGTTGCGCTAATAGAGTTAACAGTTTCTGGATTAGATACATTTAAAGATCTGGTGAAATTAAAAAATGCCATAAAACAGAGTATAAGAGGGGTAAAAGCTATTCATCAACGAATTTTTACAGGTGGTGTAGCGCGATTTGAAGTCGATATTCGTGGTGACACGCAAAGTTTGGCAGAGGAATTGGTTGCAATAAAATTTGGAAATATGGAGCTTGATATAACGGATGTTACACAAAATAATATTATTGCACAAATTAAATGATAAAGGGGATTAAAAAGTATTTATTTATATTTTATACTAGGAGATTTTATGGAAAAATCAGTTAGGGTTATTATTTTATTATTTATTTCGGCTTTTGTATCTTTTTCAATTGTTCTGGCGGAATCCAATAATGCTATACGGTCTGCTACAATAAAAGATACAGAGGGAAATGAAGTGGTTCTTTACAATGAAAGCCACGCTCTAGTGATCGGGGCAAGCGATTATAGGTCTGGCTGGGCAAAACTTTCCGGGGTTAATAAAGATGTTAAAAATGCAACATCGATTCTTAAAAAACATGGTTTTAATGTTGTTGTAACGAAAGATCCTAGTTATGAAGGATTAAACAAGGCATTCACAGATTTTATAAATCGTTATGGTCATAAGCAAGAGAACAGACTTTTATTTTATTATGCAGGGCATGGCTATACAACGACTTTAGCATACGGTGACGATATGGGATATATAGTGCCGGTTGATGCCCCAAACCCGCATATAGATCGTGAAGGTTTCTTAGAAAAGGCTTTAGATATGCAGCAAATAGAGGTATATGCTAAACGCATACAATCCAAGCATGCAATCTTTCTGTTCGATAGCTGCTTTTCCGGCTCCATATTTACACTATCACGATCAGTTCCAGAAATTATTACTTACAAAACCGCAGAACCTGTACGACAGTTTATTACGGCCGGCAGCGCAAAAGAAAAGGTGCCAGATGAGAGTGTATTTAACCGGCAATTTATCGCTGCATTAAATGGAGAAGGAGATGTAAATAATGACGGTTATGTAACTGGGACTGAACTAGGAGAATTTTTGCAAACTAAGGTAGTCAATTACACAAAAGGAGCCCAGCACCCACAATATGGAAAAATTCGCAACCAAAACCTTGATAAAGGTGATTTTGTGTTTATCGTAGGTAGTCGTGATGGGTTGCTTTCAGGAATGAAGCCTGCGAGTAAGAATAAAACGGATGTCGCCACTAACAACAGCATTCAATCGTCAGCAAAAAAACACAGAGTAACAGGTATGGGGGTAGAACCTAATAATTCTGATATGTCGAAACCACAAAGAATAGCTATGGCTTACCGCGCTGCTGAGCTTGACGCTAGAAGGAAACTTTTAGAATCTGTTCAGGGGGTTAAGATTGGAAGCAATTCGACAGATGAAAATTTTATAGCAAAAAATGACCAAATAGACGAAAAAGTAAACGGCTTCTTAAAAGGAGCATACATTGTTGATAAGAGGGTAACTCCTGATGGATTATATGAAGTGGATATGGAGATAGAACTCACTCCTTAGCGAAATTTTATAAAGCTAAACTGAGCCATCCATAAAAGCCTTAGGTTGCCATTAAAATAAATGGTTTAAAATATTTATTTGTCAATAAATTACGAGTTCATGTTTGCATGGAATTTCTATCCAAAATGTCGCCTACAACAGACTTTTATATTGAGGCAATAACTTTATGTAGTTGATTTTGCGGAGAGGCGTAACAACTGTTGATAGTTTTGCGGCCTTGTTATCTTTAAATGATTGAAAGAGGAACAGATTTGTGCTGTCCTGAATGAGCAATCTGTAAGAGCCACTTTGAAGTGCTTGGTTAAATTTGTTTTTATCAGCATTCTCGCTTCCTGTGCTTTGCAACCATACCTTTATTCTAGGGTAAGATGCATAGTCGTTATTTTTTTCGTTTAAATATATGGAGTTGGCTGTTCTTTTTGCAAAATAGTTGGCAACCATAAACGTTGAAGTTATTAGTATCATTACAAAAATGACAGCTACCGCGCCTTGTAGCCATATCGGTTTTAAATGTTTTAACCAAACACTAACTATAAAAGCAACAAAAATGTATACAGCGCTAAGCAAGAATAAACAAAGCATATTATTTCTAATTACCCAAAAGCCATATAGAAAGAAGTGGTGATATGGTATTCCAATGGAAAGCAACCCGATATGAAAACAGTTAAAATAATGATAAGCGTATGACCATCCCGCAGTAAAGAGTTGAGCTGAAAAAAAAGCCAAAACTGGTAGAAATCCAATTTCTTTGAGTTGAAATGACAGATTCTTATTGATGCTTGCAGGCTTGCACATTATCCTGCGCCTCTTATTACGTCGGGGCCAGTTTTTTTTTGTTGTCTTTCATATGGGGCGCATGGGTCGCAATCCGGGGCGTCCCCGCTAATTCTTGTCCAACCGATAGCCGGCTGAAAAATAGAGTATTGGTTCTCTTCTTCATTATAGCAATGAATTTCAGTTGAATTTGGCTGTTTATACTCCTTGCAACCTACCATTATGGCTTCGGATTCAGTATGTTTATAGCAAAAACAGTCGGAATCGGCGAAAAGAGGGCAGGCTATAAAAAGTACGGTTGCAAATGTACTGATAAGTGTCAGTTTTTGAAAAGAATGGTTTTTCATGGCTAGATAATTGTATCCATCTTTTTTAGATTACATATTTCTTAATAAATAAACTTAATCATCATCTGGATATCCGTAAATGCACAATAATTAAAATATTTATAGTTGATATTTAAAATTTTCCGCTTTGCACGATGTGGCTAGCCAAAAGGTTGGCGATTTTATCAATTAAATCGGAGAATTCACCATCTTCACTTGTTTTCACCTTACCGGTACTTGGCTTGGAGGCAGTCGCCTTTTCAATTCTTGAAAAAACGACTTGTCCTGTTTTTGTGTCAAGTATGCGGGCCCTCACCTTTATCGTATAAGTTACTGTAGTGGTATCCACCCCGTACCCGCTAAAAGTTGTCGTCTTTATATTCGCAGAAACCACTTTGCCTGTCATAATATATTCCGCGCCTATAAGAGCTCCCATCTTAATAACGTAATCAGGATCGACAATGCCACTTGCTGACAATTCCTGCTCGTCAAGAATAGTTTTCAGCTTTTCACGATCCACAACAACAATGAAGATATTAGTATTACTCACTGCGTCGCCAATTATTTCAGCGCATTGCGATCCTAGATATTCGTGCTGTGTGTTTGTGGCATCAAAATCAATAACCGCTATAGACGGTAATTCATGTGAAAAGGCGACAGATGAGAATATAGCTAAAACGACACAGATGGTTTTTAAAAATATCACTATTGACCCTTCCATAAAAACAAAACGTAAAATACTATGGATAATTTCTGAAATCTACTATTCATGCAACAAATTTTCCATTACAGCTCTTTCAGCGCTTCTTTTCTTTCTTTTTCATATTCTTCCTTATCAATTAAGCCCTTTTTATAAAAATCATCAAGCTGCTTTAATTTTTCTGTAATTTGTTGTTCTTTGTTAGATGTCGTGTTGTCATCTGATATGGTAGCGCTCTTATCTGAAAGCATGATTGTGTTATTTGCATTTTCAATTTCGTCGGCAACACCATCGCGCAATTTATCCAATTTATCCTTAGCTTTATCAGCAAAGGAGCTATTTTTGTAGTTTGCGTAAAATTTTTTGTAAATTTCAAATTTTTCTACTTTTGATTTTATTATTGGTTTGGTTTTATTACGATAGATCAAATTAATATCTTTCCATTTTATCCAACCAACACTCAAATCCGTTAAACCGACTTTATACCAATTATTATGAAACCCTAAAAACTTAAATTCGTTTTGACCGGCATAAGCAGTTGGAGGCAAAGCCTTACTTGACGTCCCTGATTGAGTATATAGCTTTTTTTTAGGTTTAAGGACAATGTATGTATGGTAAGTTGGGCTTTCAATTGTGTCGAAAATCTTCTTTATCAAATTCGCTTTTTCTTCTTCAAGCTTCTTAATTGCTTTGTCCAATTCATCTATTGAGAATTCATCCAGGCTATTTACAGTATTTTTATCTGCCGGCATATTTGTAATTATTTCATTAGACATAAATGATTTTCTAAATTTTAACAACGATAATGCTTTTTCTTTAAATGTCGCGGCTAAATCATAATCATTTAATACTACATCGCTAATAACAGCCATATAATTATAGGTAAATGGATATGAAGGCTCTTTAATTATGGCTGCATAAAACTCAGATATAGCATTTGCATAATTTCCCTCAATCTGAGATTTTTGCGCTTTAGCTATATGTTGCATTGCCGGGCCGCTATAACATGTCGAGGTGGCGCCTGCAATTAATATTACTGTTAAAATCATTGCGCAAAAGTTAGGCATTTCATTTCGTTTTAATCTCATCTGCAAAAACTCCTATAGTTTTGTTATAATTCAAGTAGTTATTTTTCTATCATTTTTCGCGCATTTTCGGCAAGTGTATGAGTAGGGAAGCTGTTTACAAACCATTTATACCTTTTAGTCTTCTGCTCATGATTAAGGGTTATACTTTTGTTAGAATCCTGATAAATCAAACGAACATCGTTTCCATTTATCCAAGCATATTTATCTGAAGATAAGATCACGCGATACCAGTTATTTTGTATATCAACAAATTGAAACTCATTTCTTGATCCGGTTAAGGCTTCTTTTAGTTTAGCTCCCTTTACTAATGGTTTCTCGGACAAGCTCTTGCCGTCCTTTAAAACTATATAACGAGGAAACGATATGTTATTAATTTCAGTAAACATTTTTTCAATAGAATCATTTTTGTGTTTATTTATCTTTGCCACAAACCGATTTAGTTCTTCTTTGTTTTTACCTTCCTGGCCCGGCATAAAAAAAGCAATTTTGTTTTCAGCTATTGAGATCGCTTTGTCATATAAATGAACGGCGCTTTCATAATCAGCCAGGACTATTTCAAAAATCGTGGCAAGATTATAATAACTGTCTAGATTAAGCGGCGAATTTTCTATAATTTCAGTGTATTTTGTTACGGCTTCAGGGTATTTGCCTTGACTGTGATATTTAATTGCTGTTAATAGATTTTTGTTCACAACTGCATAGCTATTTTCAGTAAAAATGGCTTGTATGGACAACAACGCAACTATCAAACAAAGAATCATTACTGATTTTGAACTATTTTTATAGTATTTGGTGTTCATTTAGTACTCCTTTAAGATTTCTGATTTTCGCTCCTTATATTCTTTTTCAGTGATTATGCCTTTCTTGTGCATCCTTTTTAACCTGAGCAATCTTTTTTCTACTCCGCCTTTTGGTTTATTTAGATCAGGCGTGGTGGTTGTCACAACTTTAGCGACAGGTTGCGCGGGTTGGGCTTGCGATGATTTCATTAGAAGGTTATCACCTATCCAGTTAACTGCTTTTATCATACAAGCTCTGACTGCCTTTTGGATAGGGCTTTTATAGTGCCCGCCAATACCTGAGAGCGAAGCTCCAAATAAACCTCCTGCGTTCAGGGAAAATTCGCGGGGTTTTCCTTCTACAGAATTAGCGCTAAGAATACGCCCTGTCTTGGAATCAACAATCCTAAAGTCTATTGCGACGTGATCTTGTTTAAGCGCGCCTGTAACTGTCTTAAATATTTTGCGCCATTTTCTATCTTCATCGTTGCCTGAAAGCACCCTGTTAGCCTTTGTATTAACCTCATACTCAGTTATAGCCCCATATATTAAAAAATTTGCGCCTTCAATTTCCCCAATTGTTGAAGCTGTTTCCTCTTTTACCATCCCTGAAGCTCCAAAATTTTGTTCAACGATAACATCATTTATCGCCTGCCGTTCAACGAGTATAAATGCGTTTGTCTGTGCTAATGCAGTAACTAATTGTTCTTTGAGGCCTGATCCAAATAGGGTATCTTCACTGCCCTCAGAGACGCCTCCGTACCTTCGTTTTTTATTATGCGACCCTGTTTTATTTTCAAATTCCATAACCGCAATAGTTGGCTTTGTTCCATAGGCTTGAGCTTGGACCTCTTCTATAGTTTGCGCGGATGAGGATGCAATTTTTGAAGACGAAAAAGGCCCTCCATGACTTGTTAACGCAATCCCATTAGAAATAACAATGGCAAAACAGATAAATAATGCTCTTACTGGTATTAATTGCTCAGTCATCATAATTTGTGTAACTCCTATAACAAGCAATAGAAAAAATAAAGGATCAACGCCACTTTTGAATAAATAAATACATAGCTAGTTTACACTCTTAACTATGTCATCTTTTATATGTAAATTACATAATACTGCAAACTTACAAGACGATATGATCAATTCAATTCAATTCATTTCAATTGTTAATATTAATTGATTTGCTGCGTGAAAGTTTATAAAAATCTTGTTTTTGGACTGCCGTTGGAAACAGAATATATAATCTTGTCTATTTTTATATTAAGTTGTTTTGCCTTGATTTGATCATTTAAGCATAAGGCTCCCATATTACTGCGCCTTCACTTACACAAAAAATTAGGGCAATATGTTTTTTACTCTATATTTTTCCCAATATAAATGTCATCATCTCCTTTTCATATAGACATGCGCCTTTCTCTCTTTAATAAAAATTAAATTGTTTAAGTCCATTTACTGTCTGCGTATATTTTGGCTAATAATTTAGCGTTTTGGTTGCTTGTTGTCTAGAAAAAACTTAGATCAAACGTTATTTACTAAAACAACGATGGTATGAAATGGAATAATACGAGGCGTATATGCATGCTAATGCTAATATTTGAAAGTGTAGTAATTCGTTTGTTGCAAATGGATTGTCGGTAGATAGTGATAGTTGATGGCATTGCAGACCTTAAAATTAATCATGTCAGGTATTGTAGGTTGAGGAAATTAATTTATTATTGTTCTGTTATCAGATAATGTTGGTAAAAAGGGAAGGATAGGAAGCGGTTTTGCTGTTTAATTTTGCGAATGCAAATGGTGGTTGTGTTTTAGTGGTGTCGAGAAAAGCTATAGAACGCGGATGACAGGGGGATTTTAAATTTTAAATGAAAAAACAGAAGCATATTAACTACGGATGACACAGATGGCGCAGATTTAAAAGCAAAAACAAAAGCGTGCTCACGAAATGACGCTAACAAACACAAAAAAACAATCAAAAGCGATGGGACGCGGATCGGCACGGTTAACGCAGATTTGTAGCTGTTTAAAAGCAAAAAGTGACTAAACCGACGTTGTTTTTGAGCAAATCATTATGGCAAAATCGGTATTAAAAGCATACCGAATTAAAGTTGCTTTCATAAAGACGCAGGCTTTTACTTGAAGATTATGAAACGCGTATAAAGGTCTGCGCAATTGGATCAGTTTGTTAAGCGGGATTGATTTGACACAAGTTTTATTTCCAGGTGGCAATCAACAGCTTTTGCGTACTTTTGCAGTGTTGTTATGGAAAGCGCAGGTTTTTTATTACAGCTTCCAGCCTCCAATCTCCTTACGGCAGGTGTTCTTGTGCCCATTTTTTTTGCTACTTCAGCCTGAGTAAGTCCTGCTTTTTGACGAGCAGTCAATAACTCATCAAATAATAAAAATTCTTCTTCCAATCCATCGTATTCTTTTTTGAATTCAGGATTCTGTTTCCATTCATTTATCATTTCATCATGTGTTTTCATTGCGTACCTCCAATAATCTTTTTTTGGCTAGAGACAAATCCTGTTTTGGCGTTTTTGTTGATTTTTTGATGAACGCATGTAAAATTACAACTTTTTGGTTTACAACCGTACAAAAGAAAGCCCTGCCTATTCCTTCTTTTCCCTTTGCTCTGATTTCAAAAAGACCATTTCCAATAGAACCGGTGAAGGGCATCCCAAGATTTGGGCCAAATTTACAAATACGCTCAGTAATCTTGGTGTAGAATGCCCGGATACCGATAGGCCATCTATTAATGGTTTCCTGAACTTTTCCATTGTAATATTCAATATGCCAAGTCATATAAATAGGTTAATGCATTTGTTAATATCTGTCAATTCGTAACTCTTCAGCGTGTTTACTAATATAAAAATAATAATACATTAGATATCCCTCTTTGGATAAAGAGGGAGTAAGGGAGATTCGAATAAAGAATATTCCGCTATTAAAAAGCTAAAAAATGAAAGTTAATCTATTCAAATCCCCCCGCCCCCTTTTCTAAAGGGGATGGACGATTGTATGAGATTGTTGCAAAATATTAGAAAATACGCTAAATAGTTACTTTGGCTGACTCTATATCCTTTTTCGCTATGTTAAACCAATCCTGCGCAATGTCTTTTTTATCCATTAATCAGAATTCCGTTTTTTGAAATGCTATACTCAAATGTGTTTTTTAAAATAGCTCGCTCGTTGAACTCTTTTTCGTCATAAAGAATGATGTCCATGGGATTGTTAAACTCCCGGCTTATTTCTCTGCGGATATTGCGAATGATGTTGATTTTTCTCTCTGCGCCTATATCCGCAATAACACAAATATCCAGATCGCTATCGTTGTTTGGTTCCCCATGGGCATATGATCCAAACAGGAATATTTTTTTTGTCGCAAAGTTTTTTGCTATAGAGCTTACAATTTTGTTTATTTGTTCTTTTGTGATCATGCTTATTACCTTTGTTTGATTTAAAGAGAGCCGGTTTTACGAATAGTAGTCTCATTATGTCGCTATTTGAGATTTTGCTGATAAAACCGATCTTAGGGCTATGTCCATCCAATTTAAAGGCGCTGCCTAAAGCCTGAATTGTCCAGTTCAATAAATAGCGTATGAACCTCTAATATTCACAAGTATACACTAATTTAAAAACCAAAATTTGCCTCAATTTATTTACATAGCGTATTGAATTGCCATATATAAACATAATACGAGAACGGCCAATCAAAGGCAAGGTTGAAATCGTGAGAGAATAAAATGGGAAATTTTATTATATTCAGACAGATTTGGCGGGATAAATCTGGATTGCTCCTACTTTGAAAGCGTAAACCATGGCAATATGTAAGTTTTAAGCCATAATTTGTTGTTATCTATATCTTGTTGGCTTGTTTTTGGGTCTTTTAGGGCGTTGTATATTTGATTGCAAATGTGATCCAGCAGGCCAAACATTGCCGCTTCTTGCAGTTTCACGGCATCCCACATGTTTTTAAATCCAAATTTAGAGGAGCTTAAGGTTTTCCAATTAAAAACGGTCTTGGAATCGTCTGAAATAAATAATTGGGAGCTTGTTATCGCGGCAAGCGTTTTCCCTTTATTGCCTGGGTATGTTATGGCCTTGTTTTCGTAAGAAGGATTTTTAGTGTCGGTATGAACTTGCAGGCTATATTCTAATTCATAATCACGCCTGGGCACAATTATAGTGTTGTATATATCGTTTACTAATGCAAGGGCCATATCCTCTTTTGAAGCGATAAAATATCTGGGGAACGTTAAATCTTCAAATTTTAGAACCTTTGGATTTATGATTGTTAAGACCTGGAAAGGTCCGAACGGTATACAGGATATTAAAGTCTCGGCGGATTTTTGATTAACTATAATTTCTGTTGTACAATTCTCAATGTTTTCAATGGTTATATCCGCAGAATTATACGTTGCGTTTTTTGTTCTATCGTCAGTCATCCAGCATGGCATGTAGATATGTTTTGCCACCATCATACCCGCTACTCTTCCGCAGCCTATACCAAATCCCGGGTAGCCGACAACATGCAGATTGTTTTTTCCTGTTTGCTTTGGCGCTTCTTGATAAGCCGGCAGCTCTTCCGCTGCCACTACAAAAATGACATCGACGCCTTGCATTAATAAACGCGCCCACCAGAAACTCTCTTCAGGTTTTTTTTTGATATTTGTTATAGCATTTATTATCCAATCGCTGTTTTTCCCGCCTGAGGGTATTATTAACGGCATCCCTTTTGGTTTATTAAGCGCTTTTAGCCAATCGCCTTTTTCAATATCATCGAAATTGCATATTTTTTGCCGTTCTTTCATCGCCGTGTCAAATGACATCATTGCATTTTGTAAACTTGAGGGAAATATCTGCCCCACAACCGGGGGGTATTTAATATTTGTTTTTCCAGGGTAATATTCATCCCATGTTTCGGCAATAAATTTTATCGTTGGCGCATTGACATCCATACTTTGTTCTCCTGCTTTAATCTTAAAAATATTACTTGTTATTTTTTTATAATAGTTATTGCCGCGATTGTATAAATTGTCAGTCACAAATTAGCCACAAATAGCGCGGATTTAAAAATAAAAACAAGAAGAGTATTAACCTCTAATTTGCATTTTTCATATCCTCTTCCTGTTATTTTGACATAAACCATTGATATTCTTGGGCTTAAGATGCAAATTTCTTTATAAACAAGTTATTTATGACCAAGCTTTTGATATGGTTTAGAGGGTGGTAATGTGGAAGTTGACAAAAAGAAGGTGAATTAATATACTAATGGCCTGCGCTAATATTTACGGAGTAAAAACGTATCTGTTCAGCGTGATTTACAAACCCCGTCCGCCAAGCGGCCACCCCTCTTTTTAGAAGGGATATTAAATCGGATTTATTTCTACAAAGTCCCCTCTAATAAGAGGGGATTTAGGGGTGTGTATCGTCGCTAAGTGGAAACACGCTGAATAGTTACGTAAAAATCAGGTATTTATAATGAATAAATTAGATGTTTCAAATAAAAAACTAAATGAAGTTGTAAACTCGTTAAATGACGGCATTCTTGTCGCCACTTCAGAAGCCATAATTACTATGGCAAATCAAAAAGCGATAGAGCTGTCAGGATTTGATGGCAATGAGCTTGCCGGCAAATCGTTAACAAATCTCATCTTTGATTATGCGGAAACAGCGCATGACGCAACTGTAGATAATATAGTTAAAAACGGCATTGAGTTTAATGTGATAAAAAAGTGTGTCACAAAATGTGGAGAAGAGATTCCGATAATTTTTTCATGCATGTTAATGAGTTTTGATGATAACTCTAAGTTCATTGTGTGCGTATTGCATAAAATCACAAAGCTGCAATCTTGTGATGAGCTTTATAAAGAAGATGATGAAAGTGACGCAGGCGACATTAATGTTAAAAAGATGAAAATATCCGCCATGTGTGGAGAGATTGAAGAACATGCAAAAGCTGTCACGGAGTTGGCGGAACTAATTTGTGAAACTAATGAGTCCGGCAGGGTCTTAAAGGGAAAAATTGACGATATGCTGAAATCCACAAAATGGATTTTATCTATGGCCGGCAATCTTATTGATTTTGTTGAAACAAAAAGCTCTAAAAATGAGGCCGGCAAAATTGACTTTAATTTAAGGACTTTGGTTGAAGGGGTTAGATCATTATTTGATAAGGCGGAGGATGATAATGACATTAAATTTGCATGCCTGGCAACCTCAAATCTGCCTGTTGTTGTGCGTTGCGATCCATGGATTATTCGCCGGATGTTGACCAATCTTGCGGGCAATGCTATTGATTGTATGGATAATGGGGAAGCGACGATTCATGCTTCACTTGTTGATGAAAATGATAGAAGCACCAGGGTTCGGTTGGAATTAAGCGTTATCGGAGAAGGCATTCATCAGAAAAATATTGAGATGATGTATAAGTCAGGACAACTTGAAAATGAAACTTTGACATATATAAAAGGCAGAAAGCGGTTTGATTTATCTATATTATTAGAAATTGCCGGTTTGTTTAACGGCAACATCGGGGTTGAGTCAAAAGCCGGCAATGATGCGACAATATGGTTTATTGTTGAAATGGAAAAACAGGGCGATATAAACCAGCTTATTCCTTTATCTGCTGAACAGGTCAAATCTCTTAATATTTTAACTTTTATAGAAAATGAGGCGGCCTCAAAAGATATTTCAGCCATGCTTGATTCGTTGGAATGCAAACATAATTGTGTGACAACCGGCGATGATATGCTGAAAATGTTGGATAAAACCAGGGGGACAAAAGATGAAAATAAACTGATTTTGTTTGATTTTAACACTGCCGAGTCATGTATTGAGAAAATGAGTTCTGAAATAAAGGATTGTCCGGGATTTAGGCAACTACAGTTGATCATGATTATTTCATGCGCAAACCGTGGTGACGCTAAAAAGGCCGAGGATGCGGGGTTTGGCGGATTTTTAACAAAACCGGTCACGGAAAAGGAACTGTTTAACTGTATTGCCGCAGTGATGGGATTTCGTAAAAAAGATAAAGACGGGAATGTGGAATTAATAACACGGCATATGTTAAATGAGCAAGTTGAACAAAACCGCGCTCGTGTTCTTTTGGTTGAAGATAATCGTGTTAACCAGATGAAGTTTGTATTTATACTGGAAAATGAGGGTTATAATGTTGACATTGCAAACAATGGGGCGGAAGCTATTAAAACGTTACAAAAACATTTTTACGATATTGTTTTTATGGATTGTTACATGCCCGTGATGGATGGTTTTGAAACAACCGCAGCTATTCGTGAACTTGACGGTTGTTCGAAATATGTTCCTATTGTTGCATTAACTGTTGAGAGCCCTGATTCCGATGCGTATAAAAAATGTATTGATATTGGCATGAATGATTATATTACAAAACCATTTAACAAAAGTGATTTGTTAAAAGCAATTAACAAGTTTTTGGATGATGAGCTTGCGCCTGAAGAGTCAATTCCGGAAATGTTGCATGAATCAGAAGATGAAATATTTGATAAGGAGGCGGCTATAAATAAAGTTGATGGCGATATCAAACTTTTAATTAGGATATCAAAACAGTTTTTTAATAATTGCCCGAAACAATTGGCAAATATTAAAGATGCTGTAAAAGCGCGTGACGGCATAGCTTTGATGCATACCGGTCATGCTATAAAAAGCGGAGTATCTAATCTATTTGGCAAGTCTGTTTTCAAAGCAGCTTTAGAGATTGAAATCATGGGCCGTGATTCAGAATTCGGCGACATTGATGCCAAGTATGCTGTTTTAGAAAATGAGATTAATCTGTTGCAAAGAAAAATTGAGGAAGATTTGTATTAATTTATGGACTGTTCCCGGAAGATCATTTTAGCTCCGCAACGTATTTTTTTATCTTATTTATTAGCTGCTTTTGCTCAAATGGTTTGGCTAAAAAATCCTGAGCGCCGACTCTTAATGATTTAAAAATGTTTTCTTTTGTTGAACCGCATGAATACATTATAACCGGCATATTGCTACACATTATATTTCTTCTAATCCTCCGGCAAATTGAAAGGCCGTTCTCTTGTCCAAGAAAAAGATCAAGCAAAACCAGATCAATTTTTTCGGAAAACAACTTTTCTAATGTGGTTTTCTCATTTTTAGCTCCCAATATTCTAAAGTCGTTGTCTCGTAAATATTTTCTGATTATAGAAATATCAGGTTTTGAATCATCGACAACAAGGATCGTGCCTTTGCTTTCATTATTTATAAAGTATATAGTTTCGCCAAAAAAATCTTCAGTCAGTTCTAAAGGAAAAAAGATTGAAAGATTGCTATTTATATCGCCGGCAGGGCCGGGCAATGTGAATTCTGAATCGGCATGAAACATTATATCGTTATTTGTTTCCGAGAAAATATTTCTCAGCTCGGCATCATCATTTGGCGGCATTAAACACCTTTTAAATGACAACTTTGACTTTGTTTGCATATTATCATTAAAAGCAGTTTGTAAACTTTCTGTTGTGGATTTGCAAAATTTTATAAACTCATCCATGATCTCGCCTTCAGTATCCGGTTGCAGATCAATTTTGTCAATAGCTTCAGGCTCTTTTTTTAAGATTAAACCAATCATATTCAGGCAATCGCTTTTTGATAGTATGATATAGAAATTATCAGCCGAATCTGAGTCTAACTCCATTTCTATCTCTATAAAGACATTGCCTTCTTTTATATTGCCGGCAACCTCTTTATAGCTTTTATTCTGCATATCGGAAACGCGCAATTTTGTACTATTGTTTAGCATTTTTGACCAATTAAGCTCTATATTGTCAATCAATTTGCTAATCAGGTTTACAACTTTTTGTGATTTTATATGATAAAGTTCCATTGTTTGTTTTCGCAGGTATATATAGAATAATATAACAAATGTTTAAGTTTTTAAGATTAGGGTAGTATAAATAATTTTATTCAAAATTTCATCTGAAAATAGTTCTTCAGTTTACGCCTTTTTTATATAATCTTCTAATTGCCGTAATTCAGATTTAAATTGGTCTAAAAGATGCGGGCCATCTTTTAAGTTGCCTGTTTTAGCCATATCTTCAAGCTTTTTCGCGCTATTTGCAAGCATATCGGCAGTGATGTTTAGAGCGCCGCCGGCGATGGAATGAGCTTCTGCTTTGATTGCCTCTCTGTTTTCACCTAAAATAGCCTGTTCTATTATCCCTATTTGATTATTGACGTTTTCTATGAAGACACCCGCCACTTCCATAAAGAACTCCTTTTGACCTTCAAACTCTTCAATGGCTTTATCAATATTTATAGGAGCTTCAAAATTTTCTTGTTCCATTGTTGACAGATTCCGGTAGTCATCCATATTAATCTGATTGCTGGATTCTACATTTTCTTTATTTAAATGACGCAGGTTATGAATGTTTTCCGTCCATTTATTTATTAGCGAAAATAATTTTTCCCTTCTTAAAGGTTTAGTCACATAATCATTCATCCCTATAGAGAAACATTTTTCAAGGTCTCCTGTTGTAGCATATGCAGTCATAGCGATAATAATAGTCTGACTTTGTTCATTTGCCGTTGGTTTAGCGCGCCCGGATTCAATCTTGCGTATTTCAGAGGTCGCCTGAAAACCGTCCATTATAGGCATCTGAATATCCATAAAGATAATGTCATAGTTATTATTCTTATAAGCTTCCACCGCTTCTAAACCGTTTTCAACCAGATCAACATCCAAGCCTATGGTCTGGAAATGTTGAAGCGCTACCTGTTGATTTGTCGGGTAATCTTCCGCTAGCAGGATATTGATTTTATCATTACAACGATTATCAGATGTTGAATGTTTAGATATATAAGAGGTTTTTACTCCTGTTTCATTAGAATCGGCTGCAAAAATAGGCTCTATTAAACTTTGAAGATTATCAACATTAACAGGTTTGGTTAAATACCCTTGTATGTTTAACTCTTCACAAGCTCTATTTTCAGTTATAATGCCGACAGAGGTTAGCATTACAATCGGAATGTTTTTGAAAGCCTCATTTTTTCTAATCTCTTTTACCAAATCAATGCCGTCCATCTCAGGTAGATGAAAGTCTGTTAAGATTATATCAAAAGGTTTCTTATATGTCGTTGATTCGTTGAGGATTTCCATAGCCTCTTTGCCGTCAACCGCGTCAATTACAATGCATCCCCATGCGTAGAGTTGTTCATGCAATACATATCTGTTAGTTTCATAATCATCTATAATTAAAGCCTTTTTGCCGGTTAGGTTAAAGTTCTCTTTTTGAAGGCGCATCATGCTCTCTTTTTGCATGGCAAATGTTGCGGTAAATGAGAATGTTGACCCTATGCCTTCCTCACTTGTAAAACTTATTTCGCCATCCATCAATTCTGTTAACTGTTTTGATATTGTTGTGCCAAGCCCTGTTCCGCCATACTTCCTTGTGGTTGAGCCGTCGGCCTGACTAAAACTTTCAAAAATGGATTTCTGTTTGTCCCTGGGTATTCCGATGCCTGTATCTTTAACTGTAAATAAAAATTTTACGCTATCTCCTGATTGTTCAGATAGTTTGCCGCTTAACAAAATTTCGCCTTTACTAGTGAACTTCAAAGCATTGCCTACAAGATTAGTAAAGATCTGACAAAGCCTAACCGGGTCTCCGATAAGTTTAACCGGGGCGCCTGGTGAAAGAAAATGTCTAAACGCCAAGCTTTTTTGAGCAGCTTTGAACTGGAAGCTGCGTGCCAGGTTATTAAGGGCTTTTTCAAGATCAAAGGGTATTTTCTCAAGATCAAGTTTTCCTGCTTCTATTTTTGAGAAATCAAGAATATTGTTTAAAATACTGATAAGAGAGTTTGCTTCCATATTCATTGTATGAATTAGCCCGTTATTCTTTTTGCCCAGATCAGAGTCCATAAGCATTTCAAGTATGCCTATAATTCCATTTAATGGCGTTCGTATTTCATGGCTCATATTGGCAAGAAACTCATCTTTCGCCCTATTAGCGCATTCGGCTTTATCCTTGGCTTCACGTAAAACCATTTCTGCCCGTTTCAATCCAGAAATGTCCCTTGACACACCCATTGAACCAAGCACATTGCCTTTTGCGTCTTTTAAAATTGAAGCAGATACAAATACCGGGAAAATCTCGCCGTTTTTGCGCTTATTCATAAGTTCGCCTGAAAAGTGATCTGTCTCTTTAAGTATAACAGGGGCGTAATTTGCAGTTGAAGTATCCGGATAAAGCATTTTTATATTTTTGCCAAGCGTTTCCGCCTTCTTATAGCCAAATGTTTTTTCAGCGGCGCTGTTAAATTCCACTATATTTCGGTCCTTATCCACTGAAACTATCATATCCATTGAACACTCAATCAGGCTTCTTAAATATTCCTGCGATTTTTTTGATTTCTCCTCTTCCCGTTTACGTTCAGTAATGTCCTCAATAATGCCTACAAAAAAAGATTCATTTCCTGAAACTGCTTCCCTTATATAAAGAGCGACAGGAAAAACTTTGCCGTCTTTTGTTAGCGCGCTGCACTCTTTAGGCATTCTTATTATTTTTCGACGATCAGGTTTGTCGCTATCTTTAAAACTAATGTGCTTATTAATTAATCCGTGATATTCGTCGCGCAAATATTTAGGGAACAAAATATCCACCTTTTGGCCGATAAGTTCATCGACTGTATATTCAAACATAGTTTCCGCGGTAAGGTTTGCCGAAATGATTGTCCCTGATCTATTAGTCACTATATGGGTATAAGGAGCCGCAATTAAAATAGATTTAGTTAAATTAATGTTTCTTTGTAAATCGTATTCCGACTTTTTAAGCGATTTTTCGATCTCTTTCCGCCTCTTAATATCCTGCGCAACGCAAACTATACACTGAATCTGTCCGGCATCATTGGCTATGGAAGAGGCTGAAAAGTTTACAGGCATTTTACCGCCTTCTTTCGAAACATAAAATGTTTCAATGTTTTGAATGAAATCGCCTGGTTTAAAATCATCTAATAATATTTTTTGGGAAGCTGTTTCATCATGTTCTAAAATCATTTTCATATTTTTTTCAATCAGTTCGCTCTTGTCATATTTCAAAAGATTAAGGGTTGCCTGGTTTAACAGCTTAATATTCCTTTTAGAGTCCAGAATAATTACAGATTCAATAATTGATTTGAAAATAATATCAATGTAATTTTTATATAGAGCAGCCATTTCTAAATCTTTGGCTGTCTTGTTAAAACAAATCATGAGGTTTTCAAATTCATTGCATGATTTTAAAACGCTATTGCGGCCAGACGCTTTAGAGCTAATCTTATTTACATTGTCAATTAACGCAGCTAGAGGTCGATCAAGGAACAGTTTTAAAAACGCAAAATAGGCTAATAATATGATAGAGAAAACAATGCATGAAAAAACGATTGTTCTCTTTTTAATATCCGCCAACTTTTTATTATATTTAGAAAGCGACACCGCCAAAGAAATGCCGCCGGATTTCTCATTATGCTTATTGTAAGGAGCAGCTTTGTCGTCATCATTAAGCCAGATATCGCGCCCTGTAATAGTGGCATTGAATTCCATTGCGTCTTCAGCAATTTCACCTTTAGCATAAATGGTTTCGCCTTTTTTATCAGTGATTCTGCAATAGATAATATTGTCCCATGCCAATGCGTCATTAACTATTGCGATTATTGTTTCAATGTCATTTGACAATACAGGCATCTCAAGGCTTGATGAAAGTCTGTTTAGACAAGTTTCTGTTCGTTCTTCCAGTTCACTGTCAATTAACTTTTTCTGCTTTTGCGCAAAATAGAAGCCAAATATAACACTCAAAATCAAAAACATGCTTAATCCAAGCAATTTTACTTTTTGAGCAATACTAAATCGCATTATTAATGCCTCCGGAATGTGAGATATATAAGTAATTCCAGCATAAAAAGAATACATCCTTACGATATCCAAAGAGGCTCTATAGGTGAAAAGGTGGTATTCAATGAGAGAGTTGAATAAGTTATCACATGTAGTATTGGAATGCAAATATCATTTCGTCCGGCGCCTAGCCCTTTGAAGGCGGCGTCTACACTACATTATTTGGAAATCGTGTTGTTCCAACAGTTAAAACAATCCGGTTCACCTGCAAAGCAGACTGGGTCAAATGGGCAATTTTAGCACTTTACAATACTATATATTGTGCTTGTGTGTTTCCCAAGTACAGCATATAGCTCGAAATTAGTCAAAATCGCTGATATGACCCAGTCTGAAAGGATTGGTAAAGGCGCCTTAGTGGGTTAAGGGGGTGATACTATTGAATGGACTTAATTTTAAATGGAAAATTTAGGGAGTGAAGCATTTTGGGACAGACCTTGGAAAAAGACATTAGCGGATATACTGTATTTAAATGTGATTTTGGAAATGATAAAGCCTAAATCATAGCAAGCGTCAATGGTAAACCTTACAATTAGGATTTAGATTACAAAGGGACGACGCATAAATACAGGTTCTCTTCTCTCTTCTCTTCAGGCTAAATTTGGGTTAAGAGGGCTGCTTGGCAATCTTTTTATACGGTTTTGATAAATTTAACATTTTTGCCTGCGCCGCTTCCATAATAGAATCTCTAATAAAAGAGCTGGCATCAATAATTTCTATGCCAATCAATTCATCTTTTTCATTTAGTTCCGCAGTTACATTTGGGCTTAGTTCTACACTGTTTGCCTCATATTCCTCGGAAGTTGTAAGATGCAAAATGTCTTCATCTTTAAAGTATGTCATTTTTGTTTTATTCATATACAAACCTCCCTGTTTTTAGGCGAAAGTTTATTTGTTTACGCGAAGTTACATGAATAGTGATTGGCGAAATTTTATTAACATCTTTTTCGTAAGGAATTATTACCAAAACTGAACAAGTTATAGTATATACATTTTAAAATAAAATGACAATTACTGTTTTATGAGGCTCTTTTTCTAATAACTAAGCTAACGCTTAAGTGTTTTTACTAGCGGTATATTCTATACGAATCTCTCTTACTCGCTCTTTGTCCACTACGCGGATAATTCTCACCAGCGCAGAGAAACCAGTCAGTTTTAATTTATCAAAGATGGAAATCTAATGGATTTTTGGATGTTTTAAATGTGGCTTTTGCTGAATAATAACGAAATATTTATGTTTGCGTGGAAATTTATGCAAATGATCGCTAAAATGAATGTAATAATTTTGGGGCGACCGGCATTTTTCGGTTATTTGTGGAATAAATGAGTAAAATGTTTTGCATTTTTTAATACTTTCCTGGAAATCTCAATTATGGATAACTCTAAGCGCGTTCTTATTGTGGATGATGAGCGCAAAAATATAGATTTGTTAAAGGTTCGCATGAAATCTTACGGGCATGAGACTGAGACAGCTTCGGACGGTATTGAGGCTCTGGCGAAGATGAAACTGGATATTGATCTGGCTCTGTTGGACATTCAAATGCCTGGAATGGATGGTTTTGATGTGGCCAGGGCTATTCGTAGCGACCCTGAAACATGCGATATTCCTATAATTATGGTGACTGCTTTAATAGATAGGGAGACCAAATTACGCGCGGTTGAGGCGGGGGCAAACGATTTTATAACAAAACCTGTGGATAGCGCCGAGCTAATGGTGCGCACGGCTTCGCTTTTAAAGATGAAGGAGGCGCAGGATAAAATCAAGCATTACCAGGCTCAGCTTGAGGATAAGGTTACACAACGAACCAACCAGTTGCGCAAGGCGCTTGATGATTCGGTGGAAGCGCAGCGGAAAACGTCTGAAGCTCACCTTGATACTTTGCATAGGTTGGCTGTGGCTGCTGAATATAAGGACGCGAGCACTGCGGAGCATATTAAACGAATGAGCGCTTACTCCAAACTGTTGGCCGTAAAGCTTGGGCTTGCGCCAAGAGAAATTGAGCTGGTTGAGCTTGCAAGTCCTATGCACGATGTCGGCAAGATTGGAATTCCAGACGGGATACTTTCAAAACCCGGCAAACTCACGGCGGAGGAGACGGATATTATGAAACAACACACAATTATTGGGGGCAGGATTTTGCATGGTTCATCTTCCGACCTGGTGCAGGCGGGGGAGGTGATTGCGTTGTCGCATCATGAAATGTGGGACGGCAGCGGATACCCGAATGGTTTGGCCGGCGATGATATACCGATATTTGGCAGAATTTGCGCCGTGGCGGATGTGTTTGACGCGCTTGCAAACAGGCGGGCGTACAAAGAGGCGTTTTCAAATGAAAAGACGCTTGAGATGATAAAGGAGAAACGCGGGAATCATCTTGACCCAAAGATTGTTGATCTGTTTTTTAAAAATATTGATGAAGTATTTTCACTACAAATTAAAGCCGGATAACATTATTAAAGATTTGGAGGCGTAAATCATGAAGATTATAATTATTGTTTTATGTTCAATTTCGATCCTATTCATAATTACGGCGATTGATTATGGTTTTGGCGTTCGTTCAGGAAGGATGTCTGCTTCGTCGCACATGACGGTAGCCTTAATTGCTGCGGCTATATCGGTCTTTACTCACTGTATAGTTATTGCATTCTTCCCTAACCGGAAAAAACAGGCGAAGGAAGAGACTGAAGAGTAGCAATGAATTTTGAATGTTTTAAATAGGCCTTGCGCTTAATAGATACCTATGAACACTGATTTTACACTCCCTGCTTCAATATTAATTAACCATCTAAAGGATGCCAGGCGGAAAACTTTGGCTTTGATTAGTGATCTTGTGGATGCTCAGTTGAACGTGCCTTTGCTTGAGATTGTTAATCCGCCACTGTGGGAAATCGGGCATATCGCTTTTTTCTACGAGGTGTTTGTTTTGCATGAGTTGGAAAACGCAAAACCTATCATTGCCGGCGCCGGCGACCTTTACAACTCATTTGAGGTTGATCATGACGACAGGTGGGCATTGAAACTGCCTGACCGCATTGCCTCGTTTGAATATATGGAGACTGTGTTAAACCGGTTGATTGACCGCCTGGGCTCGCGTGAGCCGGATGCAAAGGAGACTTACCTATATCTGCTCGGCATATTTCATGAAGATATGCATATTGAGGCGTTAACTTACACCAGGCAAACGCTTGGTTACGGCATGCCGAATCTACCGAACGCAAATTCTTTGAACAATAACGAGGCCAACGCGGGCTCATTGCCGGGCGACGCGGAAATACCGGGCGGGACTTTTATGTTTGGGGCGGCTCGCGATTATGATTTTGTGTTTGATAACGAAAAATGGGAGCATGAGGTTGAGATTAAACCGTTCAGGATTGCGCGGGCTCCGGTTACCAATGCTGAGTTTGCCGGGTTTGTAAATGCGGGTGGGTATGAAGACTCTAAATATTGGAGTTACGGAGGCGGTGTTTGGCTCTCAAAATCAAAGGCAAAACATCCGGTTTACTGGAAACTGGATGGAAATCAATGGTTGCAAAAGAAATTCGATGCATATATACCCATTAAAAATGACGAGCCGGTTATCCATGTTAACTGGTATGAGGCAGAGGCTTATTGCAATTGGGCCGGTCGTCGTCTGCCTACCGAGGCGGAATGGGAACTTGCGGCGTCCGTTGCGCCTGTAAATAATGAATCGGGAATTAATGCGCGCAAACGCTTGTTTCCATGGGGGGATGAGGCTGATTTCGCCGAACGAGCGAATCTGGACGCAGGGCTTATGGGGTGCGCGGATGTTGGGGCCTTTCAAAGTGGCGACAACGCATTTGGATGCAGGCAGATGATAGGGAATGTTTGGGAGTGGACTTCGGCTCCGTTTTATCCTTTTCCCGGTTTTATTATTGATTCACCGTACAAGGAGTATTCTGCTCCCTGGTTTGGATACCGTAAAACGTTGCGCGGTGGTAGTTGGGCAACCAGCTCGCGAATGATTCGCAATACATACCGCAACTTCTTCCTGCCGTATCGCTCGGATATTTTTGCCGGATTTCGCACTTGCGCTAAGTAGGGGATTTGCTTAATATTTAAGGCCAAAACTTTAACATAAAATTGCGAAAGCAATGCAATTTAAGCCGCAAAGAAACGAATGGCGCGAAGAAAAACAAAAAACTTAGTGATTTTCAAAGGAGTAGTATAATATTGCGGGAAAAATAAAAATAGGGATAATCACCCCTTCTGGAAAGGATTCTTTAAAAGGCAACAGTATTACCGCTGGAAGATGGGCGCGGTTTTTAAAAGAGTTGGGGTTTGCGGTATATATTGACCGGTTTTATAACGGCGAGCCTTATGATGTTATGATCGCCTTACACGCCAGGCGCAGTTTTAATGCAATTGAGAGCTTTTACAAATTTGGTAACCGCAAACCGCTAATTGTGGCCCTTACCGGAACTGATTTATATAAAGATATTCATTCGGATCGCAATGCGCAAAAGTCGCTTGAGTTTGCGGATCGCCTGGTTGTGCTTCAGGAAATGGGCATAAAAGAGCTGCCTAAGACGTTGAGAGTCAAGGCGAGGGTGATATATCAATCCGCGGTAAAACCTAAAGGCGTGTTTGAAAAAAGGAAACGCACATTTGATGTTTGCGTTGTTGGCCATCTTCGGCCTGTAAAAGACCCATTTTGCGCGACCAGGGCAAGCAGGTTGTTGCCCGGCGCTTCCAAAGTTAGAGTTCTTCACGCAGGTTCGGCTTTGGATAATGAGTCAAGGGGTGCGGCCCAAAAAGAGATGGCGCTAAATCCAAGATACCATTGGCTTGGCGAGCAGAAACGTTGGAAGGCGCTTAGATTGATGGGCGGCTGCCGTTTGCTTGTTTTATCGTCCATCATGGAGGGCGGGGCAAACGTAATATCCGAAGCTGCAATTTTAGGGATTCCGGTTCTGGCTTCTAAAATTTCCGGCTCAATTGGAATGTTGGGAAAAGATTATCCCGGCTATTTTCCCGTGGGTGATTATAAACAGCTTGCGAACCTAATAATACGAGCTGAAAACGACCCTGGATTTTTACAAGAACTTGAACAATGGGTAAAGTCAATCTCGTTTCGTTTTGAGCCGAAAGCGGAAAGGGATTCGCTTAAAAAACTTTTAGATGAGTTTAATTTAGAATAACTATAACGTATTTGAATTCGATTAAATATAATTCATTAGAGAAAGGGTTATTATGGAAAGAATATTTAGACAAAAACATAATTTTACCGGTTTGTTAGTTTTCATTTTTATAAATATGATTATTGTATTTTCATTTAACAGCGCGTTGTTTGCGAAAATTGATGAACAATATCTTAATTCTAAACGGACGCTGAAGTTTTCATATTCTGTTTTGGTAAAGAACATACCTTCAAACTCAAAGAGTCTGGAGGTGTGGATACCAGCCCCCCAATCAGACGGGCATCAGACGGTTAGCGATCTTAAAATATTATGCGGTCTTCCATACACTCTGCAAAATGAAAGCGAATACAACAACTCAATATTAGCAATTAAAAGCGATAAAAATATACCCGGCAATTTTCCGGTTTCCATGGAATTCTTAGTGACAAGAACAGGATATAAGGTGTCGGATAAATTAATAGACCCTAATGACGCGCAAAGTTCAGAATATTTAAAACGTTGTTTAATGCCGGATAATTTGGCGCCTACTTCCGGAGTAATTGCAGAAACAGCTCTAAAAATTGTGGACAATGATATGACTGCTTTTGAAAAATCAAGGGCCTTGTACGATTATGTGGTTTCGACAATGGATTATGATAAAACTGGGGCTGGTTGGGGGCGGGGAGACGCAATTTACGCGTGCAACGCTAAAAAGGGAAATTGCACGGATTTCCATTCCCTGTTTATTGCCATGGCGCGCGCTTGCGGAATACCGTCAAGGTTTGTTATCGGTTTCCCTATTCCGGATGGGAAAAAGCAGGGCGAGATACACGGCTATCACTGTTGGGCGGAATTTTATATTAACGGCCTGGGATGGGCGCCTATTGACGCTTCAGAAGCGCGGAAACATTCTGAAAAAAAGGAGATGTTTTTTGGCGGGCTTGACGCTAATCGTGTGCAGTTTACAGTTGGGCGAGATATAAATATAGAAAATAACCCAAATACCGAGCCGTTAAACTACTTTATATATCCATACGTTAAAATAGACGGCAAAATCTATTCAGACGTTGAGAAGAGTTTCAGGTTTAAAGATGTAACGGAATAAAGCGAATCAGGCAGTGGGGGGGGGCTTGCTTTGCCAAGGCAAAGAGGGCAAGTAAAAAGTGGAATTATATTTTATCAAAATTTGCCTAAACTTAATCTTCTATTCGGTGTTAAAAAAATGAGCGATTCTGAAAAATTTATGAAGATGGCGTTTGATCTTGCTGAAAAAGGACGTGGTCTGGTCGAGCCAAACCCGCTTGTCGGCGCGGTGATTGTTAAAGACGGCCAAATAGTGGGCAAAGGCCGGCACGAGTTTTTTGGCGGGCCTCACGCTGAAGTAAACGCAATCAACAACGCCGGCGATCTTTGCAAAGGCGCTGAAATATATGTGACTTTGGAGCCATGCTCACACTTTGGCAAGACACCTCCTTGTGTTGAAGCCATAAAACGGGCTGGAATATCCAAGGCGTTCTTTGCCGTTGAAGATCCAAATCCATTAACAAAAGGCAAGGGAACCGCAATATTAAATGAAGCCGGTATTAAAGTGGAGGAAGGCGTCCTGGAGGAAGAGGCGCATGTTCAAAATGCTCCGTTTTTTAAGCTAATCGCCAAAAAAATGCCATATGTAATAGCGAAATGGGCAATGACGCTGGACGGCAAGATTGCAACACAAACAGGCGACTCTAAATGGATTTCAAATGAAAAATCGCGCAACTATGTTCATGATCTAAGAGGCAAAATGGACGCAATTATGGTAGGCAGCGGAACTGTAATCGCGGACGATCCTCTTTTAACTTGCCGGTCAAAGGCCTGCAGAACGCCAAAAAGAATAATTATAGATAGCGGCGCCGGGCTGCCGTTAAATTCAAAGTTGATTAGGACTATAAATGAGGCGGAAGTTATTGTGGCGACAACAAACAAAGCGCGGGCGGACAATGTTAAAGGGCTTGAAGACGCGGGATGCAAAATATTGCGTGTTAAAGAAACCAATGGTCTGGTTGATTTAAGTGAAACCCTAAAAGAGTTGGGACGCATGAGTTTAACAAATGTGATGGTTGAGGGCGGGGGCATGATATTAGGTTCGCTTTTTGACAATGGCCTGGTGGACAAAGCAATGATATTTGTATCTCCAAAAATTATTGGAGACGCTAAGGCAAAATCGCCCGTGTCGGGGCGCGGAGCAATAAGCGTCTCCGACGCGTTTCAATTTGAAAATGTTAAAAGCTACCAATGCGATGATGACACTGTTATTGAAGCTGTGATAAGAAATTATTAGCGCCCGGGCCGTGAGGCTAAAAGGCACCGCGCAAGAATAACACCGTTCAATTTACGTTATCAATTATTTACATACCAGAGCCCTGCCCCGGATAAACCGGAAAAGTGACGAAAGTGATCTAAAGTTAAAAGTGATCTAAAGTTTAGGTAAAAATCCAAGATTTTTTGTAATTATTAAGCAAAAAAATGAAACTTAAGTTAAAAGTTAAATCCGCGCTATCTGTATATAACTACTAATAGCATAACGAGTTACAAAAACGCTTTGAATATCTTGTCAAAAATTGTCAAATTCTTAAGCGAATAAATGCCGTCGCAACCCTTTATCTTTTTCGGCTTTTGCCTTTCTCTTTTTTTTACCTAATCAAAAATCTCTGATTTTTCCCTCAACTTTAGCTTAATTTAGTCACAGCTTTTATATTTATCCGCGCTAATCCATGTAATCCGCGTCATCCGTGTTCCACGCTTTGCTTTTTTTCGTTATCCCGCCTTTTGTTTAGTGTATATTTGTGGTTAAAACGCTTCTGATTTTACTGATTACATTGCCTTCTGCTTCTCTTCGTGTCTTTGTGGCGCTAATTGCTTTTGCCTTCGCTTTTATCTGTGTAATCTGTGTAATCTGTGGTTCGCTTTTAAATCCGCCCAAATCCGTGTTCCATGCTTTTGTTCTTATTCCTCTCGATTTTAAAAACCGTCACAATAAATTGTAAAATAAAATATTTTTTTTCTGCAATTTGTAATTTTTTCAATTTCCGCTTATATCCTTGCCGCGTCCTAAAACAGAAGTGTTGATATTTTATACACCCCTACATGCCTAAAAAAATATTGTCTGGATAAAAAGTTACGAATACACCAAAAAAGAGAGAGGCTCCTTATTATAAAACAGCATTAAAACGCCGGTTGAGTCATTTAACCGGAATGTAGATTAAAATCTTCATAATTAACAGGCAGTTCGGTAAAAATACGGCTTTTTTACAAAACAAAAACATGCCCGCAAAAAAAACATTACAAGCCGTGTAGTGTAATACACTACATTGGTGTAATGGTTTTTACTATGCCATTGTAGGCTAAATCAGAGTCATTGTCAGGGGGTTTGTTACAAATTATTAATATTACTAAATCTAGCGCTTTTTAATACTTGACAATATTAAACCTATCGCTATAATCCTACAGCTGTAAATTGTCGGATCGGTTTGTGTTTTGTTAGAAGCATATAATAAAACTTAAGGCCTTAAATTAAATTGTTAAGAGCGGCGCCATAAACCATTAAATAATACATGGTATAACCCACGTGCAACAGGAGTTAAGCGGGTAGGCCGGAAAATTGAGTAATTTTAAGTTTCGCCATGTGGCAAGTTAATTTAAAGATGGGTTAATAGGTTTATTATGGAGATTTAGCAATGGCGAAAAATAATTCAGTTATGAAATCAACATTTATTGCATTGTGGATGCCTTATACTTTTTGTGGTGAGTGCGGGTATAGCGAAGAGATAGACCTAATCTGCGTAGGGGCAAATAGGGAATTATTAACAAAAAAAGCCTTAGAAATTGTATCGAAAACAAAAGACAAACGGTTAATCGAAGCGTGTTTAGTTATCCGACCGGTAGAATTGGTTCAATAATAAGTAGTTATATATATGCATCAACAACTAATTTATTGCCGATTAGCGCGTATATTATCCTGAGTGACTGACATAAATTACAGTTTATTTAGCATAACATTGATTTGCTTTTAACTCTTAACCAATTAAGGCTCTTTCCGGGCCGCCCTGATAGTCAGTGTTTGACGCGAAAACAGCGTTGCGTATGCGCCCAACATTAATGCATGCGCAAATCTAAACAAAGAGATAATAGTCCTGAATTTTGAAAAATTAGAGAAGGGATAATCATGCCGAATAAGAAAATGATCGCCGTAAACGTTATTGTTTTTTGTTTCTTAATGATTTTTGCCTTGCCTCAACTCCTTGCGGGTAAGTCTACGGAATTTAGCGAGACCTATTTGGACTCCCCTGATACGGTTGCAGGCGTAAAAACAGTTCCGGCCGTTAGCGACGGTCTTACGGAGGATAAGGCAAATTGGATCTCCGGCAAAACCCTGACTCTCAACAGTAAAGACGATAAAGATAAAAAAGACAAAAAAGATAAAAAAGATAAAAACAAGGATGATGACAACAGTAAAGACGATAAAAGCGATGATGATGACGACAGTAAAGGCAAGAAAGACAAAAATAAGGACGACAAAAGCAGCGATGACGACAGCAAAGACGATAAGAGCAGCGACGATGACGACAGCAAAGATGATAAGAGCAGCGATGACGACAGCAGTGATGATGAAATCCCGCCGACCCCATCGCCTACGGTGACGTCAACTCCAACGCCGGCTCCAACTGCAACTGCAACTCCAACTCCAACGCCGCCGCTTGGCGATCCGCCGTTGTCCCCACAGGTCACCACTTCTGAAACGTGCACGTCGGCCCTTGAGGTAACGGCCACCGGCGTAGTTGACGCCCTTGCAACTAAAATACGCATTGAAGGAGGCTTAAATATAGTTGAAGTTGATGTGGTGAATAACGGTTTTACAGCAGTTATTCCTCTTCAACTTAACCGGATAAACCATCTTTTCTTCTCTGCAATTGCCGTTGACGGCGCAACAAGCGCGCCCTCTCCCGTTTCAGTCACCCAGGACGGTCAGGCCCCAACTATTTTTATCGATTTCCCTGAAGACGGTCTGGAAGTCACAAACGATACCGTTGTTATCGCGGGCCGCGTAAGCGACCTTCTAAGCGGTTTTATGGGACTTGACGCGACCGTTAACGGCCTGCCCGCGGATGTTATAGTCGGCATAGGCACGAACGGCACGTTT
>JAIQZQ010000009.1 GCA_021777105.1 Candidatus Anammoxibacter sp.
CAATTAAATACATGAAAAGTGATTAGAAATTAATCAAAAACGGAAAATATTTTCTATTCTAACCAGAGTTAGGGCACAGGAGGTTTTTCGGCCAAAATTTTCAAACAAAATTACCCTTTCCGCAACAGATACTACGTAAATTTTGCATAGTGTTTTTTTTCGATAATTTGTTATATTCTGTGCAATTTTTTATATCTTAATAATTTTAAGGCTGAAAAATGAAGACTGAATTAAAAATATCATCTCATCAATTGAAGGATTCAGAAATAGAGATTTTAGAGCTTACAGGGCAACTAACTGATATATGGGCAATGCAACTGTATGATTATTTATATGAATGCTTTGATGAAGGCCGATATTATCATTTAATCAATTTTAAAGGCGTTAAATCCATGGGCGGCATTGCTGTCAATGTTTTAGAGGAACTTAGCAATAGAGGTTTAAATATAGCGTTGTTTGCCGTCAATGACGAAATAGCGCGGTATTTGAGGCAATCCGATAAGTTAGGCAATATTCAGATTTACGATGAAGAAAATGAGGATGTCGCGGTCAATTTTTTCACGTTGAATAGATTGGCTGTGGTATAAAGTATGAAAATGATATGTATTATTGTTTGTATATTGCTATTTAGCGTTAACGTATATTGCGAAGAATTAGATGGGAACTACTGGAAAGGGCTATCAGAACATAAACAATCTTCCTTGGTATTTGGCTATAAACACGGCTATTGCGACGGGCATGGGGTAGGCATGGCGGACATTGCAAATTATATATTAAAGCGTGATTTATCAAGCCCGGAAGAATTTCAATTTTTAATAGATGCATTTAGCAAAATATGTGGAATAAAATCATCACAAATAGAAAAAGGCATTGATACGTTTTATAATGATCAAAAAAATACACGCATACCTATTTTCGGCCTATTTGGGGCTTTCACTCTAGTTTGTTGGGAACTGGAAGGGTTTGATATATCGAACGCCACAATGCTTGCCAGAAATCCAGAATTATTAAAGAACTCCCCATTTAATTTACTTAAGTGAAACACAAAAAGAGGCAAGGCGTGAGGCCTGTTTGTTGACGTGAAGTAGCAAGAGTATAAGTTAATTAATAATTGCAAAACTGGATTCAGTCATGGTCGGGGCGACTAGATTTTAACCTGCGACCTCTTGCCCTCCGTTCGAAAATGACATGTTTGGCTATAATTTGACAATAGTTAATTAAGGTTATTATCTCTTCTACAAGCAAATAGTTCTTTTTGATATTCAAGACCTGATATTACCGATTTTAGTAATAATTTAACTCTTCTTTCTAATAAGCTTTCTTCTGAATAGTCAGCAGGCGCTATAAAATGTACTCTCCCTTTATCTAACAGTTCTCTGCTTGATTACGGTTTTTGCTGTTAGTTGCTTATCTCTTATTATTGAAAATCTTATTGCCTTCGAATATGATCCTTACTTCCTCATCCCGACAAGACCAACTGGGCCATTTTTAATATCTTCCTCTTAACTTTTTCATCAGCAGATGAAAAAATATGATTAAACTCTTTTTCTAATATTTTTGTTTCGGTGTTCTCGCCATCTGACGAAAAGACAAACAACTGATAAGCTTCCACTCCAAAGGCTTTGGCAAGCTTTTCAATAGTTTCAAGTGTTGAATTTAACTCTCCACGCTCAATCATCCCGTAGTATTTCCAGTCCATCTTTGCTTTTTTAGCAATTTTTTCCTGCGTTAGCTTTTTAGCCTTTCTTAGCTGCTTTAAGCGTTTACCGAAGTTTTCCTGCAATTTTGCCATATGTAGCCCCCAATTCTATAAATTTGAAGACTATATTATAAATATAGCAATTCAACAAAAACACATATACAGATATAGGTAAATCCACTTGACATACTGTATATATCTAGTATATTAATAAAATATATCCATACCTATATAGGTATTTTTAGCATTCAAAATGAGAAAAATCGAAATGTTTAAATACTTCAAGTGTCACTACACAGTAAAAACTCTTAAATGGAGGTATAAATTGCAAAAAGCTCTTGAGAATATAGCCAATAAATACAGTCCTAACCAAAACATTGGCAATACTAGCCTTATTGGCATGGGTTATGACAAAATTAAAGGAACAATGGAAAGCTTGTATAGAGGTATTGCCAATAATAAGAAAATGATTACATATGGAGTGGTTACTTTTACCGCTCTTGCTATTATGCCTGGAGTTTTTAATAAAATAAATTCTGAAATAAAAATATCTGATTATAAAAACAGAGCTTTAGAATATGGAATAACTATAGATGAAGTTAAAGATTATATGGTAAACAGGGCTAAAGATGGGGTTAAAGCTATTGCAACAAGCTCTATTGAAAAATTTTTAGCTCAAACTGATTATGAAGAAGAACAATTTATGAGAGAGTTTGGTTGCCGAGATGGGGGAGGGATTTAATTTTTTAAAGGATGCTTTAAAGTTTGGGTTACACTTAATTGATTACCATTATCGTCAACACCATCATATGTTAATGTAAAGGAGTTAAAATTATTGTTTGTTGTAAACGTATCTTGAAAACTAAATGTTTTTCCTGCTTCGATTCTATAATTTACTTCTGCTTTTTTACAGGTAATTTCACTTTTAATGCATAATTCTCCATTAGTTAAAGTAACTCCAACTCCTTTTGTTTCAGTAAATAATCTTGTATGTTCATAGGTGTGCTGTTTTAATAGTTTTTTATATTCAATATCAGTAAATTCTAATTTTAATTCAGCTTTCTTATTTTCTTCACCTGCCACTACACCAACCGTAAAACTCCCAGTATCAGAAACACCATTAACATCAGTTGCTTTCACTGTAAACGAAATATCGCCTTTATCCTCATCCGTTTTGCACTCCACCTGTTTATCATTGCTTTTAATACGGCACTCAATATCATTTTTATCAACAACAGCCACTTCACTTCCACCATCAACAAGCACAAATGTAATATCCTTGTTATTGGCCTCAACATCTTCAACCTTATAAGTAACAGCCTTTTTCAAATCCAAAACATTATGCCAGTTGTCATCAGGTTTTAGCTCTTTAACATCGCTAAACGAAAATTCGATCTTAACGTCTTTATCTTCGCTTTCATCTTCTTTTGGTTCTCCTTTTGCCTTTTCTTCCTTTTCAATTATCTCTTCTACAACTTGGGGCGGTGTGCTTTCCCCAACTGGAACTGATGTCTTTATTTCTGTTATTGCCTCTGCGATTCCAATACCCTCAATTTTCTCTTTGCATTCGTCAGTCAACAGGCTTTCAATCTCGTAAGATATTTTTTGCTCTTCTGTTAGCTCTTTAAAATACCACACTATCAAAGGGTCTGCGTTTACTGAAATATCAACACCTGCAAGCTCTTCAAGCTTTAATGCAACTTCATTTAGGTTATCTATACAACCTGAACTTTTTGGAAAATGCTCATAAAACCTAAATTCATCTACCTCTGTGCCTTCTTTAGGCTTTATTATGATTTCTACATTGGTTTTTTCTTCCTGCCTGCAAGCCTTGTAACGCCTGTAAAGTTTAACATTCTGATTAGTGTTTTGCATAAATACAAGTTCTTCAACTGGATTATCTGGATTATCAGCGCATGCGCTGCAATCATTGGAATCCTTATCTTTAGCATCAGATGATAACTCAATAATATCATCAGCATCAGACATATCAACGGGCTCTATTGGTATTCTTGTGCATTCTGGTTGAGAGCACCCGGCATAAAAGTATGTATCAAAACCTTGTTTTTCAAGTGTGTAATCAATCTTAGAATTTTTTGAAAGCATGCAGTAATAGTATGGATATGTTACTTTTAGATCGCCACCGTAAAAGGATGTTATTAATTCTCCTTCATTAGATGTTAAGAACACATTATGGTCAAAATCTGCTTCTGTTATGCTGTCCATAACTAAAGGTTCAATCTTGAAGAAATCAGGATGTGCGTTAAGAAAATCATTGTCAAACTTATTGCGGTCAAATATGTAAAGACGGTCAGCTTTACATGGAAGTTTTTTTTGAAATTGTTTGGTTTCGCCTCTATCAACTTTATTTTCAAGGTCTTTAAGGTCTAATGAGAATTCCACTAATTGCGCTTGACATGCTTTGTCATCAAGATGATTAATGAACTTGATACCAAATGAAATAATGATTATTAAAAATACAATGGCAAGGCCAATACTAACCTGAATAGCAACTCCGCTTGATTGTCCCCGTTTTTTCATTTTTAAAAATTTATAAAGAGATGAGTTTATAAATTTTATTGAAAGATAACTTTTTTGCTGTACCACAACCTGCCTATAAATATTGGCAGCAATATATAAAAAGCGCTTATAAATACAAAGCCTAAAAAGCTATTAAAAATATTGTAGGCCATAAGGATACGATAGGCTCCAATATTAACAAGTGAAATAATCACCGATATTCTTGTCAGTCTTTTGTAATCAATACTTTTTTTGCCTATATCAGCAATCAAGGAAAATCTTATTGAAAGAAAAAGAATGGCAGCAAAAAAAAGGAATAAATAAATGAATAATAAATAAATTTGCAGACTTGGATTAACTGCATACTTTGAAAGCTTATCTAATGTTAAAGATACTGCTGCTAATATAGCTATGATAAAAACAATCTCTTTTGCTGTTTGTTTAAGATTCAGTTTGATTTTTTGTTTTTGATAATAAAAAAACAAAAGAGTAGTGAAAAAAGGGATTAAATAAAGGGACAATAAATAAACTTTGTCAGCGGCGGTGTGAAAATGCATTAAAAATAGCGGTTTAAAAATGTAACATTTTCTTGTGTTTTTCTTGTGTTTTTTCTTACACAAAGAAATATGCATAATCGCGTATGCGAGACCATGGACTTATGATTCGATCCGGTCTTTCATACGAAAGCTTTTACCCTCAATAACTACGGTTTCAGCATGATGAAGCAGACGATCAAGGATTGCTGAGGTTAAAGTGCTATCGTTGTTAAATATATTTGCCCACTCTTTAAATACTCGGTTTGACGTAATAATCAGTGAACCACACTCATACCGGTGGCTGATAATCTGGAAAAGCAGGTCAGCTCCTGCCTTGTCAATAGGCAGGTATCCCAGTTCATCAAGGATGAGCAAAGAAGGTTTTGTGTATTTTTTGAGCTCTGCCTGCAGCCGTTGCGCAGCTTTTGCGGCCGAAAGTGAGTTAATGACATCTATTGCGGTGGCAAAAAGCACACTATAACCGTTTAAGCAAGCTGCATAGCCCAGAGCAGTGGCGATATGTGTTTTTCCGACTCCCACGCTACCAACAAAGATAACGTTGCTGTTGTCTCCCAAAAAATTCAGGCGAAAGAGGTTTTGCACTTGTAGGCGGTTAATCTTTTTCGGCCAACTCCAGCGAAAGTTATCAAGAGTTTTAATGACCGGAAAATGAGCTGAGCTGATACGCCTTTGGATGGCGCGATCACGTTTTTGTTCTGCTTCTCCCTGTATGAGTCTTTTCATGTATTCGATGTGTGACCAGTTTTTAGTGGACGCCTCAGTTGCCAACGCATTGTAATACTCGTTCATAAATGGAAGCTTCAGGTATAGCATTTGACTTTCAAGTTCTGCTTTAAGTTTATCTTGAGTGATGGAAGATTTGTCTTTTTTCATAATGTTTCCTTTTTTGTGTTGGTATTGTAAATAGATAAGTCTGGTTTCTCTATAGTAAGGTTGAGTAAGTCTTGCGAACGGGTAAGGTGTAACGCGCCCGGCTCCGGCATAAAGCGATTGCGTTGTTCCAGGATATTGGCTATATACTCGCATGAAAAGGCGTGGAATGTGAAAGCGTCTTCAAATGCCCTTTCTACCTCATCAGCGCTGTAAATTTCACTTAGGGCAACGATTTGCCGTATATGGTGTTTCACATTCATACGTCTGTTTTCCAGCTCCCGGTAGTAATCTAAAGCCTTCGGAGATAGAGTTAGAAATCGCATTAATATTTTCCTGTCTTTAGCCTTTTTTCTTTGATTTAGCAGTTCTTTTGGGTGTTCCGGATTTTCAAAGTCTTGGTTGCGGTCATAGCTTCGGTTATGGCGAGCGATGAGCTTTTCGGCGGAGTAGACGCAAAGGCGATCGGGGTATGATTTGAGTATGAGATTAGCTCCGGCGTATTCTGCCGGAACGGAATAACGGTTAGTTTCAAGGGTTATGCGGAACTGAGAGGAAGCCCTTAACTGTGTTATATTGGCAATATCATAGGGGTGTGACGGCAGAGGTTGGAGTTGTGTTTTTTCTTCCTGGAAAAGTTCATCCGGTTTTTTTCTTGTTTCACCGTGAATTCGAATATTGGCAATTGAATCGCGCCAGTTTCCCGCAGCCGTGTTGATGACGCAAAAATCAGGGATGTCGAGTCCGGCAAGGAAGTTCTTTTTCACATATCCAACACCGTTTTCGACTCTGCCTTTTTCGTTTCCCTTTCCAGGGTTGCAAGGAGTTATGGTGAAGCCTGCGTGCTTGGCAAAGTCGAGGTATTTAGGATTAAACACCGGAGCTTTGCCAACGATGCGCTTAAGTACCGCTGATTTGAGATTATCTACCATTATTTTCCTGGGAATACCTCCGAAAAAATTGAAGCTGTTTTGATGACATGCTAAGAAGTGCTCCATAGTTTGCGAGACGGTGAACTCCAGATACATCATTCTACTATAGCAAAGCACCATGACAAAAAAGCTTAATCGGCGGCGGTCGCCTCCTACATTGACGGAACCATATGAGCCCCAATCAACCTGAGCACACTCACCTGGTAAAAAATCTAGTTTTAGAAAAGCCGGGGTTCTACGGGGTCTTACTTTGCGGACATATTCCTTGACAATAGTGTAACCACCCTCAAAGCCCGTCTCATTAATGCTCTGATACACCTGGGTTGCAGAGAATGGATGGGTTTCAAGCATTCTGAGGATATCGTGTTTGAACGGATCAAGTTTACTTTTGCGTGGCGAGCTTTTCCTTTTGTTAAACTGGTTCGTCTCAAACCATTTGTTTACTGTTCGTTGATCAAGGCCGAGTTCCTCTGCAATCTTGGAGCCTGAAAGGCCTTTATCTTTGAGAGATTTGATTTTGCAAAACAGTTCGTAATTAATCATGGTTTTTATCCTCCTTGATTTGTTTTAGAATCTGACCAAGAGATCGGGGTTGGCCTTGCGTCAACTCCATAGCAACGGGCTTGCATTTATTTAAGTCCAATACCTGATAAAGTGGGCTTTGATAAGCAATAAGACCAATTTGGATTAGATTTGTACGAGCCTGTTGCAACATAGAACTGTCCATGTTCAGACGTTTCATTAGCGATACGTCTGAATAGAAACTTAGTCCTTTAGCATCAGAAACAGTAACTAAGAAGAGATAAAGGGCCGCCGCTTGATGGCTGCAATCTTCTAAATGGTTACCAAGGATTCTCCGCCAACTTTAGAAATCGTAACGGCATTGGCGGTGTACGAACAGCTGCATAAGCAAGTCGCGGAATCATATCTTCTAGTTTAAAACGTCTATTGAATCGATATTCGAACTCTGCCAAATA
>JAIQZQ010000081.1 GCA_021777105.1 Candidatus Anammoxibacter sp.
TACTGATTACTGATTACTGATTACTGATTACTGATTACTGATTACTGATTACTGATTACTGATTACTGATTACTGATTACTGATTACTGATTACTGATTACTGATTTTTCATGAGCATACTAGTTAATAAAAATTCAATCATAATTTGCCAGGGAATAACAGGCAAAGCCGGCAGCTTTCATGTTAAACAGATGCTGGAATACGGTTCAAACATTGCCGCCGGCGTGACTCCGGGGAAAAAAGGCTCGTTTGAGCATGGCGTTCCCGTGTTTGATTCAGTGGTTGAGGCAAAGAACGAAACAAACGCGAATGTTTCCATCATATTTGTGCCGGCTCCGTTCGCAAAAGACGCAATTATTGAGGCTGCCGAGGCGAAAATCGAGCTGATAGTTTGCATTACCGAAGGCATGCCCGTTGCGGACATGGCAATTGTTAAGAATTATCTAAAAGGCTCTTTTTTACCGAATGGAAAACAGACCAGGCTCATAGGCCCAAATTGTCCCGGTATCATTGCTCCAGGGCAAACAAAAATAGGAATAATGCCAGGCTATATACATAAACCGGGCAATGTCGGCGTGGTTTCCAGAAGCGGCACACTCACTTACGAAGCCGTCTGGCAGATTACAAACAACGGCATGGGGCAATCCACATGCATAGGCATAGGCGGCGACCCAATATTGGGCACAACGTTTACAGACATTCTGGAGATGTTTGAAGATGACGATGAGACGGAAATAGTTGTCCTGATCGGCGAAATAGGGGGCAACGCTGAGAAAGAGGCCGCCGATTTTATTAAAAACAACATGAAGAAACCCGTTGTCGCGTTTATTTCAGGTCAAACCGCTCCAAAAGGCAAAAGGATGGGACACGCAGGCGCAATCATTTCCGGCGGCAAAGACACCGCTGAAGAGAAGATAAAGATTCTAAAAGCCGCCGGCGCAACCGTGCTGAAAAGCCCCGCCGACATAGGCGCGGCAGTTCTCAAACTAAAATCCTGATTCATAATTTGCCGTAGTGTACTTGTACTAGTTGGAAAATTAACCAATCATAAAATAAAAATGGATAACCATTGCATTTTCTCAACAGAAAAAGAAGATTTTGATTACATGGACATTAATGTCCCATGCCAAAAAGCATGCCCTGCCGACACAAATATACCCGCGTATATTCAGGCTCTTTTTGAAGAGAAATACGATAGTTCTTATGATATAAATCGTAAAAGCAATATCTTTCCCGGTGTTTTAGGAAGGATCTGTTCTCGTCCATGCGAGGAGTTATGCCGCCACGGGGAGGATGAACTTGGCAATCCGGTAAATATTTGTCATATTAAACGAGCCGCTTCTGATTTAAGAAATAATGACGATAAATCCAACGAGAACGAGATCAAACTGCCGGATTGCGGCAAGAAAGTGGCGATTATAGGCAGCGGGCCGGCGGGACTCGCCGCAGCTCATGATTTGGCGTTGATTGGAGTTGCAGTAACAATTTTTGAGTCTTTTGATCAATCTGGAGGAATGCTCAGATATGGGATTCCAGAATTCAGATTGCCGCGTGATATTTTACAAAAGGAAATTGACGCGATTCTTAGCCTGGGCATCACTTTAAAGACAGGCACGGAAGTTGGCAAGGATATAGAGCTTGAAGATTTGCGTGGCGAATATGACGCAGTGTTGGTTGCGACGGGGTGTTACAAAGCCAACCGGATAAATATACCGGGCGATGAGCTGCCGGGCGTGTTTATGGGATTGGACTTTATGATTAACGTCTGTCGCGGAAAGTTTCCTGATGTCGGCAAAAAAGTTATTGTAATCGGAGCCGGTTTTACAGCGTTTGATTGCGCCCGTTCAGCCTTGAGGCTTGGAGCCGGAGAGGTTACGATTTGCCTGCGAAGAACTGAAGAAGACCTGACGGTTACTGAAGATGAAATATTGCAGACAAAAATCGAAGGGATTAAGATAAACTCTCTAATGCTCGCCGGCAAGATTATTGGGGATAAGAAAGTTGAGGGGGTTGAATTTGCAAGGACAAGGATTGATAAAAGCGGTCCGGACGGAAAGCAAAAAATTGTTCCGTTAGAAGGCAGCGAATTCATTATGCCCGCGGATACTTTGATTATAGCCACCGGCCAGACGCCGCAACTCATAACCTGTTCAAACCGTGAAATTAGCGGCGAGGATCAAAAAACGTTTAAGAGTTCAACTCCCGGCGTTTATGTCGCCGGCGATTACCTGACCGGGCCAACCACTGTTATTAACGCGATTGCTTTGGGTAGAAACGCCGCTGAAAGAATTGCGCGCGATATTATCGGCAAAAATTTCCTGGAAAAAGCCGTGTCTATTCAGGATGCCGATATAACACACAGACAACGCGCATGGGACTTCTTGCCGCGTCAAGATATGCCGACAATCAAATCAGTTGAAGATCGGCTGAAAAACATCAAACCGGAGGTGGAAAAGGGATTTCCATCGCAACAAGCGAATGAGGAATCAAAACGTTGTTATTTATGTTACCTCCATTATGAAATAGATATTGACCGTTGTATTTATTGCTTTTATTGCATTGATGTTGCGCCAAGGGATTGCATAAAGTTGGTAAAAGAGATTAAAACCAATGAAAACGGGGCTATAATAGGTCTGGATGAAACCTCTTCATGGAAGAACGTCAATGCTATTGTAATTGATAACTCCCGTTGCATCAGGTGCGGCGAATGCGCTAAAGTTTGCCCCATGGATTGCATCTCGGTTTCCAGGGTGGAGTTAATAGAGAAGAGGTTGCAATCTTAATATTCTCATAAGTTCAAACGGAATTAATAGATAATATTTTTCTTGCCGGTGAAAAGAGCGCAAAGTAAACAGAATAAACAAGTGACTAAAGTGATCTAAAGTTAAAAGTGAGCTAAAGTTTTGGTAAAAATCAAAGATTTTTGGTTTTTAATGAATTAAACACTCAAAAATTGAAAATTTTTACATGAACTTTAGTTCACTTTAGTTCATTTTACACTTTAGTCACTTAAACATTGTTGGCACACTCAAGACACAGGTATAATTTTTGAGATCAGTTTGAACTTACATATTCTCAAACGGAGAGATTTGAAAATGTCTGATTTTATTGTTATCGGCAACGGGCCCGCTGGAAGCCGGGCGGCTTTTACCCTTAAGGAAAAAGAACCCGGCTCAAGTGTTACTATAATTACCAGGGAGATTGAAGGTTGTTGTCATTCCCATTTGCTTCCTAAATTCCTGGAAGGAACTATAACTGAAAATGAGCTTTTTGAAATATCTTATGATGACTATATTAGTAAAGGCGTCAAATTAAGGACAGGTCAAAGCGTTGTTAGTGTTGATGTTAAAAAAAATGAGGTTTTGCTTGACCACAAAGAAGTTTTGCCTTTTAAAGGCCTGGTTATAGCTGTTGGCGGAAAACCACGCATCCCGGAACCTTTGCTTATATTTAAAGATCTCCTTTTTACCTTAAAATCATTTAACGATACAAAGGTTTGGAAAGAGAAACTTTCCCGCGTTGACTCGGTATTAATAATTGGCGGCGATTTAACGTCATTTGCGGTAACCAAGGCTCTGTTGAATATTGGGAAAAAGGTTTACTTTATGCTGAATGAAGACGCATTTTGGCCTTTGCGTTTTGATAAAACATTGTGTGAAAAGGTCTCCAGCCGGCTTGAAGAGAGAGGGGTTACAGTTTTAACCGGTTCAAAGTTTAAAGGTTTAGCCGCTGTTTCAGAAGATGTTTGCCGGGCGCGAATAGGCGATCAAGAGATTGAGACGGGCATGGTTGGGGCTTTTTTTGGTTTGGCGCCCGATATTAAGTTCCTGGCCCGTAGCGGACTGCAAATAGACAGGGGAATTCTTGTGGATGAATATTTGTCAACCGGGCACAATGGCATTTACGCGACAGGAGATTGCGCTCAGATTTATCATCCTGAACTTCATGATTACTGGGTATCCATAGGCACAAAGAACGCGAAGGCATTAGGCGAGCTTGCCGCAATAAATCTATTGGGTGGAATGGAAAAAACAGAGATGTCAAAGACAAAGATTTTCGATGTTGACGGCGTTAAGATTAATACGTCGTGGTGGATGGATTATTAATATGCAATATACTGATATCACTATTGAAATATGCGGAACCTCCGGCGACGGCACAATTTCAGCCGGAGGCGTTTTAAACGACGCAATGTCAAAGGCGGGTTTTTCAGTCATAGCCTTTGATTCTTATCCCGCGGAGATCAGAGGTTTTGGCCGTTGTGTGACCAAGTCAAGATTTGGCCATAATAAGATACTTGCTTTTAGCGATAAAACCGATGCGCTTATTTCGCTTGATGACAACCAATCTCTGGACAGGATACCGTTTCTCGGTAAAAAGGCTGTAGTCCTGTTTGACAATAAACCGTTAGTCAAAGTTAAAGAAGGGGGCTCAATCGCCGCGCATGTGTCTCCCAATGTTAATCTTTTTGGAACGCCTTTTGTTAATATTGCTTCTGAAGCGGGGTCAATAGGGAGAGGCAAGAATTTTGCGTCCCTGGGCGCTTTTGCGTCTCTTTTCGGCATAGATCCCGCTTTTTTTCATCAGGCCATTACAAACAAATTTAAAGCTAAGGGCGAAAAGGTAATTGAAGCTAATCTAAAGTGTTTCAACGGAGGTTATAAAAGCGCGCTTGAAAGTTATGGCGAGCGTGCGGGGGGCGACATTTTGCTGCCAAAAGAAAACATTAACAACCACAGGATTTTGATTTCAGGAAATGCCGCTATTGCCAAAGGCGCGCTTAACGCCGGGCTTGAACTCTATTTTGGGTACCCAATTACACCGGCAACGCCGATAATGGAGATAATAGCCAAGGCTTTGCCTGAAAAAGGCGGCAAATTTTCGCTAATGGAAGACGAGATATCTTCAATCGGCGCTGTTTTAGGAAGTTTTTATGCCGGCAAAAAAGCAATGACAGCCACTTCAGGCCCGGGGCTAGCCCTTATGACTGAGATGATTTCGCTTGGAGTAATGGCTGAAATACCCGCCGTGATTGTTGACGCCCAAAGAGGGGGGCCGTCGACGGGCATTCCCACCAAAACGGAACAGTCCGATCTTCACGCCGCCGTATTTGGCGGACCAGGCGATTCCCCAAGGTTGGTTGTAGCGCCGACAAACGTGGAAGAGTGCTATGAATATATTGTGAAAAGCCTGCAACTAGCTGAAAAATACCAAACCCCGGTTATTATGCTTACGGATTTTTTTCTTAATAACAGAGTTGAAAATATTCCTTTGCCTGAAAAATTGCCAGGTCAAATTCTGGATAACAATATATATCCGGGCGGTTCTGAAAAAGGGGAATATCAGAGATATAAGCTTACAGAATCAGGAATATCGCCTCGCGCAATACCGGGAATGGAAGGTTTTATTTACACATCCACCGGGCTTGAACATGCTGAAAACGGCAAACCGGAATACAGCGCCGATACACATACGATAATGAGCGAGAAACGGCACAGAAAGATTAACAACGCCCTTGCTGATATGCCGAAACCGGAAGAGTTTTCAAAAGACGACTCCCTTGATTTAGGAGTTGTTACTTGGGGATCAAGCGCGGGCGCCGCGTTGGAAGCGACCCTTAACGCTCAGTCAAAAGGCTTAAAAGTAGGCATGTTAAAAGTGACCTCCATCTTTCCGTATCATGCCGACGACATAAGGAGTTTTATGGACAGATGCAAAGATATCTTGATTCCGGAATTAAATTTTTCCGGCCAATTTGCCAACCTGATCGGGCATTTGCATAAAAAAGAGATTATACGGCTAAACTTCGCCACGGCGGAACCAATACCTGTTACAGAGATAGAAAAAAAGATAGGCGATATTCTGGGGCTCGGTGAAAAATAATTAAAAAGGAAAACTAATGAAAACATCAGGCAAAGCTCTTGCGGAAAAAGTGAAAAACATAAACAGTTCAGACAAGTTGTCCGTCCGTTCCGACAGCCTGCCTACCTGGTGTCCCGGGTGCGGATATTTCGGCATACACCAAGCCCTCAACAATGCCGTTCAACAACTTGGAATACAACATCATGAAATAGTCAATGTCACAGGCATTGGTTGCGCCGGCCGTTACGGCTTTTTTACCAACGCGTACGGATGCCATGTTGTGCATGGCAGGACTCTCCCCGTTGCAACCGGTATAAAAATGGCCAACCCTGAACTGACTGTTTTTGCCGTTGGTGGTGACGGGGATGGTTTAGCAATCGGCATAGGCCATTTTGCGCATATGATAAGGCGCAATGTGAATGTAAACTATCTTCTTTTTGACAACTCTATTTTTGGATTAACTAAAGGGCAGGCATCACCCAGCTCGCAGGTCGGCACGGTTAGCAAAGCTTCTCCATCCGGTAGCGTCGATGCCCCTATAAATGCCACATTAATGGCCCTATCACATGGAGCCACTTTTGTTGCCAGGCTTTTTGCCGGCGATCCTGAAAAGAACACGCCTATTCTTAAAAAGGGGATTGAGCATAAAGGTTTTAGCCTGTTTCATTTCTACTCATCATGCGTTACATTTGACAAAGTCTTTAAAACCTGGGGCAACCTAAAAGAAAAGACCCATCCTCTTCCCGATACATATGATCCCTCAAATTTGAATCAGGCAATAGCCCATGTGCTCGAAGATGATTTTAGCATGGGAGTTGTTTATAAAGCGTGAAATATGAGCTTTTGTAACAATTTAGTTGTTTGAAAAATATTTTTGCTGGAGCAGTCTCGTGACAGTCTCCGCACGTTTAAACCAAAGCATATAGACGCTAGCAAACCGCATAATTATCAATAAATGGCCACGGTTCCAGAAAACATTTGGAGCAATCCGCAAGATTGCTCCAACCCGCGCAAATTTCAAAAACCTCATGCTTTTGAGTATAAATCCTTCATTTTCGCCACTTGCTTTTTAATAAAAAACATACCGAAACTTTAGCTCATTTTAGTTCACTTTACACTCTAGTCACTTGAACATTGAATAGGCGCTTAAAGATTTTTTTTTAAGAATGGTATTTTGCCAAATATTGTGATACTCTCAAAATAAGTTTAAGCATGTATAGACCCGATTATTTTTGCGCAGACCATAACTCTATTTAAGCGGGATAGTTATAATATTTTCAACAATTTATAACAGGAGAAAAATATGAATGCTAATACCGAAAATACAAATATAGTTTTAGATGATATCAAAACCGCGCTTATTTCAGAAATGATATCATACGAATTTTATTCACATTCATCAATTTCCGCAAACCTGATAAGCGTTATGCATGCTTTTCAGGATATGATGCAGGAAGAGGAAAAACATGTTAACTGGTTAAAAAAAGAGTATGAAAAACTTGGAGGGACTGAAAAGATTGAGTATGATCACTGTGAATACGGAGGCATTGCGTTGCCGATGCTTGATATTGATCTGGTTACGGCTCTTGACGTTGCAATGAAGGAGGAGTCGTCAAGCATTAAAATGTATAACGATTTTTTTGACAGGCACAAGGATTCAACGTCAGGCAAGTTATTTGAAACCTTGCTGGGCGATGAAAAAAAGCATGTTGAAAATTGGGAAGCCATATATAAAGACGTGCTCGGCTATGACACTATAGGAAATAACCCCGGCAACGAAGTTTATAGGTTTACTAAAGAGGATATAGAAATTATAAAGGCTGCGTTGCAGGCTGAAAAAAAGGCTTTTGCATTTTATAATAATGCCGTTAATAGCGTGAATGAAATAGACGGCATGCATGCCTTCCAACATATGGCCTGGGAAGAAGAGATGCATGTAAAAAAACTTGAGAGCGAGTATTATAGATTAATAAAACAAAAGCCCGAGGTTGAAGGCAACCCTGAACAGACTTCAAACATCAAGAATGATTCGGATGCCCTTTTTGCTCTGGACCTGGCAATCAAGGAAGAGAAAAATAGCCTGCAAAGATATCTTGATCTAGAAGGAAGGTGCGTCAACTCTAAACTGAAGGAAGTCATTTGGGAAATGATAGAGAGCGAATGGGAGCACATCAATCAATGGAGAAGGACGCATAAAGCCATAAAAGAAAAAGGAGAAGGGCTCATGAGGGTATAAAAGAAAAATGTTTTTTCTTTTATTGTGATTTTTAGATTATAGCAACAGAAAATCAATAAAATCTACCTGCCGGCTCCCAATCCCCAGATTGGGAGCCGGAAATTCGAGAAGCCCCAGCTTCGCATTGTCAATGCCGCCCGTATTTAAAGAATCGTTCAAAAACTCCGAATGCGGAAGCTGCGTATCTATTCAGATTGAAACAGGCAGGGATGCCTGTTGTACTAAACAGCGGCAGGAGGAACAAGCTGAAAAACTGTAAACTTCAGGCTGTTGCTTGCGGTGAAATTGAAAGCTTTAATCCGGTGGCGTGTAAAACTTTTGTCAAAGTGGCCAAACGCGGATTACCTCTTTTGGAAAGAGTTTTGTATAGTGTTTCCCGCCCCAATTCCGTCTTGTCTGATAGAATACTTATACTGCCAAGCCGCGCTTTTGCAACATGCCTCAGCGCTTCCGTAAAGAGTTCTAAGTTGTTATCTGCTAAACATTCTTCAAGATACATGGCGGCCACTTTTGGATCCTTTAATGCCTCATTTCGTGTTTCATCAAATGATACGCTTGGTTCTCCGGTCATTGTTTTGTCCTTTCTTCATAATCCGCAAGATATTGTATTGCTTTTGCAAGCGCCTTTTTCTGGTCTTTCTTGGTTGAGCCGGCAAGCAGCAAAATAAGCTTTTTACCTTTAACAGTGTAGAATATACGATAGCCGGGGCCGTAATGATCCAACATTTCAAAGACTCCTTTGGCTCCTTTAATATCTTTCCAGTTTCCAAAATTACCATATGCGGCTCGGTCAACCCGGGCAATTATTTTAGCGCGCGCAATATTGTCTCTCAAGTTCTCAAACCATTCACGGAAGGGCTTTTTGCCATTAGCCGTCATATATTCTTTTAATTCATATTGTTTCATCAATCTCTATTGTATTCTATAAGATACTTTATTGCAATTCACTATATTTTTTTAGTTTTTACCTTATGTTGACTCGTTACCAAACTCCAGTTTGGTAACGGGATTGTGTTGGAAACTCCAGCTTCCAGTTTGTAGCTTGTTAAGTAGCTCCGATCACAAACATTTGAAGCTGTGCGTCACACTCTGAGGCGAGGCGTTACTCCGCCCAAGCATAAACGAGAAACAGGAGTTTGTTGAACAATTGCGTTACCAAACAGGAGTTTGGTAACGAGTCTTACCTGCCCCGAAAGCTTCTAAAGGCAAAAAGATGTGTATAAACCTTAGCTCTAAAAAGAGGGGTGGCCGCCGAATGGCGGACGGGGTGTGTAAATAACGCTGAACAGTTACCAATTAATTCCATTTTCAATTTTGGACAACTGTTACTGCGTAATTTTTGCTTTATTCACCAACTCTTTTTGGGATAAACCCAACCCTGTTCGTTTATTCTGTATTTTTAGAGACAAATTAATAAGTCCTTTTTCCTCATCGTAAAATCTTTTAAATTCAATGTCTTTCGATTTTTCATTAAGATGTTTCTGGAATGTTTTCATATTAACTGTTCTTTAATGGATCCTCTTTGATTATAAATTTATTTTAGACATGGCTATAAGTAGCGCTGATTTTTGACATACATTTGGATGTTTTGTTATATTTGTTTCGATTTTTAGGTTTTTTGAAATTCCTGATAAATTTTATAATTAGAAAATGATTGAATTAAAAAAGCTTCCTTCCATGCGCAGACTTAAGGGCCTGCGCAATAACAACTTGGTCTAGACGCGCTTAGATTTATGGTAAATTTGGATAATCTGATTGAGGCGAACCGGAAGCGCAGCCTAAGCCGCGTTGAGGATTCGCCGATTGAAGATTGTTCAAAGTTAATCTGAAGATGAGTGTTTCTAGGCTAAGTTATTGTTGTGCAGGCCCTTAATCACCAATTCCCGAGCATCCTCCCAACTGCCCCAATCTTGAGGTAGCGCAAGTTTTTTGTACTCATCTGTTCGTATAATCGCAATACCTGAAGGGGCAGGCAAGTCATCTTTAGGAGAGGCATTAAAATAAAAAGGCTCAACTGCGCCACTGGCAGAGGTGACAAAATCATCTTCAATCTCAAGCAATCGCACCTCGTCAACATCAGGAAACCAGTATATTTTTTTTATTTCCGGTTCACCTTTCTTATTTTCCATCGCGAGCCTTTTTGCTTGTTTTTCAATTTCATTTAAGTCCATTATTTAAATCCTTTCTTCTAATGGCTGCGCAAAAATAAATTGGTCTAAACAGTCTCAGATTTAAGTTAAATTTTGACAATCTGATTGAACAGAACGCGCGTCTTACATCTCATGGTCTGAGTCAAATTTTGTTCCAAAATTTGAATAAAATCTATCATCTAATGCTAGTTATTTTATTGCGATTTTTAGATTATAGCAACGAAAAATCAATAAAGATAATCCTTCCTTTATTTTAAAAGCAATAACCATTTAACCACGAAGGATACAAAAGGCGGGAAGAAAAGCAAAAGCAATAAACCACGGATTTTAAAAACAGTTTCAAAACTACGATCATGGATGGAAACATTTTTTTTTAGCGCGTTCGTATTCAATTTCCATCATACTGCAATTCCATCCCGAAGAACGTTTTCTATAAAAGGCGTCTTAACATTACAAAGATGGTTATACTCATTGCTATTAATGACCTTTGGAGATATGTAAATATTTGCAATCATTTGTTGATTGCAGATATGGGTTGCTCATTGTATAATTGACCATATGAATAAAAAGAATCAAAAAATATTTCGGCTGATCTTTACGGAGCCTGTGCTTAAAAATATTGAATGGAGGAAAATTGAATCTTTTTTTTCTTCAATAGGGTGTGAAATAATTGAGGGAAGGGGCTCGCGTGTAGCTTTTAGGTTAAAAAATGATAGAGCTGATTTCCATAGACCTCATCCCGGCAAAGAGGCAAAAGAATATCAAATCAAGGCGGTAAGAGAATTTATAAATAAAATAGGAGTTAAATTATGAATGTAATGCGGTATAAAGGGTACTTTGCAAAGATAGAATATAGCGATGAGGACGAGTGTTTTATAGGTAGGGTTCAGGGTATAAATGATATCATTACGTTCCATGGTGAAAGTATTGCTGAGTTGCATAAGGAATTTAACGAGAGCATTGATTTTTATCTTGAAACCTGTAGAGAAAGAGGGGAAGAGCCAAACAAACCTTATTCCGGAAACCTGATGCTCAGGATAGCCCCCGGACTTCATGCAGAAGTTGCAATGACGGCAAAGCTACAGGGAAAGTCAATAAATCAATGGACATCACAAATATTAGAAGAGGCTTTGCATTAAAATTATTCCATGTTGCTAAAAAACTAGAAGTAATAATGTCAACATCATAGTCGCAGATTTCTCTATCTTCTTGCTCGGCTGTAAGTATTTTTGCAAACTCTTTTTCGATTTTCCCTGTTTTGACAAGATGAAGACTAAACATAGACCGGGCGCCTTTATGCGAATCCACAGTAAAACCATTTAAGGCCAATGCGGCTTTTGCGGCATGAAGAACCGAATAATATACCCTTGAAACACAATTTTCGTATAAATTATTTTCAAACAAAGTTTTAGCAGCCAAAAGTGATTTATTGGCACGGTTCATCTCTTTTTTAGCGCGTTCATTTTTATATCCCGTCATACCGCGATTCCATCCCGAATAACATTTTCTATAAAAGGAGACTTAACATTACAAAGGTTGTCATATTCCTGTCTGTTGACTACTTTTGGGGATATGCAAATCTCTGTGTCAAGAAGTATGTCGGTAACAATGCCATAAACTACATCGCGTATATGCCAATCCCCATTTGAAATAACCACCAAAACGTCTATATCAGAATCCTCCCTTGAGTCGCCACGGCCTTAGACCCAAATAACATAACTTCCTCAAGATTACCGGCGAACTCTTTTTCAAGAGCAATTCTAAACTCTTGTAACGCTATTTGTTCGTTTTTATTTAACATTGTTTTATTTTTACCGGAATTTTAAAAATTAGAGCTGAGATTTTATTTATAAAATCCTTTTTTATACGATTCGTGGTATTAAAAAGAAAAAATTAGACCTTATTAAGTTGGCAAAATACATTAATTAACTGCCCCCATAATTCAAATAAAGATGAATTGATTATTACAATTTAATAATTCCATTCCATAGAAAATGGTTGAAATTATTATTGATGCTTTGTTTTATAATTTAATATTTCCAATAAATCGATTCCTGTCTTTTTCTGAGAAACTTATATTGCTAATCAGCCTCAGGCTATTTGTAACCTGAATAATTCGAACTACAGACGGTATTGTTGGTATTGCCATAATCATTGAAAAGAAACTAATTCTACTGAACGTTGTAAAAACCCTATCTAGGCCACCATTAGACTCGAAACTTAAAACGATGAAAAAATTAATGATAAAAGATATACCGATTATAAGTGGTATGATTTTTTTTAGTTTTCTGTTAGCGTACTTCATTGGGTGTTCATCAATTGTGTCTAATGTTTCGTTAATTATATGCATTTTATGTTTATCGTTTATATTTTGAAATTCATTCAAAAGGTTCTTTAGTTGACTGGTCAATCGCAGTAATTTTTTAACATCTGAAACTATATTTTCCGTGTTTGCCCATAATAGAGTGATCGTTCGCCGATACCTTAATCTTTTCCATGTTCCGATAAATTCCTCTATTTTTTGAGTAAGCCAATTCTCGTCAATCGCTGTTGGATCAATTCCAGTGGGTATAATATCAGGCTGTTCGTCAGGTTCAGGATTTGATTTGCTTGTAAATTTATCCATTGCCAATGAGTTGTCAATTTTGTCCCTCCCTGTTATGCCCTTGATTGGCGTTTCTGTTTCTGCAACTAAACCTGTTATTTGAAGATATTCATTTATTTCACTTTCATTTTGAAAATCCTTAAACTCTTCAAGAGAAGATACAAATTGTAATAAGTCAAAAAATGAATTTGATCTACTATCAGAGTTTCCTCCATAATTTGGCTTAATATAATCAGAAAGTTCGCGAAAAAATGTTTGTCTATCTTCTAATAGCAATTTTATTGGTTTAGGGAATTTAACAAACCAACGGAAAGCAAGTGGAAATCGAGCCTGAAGGACAAGCAAAACGGCTAATTTTATTTGGTCTGATGCTTTAAAAGATGCATCACGGCTGAGCAATTCTTTTGCGACTGTCTGAATTAAATTTAAACAATTTGTTAACAGTTTAACTTGCCTTGGATTGCCTTCACTTGCTATTGTCACTAATTTCTGAATGTTTTCATTGAGTTCAAATATTTCAGTAATTTCTAAGACATAGTTATCGAAAGTTTCTTTTTTTATTGCGGGGAGTGAAAATGGCAGTTGAATAAGCTTTTCTAAATAATCCTGGCCTGCAATATTTATTTTTTTATCATATTTAAATTCAATGCCTTGTTGAACAATAGCGCTATCGATTCCTAGTATAAATACACAATCCTCCATATCAAAGAACAGTTTTACAGCTTCGAGCACCATAATACATGATTCAGGCGTGCATCTATCAAGATCGTCAACAAAGATAAATAATCGTCGTTTTTGTCCTTTCTTTTTCAAGAGAATATTATCTCGTAATTCACCAAATTTATTTCGAAATGCATTTAAGAATTGCGTGTTATCATTTTCAGGTTTAGTCCAGAACTCAACTAATTTATCAAAATCAAAAGAGCCTCCTGTCCAAGATTTAACCACTTGATTAAGAGCTAGTTTTGTAACACCTTTCACTATTTCATTTATCTGCGCTCCATGGGCAGGTAAACCATCTATTATTTCATCTTCTTTTTCGAGGCGACGAACCACAGTCATAATTAATGATTTCCATACTTCTTCTTTACCGTCAAATTGCCAAGGTTGAAATGGGATACAAAGGAAATCATCTTCTTGAAGAGATTTGCTTAATAAATGCATAAAAGTGCTTTTGCCTGTTCCCCAACGTCCATATATACCTACTGTATAAGGTGTCTGAAGTTTTGAATCTTTAAGTATCCTTGATAACGCCGCAACATAAGGATCGTATCCTAGCCTATCAATATCACTAGGATTATCAGAGATACTGGACGCTTTTGACTTTGTCTCGTTATTTTCTTTTTTATCCGCCATTTAAAATCCTATTACTATTAAATTGTGAACGTATAAATAATAAAACCTAAATTGAGCGATTTTAAATACCCCCTTCCCCTAACCCCTCCCACTAAGGGGAGGGGGATTTGGCTTTTTCAGCTCGTTTAGGCGCTAATCGTAAAGTTAAAAAGTTTCACCTAATGGGTGAAGTATTGTAATTAATATATACCGTTTATTTCCCCTCCCTTGATGGG
>JAIQZQ010000082.1 GCA_021777105.1 Candidatus Anammoxibacter sp.
CCCAAGCCCCCCCTCAATGTGACTGTTAATAATAATTTTAAATGTAACTTAAAAACTTTGTTTTTTGGTCTTGATTTTGGGTCCACTTTAAACCTCTGTTTTATTTCGCGCATAAATTCAGATAAACTAGACAATTTATTGCGAAAACCAGGAACTTCGCTATCCGTCACAATCTTATCCTTGTCACTGTTATATAACCCAATACGCCGTTTAACCTCAGCGTCGGAATAATCGTCGTTCTGTTTCATCTTAACCATCAGATGGAAATGGTTACTCATAATGCAATACCCAAACATCTCGGTAAAGAATATGCCGCTAAAGCGTCTAATCAAACTAAACAAATACTCCTTTTCAGCATCCCCCAAAACAAACCCCTCCAGCGCTGTGCGCGACATAACATGATAAATCCCATCTTCCCCGGTAAGCATCATTCGCGGAATCCTGGCCATAACATAACCCTCCTGAAATTATATATTTACGGAAAAAACTCAAACAGATTTTTAAAAACTTTCAAATTATAAAAATTTAGCGAAGAAAAAGCAATAATAATATACCTGTCCCCGGTTTTTAAAATTATAAAAATTTAGCGAAGAAAAAGCAATAATAATATACCTGTCCCCGGTTTTTTTAATATCTCCTTTTTTAATAGGTTAACGACTTTTTAATGTGCCCGTTGTATCTCGCGTCATCATACCCTTGCTCTTAATTTAAAATCCAAAATTTCCTCTTGCCATGCGCGGAATCATTGGCATCCCTAATCCTCCTATTTGTAATTGTTTAAGATAAAATCACACAATTTCACAATTCTACAAAATTCCAAGCCAAAAGTAACATATTTAGCATGTCCCAAGATTTTCCCTTGATGTTTGATACTGGATACTTGCTGGTAGGAATAATGCGGTTTTCTTTAATGCAATGTTGAATAATTTCCAGATCATCATAATCATTTCATGTTTTCTGTTGTCAAAGGGAGACTTTTTCCTTTTGGTCTTTTTTCTCTTGTTTTTGCGGTTCCCTGTGGGTACTATTAAGTATGGTTACAGTTGTGGAAACTGCGCGGTTTATTAAAAAAGCTGAAAAGCTTATGTCGATTCACGAGAAGGCTGAGCTGATAGACTTTATTGCGGCTAATCCCGAAGCGGGTGATATTATTTCTAAAACGGGAGGTGTGCGAAAATTGCGCTTTGCGCGTGAAGGACATGGTAAAAGTGGGTCTTTTCGGGTGATTTACTACTATTACAACATTAACAACCCAATTTTCCTGTTCTCGGTATATGGCAAAAATGAGAAGGCCAATATCTCAGATGCAGAGAAAAATATGCTTTACAAAATTATACAAAAAATCAAGCAGGAGCTAAAATCATGACCAAGGCTGGACAAGAAATTCTTCAAGGCGCGCAGGAAGCGCTTTCTTATTTGCATGGCGATAAAAGCAAAGGCCGGGCGCATGTGATTATCAATTCAAAAATTGATGTTAAAACGATCCGCGCGAAAACAGGGTTGACGCAAGCAAAGTTTGCGGAAACATACGGTTTGTCATTATCTACACTAAAAAAATGGGAGGCCGGCATTCGGGTTCCCGAAGGGGCTGCCAAAGCCTATTTAATCGTTATTGCCCAACATCCAAATATTACGAGAGAAGCTCTCCGAAACGCTGTATAGCGAAATAGCGGCGCCTATTGAAGCAGAATTGAAAAAGATTAGGAAAGATATTTTTCGATTTTTCCAGACTAAGAAGATTTCTTATCTTATGCAGTCAAAAGTCGATTTGACCCCTTTGGGGCTTCCATCTTAACCAACAGATGAAAATGGTTGCCCATAATACAATACCCAAAAATCTCGCTAAAAAATATCCCGCTAAACCGCTTAATCAACCCAAACAAATAATCCTTCTCCACATCCCCCAAAACAAACCCATCCAAAGCAGTGCGCGACATAACATGATAAATCCCCTCCTCGCTTTTAAGCATCAGCCGTGATATCCGAGCCATATTTTAATCCTCCCCATATCAAATAGTTATACAAATTTCCTCGAAATTTAAAAAATCAGCCAAATAATAACAAGTTGCGCAACTAATATCTAAAATAATATACCTGTCCCCATTTTATACTTAAACCAATTTAATGTTATAGTGTTTGATGAGAAAAGCGCTAAAGAACTGGAACGGCTAAGAAAAAAACATAAAGCGCATAAGCGGTATGCAGATATGATGATAGCTGCTATTGCGAAAGTTGGTCAACATATTGTCGTTACACGCAATCAGAAACATTTTTCAAATTTGCTTCCTAAGAATCAATTAGTAAACTGGGTAGATGAATTACCAATATGATTCCGGCAAAATTCGATTTCCTTTGTGAGGTAGATGGAAAATGAGAAAAAAAATGAAAGAGGCGTTAAGGGTGACCCTGAGGCTTTCTCATTCTCGGACAGCCTGTTAAGACGTGACCCTAGGCTTGATCCTTTAACTCCCCCTCCCTTGATGGGAGGGGTTAGGGGAGGGTGATAAATGAACACTGAGCAGCTTGTCTGCTTTAGTGAGAATTATCCCCTGAGGGGTGAATTCTCACCCGAGGGGACAAAAATCGCGTAAAAATAATGGTATCATATGCTTTGGCCTGGGTAGTATGTCATTCCCGAAGGTTTCAATTGTGGATTTAAAAATAGAAACCACCAAAATTCACCCAGAATGTTCCCCGTAGATTTGTCCTCAAATGCTATTATAGGGAAAAAATGAATACCGAATAAACAGGATGCCCGCTCAAACCGGACATAACAAACGCAAGACCTCATTAACGAATATTTACATTAACCGCAAAATCCTTGGCATCGTAACCATATTCTATTGTTTCGTTTTTCAAATCTAATAGATTTGTATTTTTATATAACTCATTACAAACTAAAGAGTTACAACCTTTTGGCTTAAATATCAATACTTAATAATTAAGATGTGACCCTAGGCTTGGCCATATGCGCTTCATAAGAGTTGTGACTAATATCATCCATAGTAACTCCTTGTTTGTCAGTATTCAGGGAAAACATTAGGGGATACCTTGAAAGCAGAATCCACTATCTTGTCTATTTTAATTTTAAATGCTTCTACGTTTTGATTTAGTCGTCAATACGTATAGCTCCCTTATTTACAACGCTTTCACTTACTCCAAAAACATTTCCTGCTCTTCTGTTTTCTAATCCTGTTTTCTTCTTTAATATATACAACAGACATCTCATGCTTTAACTTTTATTATGTCTGTCGCTGTCTGCTTGCAAGGTTTGACTCTAATGTTTTTTCGTGTTAATAGTAACGTTTGCCCCCAGTTGTCTTCATTTATTTATAGAATGTTAAAACTGCATAAAGAGCAGCGCAAGAGCCAACCAATAAACTTAAATATTTGAAACGATAGTTAAATATACTCTCTCCTGATGCGGTCATTTCTTTAACCGAATTCAACATCCAAATTTTTACAGGCATAAATGCTAATGAAATTGTAAGACTTATTAACCAAAACAATGTGGGGAAAAAAGTTGAAAAGGTAATTATTATAAATCCTGGGAATACAATTACAGGTTCATTTCCTACAAATATGCCAAAAGAGGCTTTCAAACCATTCAAACTAAATGGGCTATTCTGAATTTCTTTAATAAATTCGGAATAGTTTTGAAACAGTGCAACCGTATGTGCAACATTTGTGAAGAAAACAACAAACATCATTAAAATCGTAGCAATTGTCAAATCAATAAAAACAATTTTAAATGCGAAAAAGAATCCTGGATTATCTTTGTTTAGGTATTTATCTAAAAGAGCTCTGCTAACATTATAAGAGATGTAATCACCTATAATGTTAGAGAAAACCCAGAAATTCATACCAAGTATCATAAAATTTGAATCATGAAACATCCATCCAGTTTCATTAACAGCTACAGCAATACGCATCATGCTGAAATTTGGAAGAAGAAAGAAGTATAACAATGCTAATCTTGGCCAAAAACTATAATCTTTCCAATTTTTACCTACAAAAAAAACATAAAAAGTTCTGACTCTCTTAAGAATTCCATTAATTTTGTAATAGAAAGGTAATGAGTATACACCTTCAGTATTATTCTTAAATTTATCTGGAAAAAAACTACAAACTACAGAAATTGTCGAGTGCAATATCACTGCTAACATTATTAATATTACTATACCTGTAAAAATTTCCAAATATCATCTCCTACAACCGATTTACCGGTTCCTTATAGTTCTGGAATCACGTATCCTATTTTAAAAAATCTTGTTTTTTAATTCAAAAACAGCTAAAACCTTCTCTATTACTACTTTCTATGGAATGTTATAAGGAAGATAAATTTACAAATTTTCGCTGCCAGTTACTCAAGAGATTTCAGTTTTAAACATTCCTCACGAAATTAATAATGAATTTAATCTGATCATTGTTAATCAGTATGTTCCCACAAAAGAGCATAATATTTTTAAAAAATGGTTGATGTTTTACCGTGATTTTCCATCAACATATAAAGCCTGTCCCAAGATTTTGTCGTTGGAGAATGTCTTTTGTCCGAAGCCTATTGTAAAACTCATCGAAACTTTATCTCTTTTCTCAACAACACGGAAGCTAAGACCAACAGTATTGAGCTAATAACCGTAAGTCCGATTACTGAGAAAAAAATGTTGAAGTCGAAAACCTGGCTACCACTTGCTATCTTTTCGTATAAAGCAAGCTTGCTGACAATTACAAATCCTATTGCAGAGAGTACACCAAACAATAGTCCCAAGTAAATCTTCCACATTTCTTTATTAACTATAAAGCTCAATTGAATATGTGGGCCTATTGGAGGAACTGCACCTGAATCACTACAAATCGTGTCAAGTTCTAACCCACCTATGTCACCCTTCCAATATGAAGTAGTTATCCCCCGAATTTGTATACTAACTGATGAGTAAGGTCGTAACGGTATAGATGTTTTGTCAACGATAACTCCACCTGTCGCCGTCATCTTTATTTCACGAGGCTTGTCGAAACTATTATCATCGACCAATGGGTCTCTATTATTTATAATAAAAAATAGATCCTCCTCATCGTTGATCTTAATTACGGAGTCAATGAGGCTGTTATGGTTTTCCTTGTGAGAGATTCTTCCCGATATGCTATTCCCGTATTTATCGAAAGGTCCTTCTATGTTCCAGAAAGAATCTTTTTCAAACTGTCTCTTCTGAAGCAGTTCGACCGCTCGCTCCCAATTGTTAAGACTTAGAGAGGCATTATTTGTCAGAAACCCAGATCTAATCGATTCCTCTTCAATATAGGTATGCCATTTGAGAAATGGGCTACCTTCGCGAAACGCTGGTTCCATTTGGTTCCGCAACCTGCTATACTTATAAACATTGGGAAACTTCCCTATCTTTATGTCGTAAACCACCTTGTCATCTTCCTCGTCACCTGCGCCAGGAAATATATTACAACGAATTACTTTGCCGACTCTGAACGGCACATGATGGTCGACAATCGTGTCTCTTGGTGGGTTTCCGCTTCCCTTAACGTAGTTATCGACCTCTCCATAGAAATGAATCACTTCAATTTCGGATATCTCACCATTGTAAAGTTTTATAAACACTGATAGACTCTTGGAGTCAAAGTACTTCTTTTTATAATCATACCTTACCAGCATTCCCTCAGGAAGTGCCATTACTTTATGAAGATCCGTATAGTATTCGGGGATTGTGCAAGTATCCCATATTACCACAAAGCTCATTGCTGCCCTCCTTTCATTCTGTTTTTCATTCGCTTTATTTCCATCTTTCTCCATATATGAAATATATCATTCCAAGGAATGCTTAGTGCATCTATTCCGGCTGTTTCTCCTGTTGACAAAATACGGATGTATTGATTGCATAGCATGCCAATATAAATCCCCCTTGGAGCGATAGAAAATATTGATTCGTTTATTCCTGAGAAGTGGAGTGCTCTAGCAAGTGCTTTATTAGCCCCTGACATCTTTTTAATAGAACCGGAGCTATCACAATACTTCTTACTCAGCTCCTTACTTAGGTCGCTAACAATATTCATGCACAAATTACTTGTTACTGCCTCCTTGTAATAAACGTAGTTATTATTACGCCTGCGCCCACCCCTTTCAAATGCTGGAAGAGCCCAGAAATCATGAGCCTCTTGCTGGTTGCGATTATATGTATGGCAAGCAAGTTTTTTGATTTTTCCTTTTAGCGCACCGAACGTTATCCTTTGAAACATATATGCATTAAGTCCAAATCCGGCTGTTGAGATTGCGGCTAGCATAGGGGATTTATACTTATCTTTAAATTGATTGACTATCTCTGATGAAAAGACAGCCATCGCCAACAGTTTGGTAAATCTATATTCCTCTCTATCGTAGGCCGGAGCTACCAGAATGCAGTTTATTTGAAGGATTGACCTTAGCGCTGATTGCTTTTTCTTACTCGATACATCATCTTTATCATTCCATCCAAAAAGAGTATCTCGTCCTCCGCTTGTGTATGAGGTGGAGCCTAATCCTATGATCCCAAATACGTGTTCTTTACAATTTTTATTCTCAACATCACATAGAGGTACGTGGTAAATTATTGCATCCATTACCCTTCCAATACTCTTTGAGCTAGGAATGTTTTGTAGTAGGCGAAAATACCAATGAACATCTTTATCATCTTTGCTTTTCACTGGTCGTAAAACAAGATTCAACTCATTTATAGGTACGGGGGTTTCAGTAATAAGATTTTTTGCTTCAATGATTTTACGGACGCGCAATATTTCCGTTTCGTAGCACTTTCGATTCTTTTCCTGCAAAGCTACGTAACCACTGTGTAAGATCTCTTTTAAATAAGACCAGGACATCTTCTTAAAATCAGGAATCTTTAAGGTTGTGAGTCCTCTCCCGCAGATATTAGAGTCTTGCAATGTATATCCAAAATACGATAGATCGTCTGAGAGCGACTGCATAAATTTCTGTCGAAGAATCGGATCAGGGCTAGGCATAGTAACAAAGCTACCCGATTCGACAAAATCGCTTTTTTTAAAGGTCCAATAACCGATTCCCCAAATGACCCAGCCGTTCTTATATTCATAATCAATTGGTTGCCGCAATGCTCTGGGATTGGCGAGAACCCATGCGTATGTTTTAGCGTACGGTAGCTTTTGTGTATCACTGGGATCTCGGTGCAATGCAAGATTCTCTTTGAGGTCGGATATACTCAAAGGTCCTTTTACATCTACAATATCTATTAGTCCGTATATTCTATGTACTCCTCGTTCACCACTTTTTGCTATAGCGATCGTTGTTCGTTTTCCACAGCTCACTGATGATCCTCTAATTTCCCATTTTTTGAATCCGGATAGTATCAGTGAAGCCCATGGTTCCCTAACCAAAAGAAGGTTTCTAACGGTAACAGTATCTGTGTTATTTTCTGAGAGCATTTGAGTGTATTTATCTCCAACGAAAAAATCAGGCTCCACGCTTTTTGTGATCGGCTGAATAAAATAGTTAGAATTTATCCATTTTCAATACTTAATTTTTAGCAGGCTGTCCGAGAATAGGCGTTTTAACCAATTTTCAAGTCATAAGTCCTTTAATATAAACGAATAATTTCTGAGATTTTGCATTCTCGGACAACCTGTCAAGGTTTGACCCTAATGTTTTTTTTAGCCTTGTTTGCCGATTTGTCCGAATTCTTCTGAGATTGTATAGGGGTTTTCGGTGCCGAGTTTTTTGTAGTAACCAAGTCTTGGGTGTTGTCGGTAGGCATTGTTATTGACATTGATACACTACCTATCATCAGAACGAAATAGAAGATTACTAAACTGGCCACAAATACCTTATAAACTTTCGGTGATGCGCCAGTCTTTTTAGCATCCGGTTTCAGTTTCTCCAGCACATCTGGATGAGACCATACTTGCAGATTATCAACTCCTACAACCCGTCTAAACTCTCTGGAATTTTCAATTGTAGCTGCACTAGAATACCACCGCGCTTCCCAAACTGATGCTGCCTCTACCTGCTTCCACCAAGCAATAGCATTAAATACACCAAAAAGTGAAACAAGAGTTGCCAACCAAAAAATGCGTGGTTCATTTCGGGCTAGACTATAGGAGTCAAGCGCAAGAATAGTTCCTGAAATTGCTATATGTAATTTGGAAATATCAAAGAACCTTTGCCGTGCGTGCTGTACTTCGAACTTGCCAAGCTCAATTAGCGTCTTGTACCATTCAAAAACTTTGTCCTGTTTCTCTGGCATTTGTATATTCTATGGGTGGCTAACAAGTGATTTACCGGTTCCCTATAGTTCTAAAATCACTTATCCTATGTTAAAAAATATTGTTTTTTTAATTCAAAAACAGCTATAACATTTTCTATAACTTCTTCCTATGGGTTGTTATAAGGAAGATAAAATTACAAATTTTCGTTACCATTTACTCAAGAGATTTCTGTTTTAAACATTCCTCACGAATTTAATAATGAATTTAATCTGATCATTGTTAATCAGGATGTTCCTATAAAAAAGCATAATATTTTTAAAAATGGTTGAGGTTTTACCTTGGTTTTGCATCAACATATTAAGCCTGTCCCAAGGTTTTTCATTTTATATTATTAAGTTTATTGTCAAAGCTATCTCATTAGATAAATTAAGCAACTCCTTGTTTTTTTTCAAAGCTAAGCTACAAAACTCATTTATCACCTCACATACCCTGTTTGGTATCCTTTGGTTTTCAGACAGTGCTTGAAGGGCGTAAATGTATGACGAAGGCACCTCGCCACCAGTAGCTATTAGAGTTGGTATTTCAAAAAGGAGTTTACCTAAATTCAAATAAAAGACCTCTGCTTTCGTCCCTTTTGCCTTCCCACAAATATACATTTCTTCAAAAAATGTAAAATAATGTTCAGCAATTTGCTTCGATATATCTTTTTTTGTTTCCTTAAGTTTTGATAGTTTTGGGAGCAGGGCACTTAATTTTTGTGCTAAATCTTTAAATTCTGACTTTCTGTCCAAGATATTTTTTAATTCATCAATACCTGCCATTGATTCTTGCTCTAATGGCAACAAGGCTATTTTATTTCCAATGCTACATCCAACCAAGAAATATGCCTGCTCATTTACTCTGTTTTCATCCCATTTGAATGTTACCCCACCTATAGGTGTATTAATTCCTGTAATGTTTTTTAAAAAATTCATATTCTCAATCTTTCAACAAGTGATTTACCGGTTCCCTATAGTTCTGAAATCACTTATCCTGTTTTAAAAAATATTGTTTTTTAAACTCAAAAACAGCTAAAACCTTCTCTATAACGTATTTCTATGGATTGTTATAAGGGAAGATAAAATTACAAATATTCGCTACCATTTACTCAAGAGGTTTCAGTTTTGAACATTTTTCACGAAATTAATAATGATTTTAATCTGATCATTGTTAATCAGAATGCTCACACAAAAGAGCATAATATTATTAAAAAATGGTTGAGGTTTTACATTGATTTTGTGTAATGCACAATGAAATGGGTGAACCCAATGAGACCCTAGTTTGAGAGCAAAAATCATGTTTAATTGAGATACAGTTTCGCAAACTCGGTTCAACCTATCCCTTCTGTAAATCACTTGTTATCCAATCTACTCAAAACTTCAAAAGCTCCTTTATCAAACTTTGAAAAAGCAAACCACTTTTTTCCTAAATCTTTAAGCGATGCTCCAAAATGATAAATTATTTTATCATCTAATATCAAAAATCGGTCGTGTGCATTGCTAAACTTTATTACTGTAATCGGAGCATACTGCGCATTGTATTTTTTGAGATCAAGTTGTAGTTTCTTGGAAATTAATTTTGTGTAAATCGTCGCTTTGCAATTTTCCGTTCTTTTGGAAAGCAGAGTTAAAACGGTTTCATCAACGAAGTTATCTATTAAAATAATTGAACTTTTTGCTGCTTTGATTAAATCGGAAACAAAAACATAAGCATCAAAAATCTGTCCGTCAAAAAAGATACCTTGCTTGGGTTTTATCTCTTTGGCTTCGATGGCTTCAAATACTTTATCAAATTTTGTGTCTGCAATAAGCTGCTTTTGTTCTATTTTGTCTAATCTCTGAAAAATAATAGCGTTATTTGCTATGAATTTTCTCATTTGAACAAAAGCTCTCATAACCTTAATGTTTATTTCAACAGCAATAGCGCTTTTCAGCGCCGCTGAGAGCATAGCAACGCCTTGTTCTGTAAAAGCAAAAGGCTTGGCGCCACCAAGATATTTTTTTGAAGGTATCACAGTTTGTGATACCAATATTTCAATTTCCCTCTCAGTTAGTTCAAACATAAAATCTTCTGGAAACCGTTCAATGTTTCTTCTAACAGCTTGTTTTAGTGATCTTGTCTCTAATTGATAAAGTTCAGCCAAATCTCTATCCAGCATAACTTGTAGACCACGAATCGTGTAAATTCTATTTTGAACCTGTTGATTCTCTAAAACAGTAATTTTTTTACTCATAACTCTAAGGGCGCTGAAAGAAATAACTTGGGCTTTTTTGCTTGTAGATTTTGGTTGAATTTGTTCAACCTAATTGAGTCGAACCGGATGCGCAGCCATAGCTGCGTTGAGGATTCGGCGATTGAAGGTTGGGCAAAGTCGGCCTGAAGATGCCAGCTAAAAAGTCCAAATTATTTCTTTCCGAGCCCTAACCCAATCGTAGCTAATTGTTCTTTTGTTTGACCATTCAGAACTTTCTCTAACATTTTTTAAAAAAATTTAAAGAAAAGCGGCAAACCGCCCCTCAACAAGAACAGGCTTCTTCTAATCTCTCTCTTATTCTGCAATTAAAAGTTTGACTACAAAAGAGGCAAAAATCCATCTGGATTTTGATTGATGTTTGGATTAAATTTAGCGCTTTATTTGCCTGCTGTCTACAAAAAACTTTAATGAAAGAATTATAGTTTAATCAACCGGCGCATAATAGGCTGTGTTACAAAATGTTAAACTTCAATGAAAACAAACATCTAAATTGCGTAAGCTATTAATAATAAAGGTGTTGGCTGTTAATGGGGACAATTATTGTAAAGAAGTGTAATGCAAATAGCGCATGGCGCAGAGCGTATGGCGCAGATTGCTCAAAAACGTTTTAAAAACCATTTGCGTTTCTTGGAAACGTTGCGTTTTATGCGATCAAAAAACATTTCCGAACCCTTAGTGAAATAAAAGCGTTGCATCGCGTGGGGGTATAATAGCCGGAAATGCCGGAAAAGAGACGGAAAAAGAAATTGGAAGAAGTGTAGTTTAGAAAAAGAACTATGCAGAGCGCCGCAGTGAGATTTAAAAGAAAAACGCTATCAAATCTTATATTCAAATAAAATACAAAATATTTACAAAGCAGGAAATGCGCATTACTTTATCCCATTCGGGGATATTAATAAGTTTAAGCAAAATGTTCAGGCTATTCACCGGAACCTTTTGCTTAACCCGGATTTATCTACAAAAATAATTTTAACGCTTTTCTCTGCGAAACTCTGCGCTCTCTGCGATCTCTGCGTTAAAATGAACATCAATGGCATTAAGCATCAAATTTGATAGAGATTTAAAATATCTTGTCATTGAATCGTAACCAAACTCCTGTTTGGTTACGCAATTGCCTGATAAATGAACACTGAACAGCTTGTCTGTTCTAGTGAGAATTATGCCTTGGAGGCGAAACTCCGGTTTCTCGTTTAGCATGCCGGCATGATACACGAAACTGGAGTTTCTCGGACAATTACGTTCCAAAATCAGAGTTTTGGAACGAGTCGCGGGGTAGTGTTTTAAAATATCTTGGCAGAAATTGCCACAATTTAACTAATAAGATACTAAAGGGTAAATTCCAATAAACTCAGCTTGTTGGAGTTAGGCTTTAGCCTTTTATTCATTAGCGAATTTCGCAATTCTTATGCTTTTGAGTATAGCAGTTAATTATGCCGGGCTCTAAATTAAAAAATTAGCATTAATCTTATAAATTTTATGGCAAAAAGACCTGAAATATGCTGAAATGGCGCATTAATTTTTTTCGGCGTGTTTTGTGTGTTACATGACGGCACAGATATAATTGTCTAATACAGGGCTATATTTAAACCGTATCTCTCTTTTGGAGAATCAGGGTAAGCAATTTATGGATAACGATAAGGAACAGAAATATTTGCAGGCGCTTAAAAAGGCGTCTGAGAATATAAAAGAACTGCTCCAGCTTTAAATATTGTTTTTCGCTTTTAATCTGTGAAATCTATGGTTGTTTTTTACTTTTTTATTGATGGGCACGCTACGCTTTGCCCATCCTACATCTGTGGTTAATACCGCTTTTTTGCTTTTGCTTTAATCTGTGAAATCTGCGAAATCTGTGGTTTGCTTTTGTTTTTTTTATTTAATGTTGGGTTTCGTTTCACTCTACCCAACCTACGTTCTTCAAATAATAGAATCAAAAGCAATTTAGGCCACAAAGACACCAAGGCACGAAGAAACGCAAAAACTTTGTGATTATTTAAAGGTATTGAAATTTGTAAAATTAAGGTCTAATGTGAATCTTTGTGCGCTTAGACGCTTACAGCTCCGAAACGGCCAAATTGTTTTTCGCTTTTAATCTGTGAAATCTATGTTTTTTTTTTAATCTGTGAAATCAGTGAAATCTGAGGTTTATATTGCTTTTGCTTTTGTTTTTCGCGTTTAATCTGTGAAATCTATGTTTTTTTTTTAATCTGTGAAATCAGTGAAATCTGTGGTTTATATTGTTTTTGCTTTTGCTTTTCGCTTTTAATCAGTGAAATCTATGTTTTTTTTTAATCTGTGAAATCTGCGAAATCTGTGGTTTGCTTTTGCTTTTTATTTGATGTTGGGTTTCGTTTCACTCTACCCAACCTACGTTTTTGTATTTAAACCACATCTTGTTTGCGTGAAATCATATAGGACGTTATGGACAACGATAAGGAACAGAAATATTTGCAGGCGCTTAAAAAGGCGTCTGATAAGATAAAGGAGCTGCTTGCTTCTATAGATAATATGAAGCAGAAGGAGCCTGTGGCTGTAGTGGGCATGGGGTGCCGGTTTCCGGGAGGGGCAAACAATCCGGACGCTTATTGGGATTTGTTGAATCGCGGCGTTGACGCGGTTAGCGAGATACCCGCTGATAGATGGGATATGAGCCGGTGTTACGATGCGGATTACAGGACTCCGGGCAAGACTTATTGCAGGCACGGGGCTTTTATTGACGAGGTGGATAAGTTTGATTGCGGTTTTTTCGGCATATCGCCGGAGGAGGCGAAATCCCTTGATCCGCAACAGCGTCTTTTGCTTGAAGTAAGTTGGGAAGCTTTTGAAAACGGCGGATTTGATGTTGCCGCATTAAAAGGGGGCCGAGTTGGGGTGTTTGCCGGCATGGACTCTTATGATTATTATAAGGCGCACTTTGGTTCCGGCGATATGGGCAAGATTGATGAGTATTCCGCGACCGGCATTGCGTTTAGCGCGGCGTCCGGGCGGTTGTCATATTTTTATGATTTTCGCGGCCCGTGCATGACAATAGACACTGCCTGCTCCTCTTCATTGGTAGCTATGCATCTGGCTATCAATAGTTTGCAAACCGGAGAGTCCGACATGGCTGTAACCGGCGGGGTGGAGCTTATCCTAACGCCGGAATCGTATATTGGTTTTTCAAAGATTAACGCTCTTGCCGTTGACGGACGTTGCCGGCCTTTTGACGATGAGGCGGGCGGGTACACAAAGGGGGAGGGGTGCGGGGTTGTTGTCTTAAAACGCCTTTCAGACGCGCAAAGGGACGGGGATAACATTCTGGCTGTTTTTAAAGGTTCAGCGGTTAATCAGGACGGCGAAAGCAGCGGGTTGACTGCTCCAAACGCGATTGCGCAAAATGAGGTTATTAACAGGGCGTTGGACAACGCCGGACTTGCGCCGGATGATGTTGATTATATTGAAGCGCACGGCACGGGCACGCGGCTGGGCGATCCTATTGAAGCCAGGGCTTTAGGGATGGCGTTTAAAGGCAAACGTGTTAAAACTTTGATGGGGTCGGTTAAGTCAAATATCGGCCATTTGCAAGCCGCTTCCGGAATCGCGAGCGTTATTAAGGTAATACTCTCTATGCAACATGGGCGTATTCCCGCCAGTCTGCATTTTAACAAACCAAGCTCTCACATCCCGTGGGACGAGTTGCCTCTTGAAGTTTGCGCAAAACAGCGCCCATGGCCGCGCAATGACAAACCTTATACTGCCGGCGTTAGTTCATTTGGTTTTAGCGGAACCAATGCTCATATTATTTTGCAATCCTGCCCGGGCGAGCGCTCCGTTAATGTTGAAAACGCGGCAGAATCCACAAACAGTTCTCATTTGCATGCGCTTGCTATTTCCGCCAAAAATGAAGCGGCATTGCGGCAAAGCGCAAAAAATTACAAAGAGTATCTTTCCGCGCATCCCGGCGTTGATATTAATGATGTTTGTCATACCGCCGCGCTTGGCCGAACCCATTTTCCGCGCAGGCTTGCGTTTATGGGGCGCAACGCGCAAGAGCTTGAAAATGCGTTGTCCATGTTTTTAAACGGGCAAGCCAATAGCTCTGTCTTTCAACCCGAAAGTTTTCTAACCTCTATTCATTCTCGCGGTTCGGATGTTGTATTTCTATTTACAGGCCAGGGCGCGCAATACGCGGGCATGGGCCGCGCATTGTATGAGAAATATCCTGTCTTTAAAACAACGATGGACCGTTGCGATGATATTTTAAAAGGGCATGGCGTCGCGCTGATAGACTTGTTGTACGAAAATGGGGCCGATAGCGACCTTATTAACCGGGCCGCTAATTGCCAGCCGGCTATTTTTGCGATTGAATATTCCATTGCCGAACTCTGGAAAACATGGGGGGTTAAACCATCCATGTCGCTTGGGCACAGTCTTGGCGAATATGTCGCCGCTTGCGTGTCGGGCGTGTTTTCACTTGAAGACGGTTTAAAGCTTGTTAGCGCGCGCGGCAAATTGATCGAGAGCCGTTGCCTCGGCGGGGTTATGGCTGCGGTGTTTGCCCCGCATGAAAAAGTGTCTGAGATTATTCTGGAGCGCGGCGATGGGAAAGTTTCAATCGCCGGCATTAACGCGCCTGAAAATGTCGTTATATCAGGCGAAGAGCGGGATGTAACGGCGGCGTTGGCCGGGTTTGATCAAAGCGGTATAAAACATTCCGTTCTGCGGGTGTCGCACGCATTTCATTCCCATTTGATTGAGCCTATGTTTGACGATTACAGAAAAATTCTTTCAGATGTGGATTTCTCCCGCCCTGTAACTCCTTTAATATCCAACCTCACAGGAAAACCTGCGGATGCGGCTGATATTACAACAATTGATTACTGGATACGCCATCTTCGCGAGCCGGTTCGTTTTCGCGATTCCATAAACTATGCCGTAAACAAGGGCTTTGATGTGTTTCTGGAAATAGGGCCCCATGTTGTTCTTTCAGGGCTGGGCGCTAAATGCGCGCCTGAAAACAGCCGCGCATGGGCGTCGTCGCTTTCAAGAGGCGGGGATGATGTTAAGGAGATGTTGACGGCGTTGTCAACATTGTATGTAAACGGAGTAAAGATTGATTGGGCCGGTTACTTTAAATCGTTTAACTTTAAAGCCGGCAAGATTGTTTTGCCGACTTACCCGTTTCAACGCAAAAGATACTGGAAAGAGCTTGTTAATTTTGCCGGCCAAAGCGCTGAAAACACCTCTGCGGATGTTGCCGATGCGCCGGACCGGGACTGTGAAGTTAATGCCGCCGTTGGTACGGCAGCTTTAAAAAGCATTGATTCCACTCCTTGCCGTCCAGTCAAAAATACTTCGGATAAAAAGGGCGTTATTCTGCCTGAACTTATAAGCATCATTCAAAACATAGCCGGTATTGAAGAGGTGGATGTTTATGAAGATCTGTTCAAAATCGGGTTGAGTTCCATTATGCTTACGCGGCTTAAACAGCGCATTGAAAGCGACTATGAAGTCGATGTTGAGATGAAACGGTTTTATAATGAAAGCAACACGGTTGACAAATTAGCGGCTTATGTAAGTGAAAATTGCGATATGGAACTTGACGTTTCATCGCCGGAGGCAAATGAACAAACGCCTGAAGATATGCTAAACGCTAAAAGAGCTGAGGTTTTGGCCGGCTTTGGATCGGGAAATACAGAGATTGAAAACGTAATCTACAGTCAACTACAGGTTATGTCGCAACAGTTAGAGGCCCTTAAATCACAATCCGGCGGCAAAGCGGATGTGGCGGGATTTGGAAAACAGATACGGAAGGAGCCCGGCTCCATCGGCTCTATTGCCGGACGCGCGGGCAAAAAATGCGAGGCCGCCGCTAAAGGCGCGAACGACGAGCATGAGAAAGTGGACCTGCGATCTATGAAATTGGTTGAGGATGAGTTAAATCCGGTTCAGCGCGAATTTGTTGAGAAGTTTATCGCTGCTTATGTTGAGCGCACAAAAAAATCAAAAGAGCTTATGGATACCAAACGGGCAGTTTTTTCCGACTGGATAAATTCGCTTGGGTTTCGCCTTTCAATAAAAGAGATTATCTATCCCATAGTTTCCCACCGTTCCAAAGGGACGCGGCTGTGGGATGTTGACGGCAACGAATATGTTGACATGGCAATAGGATACGGCGTGAACTATTTTGGCAACACGCCTCTGTTTGTCGCTGAAGCGGTAGAGAAACAGCTTAAAGAGGGGTATCACCTCGGCCCTCAGTTTGACCTTACGGGCGAGGTTGTTGAACGTATATGCGAGATGACCTGCGTTGAACGTGTTACGTTCTGCAACTCAGGCACTGAAGCTATAATGGCCGCGTTGCGCATTGCAAGAACAGTCACGGGCAGGGACAAAATCGTATTGTTTGAGGGCTCTTTTCACGGCACGTTTGACGGCATACTTGCGCTGCCCACTGAACGGGGTACCGTTCCCGCCGCTCCGGGCACAACGCAAAATATGGTGGATGATGTTATTGTCCTAAAATACGGGGCATCTGAAAGCCTTGAATTTATAAAGGAGCATGGCCGCGAGCTTGCCGGTGTGCTGGTTGAGCCGGTGCAGAGCCGCAACCCTAATTTCCAACCGCGAGAGTTTCTTAAACAATTGAGGGAGATAACATTAAAATCAAAAACCGCATTGATTTTTGACGAGATGATTACCGGGTTTCGCCTTTGTCCCGGCGGCGCTCAGGAATTTTACGGAATCAGCGCTGATATTGTGACGTACGGCAAGGTGATTGGAGGCGGCATGCCGGTGGGGTTGACCACGGGCAAGGCGCGTTTTATGGACGCGATTGACGGCGGTATGTGGAACTTTGGCGACGCATCTTTCCCTTCAAAAGGAGTGACTTTTTTTGGCGGCACATTTTGCAAACATCCGTTAACCGTGGTCTCCATATTGGCGGTTCTTAAACATTTAAAGAGCAAGGGGCCTGAGTTGCAAATCAACGTTAATCAACGAACGCAAAAATTTGTCAATACGATGAACGCTTATTTTGAAACCGAAGAAGTTCCGCTTCGCATTGTGCATTGCGCTTCATTTTTCAGGTTTGTATCGTTTGGAGAGTATGACGTCCGGTTGCAGCCCATTACAACCGATCTTCTGTTTTATATGCTGCTCCATAAAGGCGTTTACACCTGGGAAAGGCGGATCTGTTTCTTTTCCACCGTGCATACTGATGAAGATGTTGATTACATCATTAAAGCGATTAAACAGAGCATTGCCGAAATAAGAGGGGGCGGTTTTCCGTTCAGGCAATTATCCGCGTCGGCAATTAGCCCGCAAATTGAGAGCGCGCCTCTTTCATCCGCGCAAAAACGCATATTTGTGTTAAGCAATCTGCCGGGCGGGGAAAAAGCCTACCATCTTACCGCAGCCGTGTTTATAGACGGCGAGTTTGATAGAAGCAAACTGAAAGCTTCATTTGCCGACCTTGTTGACAGGCACGAAAGCCTGCGAACGGGTTTTGAGATAAGGGATGATGAGTTGATCCAGATCGCGCATAATAAAGCGTCGTTTGTTGTTGATGAAATAAGCTCTGGTGATGATGACCCTGATCAAATTATACAAGGCTTTATACAACCTTTTGATTTGGCGAAACCTCCGCTTTTGCGTTTAGGCCTAGCGAGTTTGCCGACTGGCCGGACTCTGTTAATTATGGATTGCCACCATATTATTGTTGACGGCATTTCGTTTAACATTTTAATGGGCGAATTTATGGAGCTTTTCCAGGGCCGCGCGCTTCCGCCCGTCAGGATGCAATATAAAGATTACGCTATTTGGGAGCAAAATTATTTAAACTCCGCCAACATCAGGAAGCAGGAAGAGTATTGGCTAAACCTGTTTGCCGATGCTCCTCCGACGCTTGACCTTCCATATGATTTTGCCCGGCCTGTGTCGCAGAGTTTTGAAGGCGGCATTGTCCGCCGCGATTTAGATCCTGATTTAACTAAAGAGATAAGGCGGCTTGCCGGGGAAACCGGCGCGACGATGTTTATGACGCTGTTTGCCGCGTGCAACACCCTGCTGTTTAAATTAACCGGCAATGAGGATGTTGTTGTGGGCTCTCCAATTGACAGCCGGTCGCGTGGAGATTTTTACGCCACGGTCGGCATGTTTGCAAACACAATTGTTATGCGCAACCGGCCTGCCGGCGGCCTTGCGTTTAGCGCATTTCTGGATCGTGTAAAGCAAAATTGCCTGGAAGCTTATGATTGCAGCGATTATCCTTTTGACACTTTGGTTAATAAACTTGGGCTGGGCGGCGATATGACCCGCAACCCTCTGTTTGACGTTATGTTTGTTTTTGAGAACGGCGATGAGCGCGTTGTTAAGACTAATGAGATAACGTTTACCGAATATGATATTGAACAGCGCGTGGCAAATTTTGATTTAACAATTGAATTTATTGAAGAGGCTGACCGCCTGCGGCTGCGTCTTAAATATTGTTCTAAACTTTTTTCCCGGGAAAAGATTGAACGTTGGGCCGAGTATCTGATTAACATATTGAATGTGGTTGTTAAAGACCCGGATATGCCTCTTTCAAAGATAGGCATTCTGCCGGTGGATGAGTTCCGCCGCGAAATCATTGAGATAAACGGCCCGCAAGTGGAGTTTCCAGAACGCGGGAGCGTTGCCGATATTTTTGCAAAGCAGGCCGCATTAACGCCTGACAATCTTGCGCTGGTGTTTGAAGGCAATAAAAAGTTGACTTACCGCGAATTGAACTCAAAGGCTAATCAGCTTGCTAATTATTTAATAAATGATTGTTCCGTGAAAACCGGGGCGTTGGTTGGCGTAATGTTGCGCCCTTCAGAACGGTTGATAATCGCGTTGTTGGGGGTTGTTAAAACCGGGGCCGCTTTTGTTCCCATTGATCCGGGCAATCCGGTTGACCGCGTTAAATTTATTTTGTCTGATTGCGGCGCTGAAGTATTAATAACCGAATCCGGCATAAACTCAATAACAACTGAAATAAGCGGTCGCGAGGTTTTGCTTGACAAGGATTCTGAAATATTTAAAGGCTCTGACCACAACCCGGAAGTTGCCGTTAAACCTGAAGATTTGTTATATGTCATCTATACATCGGGCACTACCGGCGAGCCGAAAGGGGTGGCGGTTCGCAACAGTTCGGTTGTAAATTATGTGTCGTGGCTGAAAAATGATTTTAAAATTGACGGCAATGATTCCACTGCGCTGTTGGCCTCGTACGCTTTTGACCTTGGATACACGAGCCTTTGGGGCTCATTGCTTAACGGCGCAACGTTGCATGTTGTTTCAGATGAGTTGCGCAAAGACGCCGACATGCTGGCGTCATATATATCTGAAAACAGTATAAGCTGGCTAAAATTAACCCCATCACTGTTCTATTTGCTGGTTTCAGTTTCTACCCGGGATCAATCGCGGTCGTTTCCGGCGTTAAGGTTGATCTTAATAGGGGGGGAGGCGATAAGATATCAGGATGTTGAGTCGTTCCGCAAAGTTAATCCCAACACTGTTTTTGTCAATCATTACGGCCCGACCGAGGCAACCATCGGCTGCATAGTTAATTGTGAGGACAACGGGGCTTTTGATACGGACGAACGCGGCTCAATAATCGGCAAGCCTATTGCAAATACGTCCGCATACATACTAGACAATTATCTTAATCCTGTTCCGCTCGGGTCAAAGGGCGATCTATATGTCGGCGGGGCGTGTTTGGCAAAAGGATATCTTAACAGGGACGGCTTGACGAGCGAAAAATTTGTGAACAATCCTTTCAGACCCGGAGAACTTATCTATAAAACAGGCGATATTGGATTGCGGCGTTCCAACGGGAATATTGTATTTCTCGGCAGGAGAGACGGTCAGGTAAAGATACGCGGCTACCGTGTTGAATTGAGCGGGATAGAACAGGCGGTTTTGACCCGCCCTGAGGTTGACAAGGCTGTTGTATTGGCTAAAGACCTGAACGGTTACGGCAATGAGCTGGCCGCATACCTTGTTTGCGAAGAGAAAACGAATGCTGATAGCCTTAGAATCAGTTTGTCAAAATCATTGCCTGATTACATGATCCCTTCATACTTTGTATTTCTCGACGAGATGCCGTTAACTTCGAACGGCAAAGTTGACAGGGGCGCATTGCCTGATCCAAGGGACGCAGGCTCTGTTCAAAATACGGAAACAGGTTGCCGTGATCCTCAAACTGATATGGAGAAAAGATTGCTGGCTGCGTGGAAAAGCGTGTTGGGCGTGAAGAATATTGGTTGCAATGACAACTTTTTTGCCCTTGGCGGCGATTCAATCAAGGCCATTCTCATTGTTTCAAGATTAAATCAGGACGGCTTAAAGAGCGACGTGGGGTTGATATTTGAAAATCCCACTATTTCAAAACTTGCCGCAAAGACAATAAAATCCGGCGGCGTTTCTATACAATCGGCTGTTGCCGGCGAAGTTCCTTTGACGCCGATTCAGTCTCGGTTTTTTAACAATTGCGCGGAATCAAGGGGCCATTATTGCTTAGCGGCAAAGCTTGCCTCGCCGCTGGACCTTGATGAAAAGATTCTTGCGGATATATTGGGGCAAATTCAAACGCGTCATGACGCGTTGCGAATGAGATACTGTTTTGACGGCAATAAAATCACCCAAGAGAATATGGAAGCCGGAGTTCCGTTGTGTTTTGAAACAATTGATCTGCGAGGCAAACAGGACGCCGCGAATTTGATGGATGAATATTGTTCCAGGTCGGCGGGCTCTGTTGATTTGACGCAGGGGCCGTTAATGAGATCGATTCTGTTTAGAATGGATGGCCGGAGTGTTCTATTTATAGCAATCCACCATCTTGTTGTTGATGGGTTGTCGTGGCGAATTCTGATTGAAGATATTATCAGAGCTTATGAGCTGCGTTTAGAGGGCAAGGATATAGAGTTGCCGCTAAAAACAGATTCGTTCAAATTATGGGCGGAAAAAATATGGGAGTATGCCGATAGCGAGTCGTTGATGAAGGTGAAGGCTTATTGGCGCGCGCTGGAATCAACAAAGGCAGATAATATTTCACGTGATTTTGAAGGCGATCCCAATCTGCGCAAAAATGCAATGCGATTGTCATGCTCATTAACAAAGCAGGAAACAGACGCTCTTTTAAAGCGCGTTAATCAGGTCTTTAACTGTGAAGTTAATGATGTTATGCTCACCGGCTTGGCCGGGGCGTTAAGTTGTTTGCATGAGGACGGCGGCGCATTGCTTATAGACCTTGAAGGGCATGGCCGGCAAAATCCCGTTGAATCATGTTTTGCCGGAAATGGGGAGGGCGATATTGTTGACGTTGGCAGGACTGTTGGATGGTTTACAAATGTTTATCCCGTGATTTTGACAGCGGCTAAAAGCAATGATGTCGCTGCGCGCATAGCTCATATAAAGGAGATTTTGAGGAAAACTCCAAACAAGGGATTTGGTTATGGCGTTTTAAAATATGCCACAACGGCTGAAAATAAAACGGACCTCTCTTTTAATCTTGAGCCGCGAATAAACTTCAACTATCTTGGCCGGTTTGATGAGTGGACTAAAGGCAAAATATTTGATTCCGCTGAAGAGTATTCGGCTAACACGGTAAGCCCTGAAATGAAAATGACGCACGACCTGAGTTTTGAAGGCCGCGATCTTGTTGACGGGCTTGAACTCTCTGTTTCATTTAACAGCAAGGCGTATAAAGAAGAGACTGCTAAGAGCCTGTTGAAAAATTTCCGCGATGAGCTTAAGGCCATAATAGATTACTGCGACAAAAAAGGCGAAGATTCTCAAGCTGTTACGGCTTTGCCTGATTTCACGTATAAGGGCATTTCAACAACCGAGTTTAGGTCAATTGTTGACGAGTGCGGAGTCAATGAGGATGATGTGCTGGATGTTTCCACGCTTTCACCTACGCAGGAGGGGATGTTGTTTCACGCAAGTTTTGAAAAAGGATCGGAAACTTATTTTGAACAGTTTGCGTTTACCGTGCGAGGGAAATTTGACGTCAAAAGTTTTGAAGCCGCCTGGAACGAGCTATTTAAACGGCATGAAATGTTTCGCTCTGTTTTTGCGCGCAAGAGCTGCGATGTCCCTTTGCAATTAACCCTTAAAGAGCGCAAAATAGATTTTACATCCGAGGATATCAGCCGGTTTGATAAAGATCGTTGCGCGCAAATTATTGAAGATTTTAAGGCGGACGACCGTAAAAAAGGCTTTAATCTGAGCAGTGACGTCTTAATGCGGATACATATGTTTAAACTTGACGACGATTCCTATAAGGCTGTCTGGAGCCACCATCATATTCTTCTTGACGGTTGGAGCGCGGGCATTATTATCACTGAGCTGTTTCAAATGTACAAAGCCTTTATCGACGACGCAGAGCTGTTGTTACAACCTGTCGCGCCATATAAAAATTATATTAAATGGTTGAGTTCCGTTGATAAAAAAGCCGCGAATGAATACTGGGCCGGTTATTTAAGCGGCTATAACCGCATAGCCTCTTTTACAAAGGATCAGGATGGGAAAGCAGGCGATAAAACATACAATCTTATGTCCATTGATTATACTCTTTCCGAAGAGTTGACCATGGGGCTTAAGGATATAAGCGTTGATTGCCAGGCGACATTTAGCGCTATTATACAAAGCGTTTGGGGCATATTGTTAAGCAAGTATAACAATGTTGACGATGTGGTTTTTGGATCCGTGGTTTCCGGCAGACCGGCGGGCCTGTCCGGCGTTGAGGATATGGTGGGGTTGTTTCTTAACACCATACCCGTGCGGATAATCGCGGGCCGTGAATTAAGTTTTAAGGATTTGATCAGCCGGACGCAGACAATGTATCTTGAAAGCCGCCATTATCATTACAACAGCCTGGCGGATATCCAGGCATTGAGCGATTTAAAACAGGGATTAATAGATAATGTTATTGTTTTTGAGAACTATCCGTTAAGCGATGAGATGTTAAAGATAACCGAACAGCTTGACCTTGGATTTACCATAGAAGATGTTGACGAATTTGAACAAACAAGTTATGATTGCGCCCTGGAAGTTTACGCGGGCAAATCAACGCTTTTTGAATTTAATTATAATAGCCTGGCTTATAGCGAAGGGTGTATGCAAAAGGTAAAGGACAATTTTGTCACAATACTTAATACCGTAATATCTAAACCTGATATTGCCGTGCATGACATTAAAATGATGTTAATGAGCGAAGATGAAAAAAATGAGCAAAATGAGTTTTTAAACTCCACCATGGATATAGATGATGATTTTTAATAATAACTGAATGGAGTAAATGTTATCACCCTCCCCTAACCCCTCCCATCAAGGGAGGGGGAATTAAAGGTATACATTTGACTCGTTACAAGGCTCCTGCCTTGTAACGCGGTGTCCTTAGAGGCTCTGCCTCTAGTTTAAAAGCATGACAACAATTTTAGCCACCGGGTGTAATTATCCCCTCAGGGGATAACACATCAGACTTTAATGCTTGAGATAAGAGGCAGAGCCTCTAGGAACAGTGTGTTACAAGGCAGGAGCCTTGTAACAAGCTCGTTAACTCCAAAATGGGTAAAAGAAACAAATTCCCATCCCCTTTGTGGGAGGGGTTAGGGGAGAGGGTATTTAAAATCACTCATTTTATGGAAATTGTTTTTTCAGAGTCCTAAGGCCGTGACTCTGCGTATCGGATGGCGTCCTAGTTACAGGCGTCTATTTTATTTTTTTGTTTTTTAGATAAAGGAGTTGGAGGAATGAGAATGAAGAAAAATGTTATTAGTTTGCTGTATAGGTCGGCTGCGCCGGCGTTTTTAGCATTTATAATTATATTGGGCAGCGCAACGGATAAACTATTCGCGGCGGACTCATTTACGCCCACAATTGAATTCGTTGATTGTTTTCATAATCCGCCGGAGTCAAGCACTACCACTTGCGGTTATTTAGAGGTGCTTGAGGACCACAATAAACCAAACGGCAAAACCATAAAAGATTATGTGGTAATTTTTAAGGCTATCGATAAAAAGCACGACGACCCTATTATTTTTCTTACCGGCGGGCCGGGCTCTTCAACTAAGGACGCTGTTGCGGCTTTTGAATTTACGGAAGGCCCTTTTCGCCAAACCATGGGGTTAAACCGGGATATTATTCTGCTTGACCAACGAGGCACAAACATGTCATTGCCTGATCTTTATTGTGAAGAGGTTGGCGAATTGCGTGATCAGGTTTACGAGATTAGTTACAGGGACGCGGCAAAGATGAGGGTTAAAGCTCTTATGGCATGCAATAGAAGATTGAAACGCGAGGGGATTGATCTATCTGCGTACGATACTATAGAGATTGCGTCCGATATAAAAGATTTACGGGACGCTCTGGGGGTTGATAAGATAAATTTGTACGGGGCCTCTTACGGAACGCGTCTGGTCATGATAGCGATGAGGCAATTTCCGGAAATAATCCGCTCTGTTCTTATCGACTCGGTATTGTCGCCGGAAGTAAATCCGTTTTTGGAGGAGATGCCCGGGACTATGTTCTCTTTCGGTTCTTTTTTTGAAGCAGCCAAATCTCAATATCCAAAGATAGGGAAGTGGTTTAACGAAATAATTGCCCGTCTTGAAAAAAATCCTGTTGTAGTTGAAGGTAATCATTATGACAAAGATGGAGTTCCGATCGACAGCTTCGATGTGACTGTGAACGGAGTTAAATTTGTCAATTATGTTTACTTCACTCTTCGCGACACACCGTATAAGACCTGGTTGCCTCAGGTAATATCAGACATGTTTCATACTGCGGATTACAAAAAAGTCGCCGACCAGTGGCTTGCGTATCTCGACACCTTTTTTCCGGTTGGCGGGGCGGAAGGCACGGCGCAATGCCTTGGCATGTACAGCTCTGTATTTGCCGCAAACGACGCGCATTATACCAATCCCGCGCAGATAAAAGAGTTTGCGCGTAAATATACTAAAAATCAATCAATCTTATCCTGGTACGAAACCAGTTTTATTTATGTGGAGCCCTCCGTGCTGAAGCTGTGGAGGGTGGACCCGCTTCCTATTAGCGTTCGCGATCCTCTTGTAAGCGACATTCCAACTCTTATGTTTGTCGGTACTTTAGATCCGGCGACGCCGGCTAATTCAAATAAAGGCAGTTCCGTGGCTTTAAGCAACAGCTTCTATTTTGAAATACTCAGCGGGCATGCCGCCACATTTTTGCCGTGCGCTGTTGATATTGGAAGCGATTTCTTCAACGATACTGAAGTAAAACCTGTTAACAATTGTGAAACAACGTATACCTGGGATTAACGTTTGTTTTAGCCGGAGCAATCTTTTCGATTGCTCCGGCGTTTTTTGTAGAGTTCTATTTACTCGTTACAAGGCTCCTGCCTTGTAACGCGGTGTCCTTAGAGGCTCTGGCCTCTATTGTTGGTTCAAGTCTCAGACTTGAACCAAACTGACTTAAACTATGCTCCGTATAGAATAAATAAAAAAAATCGATATTTTCTACCTTGCTCCCAAACTCCAGTTTGGGAGCGAAACAATTCGAGAAGCCCCTGCTTCGTGTTCAGAAGCTTATTTGACTTCCTTTTACACGCGAAGCTGGGGCTTCTCGAATTGCCGGTTACCAAGCAAGGCAGACTGGGTCATATCAGCGATTTTGACTAATTTCGAGCTATATGTTGTACTTGGGAAGCGCACAAGCACAATATATAGTGTTGTAAAGTGCTAAAATTGCCCATTTGACCCAGTCTGAAGGGCTTGGTAACCAGCGCTTTAATTTAGAACGCCCTGAAAGGGCAAAAATATATTAGCCCAGAGTAAGCGAATGCGCCACCCTGGGTACAATGAGCCCACATGTTTAACCCTGAATGGGTTATTTAAACAGTAATCAATTACAATGTGTCACGCTTGCCGATACAGGCGTTTCATCAACTATTTATTTATCCCTTTCAGGGAAAATATTGTTGTTGCATTTTAACCCAGGGTGGCGCTAACGCTGACCCTGGGCTAGTATAAGTAGCCCTTTCAGGGCATAATTGAATAAATTTTAATTTATTTTCGAGTCCTTAGTCACTCTTCCGGTTTAACCGGGTTAGGTTTAATAAATGTGCGGCATTACCGGCATATATGATATTGAAGGCAGACTCCAACCGGATAGGGCGTTGCTGGAAGCAATGGCTGACGTTATGACTAATCGCGGGCCTGATGATTCCGGGTATTATCTTGACGGCAACCTTGGCTTTGGATTTAGGCGATTGTCGATTATAGATCTGGTTTCCGGCAACCAGCCTATGTTTAATGAGGACAAATCCCTCGTGTCCGTGTGCAATGGCGAGATCTTTAATTTTAAAGAGATTAAAAGCGAACTTGCCTCAAAAGGGCATGCGTTTTACACCAATTGTGACTCTGAGATTTTAGTCCACTTGTATGAAGAGCATGGGCCTGAATTCGTTAAGCTTTTAAACGGGCAGTTTGCTTTTGCCGTTTTTGATAAAAGAGAAAAGTCCCTTATGCTCGCCAGGGATCAACAGGGAATAGCCCCGCTGTTTTATACCAATGTAAACGGCTCCTTTATATTCGCCTCTGTAATAAAGTCTATTCTTAAACATCCGTTTGTTGAGCGCAAGGTTGATTTGACCGGGCTTGATCAGATCTTTTCATTCCCCGGGGTGGTAAGCCCGCGCACAATGTTTAAAGATATATCAAGTTTAAAACCCGGGCATTATCTTATTGTAAAAAATGGAAAGATAGAGGCAAAAGAGTACTGGGACCTCACATACCCTACGGTTTCTGAAATTGTTTATGATAAACCTGAGTCATATTATATTGATAAACTTGACGAACTGCTTTGCCGTTCAATAAAGTATCGGTTAATCGCCGATGTGCCGGTGGGCTTTTATTTAAGCGGCGGGCTTGACTCCTCGTTAATCGGCGCCTTATGCCGGGCGGTTTCACCGGATGAACGGCGCCACTCTTTTTCCATTGGGTTTGACGAGGTTGAGATTGATGAGACCAAACATCAACGCATGGTTGCAAAGCATGTTAACTCCATTCATCATGAGATAGTGTTTAAATGGTTTGATATAAATAATAGATTCAGAGACATGATATATCACGCCGAGACGCCGTTAAAGGAGTCTTATAACACCTGCTCCATGGCCCTGTCCGAAGCTGTGAGAAAAAACGGATTAAAAGTTATATTAACCGGCGAGGGCGCTGATGAGCTTTTTGCCGGATACATAGGTTACAGGTTTGATGAAAAACGCCCCGAATTTGGAGACGGGTCTGATCACATATCCAGAGCCTTTGAAGAGCAGGAGAGCCAAAAACTTTGGGGCGACCGCAACTTCTTTTATGAGATAAAACAGTATGAATTAAGGGAGACCAAAAACGCGCTATATTCCGAGAAAGTAAGGGGATTGTTGCCGGAATTTGATTGCGTTAATAATACGTTTTTGGACAAGACAAAATTAAAAGACCGCCATCCTTTGCACAAACGTTCGTACATTGATTTTAAACTACGCCTTTCCGACCACCTTCTTTCCGACCATGGCGACCGTGTGGCTTATGCAAACTCAATTGAAGCGCGTTATCCGTTTCTCGACATTAATCTGCTTGAGTTTGCAAAGACTGTTCCTCCCGGTCTAAAATTAAACGGATTAGTGGAAAAATATATTGTTAAAAAAGCCGCGGCAAAATACCTGCCCGAACAGATTATCAACAGAGAGAAATTTGGCTTTGTCGCGCCCGGCAGCACATATCTAATGAAGCGCAACATTGAGTGGCTAAACGATGTGCTTTCATATGAGACGATAAAAAGGCAGGGGTATTTTGACGCAGACACTATAGAGCGTTTAAAAAAGATTTACACCGGCAAGAATTTCAGATTAAACCTGCCGTTTGAAAATGACCTTTTAATGATAGTAATAACATTCGGCGTGTTCCTCGACGTATTTGACATGCCTGATTTTTCGTGATAATTGATGAAATATTAAATTCAAATATATACCTTTAATTCCCCGTCCTTGATGGGAGGGATTAGGGGAGGGTGATCGAATCGCTACAAATAAAAAGAAAATATTAGGCGTATTAGGCGGCATGGGCCCGTTGGCATCAACCGCGTTTCTTAAATCCATATACAGCTATAACATTGGGAATAATGACGAACAGCTCTATCCTGATGTCATACTCCATTCCATCTCATCGGTTCCGGATAGAACAAAATCATTTGCTGATAATAATGACGACCTGTTTCTCGAAAGATTGCGCCATAATCTTGAAGTCTTAAACTGCACAGGCGTTAATAAGATAGTAGTGTGCTGCTACACCTCCCATTATGTGTTCCCCAGGCTCCCTGCACATATCCTAAATAAGATTATTTCCCTTGTTGATCTGGCCGCCCATGAATTGGTTGAAAAGAGAGAACCTTCACTGTTATTGGCAACTAAGGGAGCTTATCAAAAGAACCTGTTTAATAATAATGAGCTTTGCAAAAATGCGGAACAATATATTATAGTTCCTGAAGATGATGATAAAGAGCGTATACACAAAATAATATACAAAACGCTAAAAAAAGGATGCGATCTGGAATCGGTTTATGTTGATGTTAAAGAACTGACTGAAAAATACAACGTAAAATCATTCATTGCCGGCTGCACTGAATTCCACCTCCTTAATGAACACATATTATCAAAAGCATCCCCAGACATCTCATTTATAGATCCCCTAATAACAATTGCTCAAAATCTAGACGATTTTCTAGGGTAAAAAATGTAATTATTAAACTTATAATTTCCAGTTGTCTAATTTCAGATCTGGGATGTTTGTGAAATGTTTGGTGTTGTTTGTTATTAAGGCAAGGTTGTTAGTAATGGTCATAGAGGCTACAAGAATATCCGCGTCTGATATAGTAATTCCCTGTTTTCTTAAATCCGCGAATATATCAGCTGCTTTTATGATGACATCATCTGTTATTTGAATGATAATATTTGCTTCGCAAAATATAGAGAACGCTTTTATCTGCTTAATGGCGTCTTTTGATTTTAAACCTTTGAGTATCTCATATTTTGAGATTTGTGATAAAGTTAATTTGTTATATTTACGAATATAATCAGTGGCTCTGTTTTTTACAATTGCATGTCCTTTAAAAAGCTCGGACAATATGTCAGTGTCAAGGAGGCAAGGAGATTCCATTATTATTTCGTATCCCTTGAGAAATTGTTTCGATCATATGTTATATCTTCAATATCAGATATATCTTTAGGTGAAAGATCCTCGTACACCATAGAAGCATAAGAAAGTATATCCACCTGTTTATCAGTTTTATCTTCAATTGTAAGCTTCACCTTTTTATGTTCAGGGATTTCAGGATAGGTTAAAGGTTTAAAGACACCATTTTCAAATATCGCTTCCAATGTTTTTATCATGGATATGTTCTCTTTTAATAAAATTGAAATTCACTAAATAAATATGCAAAGTTCTATAAGTTGCATTAATTGCTTTTATGTTTAAATATATGATAACTATCTGAAATTGTCAAGCATGAACAGGTCAAAATTGACAATACAGTCCGTGGCTGGAGCAGTCTTGTAGACTGCCTCCACTGGTTTCTTGATCGCGTACTAAAGCAGGCAGCACGAAAGATTTCCCTCTCTAAAAAGCTTAGGTTTATACACATCTTTTGATTTAAAAGCTCATACAATCAACGATCCTTCCCCTTTAGAAAAGGGGGTGGGGGGGATTTGAATGTGTAAATTTTCATTTATTAATTTTTTATCGGTATACTTTATTCGAATCTCCCTTACTCCCTCTTTGGCCTCCAAGGCATAATTCTCACTAGAGCAGGCGAGCTGCTTAGTGTTCATTTACCAAAGAGGGAAATCTAAAGAACTTTTAAACTTTTTAGCAAATCTTACACTGAATAGATACACCTAAGCTCTAAAAAGAGGGGAACGAGGGGGTGTGTAAATTCTCATTGGTTATAAGGGGTGTTTAGAAGATTATTTGGAAGAATGTATTGTTTGTATTTAAATTGAATATTCATGAAATTAACAATGGCGATTTTATGCGATAAAACGGAGTTCTCAAAAATGGCTAAAGAAATAGGAGAGAAGGAAATAATAGAATATCTTGAGGGAAACGGTTTTAAGGGTTAGTTTATGATTACACGAGATCAACTTAAAGCCGAAATAGATGATATTGTAAAGTGGACCCAAAATCAAGACCAAAAAACAAAGTTTTTAAGTTACATTTAAAATTATTATTAACAGTCACATTGAGGGGGGGGCTTGGGGGGGAGACTGCAATGTCATTGAAATAAGAAATGGCCAGTTTTAGTTTATACGAATATATATATTTTGCTCGTTTTTCCACTTAAAAAGAACAATGTAACTTGTTATTATGATAGCACTTACAGCGTAAATACGGTATAATGTTACTTGTTGTAAATTTAGTTTTTATAAATTTTTTTTAGGAGAGGGAAAATGAATGATATAAGAAAAATAATAAAAAATTTAAACAAAATGAATGCGTTTGGCACGGAAATCGCGATGCGAAAATCGGGCCAATAACATTGTAAATGTTATAAAAAATAAACTTTTTTCTGATCAATTTTGTCAAGACAATAAAATTGAAAAGAAAAATTTTACCAGAAAAACAAAACTATATTTTGAGAATTTAGTTATTACTATACTTAATCTCGGAAAAGCATCAATACAAAAGGAACTAGAGAAATTTTTTGAAAAATTAGGAAAAATGCAAAAGATAACTGCGGGAGCTTTAACACATGCACGTAAAAAATTATCTCCGTCTGCGTTTATATCTCTTAATAAAGCTTTAGTTGATACATTTTATGATTCAAACAATTCTGAGTCCAAGAAAATTATACGAAGAATCTTAGGTGTTGATGGCTCCTGTATCGAACTTCCAAAAAACGCTGCGATTATTGAAGAATTCGGTAGCGCGGGTAATCAAAAAGGCGCTAAGCCTCTCGGGGTAGCTTCCTGTTTGTTTGACATTGTAAATAAGGTTGCAATTGATGCTAGTTTGAATCCCGGCAACTCAGGTGAAAACCGTTTAGCTTTTAAACACCTTGAACACGTTGGTTTGGGGGATTTGTTACTCTTTGATAGAGGTTATAAGTGCATATGGTTAATGTTTGCTATAGTACAAACCGGCGCGGATTTCTTAGTCCGGCTTCCATCAAACGCTTTTAAAGAAGCTACTCTTTTTAAGGAGTCAAACGAGACCGATAAAATAGTAAGGCTTAAACCCTTAAGAGAGTCCCTTAAAACTTGTGTAGAACTAGGTATTGCAACTAAACCATTAAAAGTAAGATTAGTAAAAATATTTCTTGAATCAGGTGAAATAGAAATACTGGTTACATCATTATTAGATGATATAACTTTTTCTTATTCAATTTTTAAAGATTTATACCATTTACGGTGGGGGATTGAAGAATATTATAAAACTATAAAATGTGTGCTTGAGGTTGAATCATTTTGTGGTAAAAGCGTAAATGCTATTTATCAAGAATTTTACGCTTCTATATTTATGAG
>JAIQZQ010000083.1 GCA_021777105.1 Candidatus Anammoxibacter sp.
AAAAACTACGCTAACCTTAGAAAGCTTGTCGATAAATGGGTAGAATTAGGAACTGAGTTATCAGACTTAAGACTTTTAGAGCAGGAAGAAAGTGATTGACGTCGAGGTTTAGCAACCAGAGAACTCATCACTCTCTAGTTATAAAAAAACGTTAAAATTATACTATTTCTGAAATTATATTTCAGTGACATATATCACAATTTGAAAAAAAAGTTTTTCCTAAGGCTTTGCTCCAATTGTTTCGAGGCGGAGCCTCTTGGCACATTGCGTTACAAGGCAAGTGCCTTGTAACGAGCGGAACTGCAGCTCTCAGCTCTCAGCTCTCAGCTCTCTTATTCATACAGCGATTCACGCGATTTCCTGATTGCACCCTTCAGACCGACGCTACCCAGCGCCGACACCTCGTCAAGCAACGCGTTAGCTTCGTTTTCAAGCCAGGCCGGGGTTGAATGCTTTACAACATCGTCAACCGAATCGTTCGATGACGCGCCGGCTGTAACCTCAACCAGCTCTTTTAAAGCGTTTGTCGCCCTAAGTTTTAGATCAGGGTTGGAATCTAATATCTTTATAACCTCTGCCGAGTGTTTATAATATAGCGTTATTAACCCGATTCCTTTAAGGCTGTTTGAGAGGGATCCGTCCCTGAATTTTCTCAGGCTTTGCAGATCATCTTCATTTGAGAGCAATGATGAGGAGAGGCATTTGCCGGATGGATCGCCTCCTATCCTTACGTTATAACTCACGAGATCAGTTACTGCGGCGCATTCAAACGAATCATCCCAAAGGCCGGCAATCGCCCATACACGCTTGACAGGTTTGCCGGAAACGGTTAGATCCGCTGTTGTTGAAAGAGTTGCCACTCCATTGTTTGAAGATAAAGCAATTGAATGGTGCGAATCCTGGTTGTCCAGATTAAACGCGGTAAAAGGGTCGACCACGGAAAAAGATAGCTCCATATTCGGGAAATTTCCACGAAAACTATACTTGATGGTCGCTGTAAAGGTTTGGGCATGTAGCTGGGTTAAAACTGCGCCTTCTTTAGGCTCTATGCTCATGATTGTCACTGAACCTTTATCAAAACAATCACTTTTATCTTCAATGTGGTTTTGGAAGCCTTTGCCGTTTAGAAAGACGGATTCTTTGGGCTTCGATATATTATTCGTATTTGCGTATAATACTCCGCCTGCGGAAATTACGGCAAATGAGATTAACAAAAACAGTTTACATTTCATTACTTTTCTCCATTATTTTCCAGCATTACTTTTTACTTCGAAATTAGATATTCGCTTTTGCTTTTCATCCAGCATCCACGGCGCGAGGACGCGCCTCATAAGTGTTAGGTTAAGATTAAAATATTAATTGGCAAAACAATGCGTAAATCATTAAATCGCCCTTTCAGGGCTAATCCATAATTGATATCGTAAACCCAGGGCGTTGCCCTGGGCTATATTAAACCCGCCCTTTCAGGGCTACCTTATACTTTTAAAAGCCATATAAATAAAAAACATAATTTTGAGCCCCAACGGGGCGGCTTTAATATAGCCTGGGGCATCGCCCCAGGTATAAATGTTATGTAAATTAGCCCTGAAAGGGCGATTTAAGCTCTTACGCTCTGTTTATTGAAGTTTAGATGTAAAGCTTAACCTAACACCTATTACAATCCCCGCGCTTTTGATTTTTATTCAACAATAGTCATTCGTCAATCTTCAATCACTTCACTTCCACAAACATTCCCCATGCCCGGCCTTCGTCATAGGCTCTTTTGTTAAACTTGAAAATGCCGTTGTTATTCGGCACTGCCCAGCCTACCCAAACTACGCCTCTGTTTTCAGCGGTTATTGTTATATCAAGTTCGCCGTTTGCGTCTGTTGAGCCCCTTAGTGGAGATATCTCTACAGGCGCCTGTGGCCCTTTTCTGACAAATGTTGATATGTCAACAAAAGTTCCAGGATCGCGGTTAACCAGTTTTAATTTGCAGCCCACTTCTGTTCCAATATCCATAGGCATAGTTTCGATGCCTTTAGGGCCTATTAAGAACTGACTGTCGCATTTGAAAGTGAATGATTTGCCTCTTCCCGGCTCTTCAACAACGATAAGGTCGCCTCTTGTCAATCTGTCGCTGCCGACCTGATCAGACACTTTTAAAGTGACGGAAAAAATCCCGTTAACCTGATACGTGTGGGTTGGATTTTGATTTGTGCTTCTGCTGCCGTTGCCGAAATCCCATTCCCATTTAATTATGTCGCCCTTTGATCTATCAGTGAATCGAGTTGTCAACGGGGCCGGGCCGCGCGTGTTGTCAGCGTCAAAATCAGCCTCTAACGGCGTCCTGGGGCCGGTTGTCGGCGCCGGCTCCGGCGTTGGTCCCTGCCCCGGGGTCGGCGTTGTTTGCGGCGTTGGATTTACAACCGGTACGTCCTGCACGGTGATAAAGTTCGGTTTAGTCATCGTGTCAGAGCCGTTGGGGCTTGATACGGTCAGTGAAACGTTATAAAAACCGGTCGGCACATAAGTGTGGGTTGGATTTGGTTCCGCGGTTGATCCTCCGTCCCCAAAGTCCCATAGCCGGCTGGTAATGTTGCCGGTTGAGAGATCGGTAAAAGTCACCCTCAAAGGCGCTACGCCTGATGTTGGGCTTGCGCTGAATTCCGCTTTTGGAGCCCTGGTGTCGACGTCGCCCGGCGTTGGCGTTGGAGTCGGCGGCAATGGCGTTGGGCTCGGAGTCGGACTTGGAGTCGGGCTTGGCGTTGGAGTCGCCGGCGCAGGGGTTGGCTCGGGAGTCGGCGTTGGGTCCGGCGCGGGAGTCGCCACGGGCACTGAAGATACGCCGCCAACAGGAAACGGTCCGTTGGCAAGGGGCTCGATATCAACCACGCCTCTGGCCGCGTCCGTAAAGAAGTCAAACATATCCGCTCTAACGGCAAACAGATCCGTTGTGCCCCACCAGTTGTTGGTGGCGTCCTTGTTTTTCGAGCCCACCTTGTCCCTGTTGGCAAACGCGGGGCCTGTGTTGTTCAGGATGTTATTGTTATTTACTACTGTGTTCTCTACCACGCTAATAGCGCCGGATGAGGCAAGGGTTGTAACGCACTCGCTTATTTCGTTGTTTTTTATCTCCACCTTTGTGTCCGCGCTCGAAACGAATATACCGCCTGCGTGATCAGTGGCGGCGTTTTTTGATATAATATTGTCTGAAATTATTGCATTATCATTGCTGCTCTCAGAAATGTAAATTCCTCCTCCATCATCTTTTGATGTGTTATCTGTAATATTATTGTTGCTGATAGTTGTGTTATCTAAGTTTGAGATATACATTCCGCCGCCTCTACTGTTTGCAGTATTGCCTGTGACGGTATTGTTGCCGATGCCGACGGTTTTAGAACTTACGACATGAATTCCCCCTCCGGAGCCTCCGTTATTATCAGTGACGGTATTGTTTACAATAGCGGCGGTGTCTTTTACACTAGTAACATAAATTCCTCCTCCGGAAGAGCCTTTATTGCCTGTTACAGTGTTCTTATTGATAGTTGCCGTTTTTTTTATGGTAGAGACATATAAACCGCCTCCTGTGCTTCCTTTGTTTCCTGTAATTGTATTATCGCTGACCGTGGTGGATTCCGCGCCTTTAAGGAAGATTCCGCCTCCCTCGCCGCCTTTATTCCCTGTAATAGTGTTATTTACAAATGTTGCGTTGCCGGTCAGGTCACTCGAATGAATCCCGCCGCCGGCTCCTGAATGGATATTATTTGTTATTGTATTGTCCGTTACAAAAACGTCGCGCGCTTTGTGAACCCATACGAATCTTCCTTCGTTATCTTTAACAATGTTGTTGATTAACCTGACAACAAGGCCGACGGCGCTGTCATTTCTGTTGTCAAAACCAGTAGCGCTGCTTTTGTTGTTTTGAAATACGCAATTGGCTATATACGGCGCCATTGACAAACACTGGATTACTGTCTTTTTATCTCCGGCAGCTACCCCTCCGTTCTCAACAACACAGAACTCAAAAATAGAGCCGCTTTGGTAGTTGCCGTTTGCGTCATAAACGGCTGTAACCGCTGTTTTGGTAAACCTTATCTGCCCCCATGTGCCCGGAGGTTCGTCGGGCGGAGCAGGGACGGAGGTAAATGTGATGTTTTGCGAAGCGTTGCCGCGCGCGATGAGTTGGCCGTCTATCTGGAGTGATATGTTTGTGCCAAACTGAACAACCACGTCAGGTTGTATGGTGAGGGTGACGCCTTCGGCAACAATGGTTGAAAACACAATGTTAACCGGGCTGTCAGCCAGTGTCCATGTGGTGTCGGAGGAGATGCTGCCTCCCGCGTCAAGAGCGTAAACATTGTTGCGTACGCTCAGCAAACACTGCTCTGAAGCAAATATAAAAACTGCAACCATCCAAATAAACAATAACGATTTTTTCATCTTTTTGTCCTCTCTCTATTACCTAAATTGTGCGATTTTAAAGTCCATAAAAAATAACGGCGCAGGCATCTTTGCCTGTGTTTCAATTGATCACAGGCAGGATGCCTGTGATACTTCTCCGCGCCACGCTCTCTGCGCTTCGCGCCACGCGCTCAAAGTTTTGAATTTTACCATAAGCGCTCTTACAGATAGATTACAGATTCGAAATTTTTGACAATTGGGGTTTTGCGCGTTGTATGGAAACGGGTGTAACTCTTGTTGTCGCATATGGTTATGCTAGTTGTGGCGCGATGTGGAAAAATTTATTTAATTTGAAATGGCTTATTATAAATGGTAAAGTAGCCATCTAAATTTAGCGATATTATCTGTAACCCTTTGGCATATAACAGGTTAAGTATGGTTGTCATTGGATTTGCGGATTAGCTTTAATCGTAGTAATTGCAATAATCGCAACTAGTTACGTTGTGCCGGACGGGTAATAAGGGGAACAAATGGATCGTAAAACAGAATCATTTTCTAAAATTATCGGGCCTAATATATCCAGGGTGTTTTTGCGCAAAAGGTTATTGCGTTTGCTGGAGAACGGCCGCAAAAAACCGCTTATCTGGGTGCATGGCCCTGCAGGCGCGGGTAAAACTACATTGGTGGGCAGTTATCTTAAGGAACACGGTTTGCCGGTTTTGTGGTATCAGGTGGATGAGAAGGATGATGATGTGGCGAATTTGTTCTTTTACTTAAAAAAGGCGAAAGAGGAGGCCTTTCCGGATGATAATACCTCTTTGCCGTTGCTGACTCCTGAATACCTTGCCGGCTTAACCACTTTTGCGCGCCGTTATTTTGAGCAACTCTACAGCATTCCAAAAGGGCCTTGCGTAATAGTGTTTGACAACTATCAGGATGCGCCTTTTGAATCGATGTTTCACGAGATATTATGCGAAGGTTTATCTGTAATACCCAAAGATATCAGTGTGGTTTTGATTAGCCGCAAGGCGCCGCATCCGGCGCTTTCGCGTTTTCGCAGATCAGGCGAAATGAAGATTATAGGGTGGGACGACCTCTGTTTAACCAACGCTGAATCAATAGGGGTGGCGGGTGTGTTGGGTTCCGGCGGATTGGATGATGAGGTGGTTGAGCAACTTAACGACAGGGCCGAGGGGTGGATATCGGGTTTGTTGCTTATGCTGGGCAATGTTAACCGCAGTGAAAAATCGGGCATATCATTTGTTGACACCGCGCCGGAGATGATGTTTGATTATTTCTCAAATGAGATATTTCAAAAGATGGACCGGGGAACCCGCGATTTTCTGGCAACGACGGCTATATTGCCGCATATGACGGCCACTATGGCTGAAAAGCTGACGGGAAACAAGGGGGCCAACGGAATACTTGCGCAGTTGAATCACAACAACTTCTTTGTGGTTATAAAGGAGGAAAAGGCGGAGAGGGTTTACCAGTATCACCAGCTGTACCGGGAATTCCTGCTTTCAACGGCAAGGGAGACTCTGGAGCCGGCCACTTTCATAAAGTTGCAAAAGCGGGCGGCGGGACTGCTTGAAGAGAGCGGCCAGGTTTTGGAAGCTGGGGAGCTTTATTACGGGTTTAAGGCATGGCCGGAACTGGGGCTATTGATTTGCAGGAGCGCAGAGATGATTATGGCGCGCGGTATGAACCAGTTGTTGTGGAGATGGCTTAAGAGTATACCGAACGATCTGCTCGAAAAAGACCCATGGCTTTTATACTGGCAAGGGGCAACGCATATGTTAATTAACCCTTCGGAAGGTATGCTTTATTTTAAAAGCGCATTTCAGGGTTTTAAAGCCGTTAATGATAAAAAAGGACAAATTGTGGCAATTGCGGGAGTAATTGACGCGATAACAAATGAATTAAATGATCTGTCGTCTTTAAAAAAATGGCTCGATGAATTAGGGAGGTTTAATGATGTTCTTAAGTTTTCCAATCCCGGCAAAATTGAATTCCAGGTAAGCGGTATTATATTTTTTGCCATGGTTCTGGCGTATCCTGATCATCCTATTTTTGACAAATGGTTTAATATGATGCTATCTTTTTATAAAAAAAGCGCAAATCCGAGCCAAAAGATATTAATTGCATGGCCGCTGGGAGTCCATTATTACTGGATAGGGGACTTTGCCAATACAAAACTTGTGGCTGAAACACTGCAAAAGCTGTCTAAAACAGAACAGATAACCCCATTAACATTTATATTGGCAAAAATAACAGCTTCTTTGTGCTTTTTTGTCACCGCGGATTTTGAAGAAGCTGTAGATGAAGCGAATGCCGGTCTGGAGATGTCAAGGACAAGCGGCGTGCGTCTATGGGACCTAATGTTGTTGACATACTGCATTGGAGGCTCTATTGGCCTGGGTAATCTTGAAGATGCAAGAGCGTACCTTAAAAAGGCTGAGCCTATTATAAAAAAAGACTACAACAATCATCACGGGATGGCTTATCACATGATGGTAAGTTGGGAAGCTATATTAAGGCGGGATTATACTAACGCAAAAATGCATGCTGAACTTTCATTAAAACTTGGGATGGTATTAAAAGCAACACTTACATTGGCATTGGGTCATTATCAAGTATCTCAAGTATCTCATAAACTGGGCGAATATAAAAAAGCCGACAATCATTTGGATGAGGCGTTTAAGATAGCGGCCCGCATGAAAAGCGCGTTTATTGAGTTTATGTGCAGGATCGGCAAGGCCCAGTATGCCTTTGACCGGGGAGGGGATAAAAGCGCGATCAAGCTTCTGCGTGAAGCAATGGAGCTGGGCAGGGAGAATAATTTTGAAAATTTTTATTATTGGCAACCGGATGTTATGGCTAAGCTTTGCGTTAAGGCGTTGGAAAACGGCATTGAAAATGAGTATGTTAAGGGGCTTATAAGGTCAAGGTCTCTTGTTCCTGAGACGCCGCCGATAAATTTGCCGGAGTGGCCGTATCGGTTAAAGATTTGCGCATTGGGGCGGTTTGCGATTGTAAAAGATGATAAGCCTATGGAGTTTTCAGGCAAAACGCCGCGAAAACCGCTTACAATGCTAAAAACATTGATTGCTTATGGAGATAAGGGCGTTAATGAACATCGTCTGGCGGATATGATTTGGCCTGATGCCGAAGGCGATGCCGCTCAGAACGCCTTTTACGTTACGCTGAAAAGGTTGAGAGAACTAATTGGAATTGAGGGCGCTGTTAACTTTCAAGATGGCCGGGTAACTATTAATGCTTGTTTGTGCTGGATAGACGCGTGGGATTTTGAACGAATGGTTGCGAAAATAGATAATGAGCAAATTGACGTCTGGAATAATGAAACGCCCATAGAGACTATAAAATTGGCTGAAAGCGCGATTAATATTTATAACGGCCACTTTCTTGGAGATGATATTAAAAATGTTCGGTTATCAACTTTTGCAGAGGGTTTAAGGTCGAAATTTATAAACTGCGTTAACAATTTGGGCTATTATTTTGAACAGGGCGAGGATTTTAAAAGCGCTATTCGCTGTTACCAAAATGGTGTAAGGGCTGATACGACTCAGGAACTGTTTTATCAGCGTTTAATGGTTTGTTATCAACGGATGGGCCGCAACGCAATTGCTATTGATACTTATGAACAGTGTAAAAAGGTTATTAAAACGGCTTTAGGCGCTAACGTTTCAAAAGAGACTATGGATATTTATACGGCTATTGCCCTGCCCGGATAAAGTGGATTAAATAAGACCTAAATTGAGCAGTTCTTATCACCCTCCCCTGACCCCTCCCATCAAGGGAGGGGAAATAAACGGTATATATTAATTACAATACAGACCCCATTATGTGAAACTGTTGAACTTTACGATTCGTGGCTAAACGAGCTGAAAAAGATAAATCCCCCTCCCCTTAGTGGGAGGGGTTAGGGGAGGGGGTATTTACAATCGTTCAATTTAGGCGGAAATATAGGTGGAAGGGGATCAGGTTTTTGAAATTCGTTAATGAATAAAAGGCTAAAGCCTAAACTCCGGCAAGCAAGATTTTGACGGAATTTACCCTTCAGGGTTTTATATCACTGCATTTGAAAATAAACATTTCAGTTTTGAAAACAGGGAGCATTTATGTTGTATCGTCGATTTGGCAAAACCGGGCTGCAAATGCCGTTGTTTACATGCGGAGGGATGAGGTTTCAACATTCATGGATCAGGAGCGATTCGCCGCCGATTGAGAGCTTTAAAAATACCGAGGCTGTTGTAAACCGCGCTATGGAACTGGGGATTAATCATTTTGACACTGCTAACGGTTACGGCACAAGCGATGAGGAGCTTGGATGCGCTCTTCGCAAATTGCCGCGCGACTCCTTTTATCTGCAAACAAAGGCGCCGATCAGGGATGACCCAAAAGTTTTTCTTGGCTTGTTTGAGGAGAGCATGCGGGCGCTTAAGCTTGAGTATGTGGATCTCTTCTCGCTTCACGGGATAAATAACGATAAACTGCTTGATTTGTCGATTAGAAAGGGCGGCTGCCTTGACGTTGCGTTGGAGTTGAAAAAACAGGGGCGGGTTCGTAATATTGGTTTTTCAACACATGGAACAAGTGAAACCATCGTCAAAACGATAAAAACCGGAGGGTTTGATTACGTTTACCTGCATTGGTATTATATCTTTCAGGATAATTGGCCGGCGATTGTTGAGGCTAAGAAGCATGACATGGGCGTTATGATCCTTAGCCCTAACGACAAAGGCGGCATGCTCTATAAACCATCGGAGAAGTTAACACGGTTGACCGCACCGTTATCGCCAATGGTGTTTAACGACCTTTTTATTCTTTCAAGGCCGGAGATAAACACCCTTACAATCGGCGCCGGCGTTCCTGAAGATTTCAATGAGCATTTAAAAGGACTGAAGATGTTTGACAGGGCGGAGGAGTTGGCAAAACCCGTGGCTGAACGGCTTGAAAACGAGCTAAAAAATGCGTTGGGCGAGGATTGGGCGTCTACCTGGAACATAGGCTTGCCGGCATGGCATGAGACGCCGGGCAATATTAATATACCAACCATACTTTTTTTATGGAATGTGGCAAATGCGTATGATATGGTTGAATACGGCAAGATGCGGTTTAACCTGATGGGGAACGCTGACCATTGGTTTCCGGGCAATAAGCCTGAAAATCTTGAGTCGTTTGACTTCTCTGAATGTTTGCGCAACTCGCCAAACGCTAAAATTATACCCGGCATACTTTGCAAAGCTTTTGATTTGCTTGCGGGCAAGGAGGTTAAACGGTTGGGGAAACATTGAAAGGCGCAACTCGCAAGATCACAATGTAGTGTAGGCGCGTCCTCGCGCCGTGGGGGGGTGGCGCGGACTTCGGCGTATTGCAGAAAGGCAAAAGCGAATATCGAACAAGGAATTATGAATATCGAATTTCGAAGTTAAGAGAAGTGCGCAATAAGTGGCACAGGCATCCTTGCCTGTGATGAATTAGGACACAGGCAAGGATGCCTGTGCCACTGTTTTTAAAAGATTTTAATTTATAAGGGCAAAATAGTATGAAGATTATAGTTGGGTTGGGCAACCCGGGCTCAAAATATAAGGACACGCGGCATAATCTGGGATTTGCGGCTATTGAAAGCATGGTTGAGCGTTGGCGGGCGGAGGGGCCTAATAAAAGAAATCATGGCAGCGTATATCAGGCGTTTGTCGGCGGTGAAAAAGTTTTGCTGGTTAAACCCGAGACGTTTATGAACCTTTCAGGCAAATGCGTTGGGCCGCTGTTTGGTTTTTACAAAATAGAGCCTGCCGATCTTATCGTTGTGCATGATGATGTCGACCTCCCGTTTTTAGCGTTGCGAATAAAGTCAGGCGGCGGCTCAGGCGGGCATAACGGCATTAAATCAATCGACGAGAGTGTCGGAGGCGATAATAAGGGGTATTACAGGGTAAAATTGGGCATAGGCAGGCCTGAAAATGTTGAAATGGCCACGTCTGATTGGGTATTGCAGAAATTTGCAAATGAAGAGCTGGCTGAGATTAACTCATTTATGAACCAGGTGGTTGATTCAACGGAACTCATCATCCAGGGCAATGGAACTGAAGCGATGAATAAGTTTAATGTGAAGAAAAGTCCTTGATTTATTTCTGAAACGCATCTAAAACATCTCTTTCTTTTGGATTTCAATTGTGATAAACTTGAACTAAAGGTCGCGTATAATAGATTTATCAAGTAATCTATGTAACTCTGGAGGGGGGGGGGAGCAAGTGATGGATATGAAAGATTTTGCTAAATATTTGAAGTATGAATCGTTTGATGAAGCTCTCCATGATATCAGGCGGATAAGTTCGGAAAGGACCGATGAGACGGAGAGGTCAGTGAAAGTATATCCTGAAGAACAAATTCGAAAAGAAAAAAGAGCGCATAATCTATGAAACAATACTATTTTGATACATCTGTTTTGTTAGTTTATACACTTACATGCGGAACTGAAGTTGATCGCTATCCTTCTGTTCAAAAATTATTCAATTTAATTGAAAGTGATCAATTAAAGTCAATTACATCATTTTATGCGCTGCACGAACTATATATTTTTGCTTTAGAAAATGCCCCGGATTTTGAGATAGGTTCAGAATATGGAAAAGCTGCAATGAATATGATTTTATCCTCAAAAATTCACATAACACCTTTATTGAATCGTATTGAGCGAAAGATTAACGAACGTTTCTTCAAACACTTGCCTGATATATCAGATTTACCACATGCAATTTCAGCAAAACTCTGGGGATGTGATGGAATTGTTGCTTACGATATACACTTTAAATCTATTTCCGATGTCCTTGAACATAAAACGCCTGACGATATCCTAATTGATTTTAATTATTCTGAGATAATTTGAGGTCACAACCTAATTTGATTTAGGTGTATATGGTATAAAAAAGAAGGTTTTAACAAATTGGTAAAAAGCATAAAACAAGCAGGCGCAATTAAAATAGGAGATATGGCTCCAAGCCGTCGTTTCGAATTTGATCCGCTGAATATAAAAAGGCTTCGAGAAAAGTTGAATCAATCTCAAGCTGAGTTTGCTTTAATGATAGGCGTCAGTGTGTCTACTTTACAAAATTGGGAGCAGGGAAGACGCAAACCGGAAGGGCCGGCAAGGGCCTTACTTCAAGTAGCTTCACAAAATCCTCTGACAGTAATGGAGGCTTTACTTAAAACCGCATAAACGATAATAAAGAGAGCTTTTTGCGCAGGCCCTAAGTTTCACTAACTTCGGGAGTATCTTTTGCCCTTAAGACGCGGAAGATTACAAATCCAACGCCAACGCATATCAAAGCGTCGGCTACATTGAATGTGGGCCAGTGGTAACGGCCCGCATGCAGGTCGATAAAGTCCCTTACCGAATGATAAACAATCCTGTCAAACAGGTTGCCCGCCGCCCCGGCAAGTATTAAACCCAGGCCTATTGTGTTTAGAGTGTCTGATTTGTTGGAGCTATAATAAATCCATACTATAAACGCTATGGCAAAGAGCGTAAAATAAATAAGGACATTGCCTTTGCCTTGAAACAGCCCAAAAGCTATGCCCTCATTTCGATTGCAAATTATCCCTAAAAAATTTGGAATAATGGTTATATATTCGCTGTTTTTGCTGCTTTCATAGATCAACCATTTTGAAACAAGGTCTAAAGCCGTTCCGGCCAGAATTGTGGAACAGAAAATAGCTATTGATTTCATTAAGTATCCGATTCTCTGGCTTCTTCTATCTCTTCATTTCGTTGGCACGAAATGCAGTTTTGAACAAACGGGATGGCCAGCAACCTTGTCTTGGTCACCATTTTGTCGCAAATTTCACATTTGCCGTAGGTTTTGTTGTCCAGTTTTTCTAAGGCTATATCAATATTGCGCAACCCCTCTTCAGCGTTTTCAATCAATCCAATAGTAAGGTCACGGTCAAAATTATCAGTGCCTATATCAGCCATATGCAGAGGTATGTGTGAAAGGTTTCCCCCGCTCGCATCCTGGCTGGTTTTAAGGAAAGCCTCATTGCCAAGGGAGTTCACGTTTCCCGCGATTTTTTCCCGCAATGCCATTAAACGCTTTCTGAACTGCGCAATTTCATCTTTTTTCCAATATTTGCCGGTCATTTTGTTATTTTATTGATAAGCAATTATTCTGTTAAAAAAATAATGAGGCAACTATATCAGGTCATTACAATAATGTCAAGACAATAAAATGCAAAATCCCGGTAATTTACAGGATAATTAAGCAATCATATATTCAGGTTTATCGTTATATTCTAAATAACGTAACCCCTTTAGATATAGCGGTTCCGCCTGATTTCAGATATAAATTTACTCCCTGTTAATAGTTATAATTGAGCCCACGCCTGTTATGTCAAAATCAAGTTTGACGTCTTGCTTGTCATAATCCGTTCTATACATTAATGCCTGATGAGAAAATAGCGTTAAATCGTCTTTCTGATTGATTTAACGCTATGTAATGAAAATAATTTGCTTAAAACATATGCGCTCCTTTATAATTTTGAGGTTTATTATACTCACACAATTATAACAACCTCAATGTTATGTTAAATAGAAAATCAACTTTTAAAGTTTATTTTGAAAGCAAGGAGTAGTAATATTTATGATTAGATTTTATAGGAATAATTTAAAAGGTTTATGGGTTGTCATATTTTGCTTAGCGTTGCAGAATGCCTGTTTGGCAAAGCGCGTGTTTGCGGACAACATTATTGATCATCAGATAGTTGTTAGCCGGTTTGCCGGCGGTAATATACATTTTGATGATGTTCGCGTCGCTAAATTGAGCGCCCCGCCTAACGCAGGCTCTATGTTTAACGTTACTGTTCCGATTGAGGATAAGGTTTACATGCTTGAACTTAGGCGTTATTCCTCCCGCGCTAAAGGGTATAAACTATTGATACAGGGGGATGACGGCTTATTAAAAGAAGCAGAGCCGGGTCCGATTCGCTGCTTCAGAGGCCGTGTTGTTGAAGTCGAACAAAGCCGCGCATCAGGATCGTTCCGTGAAGACGGCATGGAGGCAATGATTGAGATGAACAACAATGTCTATTTCATTGAACCATGGTTGAGGTATTCAAATAACGCTGATATTGATGAATACATAATATATAAAGACATTGATGTTGATAAAAAACGTTTTGCCTGCAATGTTTCAAACAACGAACCGAATAGAGCGAATACTGACGGAAATATGATTTTTGACGCTGTTATTGACGACAGCCAAATGGGCGCGTTTGATGAAAAATCCGGTTTTAGAACTTTGACCGCGACTTTGGCGTGCGATAGCGATTTTGAATACTTCTCCCAATTTGGAAGCGCGCAGGCTGTTGAGGCTCAGATAATGGCGGATATTAATACTGTAAACTTCTGGTATGAAAGAGACGCGGATATATCTCATGAAATAATAGTAATAGTTGTAAGGGCAAGCCAATTTGAGGACCCATATATGGGTTTAGATCTAAATACATTATTAGACACTATGGAGCAGGTATGGTCTTCATCATTAAAAAAAGGGGTAATTGTGCCTCAACGGGACATTGTGCATCTTTGGAGCGGCAAAGGGGTAAGACTTCAGGGGTTGGCCAACACAGGAACAATTTGCGAGGATCTTTTAAACGTATGCTTAAGTATGAGGCCCTGCGCCACTTCAATAGCGCATGAAATCGGCCATGTCTGGGGGCTGGTTCATTGTAAATGCTCCGGGTGGATTATGAATTCCGGCGGCGATTGTTCTGAAGATAGTTTTCACCCATTAAAGACAATCCCGAAACTTAAACAATTAGCAAGAAGGCACAGAAGCTGCCTCGATAAATGAACACTTGGCAGCTTGCCTGCCTTAGTGAGAATTATGCCCGGGGGGCGAAATGAACACTTGGCGGCTTGCCTGCCTTAGTGAGAATTATGCCCGGGGGGCGAAATGAACACTTGGCGGCTTGCCTGCCTTAGTGAGAATTATGCCCGGGGGGCGAAATGAACACTTGGCAGCTTGCCTGCCTTAGTGAGAATTATGCCCGGGGGGCGAAATGAACACTTGGCAGCTTGCCTGCCTTAGTGAGAATTATGCCCGGGAGGCGAAATGAACACTTGGCAGCTTGCCTGCCTTAGTGAGAATTATGCCCGGGAGAAGTTATGTATAAATTTTTTGGAATAGATGAAAACAGCAATAAAATTGAAGTTAGTGGAAGTTTTACATTAGGGCTTTGAAATAAATAATTTGGTGTTTAACGGAATAATATATATAATCCAACGTTTGTGTTTTTCAACGTCGGTTTTTACGAAATTCAGCTATAATAACCAACCGCATATCATCACTAATTGAGATTTATTGAAACACAGGCAAGGGCGCCTGTGTCACTGTTTTTAAATTGACAACATTATGGACAAGATAGACACTGTCTTTTTAACAGGCGCCACCGGGGTACTGGGCAAGGCGCTTTTTGATAAAATCTACAGGACAACAACCGCAAATTTTATTATTTTAGCGCGCTCTCATGAAAATAAAACGCATCTGGATAGAGCTGGAGATCTTTTTAGTGAGTTGGGCGCTCATGGCGAGCCCGGCAATAGGGTAAAAGTTCTGGACGGCGATGTTTCAATGGAGAATTTCTGGCTCTCAGGGCGAGAGCTTGAAACCCTGAGGCAGGAAGTTTCCATGTTTTTTCATGCCGCGGCATTGACAAACCATGAGGCCGATGAGGAAGAGCTTGAGTATGTTAATGTTGTGGGGACTAAAAATTCAATTGATATAGCTAAAGATCTCTTTAACAATGGACAATTAAAGAACTATTTTTATATGAGCGCTGCTTATGTGTCGGGTAGTTTAGAAAGCTATCATTCATTGGAAGATGTGCTACCGGCAAAATCAAAAAACCGCAACTTTTATGAATTGAGCAAATTTAAAGCAGAGTTGAATGTCAGGGAGGCTATTAAGGATGGGCTACCGGCGACTATTTTTAGGCCTAGCGTGGTTGTTGGCGATTCCGTGACCGGCGCGATATCTGAATTTAAAGTCTTCTATCAATTTATACGGCCCTTTTTACAGGGCATATTGACTAAAGTTATCGGCAGGGTTGAAAACACAATCAACATTGTGCCTATTGATTTTGTGATTAACGCTATTTGCGAAATAATAAAACAGGACAACATTATCGGCAAGACATATCACCTTGTCTCTCCAAATCCGCCTACTATTGAAATGTTGCTTGAGGTTCCGTCGTTTGAGCCGGATTACATGGTTCCTGATTTTGAAATCATCAACCCTGATGATTTTAATGACAATACGCTCAACGGAGATGAAAAAGCGATTTATGACACAATTGATCCATATATGGGCTATCTGGAATCCGAGTTAACATTTGATATGACTAATATCATTGAGGCGCTTAAAGACACTCCCGTTTCCTTGCCTGTAACAGATCGCGCATTTCTGATAACCCTTTACAAATACGCTATTAAAGCCCGTTATTTCAGGTTGAGAAAGAAGGACTTGACCGCGGTTTAGATTATTCTCTCAATTGTCAAGGCTATCACATTCACATTCGGGTTGTAATATAGGCGTATCCCGGCGCCGTGGCGTTTAAGAATGCTGCATTGGGTGTACCACTATACAATTCCGTATCTCCTTTCTACTAGAAATTTTCCCTCCAAATCCTGTATATTATATAAATTAAAATTTCTGTTCGTATTAATTTTTACAGGAACCCGCCTCATCCAGATTCGCCAATGAATATAAACCTGAAAATCAGAACAAAACTGGTGTTGATATCAGTGAGCATCATTCTTGCTTCAATAATAAGCGTTAGTTTTGTGGCTTTTCAAATAGCTAAGAGTTCAATTAAAAACGCGCGTATTGACGAGCTTAAAAGCGTGGCCGACCTTATGGTAAACAAGGTTGACAACTTTTATAAAGAACGAAAAGCCGATATTTTGATCGCGCAGGATTATTTTAACATTAAAAACAACCTTCCTATACTCTCCAAACTCTCAAACCAAAAAGAATCGCCCGCGTATGTGGCTTCAAAGATGACCCTTGATTCCCAATTAAAAACGTTCCGAAGAGCTGCAGGGTATATTGACGTTATCCTTGCAAATGAAACCGGCAAAATCGTATACGTTGCAAACGATAACCACAAAGATCATCATCTTGACAAACAGCTGGGCGTGATGTTCAAGGGCGCATTTCTTAAAAGCATGGAAGTAGTATCTTTTTCAGACATATTTGCCGGAAAAAGCCATGATTATGATTACGGAATGGTTGTATCCGCCCCTGTTACTGATTTTAACGGCAAGTTTATCGGCGTTGTGGCTTTGGAATTAAGCCTTGCCGATATTTATACTTTTATACAGAGCAGGAGCGCTTTAGGGCAAACAGGGGAGACTTTAATTGGCAGAAAAGCCGGCGATGCCGCCATGTTTTTAAATCCATTGCGGCATGACAAAGGCGCGGCTTTGAAGAAGAAGATTACGTTAGGAGACAACATCGCGTTTCCAATACAGGAATCAGTTCAGGGAAACAATGGAGCCGGCATATCTATTGATTATCGTGGGAAAAAGATAATTGCGGTATGGAGGCATATTCCGTCATTTAACTGGGGATTGGTGGCAAAAATTGACACTTCCGAGGCGTTTGCGTCTATATCGGTGCTTAGAAACAAGATAATTGTGATCGCCTTATCAATTATGTTGTTGTCATTTTTGTTGTCAATTGCTTTTTCAAAGTCAATTACCAGACCTATTAAAAGGCTGGCAGACATAGCCGATAAAATAAGCTCCGGCGACCTGACGCAAAAAACAGATATAAAATCGCGCGATGAAGTGGGGGCTCTTGCCGGCTCGTTTGACAAAATGGTTGACGATTTGCAAAAGACAACAGTTTCCAGGGACTATGTTGATAACATAATAAAAAGCATGAAAAACTCATTGATTGTAATAACTTTGGACGGCGTAATTACAACTGTAAACGCCGCGACATGCTATTTACTGGGTTACATCAGAGACGAATTAATAGGGAAAAGCATAGGTCTGATTTTAGACAATTCCAATGAAAATGCAATTCTGCGCGATCTCATAAAAAAAGGCGCAATTGAAATTGTTGACACAAACTATTATACGATGCAAGGCGACCCGGTCTCGGTTCACTTTTCAAGCTCATTAATGGCTGACCATAACGGCAAGGCTCAGGGCATAGTATGCGTGGCTCAGGACACAAGGGAAAGGGCGAGAATGGCAATGGAGATAGAAAATCTCGCAAAATTTCCTAATGAGAACCCAAATCCCGTTATTCGCGTTTCAAAAACCGGGGATGTTATGTATGCCAACACCGCAAGCCAACCGGTGCTTGAGGAGTGGGGATGTTTTGAAAGCAGGATATTGCCGCCCGATTTGGTTAAGATTGTCGCGGACGTTATTGATTCAGAGAAGAAGGTAGAGAAAGAGTTTGCATGTGGTGATAAGGTTTTTGCGTTGACACTTGCTCCTGTAAAAGCCGGCAATTACCTGAATATGTATGGGCTTGATATTACTTTGCGCAAGCAGGCTGAGGATGGATTGCGCAAAAGCGAGGGCAGGTTGGCCGGCGTTTTGGGCATAGCCGAGGACGCGGTTGTCTCTATTGACGAAGCGCAAAATATAATTATATTTAACAAAGGGGCTGAAAATATTTTTGGTTATTCGGCTTCTGAAATACTGGGGAAACCTTTGAGCCTGATTATTCCAGACCGTTTTTCGGCAAACCATCATCAACATATAAAGAATTTCTCAAAGTCAAACGTTGTTTCAAAACCAATGGGCGAGCGTCATTATGAGATTATTGGCCGCATGAAAGACGGCTCCGAATTTCCGGCGGAAGCGTCTATCTCTCAACTTGCCGAGAAGGGGGGCAAGGTGTTTACCGCGGTTCTTCGCAATATAAGCGAGCGAAAAAAATCCGAGCGTATTCTTAACGATCGCAGAGTTGTCGCAGAGCTGGCTTCAGACATAAATGCCGCGTTTACACAAAACTACACTTTAGATGAGATGCTTTTCTCCTGCACGGGCGCAATTGTAAACCACTTGGGCGCGGCATTTGCCAGAATATGGTCTTATAACAAAGATAAAGAAGTTTTAGAGCTGATGGCGAGTTCAGGGATTTACACCCACATTAACGGCGCCCATAAAAACGTGCCCATAGGCAAGTTCAAAATAGGACTAGTGGCGCAGGACCGCAGGGCTTATGTGACCAATAATGTTATAGGCGATAAAAAAGTGCATGATCAGGAGTGGGCAAAGCGGGAAAATATGGTGTCGTTTGCCGGTTTGCCGTTGATTGTCGCCGGGCGGTTAATAGGGGTTCTCGCAATGTTTTCGCGTGAAAAGCTTACTGATATTGTCTTGGCCGCGCTGGATCAGATGTCGAATTTAATCGCGCTTGGGATAGAGAGAAAACAGGCGGATAATAACTTAAGGAAGTTGACTACCGCTGTTGAGCAAAGCGCGGGCCTCTTTACAATCACAAATGTTAAAGGGGAAATTGAGTATGTAAACCCAAAATTTACAAAAGTGACGGGTTATACTCTGAGCGATTGTGTGGGTAAAAACCCAAATCTTTTGAAGTCCGGCAAACAAAACGCTGATTATTATAAAGAGCTTTGGTCTACAATTTCAAGCGGCAAAGAGTGGCGCGGAGAGTTTCTAAACAAAACAAAAAAGGGCGATTTATACTGGGAATTTGCTTCTATTTCTCCTGTTAAGGACTCAAAAAACAGAACAACTCACTTTGTCAAGGCGTCGGAGGATATTACTGAAAACAAACTTGCGGAGGAGGAGTTGATTAAGTACAAAAATAATCTTGAAGAGCTGGTTGAGGAGCGTAATCAGGAGTTAAAGAAGACTTATGATCAGCTTACCCATTCAACCAAGCTAAGCGCGATAGGGCGGTTATCCGCGTCAATAGCTCATGAATTTAATAACCCCATATTCGGCATTAAATATATGCTTGAGCTGATTAATAGAAACGCCGGCGAAAAAGAGAGCGCAGAGGAAACTAAAAAATTCTCCGGCATGGCAATGCGGGAATGCGACCGCATGGCCGAGCTTATTGAAAAACTTAGAGATTTTCATCGACCCTCATCAGGTGAAAGAGCTATAATTGACGTCAATAAAACAATAGACGACGTAATTTTACTGACAACTAAAAAGTTACAGTCAAAACATATTAAATTAATAAAGGATTATAGCTCCAATTTGCCCAGGATAACCGCAGTGCCTGATCAAATCAAACAGGTTATGCTAAACCTTATCAGCAACGCGGAGCAGGCTATAACCGATGAAAATAACGGACGTATTAAAATCCGCACGGATGTTTTGAATGAAAGTGTTTATATACACGTTGACGATAACGGATCAGGCATTAAACCTTCAGACATAAAAAACGTGTTTGATCCGTTCTTCAGCACAAAAGCGGTTAAAGGCACGGGGTTGGGGCTCTCTATTAGCTATGGAATAGTCAAAGATCACGGAGGCGAAATCAGTGTGAAAAGCAATTTAGGAGAAGGGGCTACATTTACTGTAATGTTGCCGGTTAAATCGGCAACGGCTGGTGGTTTAAAAAGATAAAAGTAAAACTGGATACTGGATACTCTTGTCAGTTGCGCGACTGTTGGCGGCGCTTGCCGCTTATGAAATAATTTTTTATAATGTTTCACCAAATTCAAAGATTAATATGTTAATTTGTAATGGCGCCTGTAATCGCAAAGCAAATACGTTTAGAAGCAGTCTGCAAAACTGCTTCAGCGTTTAATTGCTAACTGCAAATTACAAATTGCCAATTTCCGGCTTGTCCGGGTTAGGGGATTTATAATGAATAATAAATATTCAATATTAGTGGTTGATGATGAGGAGATTATACGAACGGCTATCGGATATGATCTAAAAAGCAAAGGTTACAATGTGTCTCTTGCCGAATCAGGAGAAGAGGCGATTGAGGTCTTTTTAGAAAAACAGAGCGATAATGCCGCTTTTGATCTCGTTTTAACAGATGTGTTAATGGGAGGCATTGACGGCATTGAAGTGCTGAGACGGGTAAAAGAAGAAAATGCCATGACAATGGTTATAGTGCTTACCGGCCACGGAGACCTCCAATCCGCAATAAATTCGGTAAAACTCGACGCTGACGACTACCTGTTAAAGCCATGCAAACCTGAAGAGCTGGAGTTCACCATAAAGCAGTGTTTTCAGAAACTTGAGCTGCAAAAGAAAGTGAAACTCTATGAAAAACTTCTGCCGGTTTGCTGTATGTGCAACAATATCAGGGATGACTCCGGAACCGAAATAGGAAACGGCCGATGGATGGGTATTTCCGATTATTTGCATGTAAAAACCAATGTCGAGGTCTCCCATACTTACTGCCCGGATTGCTTTAAGCTGGCAAAGGCTGAAATCAGCGAACAGATTGGGCGGAAAATGGAGTAGGGGTGGGTGATGCACTATTTTCCCCTATTATCTATTCAGCGTGTTTCCACTTGGCGACTATACACACCCCTAAATCCCCTCTTATTAGAGGGGACTTTGTGGAAATAAATCCTATTTAATATCCCCTCTAAAAAGAGTGGTGGCCGCTTGGCGGACGGGGTGTGTAAATTACGCCGAACAGATACAAATTTTAACGCATGGTTAATTGCGTATATGTCCCTGCGCTTTGCCCTCCGCCCTTAGTTTTTAGTCTGCGCTCAACTCTTTTTCGCTAACCGCCTTGTTTTTCCCCGTGCGTTTTGCCTGATATAGAGCTTTGTCCGCCCTGTCTATAATGCTCAGGCAACTGTCCCCATCGCGAACTGAACTTACGCCTATACTGACGGTAAACGGTAAAATTTCGTCCGGCTTGCTTGCGTCAATTACAAAAGGTTGTTTCTCTATTGCCCGGCAGACCTTTTCAGCCATTTTCATCGCGTTTTTTAAAGATGCCCGGCCCAATACAATCACAAACTCCTCGCCGCCATAGCGCGCCATAAAATCATCTGAACGCAGATTTGCCTTGGCCGCATTCACCGTCTCAACTATGACCTTATCGCCAACAAGGTGCCCGTATGTGTCGTTTACACTCTTAAAGTTGTCAATATCAATCATCATAATCGAAAACGACGACAAAATTACCCCGAACTTGTCTATACGTTGTTTCATATGCACATCAAATGCGAGCCTGTTATAAACTCCGGTCAATTTGTCAGTCATCGACGCAGTTTCCGCCTTTTCTAAATTTTCGCGCAATACCTGAACCTCCTGCGACAACTTTTTCAGACGCTTCGCGTCATTGTCGGATTTTACCTGAACCTCGTTTCTTATCTGCCCAACTTCCTGCTTAATCACGGATTTAATCTTTTTTATATCATCAAGGCTCTCTAAATCCAGCAATTGCGAGCTATGTTCAAAAATACTATCGTTAAACTCCTGATTATCCTTGTTAAAAAATATAATACCCTCCGTCAAAAGATAAACAATATTCTTAAACTCATCCTCTTTTTCGTCAAAATAATGCTTTTTTCTTTGAATAAACGCTTTTATAATCTTTTGGTACCTTATAAAAATCTTGTCCTGTTCCTTTTCGTTTTCTTCATTTGCAAATTCATAAAGCAAATCGTCCAAATGATATTTAAATTTTTCAGCCCCAATATCCTTCAGGTCAAAAGAGAACTCCTTGATGTTATCGTTTATTGACTGCATGCATGCAATGTAATAATCCCTGTCTTCAGACTCATCCGGCAAATTAACGCCGGTTTCATTGCTATCGGATTGGTTATCATCCTTAACCTTGCTTTTTGCGAACAACCCCATAAATTTACTCCTTTTTTAATATATCAATTTTCCAAAAATCATGAAATTTTAACAATCAAACAATAACAGATATAAGGGATTTTTACAACAATTTTAGATATTTTCAAAACCATATTTTATAAAATTTTATAAATTGAAATGAAAACAATAATTGGCATAGGGGGAAGCTTTGAAAATCTAAATAAATTATCAAAAAATGGAGGCAAATGTCGTCATAGCACATGCAAGGGTAGATAGATGCGGTAGGATGCAAAACTGAAACTTTCAAATGTTTTAAAGTCCGGTCCTGACCTTGAATTATTGAAGTTAATATGCTGAACAATTGCAGTTTTTTACCTTTTTCCTAAACTAACTCTCTTTTGCCGTTTTTACTCCGTTTATTTATCCAGAAAGACATTTTATTCATTTCCTAAAAAAATAAACCATTAATAAATTTTGATAAGATAATAAGATATTTTTTAATATAGCGCAGGCTTTTAGCTTTTTCTTTTTTCGTAAACACGTTTTACGCTGTAAAAAAAGTTAAAATAAATACTAAAAGAAAATAAACGGAATAGATTATTAAAGGCCAAACCAGAATTCTTGGCACGAATCTAAAAGTTTTAAGCAAATAAAGAGCAAAAAAGCCCAATAAAGAAAAATATAGCGAGCCGAACATTGCTGAATTTAATTTATAAAAAAAGTTCTTCATTTAGAAAATTTCAAGAAGTTTTAAGACGCTTAAGAAAAATATATAAAGGACTTGGTCCCGAAAGTAGTTCAATCTCGTTAAATTTGTTATTTGCTTTTACTTCTGATAGTTTCTAAAAGCTTTTTAAAAGCGGTATTTTCAGGGATCTTTGCCGAAGTTTCTCTAACAATTTTATAAGCCTCATCAATTCTGCCTAATTTGTCCAACGTGCAGGCATAATTAGTTGCCGTTTCTGCGTTATACGGATCCAAGGCCATTGCTTTCTCCAATTCAATCGCTGCAGATTTGAAATCTTGAACATTATAATAATTGGAGGCTAAATAAGTAAATCCTAACGGTTCATATGGATTCAACTTAATCGACTTTTTTATAATTGCATTTGATTCCTTAAGTTGGCCTTTTTGCATCATGGCATATGCCTCAACAAGCAGTTTATGAGCTCTGTCGTATTTATTATTAAAATCTACCAGATCAATAGTGTGGTTTTCTATCGCGCATCTGGCAATCTGCAACTGTTTTTTGGCAAATTTAAAATCTGAATTATACCTCAACGTTCTCTCTAAATATACAACCGCCTGTTCGTAACGCCTGGTCATGTTGTAATACCATCCCATGGCTGCCATGGCATCGACATCGCCAGGTTTTTTATTTAATATTTTCTTAAACTCAGCCTTGGCGCTTTCATAATTTTCAATCTCCATATACGCGTGTCCAAGCCGAAGCCGACAGACTAAAAACCCGGTATTTAATTCCAGAGCCAGTTTATACTGATCTATAGCCTTATAATAATCTTTGCGTCCAGAATATGCGTTTCCAAGGCTAAAGTGTCCAGTTGGATAACTTTGCAGAGACACTGCTTTCAGGCCATTCTCAACCGCTTTGTCCCAATCTTTTAAATGTTGGTACACAATGCCGATATTTTGATATGCGTAAGGATACCCTGGGGAGGCTTTTATGGCATTTTTATAAGCGTCTATGCTTTTATCATACTCTTTCATATTATCGTAAGCGTCGCCCAACCAGATATAAAGGCTCTTAGTAAAATCAGGCCCTATTGAATCCGAAAATGGGGCAACTTGAATACCGTACGCAATTGCCTCAACGTATTGACCTGAATTACAGTAATTTGCGGTAAGAGAGAAATTAATAAAATGAGAAAGTGGTGGTTTGGGATGGTGTTTCATCATATCATGCAATACCTTTATTGCTTCCTTCCTGTTTTTCATAATCGCTAGTGAAAAAGCATATGCGTACTTTATAACCGGATTGTCCGGCTCCCTTTTAACAAGTTCCTGCGAGATTCTAAAATATTTAATAATGGTTTGCGTTGACTCTTCCGCTTTAAGACCTCGCTTTCTTATATATTTAAGAGCTTCTAAAGGCTCACGGTTATTTATCTCTTTAAGGAATTGTTTAACATCATTTTCATCAAGTTTATAGATTTGATCTAAAACCTTGTTTAACTGTTCAATTCCCGCGTTCTGTTTAACAGGCTTCGCTCTAATTGATTCAACAAAGATAGATGCCTGAACAATCGCAACAATTATAAACACAATTAACGTTTTCATCATCAATTCTCCTTTATAAAAATTATAGAAATTAACCTGAACAATTATGATTTAATATTTTTAACTTTTCAGGTTGGAATCCGTTATTTTATGTATGTGTTAGTAATTTCAGTTACACTGTTTAATGCTTCAAAAGTATATAATAAAAAAACAAATTATAAAGACTATAAATAACACAAAAAACATAATCCTTGGCGCTATGAAAATAAAAAAAGCTTCAATAATTAAATTTATTATGAAATCAATCAATGCCGGCCCTAAACGGTTTAAGATTTAAATATAAAATAAACACGGATTAAAGAGTGGCTAATGTACTTCACTTGTTGGCAATATCCCGGCCATTGTTTTATTGCCTTTTATTGCTTCAAACGCCACTTTATTTTAATATTTGAACCACATTTCTTACGCATTTTGCCTCCTTTTCGTGATAGTTATTAGCGGTTGGCTGTTTACCACAAGGATGGACGTAATTGTTGCATCGGGCGGATCGCTTTCAAGCTCGCCGTCGTCAACAACCAGACGGACTATGCACACGCCTATTGGAAAAGCTTGGGGTTCAAATCTAGACAGTTTTAATTTGACAATAGGTGCGATCAGAATTACTAGGGGCGCTGCTATGTCAAATAAAAGGAATAAAGATAAAGTCTAAAGCTCTAATAAAAGACATTTTCCATGTTACTTTCTTTACCACTTTTATAATACAAGCTACTAATAAACAATGAAACTTGCAATAACAATAATTAGTATATTCACGATATATTCCTACTTTAAAATTGAGTACTTATAGTTCATATATCAGGAAATAATTTATGACTTTGCGCAAGAGGTATTTTTTCTGCTTAAAAGGATTTTGATAGTGTAATATGACATCTACAAAGAAACATATGTGCCAATCGATCAGGTTGCCCACAATTGCTACCATTATTCTCTCTGAAATCGCCTTTTTTATGACCTTACTCAAAGGTTAAAATTACATTTTGTGCATTTTTTTGGGACCCATGACGTCCAAATATAAAATTCTATACCAAATAGCTTAATAGGGTTGTGTAAAACACATTTTCCACACTTGGGACATTTTAATGTAAACGTATAGCAGCCAACAATTAAAAATAATAAAATGAACAAGATAAAAAGATATTCTGTTAAATACATAGATCCCAAACCGAAAACAGTCCCCATTATAAACCATATAATTATTAATGTTTTATATTTATTTCTAATATTCATTTTTAAATTTTACAAGCAAACGCTATCTACATGCGGTATTCGAGCTAAATCATAAAAAATTATAATAACAATGTAATGTGAGAGACTGGCGCTATTTTTCACAATTTGACGGACGTAAATCTTTAATAGGAGATACTATAAAGTGATATGCTGCCATAATTGACATGGGAGTTTAAATGATTCATCCTAATTTATTTTACAACATTATAAACAGAGTAATTATGTTTACTATAGATGCAATAAGCAAATAAAAAGAAATTATTAGACCAAATTTTATTCTTTTTTTAATTTTTAAGATCTTGTCATTTTCGCTGTTTGATTCATTGTATATATACCGTAACCAATTTACCGGGTTTGTAACGTTTTGGCCTATTTGTTTTTTATTCGTTATATTTAAGTCGTTATTTTTATAAATCTTTTTACAATAAAGCCATAGTTTTAGGTTGTAAATAAACGGATATAATGGGAAGATTAATAACGCCGCAAAAATGGTTAATATAAAGAAAAAGAATATTTGTTTTAAAGCGCGATATTTATCATAGTATTTATAGTTTATTTTACTCCAGTTTGTTATATCATCTTTAAGCCCAAAATCATCTTTTTCATTTGCGCCAAACGAGTATAAATCAAAGGCTTTATTGCCATATTTCGCAGGATTAATATATACATAATCATTGTGCCACCAATCACGTAAAATGAATTTTTTATTCCGATAAGGCCCATTCCAGCTTTTAATATTGTCATGATTATATATTAAAACATATAATCCTTCATCGTTAGTAGGGTACCTGCCTATATCGTCATTAAATTTGTTAATCGCTTCCTCATTAATTTTTATACTTACTTTAGTGCTACCATAAAGTGTTGTGCTTGCTTCTACGGTAGTTTGCGCATAAAAAAACATAAAGTGAAATACAATAATGCTTATTCCTATGGTTTTCATATTTAAATTATATGTCAATATTTGAATTATTTTAAAAAGTTCACTTTGATTATTTGCACATCGCCTCATTCGCTTCTTCCGACAAGTGTTCCGCATTGTCGAAAATATCGTCATGATTGTCTGTGTCAAACCAATCGTCAAGTATTCGCTGTAGTATGGAATCATTGCTATGTTGATACTCATGGGCTAATGAAGTAAGTAATGCCTCCTTTTCTGGCCCACTAAGTTCCTCTTTGTATTCATTTTTTAGCTCAATGTCTCCTGTCCATATATCAGTACCGGCAGAGTCACCGGGCGGTAATTCGTTAAAATCGTCAAAAGAAACCTCTGCTTCTTCATTGTAATACTCGGGGTAAAATTCTTTCAAAACTTCTTTTGCCCTATCTACATCTTCCTGAGTCAATCCAAAAGGATCAATCCAGTTCATAGGATTATTTCCAACATATGCATATAAATTTAATCCTCCTATAAACCCAATTGGGTCAACGGTTATAAATCGTCCTGTGTCTGAGGGGTAATATCTTGCCCTATAAAAATACAATCCTGATTCTTTGTCCAATTCCCTGCCGGTATATGTGTAATTATTTTCAATATCGCCAACTTGTTCTATAACATTTCCAAATGAATCATATTTATAATGTTGGATGGTCAATCCTGCTGTGTCGCTTAAATCAGTAATGCTTCCCATCAGGTTTGAAGAATTAACTAGAAGAGTGAATGCTTGATATACCTTAGATGTAAACGAAGGAAAGACGGTAAATGGTATAGAGCATATCCTTATCAATATCTGTACAAGGCTCTTAATATTGATAAGATGCCAACAACAACCCCGTGGACTCAAACTGCGAAAGCCTTTGGAAGAAGATGATTGGCAAGCCGTATTCCGGAAAACTGAACGTCCGGTTTGACGAAGGGGAGCAGGAAATAGGGCTCAGATTTGTAACTACTACGCCTGCTCTCTACTCTACCCTTTGGGATTCTGTTTTTTTGATTAAGGTTGGTAACTTAACAGTTGCTAGATTCCTCTTGTTTACAATTTATCTTCTAGATCAATAATAAGTTGCGCATTTCCCTTATTGAATTTTATTTGATCTATACACTCTTTCAATTTTATTTTTCTTGCCTACAACTATAAAAAATCCCTAACTTATAAAGTTCGAATGCTATTTTATTTTGATTCAGATTTTCTAAATTATTTATATAAGCCCTGCTCCTTACAGGAAAGTCATTTAGAATTGCATCATTTGCTTGTTTAATCTTTTCAGAAAAAATTGAACCATCTTCATCTGAACTATTGATAGAAGAAAACAATAAATCAAATAAATATGTCACATCCTTAATGGCTCCCGCTATATCATCTCTGTTAAACTTAATATTAGCTCTTTTTTCATAAAATAATATGTTCTGCGGATCTAATTCAATTGCTTTTTCTATATCATCTAATGCATTAGTCATTTCATTTAAAACTTCATAGATGCCGGAACGTAAATAATAATATTTGTCAATTAAATTAATTGCAGTATTTATATCATCAAGCGCTTTATTATATTGTTTTTGTTTAAAGTAAAGAGCTGATCTCTGAAAATATGAATATGAATCATTTTTATCTTGAATAATAGAACTATCCAATTGGTTTATCCTACCTTTAACCGAATACTTCTCAAACTCTCCATCTAAATAGGGAGGGTCTCCATATGCGATGGATGAAAAGATAAACAAACTTAATAAAAGAAACCTCTTCTTATACCTTGTTTTCAAAATTTCCCATTCCTTTTTTCTTCTTGTTTACAATAAATTTATTATTTACATGCGCTTAAACAGCTGTTTAAGGATTGACCATTTGAAATTTGACCAACCGTCCCAGCTAAAGGAGAGCCGCCTATCATACAACGCTCTTTGAAAATGCAAACAGAATTGCGACGGGCTCACTTAGGTAGGCAGCTTAACTGTTATTTCAATAGGATATTTAAAATAATGAAACAAAGAAGTATAAACCATCCTTCGCTGACTCTATAAAGGCCATTTTCCAGGTTATTTTTTCCAAATCCTAAGAAAAATGGCATAAAGCATATATATACAAAAAAGTATTCCTATTACTAATATAATAATCGTCATATTCTTGCATCGTAATGTTTTTAAAACAAAAATATATAATTTTACTAGAAAGGATTGATTCTTATGGCCTAAATAAAATTATGCAATAAAAAATACAATTGTTTAGCGGTTTATTTACTGGATATCATTGTAATATACGTTAATATATTTTGTTGACATTAAATGTCTTATGACTTGAGAATTAGCCGAAAAACCTGTTATCGGACAACCTGTTAATATATAATATCGAACTTGCCACAAAACCAAAATTTTGAAACGAGGCTAATTTGGCGGTAATAACAGAAATGCAATAGGCAGCTTAACCGTTACCTCTTGATATTTTGTAGAATGAAAATAATAGAGACAGGTAAATTATATAATTCCTATGGCAAGCATAAAGCTCACCTAAAAATCAAAACCTCGAACTGATACGCCGCGCACAATACCTGCAAATTTGCGCGCTCTCTCTAATTTTGCGGCCTCTTTTGCATGCATCTCTCTGAGCCGGGGTCCAAAAAGAGCCTCGTAGTACATTTCAACGGCTTTATCTTTATCTTTTGTCGATTTAAATAACCCGCGCATTTGTTCAAGCTCTCCATAATCCAACCAATACCCGCCACACTTTGGGCATTTATCTACTTCCACTTCGCGCTTTACACTCGAAAAATGCCGCATTAAAATTACGTCTTTACACCTTGGGCAATTAATTCGCGCCTTATAGTCAACATCACGCCTTAAACCAAGGTCAATATCAAGCAACTCTTCACCTGCTGTTTCATGAGGTTCATCAAAATTATCCAACTCCTTTAAATCAAACCATATACCGCCGCATCCGCCTTTGCATACATCAACAGCAACCTTATCAACCGTTACTATAGTCAATCTATTTTTGCAGCGTGGACAAATCATAAAATCTCCTTGTTTTTATCGTCATTGTAAGAAAAACAGGCCTATTATAAGACTCAACTTCTGATTTAAATCAATCTAATGGCCTGCGGAAAAATAACTTGGTTTAACCACACCCCTCTTTAGGCAAACTTTTAACTATCTTAAATTAGGACATATTCCCTAATTTAAGATTGCTATTTTTATAATATTTTTTGTTTACTTCGCTCCAGTTAGTAATGTCATCTTTTAAGCCATAATCATCAATGCCGTTAAATCCAAATGAATATATATCGAATTCTTTTGTCCCATATTT
>JAIQZQ010000084.1 GCA_021777105.1 Candidatus Anammoxibacter sp.
TCGCGAAGCTCTACCCAACCTACTTGCTTTTTATATTTGTGAATATTTGTGAGGATTTGTGGTTGATTTGCTTTTTACTTTTTGCTTTTTAATCTGTGAAATCGGTGGTTCGCTTTTAAATCCGTGAAAATCCGCGTCATCCATGTCATCCGCGTTCTATGTTTTTGATTTTATCTGTGCAATCTGTGGTCCGTTTTTGCTTTTTTGAATTTATCATGTAAATCCCCCTAAAAAGCCCCTTACAAACTGCGTAAATAGCCCTATTTTTAACAAAATAAAAATTACCCCCCCCGTTATCACACCCAACAAATAAAATTTATTATGTTTAATTATTTTTTTTAACATATTTTAATTTATCGCATTACGCCGGCTTTCATTCACATCTAACATGTTGCTACATAATGGTTTGGCTTTGACCAAATAGTATTGGCATGTCTCTGTTTTATTTAATTTTTGCATTCCAAATATTTTGTAACCGTAAAACATAACCAAACCGGCAATCCCTTACAACACAAAATACATGAATATTTGTCTGCTTAAAAATTATCTCTCAAAATAAAAAAAATAAATTTTTTTTTAATGCAAAAAGTTTAACAACTACTTAGTTTCGGCATATTTTCTTAATAAATTTAACATGACAATCCATCTTAACACTATGCCGTTAAACAAGTTAATCACACCCTACAAGATTTGATGCGTCTATGTAGGGGAATCCCCTACTACCCTATGTAGTGTTTCCCCCGACTTGCGCTAAATAATTTGTTTTGGTAACATATCCCACTTATTTTAAACCGACTATCGTTTAGACAATAAAAATACCTGAATTGATTTTATTTTTAAGCCTGTTTCAACCATTTTGTCCAACATCGGTATTTTTTGGCCAAAACTTCTAGATAAAATAAAGAAAAGCCAAAAAATAACAAATTATGGCTTCTTTGTTCCAAAATGGAGCAATTTTTATCCAATCACCCTTAAACTATTGTAGGGTTGATAGTTATGAGTATTTTCAAATCATGTAAACGGCGCATGCATCCTTGCCTTTGGCTATTGAAACAGAGGCAAGGGCGCCTGCGCCGCTATTTATTAATAAAATTTTTAAACTTCTCTCAATCTATTTTTACCAGTCGCGTTGGCTCAAGGAACAAGCCTTGAACCGGAAAGGAGAAACCATGTTTTCAAAAAAACAAGCGTTTCTAAGCATAGCAGCCTTTTTTATATTAATAACCGCGTCATTTACAGCCCTCACAGCCGGCGAGTCCACCGTGTTTGGCAAAACATACGCCGGAGCTAATGAGGCGGCAACAGATGTTTCCGCCTCATATACAGCCACAAGCACGCCAGGCGATATAAAAGTCTATAATAGCATTGAATCCGACGTCAACATCTCCGGCGCCTTTAAAAGCAAACCAATAAGCCAACTGAAAGATAAAGACAAAAAGAGAGGCAAAGGCAAAGACAAGGATAAAAAAAAGAAACGTAAACGCAGGAAAAAAGACAAAGATAAAGATGACGATAGCAAAGACGACAAAAGCAGTGATGATGACAGCAAAGATGACGACAGTAAAGACGACAAAAGCAGCGATGACGACAGTAGCGATGATGAAACTAACGACGTTAACGCTCCTATAATTTTCAACCTTTCCCCTTCAAACGGCGATATATTATCCAACAACATCCCTTTAATCACAGGCGAATACAGCGATGATCTATCAGGCATCAATACCGCCGGCCTTATTGTCCTGCTTGACAACAATAATGTCACCCCGCAAGTTAACATAACCACAACTTCATTTGCTTATACTCCAACATCGCCCTTAATTGACGGCCTTCACATATTGTCAATAACCGTAAGCGACAATGCGGGCAACCAGGCAACCGAAACAATAAATTTTACAATTTCAACCGATCAAACTCCGCCGACAATCTCGAACATTGCGCCGGCTAACGGAACAACCGTCTTGATATCGCAACCGGCGCTCAGCGCCGCATTTAGCGACGACGCAAGCGGAATAAACACAAACTCTGTCGTAATCACTCTTGACAACGTTAACATAACTTCGCAGGCCGCCATAACCGCCGGCGGCTTTAACGCAACTCCTTCAGCGCAGTTAAATGACGGCATTCACTCATTGACAATAACCGTAAACGACAATGCAGGCAATCAGGCATCGGCAACCATTGGTTTTACAACAGACACAATTGCTCCGGCAATATCAAATATAACTCCAATCGACGGATCAATAGTCGCCATAGCGCAGCCCTCAATCAGCGGCTCGTTTAGCGACAATGTTAGCGGCATAAACACAAACACAGTTGTAATCAACCTTGATAACGCGGATATAACCGCGCAAGCAAACGTAACTGAAACAGGCTTTAATGTTACACCCTCAACTCCATTAAACGACGGCATTCACACACTGACAATAACCGCAAGCGACAACGCGGGCAACCAGGCCTCTGAAACAGTTAATTTTACAACTTCAACCGATCAATCCCCTCCGGCAATATCAATCATTGCGCCGGTTGACGGATCAACACTCTTCACAGCGCAACCGGCGCTCAGCGCGGCATTTAGCGATGATGTAAGCGGGGTCGATGTAAATTCAGTTATAATCCTCCTTGACAATACCAATATAACAGCTCAGGCAATCATAACTGAAACTGATTTTACCGCGGCTTCGCCAACTCCGTTAAATGAAGGCCCGCATACGCTTGCCGTAACCGTTAGCGACAACGCAGGCAACCAGGCAATTGAAACAGTTGGCTTTACAATATCATTTGACGCCGACGCCCCTCTAATAGCCATTACCGCCCCTGAAAACGGCTCAACATTTGCTATAATACAACCAGCAATCAGCGCATCTTTTAGCGACGCCGTAAGCGGCATTGACACAAACTCGGCAAAAGTAGAGCTTGACAACATAGATATAACCGCGCAGGCGCTTGTAACCGCAAGCTCCATTGAAATAGCGCAAACCGAACCGCTAACCGACGGCGCGCATAGCATAGCTATAAGCGTTAGCGACAATGCCGGAAACCCGGCAACAGAAACAACAAGTTTTAAAATAGACACAACCGCGCCTTCATTCGACAGCGTAAATCCCGTTGAGGGCTCAACCGTTGCAACAAATAAACCGGTAATCAGCGCGGCTTACAGCGACGCCCTAAGCGGCATTGACGCAAACACGGCAAAGGTAATCCTGGACAACATAGACGTTACCTCTCTTTCAACCGTCTCACCCGCGTCCATAAGCTTTGCCCCAACAACCGAGCTTGCAAACGGCCCCCATACCGCAATATTCGAAATAAAAGACCTTGCCGGCAACATAGCAACCGCTCAAACTATTTTCACGGTTTCGTTCAACCCGGACGCCCCAATACTTAACCCGGTGGGCAACAAGACAGTGGACCTCGGTTCAACGCTAAGTTTTACGGTAACAGGAAGCGATCCCAGCAACGACCCAATAACAGTAATGGCCTCGCCAATCCCGTTGCCTAAAAACGTATCATTCAATTGCGGAACCGGTCTATTCACCTTTGTCCCGGATATCTCACAAGCAGGCGTTTCGTTTAATATAACGTTCATTGTAAGCGACGGCCTGCTGACAAATTCAGAAACGGTGACAATCACTGTAAACCCGGCCCCAACAACAGGCATAACAACTTTGCAAGGGCGAATTTATGACGCAGACGACGCCAAAATAGGCATAACAACCCCAATAGCCGGAGCCGTTGTCACAAACCTTGAAACCGGCCTTTCAACCACAACCGACAACTCAGGCAACTTTACACTGGCCGGCATACCCTCAGGACTCAACCATTTTGAATACAACGGAGCCGGCGTCACATCAGCAAGCGGCCTCCCATACGGCGCGTATCGCGGGAAACAAGAAATAATAGAAAACGTAGCCAACATCATAGACCGCCCTATATTTATTATGCGCGTGGCAATAGAGAGCGAAGCCCAAATCGACCCTAACACAACAACAGTCGTAACCAATTCAAACATCGGCATTACCATGACCGTGCCCCCCAACACGGTAAAAGACGAAAGCGGCAACAACTATACAGGCGCAATTTCCATTTCAGAAGTGCCTGAAGGATTCACCCCGGCTGCATTGCCGGAGAATCTTGGGCCTGACATGGTCGTCACTCTTCAGCCAATGGGCCTTACATTTGCGCAACCAGCGCCTATAACGTTTCCAAATACAACAAACCTGCAACCGTCAACGCATGTGGATATATGGTCTCTCGACCACTCGACAGGAAAGTTCTTTATTGCAGGCAAAGGGCAGGTAGACAACTCCGGAGCGTTCATCAATACCGTGGAAGGCGGCATTAGAGAAACTTCATGGCATTTCCCAGAACCAGGCCCGCCAAGTGGAGGCCCATGCTTGACCTGTTTTGAAGAAGGATCCGGCGGTGGTGGATTTGGCGGTGGCGGCGGCGGTGGCGGATGCGATGAAAAGGCAAAATCCGGATTTAGATTACAGACCGGCAACTTTTTTGAAGATCACACACTACCGGCCTACAGGACCCTTGGAGTTTCAAAGGCGTTAAAATTCATTTACAATAGCGAAGCCGCTTATCCGGCCCCAATTGTCAGCGTATTCTCATCTCAAATAGGCAATACAGATGTGCCTGACACACAATCAACCAAGATTGTAGTAGGCGGAGTCGATTTTAATAATGAAATATTTACAGAAGGCAGCGACTTCCCAAGCCGAAAATCAACAATATTTGACGCAAGAAACATTCCCACGGGGTTCTACCCATATACCTTTGATCTAAAAAATTACTGGGACGATTCATTTTCCGGAACCACCACAACAGGCAATGTTATTGTCAACAACCAGATAAATAGCCCATTCGGAGCCGGCTGGACCCTTGACGGTCTGCAAAGGCTTTACGACCAGAACAGAGAAGACGGCAGAGTTTTAATAACGGAAGGAAATGGAGCTTCTATAGTATTGGATCCTACAGGGGCAACTGGAAGAACAAATAGTGATTTTACTACAATTGTAAAAAACAATGACAACTCGTTTACCAGGACAACAAAAAATGGCATAAAAGCTCATTTTGACGCAAACGGCCTCCATACATCAACGGTTGACAGAAACGGCAACACAACAACCTTTAGTTATGATTCAAACAGTCTTTTGACAACCATCACAGACCCAGTAGGACTCGTAACAACCCTTAATTACCAGGACGGCCTGCTCTCAAGCGTAACCGATCCTGCGGGCAGAGTAACAACATTTCAGCATGATATCCACGGCAACCTTACAAAAATAATTGATCCCAACGGCTCGGAATCGACATATGAGTACGACGCCAAACGCCTTTTAATTAAAGAGATAGAGCCAACGGGCAATGAACACACAATCAACTATGACTTTGCCGGTCGTTTTAAAAGCTTCATTTTTGCGGACGGATCAACAAAACATCTATTGCCAAACATTGTCAAAGGCCTTGCTGATGTCAAAAACGGAGTAGGAACAAAAAATAACCCGGCCCCTAATGTCACCACAAGAGATCTGGATAGCAGGTTTATAAACGGCAATGGAATAGAAAGTCAGATATTTTTTGATAAATTTGACGCAACAATTGAAAAAACCACATTAAATTGCGCAAAACCGTCAACAACCATTACCAGAAATGATGACGGCCTTCCGCTTGCCATTAGAAAGAGAATAGGCCATGCAGAGAGGACACTTCTGGATGTGCTATATGACGCAAACGGCAACATTTTCCGGAGTTTTAAATTCGGGGGGCGCTTTTCATACACGTATGACCCCATTTTTGATCTAGTCACATCAATTACAGCGCCTAAAGGAACCATAACCAATGATCCAGACGACTTTATTACAAGAATCAATTACGACGCCAAAGGCAATCCAATAGAAGTGGTTGACACTTTGGGCAACAAAACAACTTACGCGTTTAATTTACAAGGATTACTAACATCCGTCAGCGACGCCCTGGGCAAAACTACAACATTCATGTATGACTCAAAAGGCAACATCGCTTCAACCACCGATCCCCTCGGCAACACAACCACGTTTACAACAGACGCGGCAGGCAACGTAATATCTTTAACAGACGCCAACGGCAATACAACAAACTTTATGTATAATTTGGCAAATCAACTAACCAGCGTTATAGACGCCAAAGGCAACTCAACGAATTACTCTTATGATGCCAACGGCAACATGACACATGTTATTGACGCTAACGGCAATGTGACACAGTTTGCGTATGACGCAATGGATAGAATTGCCGTAAAAACCGACCCTCTCGGCAATTCAGAATCTTTTGTATATGACGGCAACGGCAATCTTATAACTAAAACAGACCGCAACGGACAAATAACAAACTTTGAATACGATTGCGAAGATCTGTTGGTCAAAAAATCGCAAGTTATAGATCCAGTGGCACCGGTAGAGCTTGATACAACATTAGTTTACGACGCCTTTGGAAGCCTGATAAACGCCACTGATTCCGACAGCAACATATCTTTCACATATGATGGCGGGTTCAGGATTACAAGCGCCTCTACATCTGGCTCGCAAAACCAACCGGATATGACTATAAATTATGTATATGATTCTCACGACAATCTTATTTCAATGACGGATAGCGTCTCTTTACCAGGCAGCGCCACAACCTATTCGTATGACGATTTAGACAGAATTACCGACATAACAAATCCTTCAAATCAATCCGTCAATTACGGTTACGATGCTTTAAACAGGCGCATAAGCGCCGGATTGTCAAACGGCGTGGCAACTAATTTCACATATGATGCCATTAGCCGCCTTACAAGCCTGCAACATAAACTTGGAGCTATAACTCTATCAGGTTTTGATTACACATACGACAATCTATTTAACAGAACCGGAATGAACACATCCAGAACCGGGGCGACAGTTGAAAACAGCATTGCATACATTTATGACAACATTTATCAACTAACTCAGGCCACAAGACCATTGCCGGCGCAACCGGACGAAACATTTAATTACGATTCAACAGGCAACAGACTCAGCAGAGACGGCCAGACATTAGATTCAGTAGTAGGGCCGGTCAACCGTCTGCTTGCCGATGCGTTGTTTGTGTATAGATATGACAAAAACGGCAATCTGACTGAAAAGATAGATAAGGCAACCAGTGAATCTACAACATACATCTACGACTTTGACAATCAACTTACGCAAATTAACATGCCGGGCAGCCGAACAGCTCATTACAGTTATGATTCGTTTGGCAGAAGAGTTGAAAAGGACGTAGACGGCGCAATTACCCGATATGTGTATGACCGGGAAGATATTTTATACGAATTTGACGGCAACAACAGCCAGCTGGCAAGATACACCCATGGCTTGGGCATAGACGAGCCATTGATTATGGAAAAAAACGGGCTCGATTTTTTCTACCACACTGATGGATTAGGCAGCATTACCGACTTGACCGATTCTAACGGAGTTATGGCGCAAAATTACGTTTACGATTCGTTTGGAAATATTGATCAGCAGATTGGCTCTATAGATAATCCTTATACCTATACAGGAAGAGAGTTTGACGCAGAAACAGGTTTGTATTATTATAGGGCTCGATATTATGACGCTGAGGTTGGCAGGTTTATAACTGAAGATCCAATTGGTCTTCTCGGTGGATTAAATATTTATAAATATGTTCTAAATAATCCTGTTAATTTTGTTGATCCATCTGGGTTAATAGTAGTTTGTACAAGATTACTTTTTGCTGATGTTTTTATATGTATTGACGTAGATAATGTTGAATTTGAAGGTTTTTTCAAAATACCGGATGCGCCATGTATTTTTAATTGTTTTTTTGACGATGATGAATTTGAGCCATTGATGGACAAATTTAAAGATGACGATGACGATGACGACACATGTTTTTAAACTATTAGTATTGCTTTTGGAGTATAAAATTTGAAATTCTTTAAAAATGAAGCAATATTTAATATTATTTTTTGCTTATTTCCATTTTTTATAGCTATGGTCATTGCCTTGGTTTTGTTTTTCGTCAAATGATCTTAACAATATAATCATGCAAATCTACGTACCCGGTAAAAAAGTAGTGCGCATATCTTTGTTATGCTTTTGTTACTGATTCACTAGTGAGTTTTGGAAATAGAATGGAAATTGAGCTAAACTTTCGGTCAATATTAAAAACGGCGCTAGTTGCTCAATGGCTTATATTGATAGTTTATGTTTATGCATCTAAGGATACAACTTGGAGAGCTGAAATAGGCGTACGTACACACGTTAATTTTTTGCTAGCGCTCGATATTATGCGTAAGAACGAAACAAAATAAATAAATATATGTGGAGAGCATATTTCTACGATAAAAGTTGGTTAGGCAAATGGATATATAAGCCACTAGCTGGTATATTCTGGATTTTTCTCATTTCAAGCCATGTATTTAATTACGTTACAGAAGGTAAACCTCAAATATTAGGGCTTTTAATAATACTGGCCGGATTTATTTTATTTTTAACGGCAAAGATATCAGTTATACGTAAAGGCAAACTCTTATCTTTTGGACCAACTGTTATTAAAAATGTATCTGGGGAAATGAAAATATGCTATGTGCTAGGCTATATATTTATGATTATTGGTCTAATATTCTCTTTCAAATAGATTACTTGAAATGAAAAAAAGGGAGCAGGTTAATTATTGACATTATAGATTTTAGAATACACGCTCTTATTTGTTATGAAAGTTAAAACTTTTAATAAAAACAAACGACAAATTAAATTAATTTATTTAATAATTTTTACATTCGTTAATTTAATTTTTATTAGTCTATTCTTTATCGCAAAATTTAAATCAAGTATTCGCGAATCTAACCTATTAATATTTACCTGTTTTATGATTTATGTTAACTTCCGATTAACGCTAAATTATTTTAAAACGATCCGATCAATAGATTCAAAAACACGAACTTATTATGATTTAAATAAAAATGATCGTAAGAAATTTATTATTTCACTTTTTTTAGTGTATTCCTTTACAGGTTTAGGTTTATATTTAATATTTTTGAAAGGATTGACCTTGACTGGTTGTGCTTTAATGATTGCAAACGGTTACACATTTCTTTTTTTTCTAAAGAAATTATTTAAGAAGCATGATGGATCAATAAGCGCCAACCACAATTAAGCGTATAGCCCACCATCTTCTTTCACAAATCCCTTGATATCTTTATAGGATACAGATTTCTTGTTTATATATACATTTTTAAAGCATCTTAACATTTTATAAATGAAAAACTTTTATTATAAATTAAACTCAACGATGTTTGCCTCGCTATATTTTTCTTTAATTGGTTTTCTTGTGCTTTACCTGCTTAATGCTCTTGGTTTTCAGCCAAGAATCCTGGTTTGGCCTTTAATACTCTATGCAGCTTATTTTTTTGTAGTATTTTTTCTTACTTTTATTACTAGAAAATTGAGATATATTTTAGTTGATGACATGTCTTTGTGGATTTTTATAGGGCCTTTATGGGCTAGAAAATATTTCAATTTCAGATTGGAAACGCTTAGAGCCGCAATAATTACTCGACAGAAAGTAAAAAAAGATGAATTGCACACACAATGGGGAAATACTTATCTTACAACAGAAAGAAAAGTTTTATCTTTAGAATTTAAAAATAAAATTACGGAAGATCAAATAAAATTAATTTCTTCAATACAAAAGCGTAATATATTGACATCTCCTATTGAAGTGTCTAACGACGGCTCTGCGCTTCTTGTGACAGAGGAACCTAGAGGCGGCTTTGATTCTCTACTTGAAAGTATAAACAAGGAGCTTCTAATGGGCGCCCCTGAAGATGGCCCGATCTAGAGACTCGCAATTTATTTATGATTGACAGTGACTTTCTAATTCTATTAGTTGGCGGCATAATTGAATTTATTGTCGGACTTGTTTTGATCACTCCTTGCTTTAAAAATAGGGGAGCTAACAATAGCTCATTACCTATGCTAATTTGCGGTTTTAATTGTATTTTTTGCGGGGTCTTTTTCATTATACCATGGACCCTTCAATCATTTGATATATTTTTAATAACACAAGAAAATAAGCTTTTTGTTCTTGGTTTTGCTGTTTTAATACCACTCTCTGTATGGGGGATTAGTGTCTTATATATTAAAAACAAATTGCGCCTGGAGAAATGTGAAAATATAGAAACTCAGGAAATTGAAGCATGGGCAAAAGTGCGTAAAAAAGGAATGTTAAACTTTATCTTAATGAAAGGCGTGTTACTCTTGGGAGCGCTTAGCTATTTCATTATGACTATTCTCCCTGTGTTGAGAGGAAATAACAAACACGCCTATCTCTATTTTATATGGCAGGCCTTTCTCTGGGCCGCAACCGGCGCCCTATTAGGAGCCATTTTCTGGTATTTGTCGGAAATACAGTACATAAGAAAACTTAAGCGAAAGCAGTGATTTAATAGGAGAAGCATCAAAGGTGGAGATAATAATTTTTACCTATATGTTAGAAATAATCCTTTAACATTTATTGATCCATACGGTCTTGTAGTAGGTTTACCTGGTAAACTTATTGGCGTAGGTTTAATTGGGGCAGGTGTAGCGACAACACTAGCAGGTCAACCACTAATTGGCGTTCCTTTAATACTCGCAGGGGCTTATTTAGAAATTGACAACCCAATTTCAAAACATTTTATTCAAAAACCTATTGAAGAAGAGGTAAAAGATATTATTAAAGATCATGCTGAAAAAATAGAAAAAGAATTATAACCAACCTCAACAAAGCAAATAAAAACAAACTAATGGCGCAAAATAAAGTGAAGCTTACAGTTAAAGAAAAGAAACTTTTAAAACGGCTAAAAAATGCATGGAAATATAGATATATTTCTTATACGGCTTTTAGTTGTTTAGTCGTTAAAAGTATTGTGTGTATAATTAAAAGTATAATTAGAGAAGACGACGGCGAACTCATGTATCAATATTCTATGTTGCTATTGAGTATGATAGCAGCATGGACTTTTTACTATATATTACGATTATATAAAATTGTCGAGAAACTGGAATCTGAAATGACGCAGAACGAAGGCGAGGTAAAATATTGATACCCTGCCAACAATAATTAATAATTTTAATGATATAATCATGTAAATCTACATAGACAACGAAAGGCATGGCATACATATGACTCTGTTAATTTGCCTTGTTTTTGAAGAGCCTTTAAAACTAAGTCTTACTATATCAACAACTTACAAGATGTGTTTTTGTGAAAAACCGATTTTTATAGGTTAATCAACTTAGTCATATCTTTGTTCTGCTTATGCCGCCGTCCCACAACTGAGTTTGGGAAATAGAATGGAAATAGAATTAAACTTTCGGATACTATTAAGAACAGCCTTAATTGCTCAATGGCTTATATTAATAGTTTCTGTGTTTGTATCTATGGATGCCACGTTGAGGGACGATATAGGTATATTGGAATCGCTGCGAAGTATTCTCTTTGGTATAGCTTTGATAATTTCGTGGATGGGCTTGTTTTTTATTGAGCCTTGGGCAATATGGCTTTACACAATACTATTTGCAATTGATATAGTATCTACACTTTTTAGTGAACCTTTAATCAAACAGCAAAGTAATTTTGCAAATGTAATGGGATATTTAGCCACAATTTCTACTGTCATTCTTGTTATCTTGTGCGTTCTGTTTTTGGTTAACTTTAGGAACTTTAGGAAGCAAATAACTGGAGAGAGCTAAATCTTTGTTTTTAGGTTACACCAACAACCCAGAAAACATTATGGTTATCCCTGATTATAAAAAGTTAGGGGCAGGAAATTATTAGCATTTTGAATTTAATAATTTGCTTGTCATAAATTTTATAATCATCACAAGCGCCTACGGCACAGATAACCCCACCTCCATTTTTTGAATTACCGTCAAAACCATCTAATGGTTGCCAATAATAGGGAGAATGAAATGGCAAACAATGAGGAAATTATAAAATGCGGTTTTCAGAGGTGGTATGTGATTACTTTTTTGGTTAGCTTGACAATGCTTTTATTATTATGCGCGCTTTATATTTTTAGAATATTTACTTATTATGGTTTAATTTTTTCGCACATTTTACAGCTTTCCTTTTTAGTGTTTTTTGCCGCATGTGGAGGATATTATTTGTTAAGGATATTGTATTACACTATAACGGCTACTGAAGATGGGTTAACAACCGGCAATATAATAGGATTAAACAATTCATGCAAATGGGAAGAAATAGAGGGAGCTCTAAATCCACTATTTTGCATACCTAAAGACAAAAAATATCTAAAATTAAAAAACAAGAAGAAACTATTGATTGTCATGAGTATGCCAAACACCAAAGAGCTTCTTGAGTTGATTAAACTACGCGTCCCTAATTTTAAAGAAAGAAGACGGATATTTTGATGTTAACAAAGCAAAACAATAGACAGGTTCGTTTTATAGAAAGCTATAGGGGCGGCCATTAGAAATTCTATGTCAATCTCCTTATATGGTCATTTTACAAACCACTCTTTTTAAAGGTGATAGTTAATTGCTGAGTTTGAGTAACAAATGGAAATAGAATTAAATTTTCGGACGATATTAAAAACGGCTGTAGTTACTCAATGGCTTATATTGATAGTTTATGTATGTGTCTCCAGAGATACCACGTGGAGGTCTGATATAGGCGTATTGGAATCAGTGCTAAATACTTTAATTGTCATAGCTTGTACAATTTCGTCGATTGGATTGTTTTTTATTAAGCCTTGGGCAATATGGCTTTACACGATATTATTCGCAATTGGTTTAGTATTAGATTTCGTTTATGGGCCTATAGCTGAGTATAAAAGTGATTTGGCAATTGTAATCGGATATTTATCCGACATTCCTAGTTTCGTTATCATTATTTTGTGTGTATTGTTCTTGGTTAATTTTAGAGGATTTAGGCTCCAAATAACAGGAGAGAGGTAAATTGTCATTTTTGAGTCAAACCCAACGTCGAGTCTTAATTATAAAATATTCACAATTCGAAAAATTATCAATTGGTGGATTGAGAAGAGCAAAGGTTCAAAAGATTATCATAAAAGTGTGATCGAAGACTTTTCCGGCTGGAGCAATCTTGCAGATTGCTCCGAAACGTTTTAAGAATCATTTACGATTGCTCCCCCCTGCGTTTTGCGCGATCAAAAAACATTTGGATGTTGGGTTTCGCCTTGCTCTACCCAACCTACTTACTATCGGAAATTAGCCGGCTTCAATATGCTGGTTAAAGATAACACGGTGGAATATGAGATTATAACAGCAATGGATGGTTCCACTTTGTCGTATATGCTCCTCTATATAAAGGATTTCAACGGCAAGTGAAAAATTTGGAAGTATTGATGTTGTGGCTGTGGCTGCGCATTGTTTGTTCAAGTCTTCGACTTGAACAAAATCGAACTATTTGTAGTTAATTCGCTTTTGCATTTTCACTTTCCCGGCTAATCCGGATCAATAAACAGCAAAATATACCTCGAAAAGCCGCCCTCCCCCCCCCTACCAAAAGCTCATTTACACACTACGTAGTATCTGTTGCGGAAAGGGTAATTTTGTTTGAAAATTTTGGCCGAAAAACCTCCTGTGCCCTAACTCTGGTTAGAATAGAAAATATTTTCCGTTTTTGATTAATTTCTAATCACTTTTCATGTATTTAATTGTT
>JAIQZQ010000085.1 GCA_021777105.1 Candidatus Anammoxibacter sp.
TCAGCTCGTTTAGGCGCTAATCGTAAAGTTAAAAAGTTTCACCTAATGGGTGAAGTATTGTAATTAATATATACCGTTTATTTCCCCTCCCTTGATGGGAGGGGTCAGGGGAGGGTGATAAGAATAGCTCAACTTAGGTAAAAATACAATAAATGTTATTTCTTCATTTCTACTCACTAAAATACTCATCCAACACAAGTATCACTGCGTTAAGCATCTCTTTGCGCGGAAATGGGTCGTTGTGTTTTTCTTTTTTTGACAGGACGCGGGTATAGGTTATGCCCCAGTGGTCGGTTTTTAGTATTGCCAGTCTGTGGGATTCGCCGTTGGCGGGGAAGAATTCGGAATGGGGTTGGAGAATGTGGGAGTCGTGGAAGACGTTGGCGTTGTATAAATCCTTTCCTAAGGCGTATAAAAATAGGTCGTCGGGGTTTTTGATATCTATTGCCCCTCTGCCGTACTCAGACTCAGGATAAACCGCGGATATTGAAAAAAGTTTAATGTGGTCAGGCAATGTAAGTGTCTTGTAATTTGACTCGCTTTGCTCGGGAGTGAGGCCCGTTACGCCTTCGGGGAGGTCGGCAAGGTCATCCTTAAAGTTCTCGGTTTTTTTTAATAAGCTGTTCCATTCTTTGCAATTCGGTATATCAAGCCAGGACATAAAACCCGCCAACCGGTTAACCATGGATCGGATTATATAGTTGTTGTTTTTGATCCTTGCATACGCTTTTAACAATCTTAATCCGTTTTCGCCAAAAGAGGTATCGGTTAATCCGGAGCCGCGGATCGCGCCGGCAAAGCTGACCATTGCAATAGTCTTATCGGCTATATCTTTGTATTGATCCAGCAATGCGAGCGCTACAGGGCTGCCCTTGCTATGGGTGAGAAAGATAATGTTGTTATTTATTGGCTTTACCTTTTTAATAATATCGTAAACTTGTTTTGCGCAATTCTCATCGTTTTCAAACGAATCTTCATATCCAGCGTAAATTACGCCAAACCCAAGTTTTTCTATATCATCTATTTCGTCCTGAAAACATTTTCGTTCTATAAGGTGATGGCCAAATCCCGGCACAATTACAAATGTCGCGTCAAGACGATGCGCGACTTTTTCGTCAAGTTTGGATATAGGCGGGAAATCGCCGGCAAAGCGCTTATTTAATTCTATTTGGTTGTATGAATCCTTTTCATGAATATTTAGATTTAACGTCTCCGGCATAAAATAGAGATGGTTTGCAGGTTTGATTTCTGATTGACGCATAAGCTCTGAGAATATCTGAGCAAACCGAATCTGCCATTTGTCCTCTTTTGCGGCGGGTTCTGATCCGTTTGCTTTAAATGCTGGCAATGCGCTAAGGATTGATATTGTTACTAACGTTAAAACGAATTTGTTTGTCAATCTGCTTATCATTTGTTTTATTCCCGTTTTTGATATGTAATAAATTTAATTTGCTAGCCTTGTGTATATGCTACAAAAACTAATTATCTGGTCTTATACTAGAAAACCCTTCTGTTATGTGTAAAATCATTTGTCTACCCGGAAGAAAAAAATAAGAACCGCCTACTGTTTGAACATATTTTTGCAACCCGGTAATGCGCCTGCGCAACAAAGATGATTGCATTGTGAAGACGCCTTTTGGGCCTTCTCCGCTCCATTCCACCGGGCTTGCTATGGGGTCGGTTTCAGCGGAAACTCCTAAAAATTTAGGGTTGTTTAGCCATGTTTGCTGTATAAATTCAAATTGTCTGGAAATGCTTGCGTTGAGGCATATGAAAAATAGCCCGCGTTGGCCGTCGATCTCGCCTGTGTTTTTCCTCGCTTTTACGCTTAAATCACCTGGGTAAACAGATGGGTCAACCGGTATGCCGTAAGAACGGCCTCTCCTTAAAATGCGATGCCGCTTGACTATTGCCAACGATTTATCTTCATCGGCGATTAATGCATCCCTGGGATTTGAACGGCGTATGTGAGAACCTAATGGACAGCGGCTGCCGTCAACGTCATTATCGCTAAACCCAAAATCATTGACCGGCATGGCTTCTGTGGGTGGTTGCGGCGACATTGTTAAAGGCGTGCCGTCAGGCCATCTGCCGACCATTTTTGAGGCCGCGTGAATATGGTTATTACTATCAGTAGAATATTGCTTAAAAAATGACCAAAACCCTTTTACATCCTGATTAATTTGCCGAAATACCAGATAAGTTCCATTAACCGCCACAAGCGGCGCAGGTTCCATTGCGCCGCTTTCGTCATTATAGCCGAGAATAATTTCGCCGGCGGCAACTTTATCACGATCATGGCCTGGTTTGCCGTTCTCTTTAATAATAGGTTGCGCTATGCCGTCTCTAAACCCAAAATGTTCTTTGCCGTCAAGCAAAGGGGTTGAAAACAGCTCTTTAATTATATTGACTCCGGTGAATTGTTTGCGAAGATCGGTTAATTTCTTATTAAGGATTTGCGAATCCAATTCATAAACCATTAAAAGTATGTCTACCTTATCGTTTTCAGGGCCTCCCCAGGTCCAATTTACAGGATCGCCGGCGCCGCCTGTTTGATCTCCAAGGATGCGTTGACGATGGGGGGTAACCATGCCTTCGCGAAATTCACGCGAGAATTCGTTAAGTTCTGATTCAGGGCACTCAAATGACTGCATAGCCGAATATGTAAACGCGATATTGAGCTTTGATTTAGACTCCTTATTGCGCGAGTATGTTATAAGCGGAGCTATGCCCTTAATCCAGGTTTTGGCCTTTTCCTTGTCTGATATTTGCAATAATATGAAGCTTGAGACCTCCTGCTTTCCATAACCTGATACCAGCAGGCCCTGTATCTCGTCCAGCGCTAGTTTGTTTTTCATGATTTATCCTTTAAATAAACGCAGCCATTCACGAACATCCCGCGCGTTCATTGAGCCAAAAAGGCCTTTCCTGATTTTTGCGTTTCGTTTAACATCTTCCATTGTTAAATTGCTATATGCGCTGTGCCATATTTGGCTTTCAACCTGTTTTGCTCTGGTAAACGGCAAAAATCTCTGGGCAAACCCTTTTGTCGGTTGTAAAAGAAATCTTGTTTTAGGGCAACCATGAAGATTTGCCCAAATCGGGACAACCGCAAAAGCTCCTACGCCGAGAAAGTCAAAAAGGTACCTATCCCAACTGCCGTCATAATCGCTTATAAAGAGCATACGGCGGCCTTCATTTAGCTGATGAAGGCGCGCAAAGTGTATAGAATCAATGCCCACAAGTTTGCCGCCGTTCCAGACAAAACTGCTTAAAGTATTAGCTATCCAAAGGACAACGCGCATGGCAAGGCGGCGAAACGCTGAGTTGCGGACTGTTGTAATCATGGTAAATTGATTTTGCAGGAAATGGTCTTCCTGTGCTGCCAAATCCGCGACTTGTCCGGGTTTTGGTTTTACCACATCGTCAGGTTCTATTATTTCATAAAAACGGACGACAACAATCGCCAGTAAAAGCATGCTTGCGAAAATTGCTAATGACGCTATAACAAATATAAAAAATGAATGACGCGCGGGCGGAATAGAGGCGTATGAAAGCAGCGCGGGAGTAATCGACAACATAATAATTACTCTGGCCGCTGCAAACGCTTTGAGAAATCTGGATATTAATGGCGGTTTAGGGCGCTCCTCATGCGGCAGATCGGCTCTTGTTTTTACAAAATGTTGAATACGGCTTCTGATAAATTCAGGAGTCTTGTTCTTCCATTTGGCGGCGGCCATTTGCTCATCTATAAATGATTCAACTGCTATATGTAAACGGTCTTCTTCGCGTATATGCGACACTTTGTCAAGGACGCCGCCAATGTGGTAAGTGTTCGGCTTCTTATGTTTAGATAAAAGCCAGTTGCGAAAAGCCGAGCCATCGGCCTTTACGGGATAATTAACGCAGTTTTCAAAAATTGCCCTGAAAGTATCGCCTCCGGTTGCAATTAAATCATCCAGAAAATTTAACGTGTGGCCGTCATAGACTATGGATATGACTAAACAAGGCAAATGCCGGCATCCATATACATCAACTTCTTCGTCAAGGATGAACATCCTGAAAAAATGCAGGTTTGTTAATTTGTCCAGATTTAATGAGTTTTTTGCTCTCTTTAACTGCAAACGCAATGATTCAACTTTATCTTTTTGGATGTTTGCGAATATAGTTGTTGTTTCCGGCCGCCGCCATTGCAAACTTGCGCTCAACTGTTTATAATCCCATGCCGGGGCCGACCCAAATCCAAACATACTTTGTATGTTGGAGATGAAAGTTCTGACGGCCTGCTCTACTGGATAAACTTGAACACGCATCCAGCCTATTGAGCGGTAATCAACCGCGGATTCGGCTTTGGGGATTTTAATAGACGGTGGCAAGTGGTTAACACGGAATCTGAGGCGTTCAGCTTCCTCAACGTTCATAGCGCTTGTAATTTTAAACATGCCTACATCCATCCAAGGATGTGTTGCTTCGTCCCATTCACGGCCAATATTGTAAATGTCGTTGCCGTCATCCTTGTCTGGTTTGTGGATTTGTATTTGCAGTCTATACTCAGTTTTAATACCGCTTGCTATGCGGCGTTGGTACTCGCGGCGTAGATAGTTGGCGGGGCGCGTTTCGCCGGCAAGCCGCTTTTCCGCCCATGGTTGATCAAAGTCATCGCCTATGGGAATGCCTGACTCGGAGCCCGGCCCGCTTGGGATTATTCTGAAGCGGCATAAAAGTTTTTCATTGGAAGCCGTTATGTAGTCAAACGTAAGCGCCGCGTAATAGTGTAGATTGGCGTAGCTATCCGGCGAGCGGCGGTTGCCGGCCTGCACGTTTTCAAAAGCCGGTGGATTATTTTCAATATACCACCGTCTTCCATCTACGCCAAGAGCTCCTCCGATAGCTCCTTTCATAAAATTAGCCGCATGCCAGAAACCTTGAACCTTTCCTGTATTCATAATCAAATCAAGAGGGCTTTTAAAGCTATCGGTTGAGAATTTTAACGATATGCTGCGAAAATCCTTTTCCGCTTCATCTTTACGCAAAGCAGTTGCATGCCTGATTTGAATGGAAAGTGTCGCCCCGGGCTTAAAAAAGGGCGAAAGCGGAAATTCAGGTTTGTCTATTACAGTAAAGGTTCCTTTTCCTCCTACCCCCAGGGTATGGGTGCCTCTGCCTCTATTCCATATAGAACGAAGGGCGAACATTAACATAAATGCAAATGTGTACAAATAAAGAATTAATCGCTGCATTGCTATATGCCTGTTTCTAAAAAATTAAAAAATTAGCAACTATCCCGCGTGTTTTCATATGACGATACACACCCCTAAATTCACTCTAAAAAGAGGGGCAGCCGCTTGGCGGACGAGGTGTTTAATTTACGCTGAATAGATACAAAAATAAAAACTTCCACGCTATATATGAAACTCTAATCCCATGATTTTAGCATCATATCCGCATTCCTTTCAGCCAACGCAGCAATTGTCAATGCAGGGTTCACACCTAATGCTTTAGGGAATATGGCTCCGTCTGAAACGTAAAGATTTTCATAGTTAAAGACCTTGCCGTTTGCGTCAACAACTCCGTTGTCAGGGGCGGTTCCCATTTTGCAACCTCCAAGCGGATGCACGGTAACCAGGGTTTTAAAAATGCTCCAGAACGGAAATGGCTGGAATTCGCCGCCAATGCCTTTTGAGACCTTTGTCAGTTTTTCCTCCATATCATTAAAAAGCGGCAGGCTTGCGTCTGGGTTCCAATCTATATCGAATTTCCCGCTTGTATCTAATAACATCTTGCCGTCCGAGGCGTCGCGGCCCATTGCCAGATATATTTGGGCGTAGTCAATAGGTTTTTTACGAAAAGCGTCTATAAATTCCTCAATATCATCTTTTATTTCCGTTCCAAGCAAGACTCCCAGTTTTGTGATAAATTCGACAAAGTTTTTTTTCTTAGAATTTAGAAAACCGTCTATCAAATCTTTAATCGCTGGTATGCTGTTAACTTCATTCAGGTAAGGAAGCAAAATATTGACTATTGGCGCAATTGGGCTTGGTATGCCGCCTTCTTCAACTATAAATTTCTGATTTGCAGGTTGTGTTTTCTGGTAGTCAATAAGGGATGTGATGGTAGGGCCCCAGGTAGGTTTTGTCTTAAGATCGGAATCAGTGGTAAACATCAGGAAATCGCCGTTGCCTGAAAAATTGTCGCCTAATGTTGCGCTTAAATTTTTCAAATCGCCTTTTTCTTGACTTTTAAGCAGGAACTCTGTTGAGCCAAGTGTGCCGGCCGCCATTATCACCTTCTTAGCCTTAATGGTCTTTGTAGTTTTGTGTTTTAAATTATCAATATGAATTTCGTAACCGGATTTGCCGTTATCGTCATTTATTGGAACTACCCTGGTAACTTCATGTTCGGCAAAAAGATGCGCGCCGTAGTCTATGGCATCTTTAATATAGTTAAGGTCAACAGTGTTCTTCGCGCTACGGTTGCATACCAAAACGCATTTGCCGCAGGCTCTGCAATCAGTTGGATTTCCTTCAAGGGCTTTACAATTGCCGAATTTCTTTTGATCAAACGGTTGAACGGCAATGTTTACTGATTTCCATTCTCCTTCAGGGGTAGCTTTTGCGCCTTCCTGCAGGGCTACTGTTTTAGGGAAAAAGTTGTCTAATTCCTTTGGTGGTTCGGCCTTGCGAACGTCAAGCATCTTTTCAACACTTGGGTAATATTTTTCAAGCTCCGTCATATTTATTTCCGCAGGCCAATCCTCATCAAACGTATCTGCATCCGGACGCAGGATAACATTTGCGTAGATTAATGAGCCGCCGCCAACGCCGTTTGCCTGTAAAACCTGCATTTTTTTATAAATTCTGTAATCAAATAAACCATTGTTAAACGTGGTGCGGAACTTTCCCGCAAAATCGCGCAGTTTTTTTATATTTGTCTTGCCGCGCCACGCTTTGCCGCGTTCAAGCAAGCAAACTGTTTTACCGGCTTCAGCCAGTTTGTAAGCTGTAGCGCCGCCTCCAAAGCCGGAGCCGATAACGACAGCGTCATATTCATCTTTCATCTCCATGTCTTTCTGGAAGAGGAGAGGCAAGTATGTGTCGGCCAATTCGCCAAGGACAAATCTAAAAAAGTCAAAAGTCGCTTTTCTTTGAAGCGCTTTATTTTCCCCTTCAGTGTCTATAGAGCCCACTAAAGCCGGCAGGTCTAATAGATGGAAACGTAAAATGCCGGCCGCCACTATATTGCCTTTATCTGAATCGCCCTCGTGTATTGTTGTGAAAAGTGTCGTCATATCCTTTACCGGGTCAAGAGGGTCAAGGAAGTCGAACATCTTTTTTTCAATATCCTTTTTTCCGTCGAAAAAATATCTTTTCCCGTCATCAGCAGTAAAATTAAAACGGTACACCATCTCTTTTTCATCTTTTATATCGTCGGTAATGAACAAGTTAAACACGCCGTTTTCCATTGAAAGGTTTGAACCAAATGACGGCAAATCAACCGTGCCTTCAAGTTTTGCCGCATGTTCTTCATTTTCAATAAAATTGTTAACGTTGGCGATTGAAATCATTGCGTTCAGAGTTGCTTCATTGTTGTTCTTTTTCCCTCTCTTTGCTCCTTTGTCCGGACTTTTGGTTCCCGGCTTAATATATCCCGACATTGTCTCGGTAAAACTCAACTTAACATCATATTTTTCAGCCATTGTGTTTTCCTTTCATCAAATTAGAAGTGGTTTATAAATCTGTAAGTATGCAGTTCTATTTTTACGCATTCGCTTATCTACTAAATTGCGCTCACACGCATTTAAACCTGTATTAACGTAAATGGTTTTTAAAACGTTTTGAAGCAATCTGCAAGATTGCTTCAGCAAAATGATTTTGCGCTGGCCATTAGCTAAAATTTTTAATGTGTTGTATCAGGTTCCGGTTAAAGCGATGTCTTTTTTTCTGTTTTGCAGATCTCAAAACTGTTAATTAGGCCTTTATCATCTATCTTAATCTTTCTGTAATATGGGACTTTGATTTCATCTCCATGACCAAGTGGGCCGCATGGGCCGGTTTGTGTGATTATAGGTTTCATTTCATCCCACCATTTGTTAATATCGCCATTTTTTGCGGATTCCGCCTTTAACAACTTGCTGTACTCCTGGGTGTAAAAGTTTATATTGTTATTTTTGTCATCAATTCTAAACTCTATGTTTTTGTGTGAATGGCCGGATAGAACAAGATCAATTTTTTTAAGGTTGTTTGTCCCATCAAAATTAATCTCTTTTTTACCAAGGCAAAAGTGAAAAAATTGACTTAAATAGTGGTTTATTGTGCCGTATGTTAAGTTTACTTTGTGTTTTGGTATTGCATCCTTACCGTTACCATAAGTTTCTATCAATGATTCCCATGTGTCTTTATCAGGCGGATTTATCGGCGAGGCGTGAAGGCAGATTATGATATTTGATTTTGTTTGTTTGTCAACTCCTATAAGTTCCAGAACTTTTTCCAACCATGCAATTTGGCTCCATTTATAGTATGTTTGCCGGGAATCGAAGCCAATTGAATCCGGCGAGCCTCCCAGGATATTATCCTCAAGACTTAATTTCATTAAATTGCCTATTGTTTTGCCGTCAAGTAGCTGGCCTGTAAAGCAGTCGGTGCCGGTATCCATTATGACAATATGGTTGTTGCCGTAACTGGCGGTATAATCAAAATATGGATTAATATTTTTCAAATAATAGTGAAGGGCGTTTACTTCGGCGTGCAGGGGGTTATCAACCAACAATATAATGTATTTATCCAGGACGCGTTTAACGGCAAACTGAAAACCAACAAGAAGTACTAAAATAATCAATGAAGATATAATTTTTGTTATTCCATCATCCGCAAATTGAAATCCTGTAAATTTCTGAACAATACCTGAGCCTCCTCCAAAAACCAGCGGTAAGCAGAATTTCCATTTTGTCGTTAGCCATGTGGCCATTGATAGTTTGAATTTATCGCCTTTCTTAAGCGCGGTTTTCGTTTTCTTCAGTATTCCGCTTTTAATAGCTTCATATGCTTTTTTCTTTTCAGCTTTTAAATCAGCCGGGGAGAGATCCTTGTATTTATAATGTTTTGCGATGTTTTCTTCTAGACCGTATACTGCGCCCATTTTGCCGCCGGCTATATCGTAGGGATGCAATCGCCAATCGTGGTTGCCGGTAGATGTGAAAATAGGGACTTTTAGTCCCTCGCAACATTCAACTCTGCCGAGCACAATATTTTCAAATATTTTCCAGTTGTTTTCTACAGGGTTAACTTTATCGTCCCAGCCGTAGTTAACGTAATCTATTATATCTCCTGTTATGACGATAAAATCCAGCCCCTCGTCCTTTTTTAGTTTATTTGCTGCTTTAACAAATTCAATAAAATTATTATTAAAATTGTTGTACTTTAAATCTTCGTTTTTTGGTGTTCCTTTAAAATTAAATTTTATATTGTTCGGTATTTCATCGTTTCTTTTAGCAAGGTGTAGATCCGTCAAATGCAAAAAATTAACGTCTTTTTTTAATGTGTCAACAAAGTGCAAGGCATGATAATTTGTCCTATATGATTTTTTGCAGTTATCATAGAAAATCAGATCGTAAAGTTCGTTTTGCGGATTGCCATTTTCAGGATTAATCTTTGCTTTAAGTTCCCAATATCTTGTTGATTCCCCTAAAACATTATTATGTAGTTCAGAGTTGAATATCTTCCGTGTATCATCGACCGAATTTACGCTTGAGAGCTGATTCCACCCCGTGATCTCTAACGGCTCTTCTGTAAATATCAGATGCGCGGCTTTATTGCTATTTCCACCCGGTTCCGGGAAGGAGGGCTGTATTGCAATGCGGCCCTCAAAATATTCATTTTTTACGCATTCGGAGTCTTCCCCTGAGACTGCAACAATAATAGAGATAATGTCTTTATCTTCAATTGATACTATTTGGGGACAGCCCAAATTAGGGCTAAGTATTAAAGTCTCCTTGCCTATTTCTGTTTTCAAGATTTTCTCCTAAATTTTAAAAAACTTTGTGGGTTTTGACATATTCAATATTCAATATTAAATATCGTCATACTCTCCATTCATCCAACATAATGCCGGCGTACCTTTCAAATATTAACGACATTATGTTAGATAGGGGGGGGGCGCCTTAAGCCCTAAGGGAAAAGTGGCTGTCAGCTACATTTAGATTTTTATACCCAAAAACTTCGCCTTTATGATTAACGACACGGGCCTTCCGTATCCGGTTTCGCGTCTGAAATCAGGCAAGTTCTTTTCCTCTTATCCTTTAATTTATTTTATAACATTGGATAGTTCTGGTATCACAAGCTGCTACACAATCGTTGCAATTATCACATAAGGCTGCCTCGCTAAGTCTGTTCTTAAATTTATTTGGCAAATCAGGCTCAAGGATCAAAGGTCTTGCCAGTGACACAAAATCTGTTTTCTTCATGTTTATGGCGTCTTCCATAAACATTTTAGATCGCATACCTCCCACAGTGATAACCGGCAAGGAAATTGATTGTTTTATCATTGCCGCAGCGCTAAGGTTATATCCTTCGGTAAATGGCGGTTGTTTTAACTTAATAAATGGTATGATCATTTTTTTGAAAACGAACTTAATTGCCTGATTATATTTACAATAAGGGCGAGTATAGCGAAGTAGCGCTTCTGTTGGGAATCCGCCTCTTGCCATGACAAATCCTCCTTCATTTGTGCCGCAGCTTAGTTCCACTGCATCACAACAATTTGTGTCTTCAACCATCTTAGCGGCAAGGAGACACTCTTCAGGTGTAGTTCCCTTAATCGCATTCTCATATGTATTTAGCTTTATTAGCACAGGGTAATCTTTTCCAACATATTTCTTGACTGTTTTTAATGTTTCACCGATGATCCTAAAACGGTTTTCAAAACTGCCGCCCCACCTATCCTTCCTCTTGTTAGAGTGGAGCGACAAGAATGTTGAAAGAAGATATCCATGCGCGCCATGGATTTGAACTCCGTCGTATCCCGCTTGCTTTGCTCGGAGGGCGGCCTTCCCATAATTTTCAATAACAGAATAGATGTCGTCCTCATTCATTTCCCTTGGCATTTCACAATAAAAACCGCATGGTATGGCTGAAGGCGCAAGAAGGGGCATGCCTGTTTCGCTTGACCATGTTTGACGCCCACAATGCGCTATTTGCAATATGATTTTTCCGCCTAGTTGGTGTATACGGTCTGTGAGTTTGCGATGAAAAGGTATCAGTTCATCAGAATCTATCATTGTCATGTGAAATAAGGCGCTTTTGCCTGATTGCATAATTCCCGCGTATCCAGTAATAACAAGTCCTATGCCGCCTTCTACGAAACCTTTATAGAATTGGAACTGTTCATCAGAGGGCCTTCCCCTCTGATCCGATAACCCTTCGTGTGATGCCGTGCGGATCATGCGGTTTGAAAGTTCTAAAGTTCCTATTTTTAATGGCGTAAATAAAACAGACATTTTTGTTCCTCCTATGAAAAACAAAGTTATTATGAACTTAACCTTATACGCCCTTCCATTTCTCCCGGTGGAAAAAGCTTCAATAAAGATTGGAACTCTCCATATAAATTTATATATTTCCTGTTGCTGAACTTGCCATGTAAAATAAAGAGAGATTGACGGTTGAAACGTTAGGCATTTTCGCTATTCCAGTTGTCTTTTAGGGTTTTAAACAGGAATACTATGAAATTAATCGCAAAATAGAACATTACCATTACCCACGCTATTGTAAAATTATAAGGATTTTTCCACGCGGGAATCATTGCCTCCCTGTTATTATGATATTGCTCGTATGTGCCGACCAAGAGAAACGCCGGCGAATTATAAAGGACAATAGCGGCAACCCCTATTAAAACAAGCATATAGATAGGCCGTATATAATTCTCCCGGCCTGTAGTTAATAAACGGTAGCCAAGGACATGGCCGAAATAACCTCCTAAGACAATCGCAATAACAAACATGGTGGGCAATATGGCGTTCAGACTAAAAATGACGTGTTCAACCCGGTCCGTCCAATAAAGCTGCTCCCAACCCGGCCAGCCTGCAAGCAGAAAAATGCCGGCCGGCGCAATAACGGCGCCTGCGAACAGAACCGACCTGAATAAAAATTTGTAATACATCGCGGTTTTCACGCCATTGCATTTCTCCTCGTTTTTTTCTATGCTGTTTTTTAAAGCTTTTCTGCCAACATCCACAAAAAACATGCCGGCTATAAATGACGCGGGTATATCTATCTGTACCATTTTTTACCTCCTTCGTGGTTGTGAAAAAATTTAGAATCATTTTTAAAACGCGAAGCCACTAGAGGCAGAGCCTCTAGAACATGGCGTTACAAGGCGGAGCCATGTAACGAGCTTCTGTTTGTTAACATGCTTAAATAGGAATCGGAACGCCTTTGGCTTTTAATCGCACAATTATGTTCATGGCTATTGCGCCGAATTTGCCGATCTGCCCAGCGTTGCCTTTAACGTGCATAACATTCTCCATTAGCATTATGATCGGGTCTAAATTCCCCATACTAAGCATTCCAAACATTGAAACAACGTCTTTAAAATAGATGACAAAGTCAACCTTATCAGGATCCTCTTCGATCTCCTTCGCTTCCGCTTCCGTTAACGTTGTTGTAAAAACCAGTTCCTCGGGTATAACATATCCTTCAGAGTCAAGAACTTTATCAGGGTTCCGGCAGAATTTTAACAATACATTCATGTCGTCGTCAGGATGATCGGTGCGAAACAGGAACTTGCCATCATAATACCGTTTGCCTCCATCAACAGTGTCATCCTCTATCTCAAAATTTTCAAGAAAGATCTCCTTTGCTTCATCTTTATGAAAATATGTATTTCGAAAAATTACTAAAAAAACAAATCTAAGCGCAAAGGCCATTCCGCATGCTACTATGCGCCCACCATTATCATTTATAAATTTTTCGATCAATTTTTTGGTAAACGGCAATTTTAAAATTTCCAGAAGCGGTTTTATGTCTTCTGAGATGTCATCCGGCTTAGCGTCATTCTTAACCAGATGTTTTACAATTCCTTTTACTTCGTTAGTTTTTGGGAATAATATTCCATGCATTATTTTGGTCCTTTCAATAATGTTTATGTTATAAATAAAATTAGATTTTGAGCCTTTAAGCTGAAGCCAGTGAGAAATTAGCCCGATTAATAACTTCGGCCCGCATGGTCTTGTTCATTGATACAAAATAGGCGGAATAGCCGGCTACACGAATCATAAATTTGTTATAAGGCTCAAGTTCTGTTTTAATCGTTGCCAGAGTATTTGCATCAATTCCCTTCTTCTCGGTTTCCGTTACTAATTTATCAATTTTTTGCAACTCTTCAACAGAGGATACGCAAAGTTGCACTAAAACACCGTTTTCATCCATAAAAGGCTTTATGTGCTCCGCAAAACGAGAAACGTCACTGCTTTTGCCAGTTGGAGTTAGGCTAAGATTATAGGTATATCCATTTTGCACAGTATTTCCGTCAACTGCCGCAACTGACCGAAGATGGTCAAGACCCAGTATAGGGGAGCCATCAGCCCTTACAAGTTTTTCGCATGGCGTTATGCCGCTCGCAAAAGATTTGCCGGTCTTCCGGCCATTAGGCGTGGCTTTGGAAAACATGCCAAAACCGGCGTGGTTTGTCATGCTCCAGTACCCTACAAGATACCTGCCGCCCCTATATGATCTGTATTTAAAAAATGTCTTTTGTAAGAGGGCTGTTAAGTCCTGAGTGTATTTAACGGCCAAACCGTTATAATATTTGTTACCAGGAGTATCATCCACCCCTTTTCCATATTTTTGCGATAGTTTAATATTCTTAATAGCTTTGACTAGCTCATCCTTTGTTAGATGTTTTGAATCATTCCATATGTTTGAAAACCAAGGGTTGCCGCCTTTCATATTATCCGGGTCAAAATTATAATCCATGGCTTTAAGCAGTTCGGTTGGGCTGAATTTGACTTCTTTATTAAAGACCAATGAATCTATAACGCAAAACGAATCTATAACATCCGCAAGTCCTATGACAGCGACGCCTGATGAATTATATTTAGCGCCGCCGGCTGAGAGGTCGCGGAATGAGGCGGTGTTTCCGCCAGGTGTATTTGTAGGGCCCTCAAACAGTCCTGACAAAAATGGCGTCTGACGCATTTTTTCCATAGAGCGGCCTAAGTAATTATTATTCTGCACCGCAAAGAAGGCCAAATTGTTTAGTTGTGTTTCAAAAATATCCTTAAACTCTTTGATGGACTTCATCTTCTCAAACGGTGTTGTTTTGTAATTCATGCCGTCCGGCAATTTCCCGCCGTCAAAAAGATAAGGATCGTTTGGCCCAACGCCTGTCATTCTGTGTTTGCCGCCAAACAGAGTCAATTCAAGAACTGTTGGCAATACAAACAGTGTTGAACCGGTATTGCCGTAATGTCTGCCGGCGGAATTCTCCTCAATACAACCTATTGACGCATAATCAAAAGCGTCCTTAAGGATTTCTGGGGTTGGTTTTTTAGGGTTTACCCCTTTGTATAAGCTATAATAATTAGCCATGGATTGCGTCACCGGCACATCGCCATGTATAGCGGGCGTCGCTTTAGTGCTTATATTGACCTGGGCTATGCGTTTAAAGTATGAGCTATACTGACCAGTTGGAAGTTGAACTCCTTTATCATCAGTATTGTGTATCTCGCGGTGGTAACGCGCATGCACATTGGGGTCGCGAACCGCAAGGATTTCGGTGGCTTTAAGTATGATATATGTCATATCGTTAACCGCGTCAACGACTTTGCCATCTACATAATTTGTTCCGCCTACCGTTAATGCCTGGTTAGAGCCACTGCCGGCAAACAACGTCTCGGAGCTTTCAGGCGACATAGGAACATGGTCGCAACAATTCAGGAAAAAGTGGCAGACCAAATCAACCGCGAAACAGGTGTATTCCTTTTTCTTCTCATCTGTTGGCTGATTTTTCCAGTCATTGATATAATAATCGTTGAGCAATTGGTCAAGCCGTCCGATTGAGAATCCAAAATTTGTATTCTCCTGCAGTAAGAGATGATAGCAGATCCATATAGAAGTTAATGCTTCATGCAACGTCGTCGGAGGTTTGGTCGGAACCTTTCGGCAAATGTCAGCCAGGGCGGCGTTGCCAACTTTGTCGGCCTCCTTAGCCAGGTTTTCAGCATAGACCTTTGCGCCTTCAAAAACGCCTTTAACACCGCCCAGGAACTCAACCTCTTTCTCTTTTCCAGCGCTGTTTTTCAAGCTGGCAACATCTATATTTATCTGGTCTATTAACCCGTCCAGTCCGTATTTAAGGAGGCGCGTAAAGTCAGGCACGGTGTGTGAAACGCATGTTCCTTTATCAGAAAGGTAGAAGGCCATCCTTTCCATTAGTTCCTGACATTTTGGCGTTTGTCCGTTTTTCTTTTTTAAAGGCGGGTCAATAGATGGATTGCCGTCATTTATGGGATCTCGGCCGTCATGTATATAATTATCCGTGTCATAATCGCTATAACGGGCCACTTCCATTACTGCTTTGCGGTTTAGCCAGTATGGGAATATCTTTTTGTTAAGCTTTTTCGCCGTCTCCGGTTTTATGTTAAACGGATTCTTGGCCCTTGTTGAAACGGTTTGCAATTCCGGCCATATCATATAACCTATAGTGTCGGTGTATACCATAGCTCCCACCATATATTTTGATGTTCGTCCGGGTAGTAATGAGGTTTTTTCAACATAAGGAGCTTTGTTTGTGTATATATAATTTATAGCTCCTGCGCGACGTTCATAATCCGATATCTTTTCGCCGGTCTTTATCCTGTTGTCAACCTGCATCATATAATCCGTCAGATTGCCGGGCAATTCATCACAAATCTCAGGCAAGCCTTCCTTTGTAAAGAGTTTATCCCGCCAGGCCAAAAGCTGACCGTCGCCCTTTATATCGCTTAAGGAAACATCATCTCCCAATGTTATAATCTGGTCAGGTTTATCGTTTGGTATTGGATCAATAGGGGGGGCGTCGCCTCCGTTTCCGCCTCCGCCCCCGGATAAACCGTTTTGCCTAAGGTTGACATTAATACCGCCTGACATGAATTTATTATTATTCACTTGACCTTCCTTTCCTGTGTTAGTAGAAAATTTTTATAAAGTATATTGATGAGAGCTCTACTCTTTGCACACCCTACGCGCTCAATAAATAATCATTACACGCCTTCTCCTCTCCTTTGTCCATAAAAGATTTACATTTATAATCGGTTTTAACGCCAAGCTTGCCAAGTTTGTCATGCCAAAGCGGATTGTATGGCATTAATGCGCAATCCGTTACTTTTAATTTTTTAAGAAATTCGCCAATGCCGGCAAGGTTTTCCCTTGTAGCGGTAATATCAGGTATTAAAGGAACACGCGGTATTATTGGAATGTTGGCGTCATTAACCAGTCGTTTAAAATTTTGAAGTATCTTCACATTAGACTGTCCTGTATAAAGACTGCTTTCATCATCGTCAATAAGTTTGAGGTCGAAGAATATTAGATCCAGATACGGCAAAACCATGTCTTGGAAATGATGGTAGTCAAAAAAGCCGCAGGTCTCTATTGCGGTATGAATACCTCCGCTTTTTAACTTTTGAAGGAAACTGCTGATGAACTCCATCTGCATAGTTGGCTCGCCGCCTGAAAGTGTGACACCGCCGCCGGTTGAGTCGTAAAATGATTTGTCAATATTGACTTCGTAAAAAAGCTCTTCAACTGAATACCATCTACCTACCGGTTCAATTGCTTTTGCCTCGCATAGCTCAAAGCATTTATCGCATCTTGAGCACAACGAATGATCAACAGAAATTGGCTTGCCCTTTTTTAAACAGCCTGTTTTGCATTGCCGATAGCATTTTCTTTTGCAATCAGCCGCAAAACAGGCTGTTTCGTTAAAAGAGATTCCCGGTTTTGGGTTCTTGCCTTCCGGGTTATGACACCAAACGCACGAAAGCGGGCATCCTTTAAAGAATACAGTCGTGCGTATGCCGGGCCCGTCTTCGCTACAGTCGCGTTTAATGTCAAATATTAATGCTTTTCGTTCTGTTTGCATTATTCGGTGAAAAAATTAAAAAATTATCAATAAATTTCAATTCTTTTATCGTTTAATTAAGGCGAAAAAATTGTGATTTATATTTGTTTATCAACTCTTGCCCGTAATACTTGAGCCCGCACTCTTACCGCTTTTGCCGCTTTGGTGGAGAAATCCTTCCATGGACTTTTGTTTGCATCTATAAGACCTTTTATTTTTACACAAAGGGGATTAAAATCTTCGCTTCCATGCAAAGCTTCTTTAACTTCAACTTTGTAATCGCTAACATCGGAACTTTCGTTATACATTCTCAATGAAACCGCGTTGCAATCTTCATCAACCAAAACAATCGAACCTCCATGCATTGGATTAGGATCTTCAGTTTCTACTATCCATCCGCCGGTATTATAGAGATTTACAAAACCAGGGTAATTCTTCATTTTAACATCTTCCTCATATGGCTTATGTGTATGTCCAAAAATAAATGTCGTCTCTATGTTTTGCGCTTTCGCATATTCTTTGTTAAGTTGATCGTGCAAATATGTATTAAGATATGTTCTTAATCCAACCTCAGCGTCTTTGCTTAGAATTTGGCCGCCCTTTTTTTCGCTTTTAGAAACCGCTTTAAATACTGCTACTAATATCTTTTCCATTACTTTGGTAGCTGTCCAATCAAACACAAAAGACAATTCCAGTTTGTCCACAATATTTTCCGCTAATTCTTCAAGAGAATCTTTAAACGCATCAGGATCGCCCATTTTTTCATAAAGGCTTTCTATATCTTCTCCTAATTCGCCTGACCGTCCAAGCGCAGACCAAAAGAAGTCGATCCATGCAAAATTTTCAGCTTCAAGGTCATAGACATTGTCAGGCATTTTCTGTTCAGATGAGATCAATGTCTTAAACGTGCTCATTATTTTGTATATTGACTCAATATAATGACCATGGTGAAACACTGCTAATTTAGTTTCGGCGTTGTTTAAAGCTCCAAAATTAGGATATGCGACAGATACGTTAAAATTGCTGAGATGTTCGAACCTGCTGTTTATCAGATTTTTTAGAAAATAAGAATCAGGAAACGGGCGTTTTTTATCAAAAATATTGCTGACGTGCCACGGCAAAGAAAGCTCCTTAGTTTTAGCTTCCTTTAAATAATTCACATATTGAGTTTCCCTGGTTGTTTCCCATAAATGATGGTCGTGGTTTCCTGGAATATATACGATATCTTTAAACAAATTATCCCCGTTTTTTGGCAATATTAATTCAACAAATCTTTCAAAACCCATTGCAGCTTTATTTGTGCTGGTTAGGGCAAGCTCTAAAATATCGCCAAGAAGAACTAATGTTGGCTTTTCGTTGTTATCATTATGTGAAATAACTTCCTTTAGGCAATTAACAAGCTCAATCATAACCGGGCTTGCTGATAAATGATCAGGTTTTAAAGTTTTTCTATCAAGATTTGTTAAAAGACTATCCTCTTCTCCCAAATGCATATCCGATAAGCATACATACTTAATATTTGCCATTATAGTTTCCCCTTTCTTAAATTTATTGAAAATTGTATGTTGAGCTTGAGCAATTTTAAAAAATTACTCATAAACGTATAATTAATTATTTGTTGTTATTGATCCCTATCTCAAGTTTGAGCATTTGGATCAACAGACGGTGGCTCCTCAGGTTGTTGAGGTTGTGGGGCAACAGTTTGGGCATTTGGATCAACGGCAGCTTGCCCACCTGTTTGAGGTTGTGGGGCAACAGCTTGTGCATTTGGATCTACAGCAGCTTGCCCGTTTGCTTTGGGTTGTGGAGCAACTGCTTGAGCATTTGGAGCAACAACTGCCTGAGCGTCAGGTTGAAGTTCTGGATTGCCGGGGGCTGGTGGAATAATTTCAAAACCATCTTCCAAAGCTCCCATTTGGTTGTCAGGATTAGTTACAACAACATCCCATTTGCCTTTTCTGCCTTCCAAATCAAATGAACATGTTATTTTAGTGTCTTTTACAACTTTAACGCCTGGTTTAGTGTTAATGGTTTCACCGCTATCGTTTATTAACTTAACTTTCGCGCCGTCTTGAAAGCCGCTACCTGCTAAATCTACAATTTTAACATCATCTAAAGGGGCTGAGCTTTTTGGATTTATAGATGAAATTTCCGGTTTGACTGATTGAGACACAGCAGCATTACCTGAGTTCGCCGCGCCAAAGTAGAAACCAATAACAGCGGAAAGCATTGATACAAGAGCCCCAAAGACTTTATCATCTATAGCATCAGACTGCACTTTTGCAAAATAGATGAATATGCCAAATCCTAATATAAGAGCAAACGCTAACATTGCGCGCACACTGCCGCGCGCTATTCCAAGAGGAGGTATTGTGAAATTCGATGGTATTTGCTTTTTAAATCTTCCAATATCGGCATATCTCAGAAAAACCGTCAAAAGGATGGCGCCAAAGGCCAAAAATATAATTAAAACGCTTTTTTTATTTAATTCCCCTAACGATAATGCATAAATTATTATTGCAAATGCAACAACATTAGTTAAATTTGCAATATTCCCAAACCATGCGCCTAATTCTTGCCACCATATTGTTTTTTCTTCCGCCATTTTCTTACTCCTTATTGTTTATGAATTAGATAAAGTAAAATCTATTATTTTTAATCCCTTTCATTGAAACTGCGGATTCTTTAAAAATCATAAACCGGAAGCATTCACCGCCGGGATAGGCGGTGAATGCTAATAATAAAAACATTAAATTACTATACAATATTCCGACGGTTGTAATAAGCTCCATGCCGTTCTAATTGATTATTTTGATATCCTGTCTGATTTTCTTAACTTTTTAGGATCACGGGTTCATCCATTCAAGTGTAATAACCCGTTTGTCACTATTTTCCTCTTCCTCTTTATCTTTCTTTTTATCTTTCTTTTTATCTTTCTTTTTTTCGTTTTCTTTATGGATAGTTTCCCAGTCAAGATTTTCTTCATCAAAGTTGCCATATACCAATCTATATGAATCGTATGCTCTGGAAGGAACCACAAGATGCAAAGGCTGTTTAAGATTAGCGTCGATTACCTCATATAAAGTTCTTTTTTCCTTTCCGGGATCGGAAGATTTTAACCTAACAAGAATTATCTTTCGCGCCGTAGTTCCCATCTTTGTGCATCCACTTTTGTCGCCATATTCATTAAGATCACATGTGTTAGGGTCCAGCAACAAAGTGCCTCTACCGCCTAACATGCCTGATATTTCAATAATATGAAACTCTTCTACCGGCGTTTGCAGGTATGCAGTCTTCATCCCGATTGTTTTAGCTTTATCTTGCGCAAATGTGGATCCTAAAAAAGCCGTTAATATTATTACAACTACAATTGTTGCTTTAAATAATTTAATACAATTAAAACTTGAATAATTTTTCATTAAATTTTCCTTCAAAAAAATAATTTATTAATTTAAAATTGATATAAACCAAATGGCGCAGTCTGTTTCTCGCCATTTAATTTCTAATATTTGTCATATGCCCCCTTTCTTTCCCTGATTATTTCTAATCATTAAAAGTTGATCATATTAAATTTGAGCATTGAGCATAGCTGTTTATCCTGTTTCTATTGCAAAGCTTTTTAGTAAATTTGTTTTTTGTTTTTGAATCATTTGATCTCGTTACGGCTAGAATATTTTTAGATTGTAGATTGTTAACAAAAGGCATATAGTTTTATCTTTAAATTATGGGCAAAAAATAATGAAAAAGTATACCACAATTTAGTATCCATGTCTGTCAGGTGGCGTCTGACGTTCTTGTAGTGTAATTCCCATGGCTGTGTAGTGGTTTTGCTTACAGTTTGTACTGGTGGGTTAATTAGAATAGGAAAATGATGTAACATATTTAACCGCAATACGATAATGACGCAATGCTTAAAAAAATGTAGGGCTGGTCTAGTTATTTGGAGCTTTTTTCACTAGATTTTGGACCAAAAAAAGCCCGCCTTTTCTGAAATTGATTCTCAAAAAATAGCAAAAACAGTAAAAAAATCCCATAGTTGTGGGATTTTTGGCTGTCTTTCCCATAATATGGAAGTGAATTGTGAAATTTTTTTTTTGAGTTAATTTTTCTAAGTAGTGTTTTGCTTAATATTTGTCATTTTGGAGTTTAGTGTGTGTGGGATTTAAAATGGCTAACTCAATTTGGTTATTATAAATAAAAGGACAACCGAAATATAAACCGGACAAGTAAAGCGGCGGCGGCATCATTGCCGGTAATGAATTAAATATAATTTCAATTTTAAATCGTTTTGTGGTTGGCGCTTATGCCAAACCGGCAACTTTGCCCTAATATTAATATTTAAATTGAATTATTTTTTAACATTAACACGGTTAATGACTCCATATATAAAGCCTTTTGGGCATTAGTTGAACAAAGCTTCCTGTAAGCGCTAATTTAAAAACACAGGCAAGGATGCTTGTGCCACTATTTATATGAATTATTATAATAGCTTCATTTAGCTTTCAGGAAGTTTAGTTTGACAAATATGGAAACGAATTAAAAAAAATATTTTTTATAATTAATTTGATTTCTTCAGGCGTTCTATTATACTATCCCTTGTATAGTGGGGCTGTAAATACTCCATATGTTGCTATTTGTCTCTAAGAACGCATGGTTAGCTGAAATGGCCGGGCAAAAAATTCGAATAACTGCCATATATATTTGATGAGGCTCGCTAAAATTTAAGTTCAGCCGTCCTGAGGCTTGGTTTCAAATTTTTAATTGACGGTTGATATTAGCTTGTGGAATTGCTTCTAAAGCCATGGAGCCTGTGTTTGCGGGCTAATTCATAATGCAAAACAATATTACTTATCCCTTGACAAAAGACATCACGACTTTATAATAAAGTACACACTTTTAAGACATATTGAATATTTGATTAAATTTCTTTGCGTGTGACGTCCTTTTTTTATGAGTGAAAAAGTTTGACAAACTTTTAGCTGGAGGTGTTTGAGTATGATTCATTATAGCTGCGACGGTTGTGGGAAAATTTTGGATTCCGGCGACGAAACCAGATATAAAGTAAAGATAGAGACTTATATTGCTAATGATATGGATGAAGAGGATGATTGCCTGGACGGTGAAAATCTGATGAGCGGGCCGTTTAACTATGATGACGACGAAGAGGACATTGACGATGAGTTGGAAAATATTGAATACAAGACATTTCAATTTGATTTATGTTTAGCGTGTTATAAAAATTATCTTCAAAACCCCATTTCAAATAAATCCTTGCCTAATAAACGTTTCTCCGAGAATTGACCATTTGTAATAGTTTTGGCCGGTTCTCAACGTTTTCCTGTTTCTCTTTTGATTTGATGATAAACTGATTCCGCATGGTATTGCGGGCAATCTGCGCAGTTCGTGTGTACTACGGATTGCGTTTGTTGTTAAATCCGGAGGGGCGCTTTGTATATAAATTTACTAAAATTTTCTTATTTAATTCTAAAAAAGATATAAGATTATGGGAATGACAATAACGGAAAAGATAATTGCCGCGCATACTGACAATGATTCGGTTAAGGCCGGTCAGTATGTTTACGCCGGCGTGGATATTTGCCTCGGCAACGACATTACGGCTCCTATATCGATAAGGGAGTTTAACGACGCGGGGCTAAAAAAGGTTTTTGATCCGGATAAGATAGCTCTTGTGCCGGATCATTTTACTCCAAACAAAGATATTAATTCCGCCATGCAGGTAAAAACCCTGCGCGAATTCGCAAAAAAGTTTAACATTAAAAACTATTTTGAGGTGGGGCGGGTTGGCGTTGAGCATGCGCTTTTGCCTGAACAGGGCATTGTTTTGCCGGGCGATTTGATAATTGGGGCTGATTCGCACACTTGCACATACGGGGCGCTTGGCGCGTTTTCAACCGGCGTGGGCAGCACCGATCTTGCGGCGTGTTTTGCCACGGGGGAGGTTTGGTTGAAAGTTCCGGAGTCGATTCATTTTGTTGTAAACGGCGCGTTAAACAAGTGGGTTTCGGGCAAGGATATTATCCTTTATATAATCGGCAAGATCGGCGTTGACGGCGCGCTTTACAAGGCGATGGAGTTTAGCGGGAGCGCAATAAGCTCGCTTTCAATGGACGAGCGTATGACTATGTGCAATATGGCTATTGAGGCGGGGGGGAAGAACGGCATAATTGCTCCTGATGAACGCACCAGGGAATATGTGGATGAGCGGGCCGAGAGAAAGTACAACTTTTACGAGAGCGATAAAGATTGTGATTATTGCGATGTTCATGAGATAGACGCCGGCGATATTCCGTTGCAGATTGCGTTTCCGGATTTGCCGGATAACACTAAATCTATTGAAGAGGCTAAAGGAGTGAAAATTGATCAGGTAATTATCGGCTCATGCACCAATGGCAGGTTGTCGGATCTTAGAATCGCGGCGGAGGTTATTAAAGGCAAGAAGGTTGATCCTTCAATACGTTTGATCGTTATCCCCGCCACTCAGCAGATATATAAGGACGCTTTGAAAGAGGGGTTGATAGAGACGTTTATTGACGCGGAAGCCGCGGTATCCACTCCAACATGCGGCCCTTGCCTTGGCGGGCATATGGGCATACTGGCGGAAGGCGAGTCCGCTTTGTCAACAACAAACAGGAATTTTGTCGGCAGAATGGGGCACCTGAGCAGTAAAATATACCTTTGCGGCCCGGCTGTGGCGGCGGCTTCTGCCGTTACCGGCACGATTACTCATCCAGATAGCGTGGTTTGATGCGGCTTTTCAGCGAAACTCGCCACCCCAATTGATCAGCTTGCCCGTCAGGCAGTTGCGCGGTAAAACCGCTTACTTTGATTTATTGGATTACAACTCTGAATAATTGCGGTTTAATTGATTTTTTACAATTTTATTCGTATAATGTAAAACTTGATTTTTAAAAAATTTTTAAATTATCTTTATTTCTTAAATGATTTGAGGGAGAAATTAACTTGATAATGAATGAGAGTGACGGCGCTAAACTGAATGATGGCAGCGGGGCTTCCATGAATAAATTTTTAGGGCTGGATATAGGTTCTGTAAGCGTTAAGGCTGTTGTGATGGACGAAAATAAAAATGTTATAGAAGACCATTATGTAAGGTCTCACGGCCAGCCTGTGGAAACTATTTTACTTGTCTTAAAGGATATCCTAAGCAGAATACCATCAAGCTCTATAAAGGCTGCCGCCGTAACCGGCACAGGCGGAAAGCTTTTGGCCGACATACTTAGCATTTCATTTGTAAACGAAATAGTTTCTCAAAGCACCGCAACCGGCCATTTTCACCCCGACGCAAGGACGGTTGTCGAAATAGGGGGCGAAGACTCAAAGTTTATGTTTCTGGAAAACGACGAGAATACCGGCAAGACAAAAGTGGCTGATTTTGCAATGAACACTATGTGCGCGGCGGGCACCGGATCGTTCCTTGATCAACAGGCAACCAGACTGGGGGTGCAAATTGATAATGAGTTCGGCGATATGGCCATGCAGTCGGATACGCCTCCAAGGATAGCCGGCAGGTGCAGTGTTTTTGCAAAGACGGATATGATACATCTGCAACAGGAGGCAACGCCTGTTCATGATATTGTCGCAGGGCTATGTTTTGCTCTTGTTCGTAATTTTAAGAGCAATATCGCAAAAGGCAAGGAGTTTATTAAACCGGTCTGTTTTCAGGGCGGTGTTGCTGCAAACAAGGGTATCATCAGAGCGTTTGAGGATCAACTGGAGCTGGAAAAGGGCGAGTTGATTGTGCCTAAACATTTTGCGACTATGGGCGCCATAGGCGCGGCTTTGACACTGATTGACAAGAACATTTTCTCTCCGCTTGAAAGCGTTGATAAAATTGATGTTTATTTAAAAAGCAGGAAAACCGTCAAATCAAATCTGAAAAGTTTAAAAGGCGATGAATACAAGATTGTTGATAATTGCCTGGATATTAAAGGCTCAAAGAAAGTTGAGGCTTATGTTGGTGTGGACATCGGCTCTATAAGCACAAACGTTGTTGTTTTGGACAAGGAACGCAATGTGCTTTCCAGACGTTATTTGATGACTGCCGGCAGGCCGATTGAAGCTGTTAAACGGGGCTTGTATGAAGTAGGCGAAGAGGTTGCCGGCAAGGTTGACGTCAAGGGCGTGGTAACAACCGGATCGGGCAGATACCTTATAGCTGATTTTATCGGCGCGGATCTTACCAAGAATGAAATTACGGCTCATGCGACGGGCGCGGCTTCAATTGATAAGGAAGTTGACACTATTTTTGAAATCGGCGGGCAGGACTCAAAATATGTCAGCCTTGAAAACGGGGCTATTGTTGATTTTACGATGAACAAGGTTTGCGCGGCAGGCACAGGATCGTTTTTGGAAGAGCAGGCTGAAAAACTTGACATAAATATTATTAAAGAGTTCGGCAAGAGGTCGCTTGATTCCAATTGCCCGGCTCCGCTCGGCGAACGATGCACGGTGTTCATGGAGTCCGACCTCAACCATCACCAGCAGTTAGGTCTGCCGAAGAATGATCTGGTTGCGGGGTTGTCATACTCTATCGTGCTGAACTATATAAACCGCGTGGTAGAGAACAGAAAAATTGGGGATAAGATTTTTTTCCAGGGCGGAGTTGCCGCGAATAAAGGCGTAAAGGCCGCGTTTGAGATGATAACCGGCAAGAAAATAATAGTTCCGCCGCACCACGATATTATGGGCGCAATAGGGTGCGCGGTCATTGCCATGGAAGAAAATGTCTGGAAGGATTCGGGTTTTAAGGGGTTTGATCTCAGAGATAAACAGTTTGAAATGAGTTCTTTTGAATGCACGGATTGCTCTAACAATTGCGAGGTTCGCAAGGTGACAATAACCGGCCAGTCTCCTCTCTTTTACGGAAGCAGATGCGGAAAGTATGACGAGGAGAAGAAGCAGAAAAAAGGCGGCCACTTGCCTCGTTTATTTAATGAGAGGCGCAACGCGCTCATTAACACATACTCTAATGACAAACCGGCAAGACCAATCGGGCGAACTATCGGCATACCGCAGATAACAACATTCCATGAGCTTTATCCAATGTGGAAGGCGTTTTTCACTGAGTTGGGCTTTGATATTGTTTTGTCCGGCGACACAAACAGCGGAATCATTCACCAGGGAGTTGAAAGCGTTAATGCCGAGACTTGTTTCCCTGTAAAGGTTGGCCACGGCCATGCGATTGATCTGCTTGACAAGGATATTGATTACCTCTTTATACCAAGCATTATTAACCTGAAACATAGTTGCGACTCTATTACTCACTCATACGCGTGCCCATATGTGCAGTGTATGCCGTACCTGATAAATTCTGCGGTAGGTCTGGAATCCCGAAAGTTCAAGGTTTTGCAACCTATAATTCATTTTGAGTATGGCGAGGAAGATGTCAGCAAAACATTGCGCGAGCTTGCCGAATCTATTGGGCAAACCGGCGATAAGGTTGATCATGCAATAAAGGTTGCCTGGGAATCATTGCATACATACACCAATACTCTTCTAAACAGAGGCGATGAAATATTGGACAATCTTAAAGAGGATGATGTTGCTTTGGTTATTGTTAGCAGGTCGTACAACGGTTGCGACCGAGGCATGAATCTAAACTTGCCTGAAAAACTTAGGGACCTTGGCGTTACCGCTATACCGATGGATTTCCTGCCGTTGGATATTGACGATATTGCGCGCGACTTCCCTAATATGTACTGGAAATACGGGCAAAAGATATTAGCCTCAGCGCGTTTCGTGTCAAAGGATAAGCGGTTGTATCCTATATATATTACCAATTTTGGTTGCGGCCCTGATTCGTTTATCACTAAATATTTTGCCGATGAGATGAAGGGCAAGCCTTACTTAACTCTTGAAATTGACGAGCATAGCTCGGATGTTGGAGCGATTACAAGATGCGAAGCGTTCCTTGACAGCCTTAAAAATGCCAGGAAGAATGATAAGCAAGAGGAAGTTAAAATCCCTTATGACGTTAAAAAGGTTACAAAAAGGACAATTTACATACCGCACATGCTTGACCACGGCAGGATGTTTGCCGCGTCGATGATCGCAAATGGAGTTAAAGGCGTTGCGCTGCCTATGGCTGACCAGGAGAGCTTGGATATAGCGAGAAAGTACACTTCAGGCAAAGAGTGCTTTCCGGCTATTGTAACAACCGGCGATATACTCAAAAAGGCCATGAGCAGGGGTTTTGACCGGGAAGGCAGCGCGTTTTTAATGGCAAATGCTTCGGGCCCGTGCCGTTTCGGACAATATAATAAATTTCATCGCAAAATTTTGGACGATTTAGGTTTCAACAATGTGCCTATTTTTACACTGGATCAAGGCGATAATTATAATGAGGACACTGAGAATTTAGGTTCCAGATTCCGCCGCATGGCGTGGAACGGCATTGTGCTTGTTGACTATCTTCAGAAACTCCTCAGAGAGACAAGGCCTTATGAGGTAAATGAAGGCGAGACTGATAGGTTGTATGAGAAATACTTGCAGCGCGCAGAAAAAGCGCTTGAGAACGATAAGGACATGGCTGTTATTGCCAGGGAGATAGTTGCCGCTTTTAAGAAAATTGAAGTGGACAGAAGCGTTAAACGGCCTCTAATAGGAATACTGGGCGAGGTTTATGTAAGGTGCAATGAGTTTACAAATAACTTTATAGAGAAAAGGATTGAAAAACTTGGCGGCGAGGTCTCTTCTCCTCCATTTACGGAATGGGTAAACTATATTTCTTACCTGCGTCGTCAGGAGTGCATAAGGAAGAAAAATTATAAAGGTTTATTTGGCGAAATGATTTCAGAAGGATTTCAGAGGTTTGATGAGTACAGGGTTTCAAAACCGTTTAGAAAGTCTTTAAGACATTTTTCCAAAGAGAGTCCTGCTAGCGAAGTGATAAAACTTGGAAATAAGTATATTGATGAATCTTATAAGGGCGATCCTGTTCTTAGTTTCGGCAGGGCGGTTGAATATTTTGAACATGGGTTTGACGGCATAGTAAACCTGTTGCCGTTTCACTGCATGCCCGGCACTATTGTTAACTCAGTGCTTGAGAAATTCCAGAAGGATCACTCAGGCATACCGTGCCTGAAAATGTCGTTTGACGGCCAGGAAGAGACTAACGAAGAGACGCGTCTTGAAGCGTTTATGCACCAAACGCACCAGAGGCTTGAAAGCAAACTTGACCACGAATTGGTTGGTTCTCATTAGCACTGAGATCATTGTTGTTTAAAGAATATTAAAGCCGCGTCCATTGGACGCGGCTTTTTATTGTCCCCGCTCAAATGCGCGGCGCTGCATTAGGCGGATATTGTAAAATTATAAAGGATTATAGAATTATGATTGGCAAATGCTGGAAATTCGGCAATAACATTAATACCGACGAAATTATACCCGCTCGTTACCTTACCACTTCAGACCCAAAGGAGCTTGCCGCTCACTGTATGGAAGACGCGGACGCTGATTTTGTAAAAAAGATATCGACCGGCGATATTATTGTGGCCGATGATAATTTTGGTTGCGGCTCCTCTAGGGAACACGCGCCGATATCTATAAAAGCCGCCGATCTTTCGTGCGTGATCGCAAAGTCGTTTGCGAGGATATTCTTTAGAAATTGTATAAATATCGGTCTGCCGATATTTGAATGCAAGGACGCCGTTGACGGCATAACAGCCGGCGACGAAGTTGAAGTTGACATTAAAACCGGAAAAATTACAAATGTTTCAACAGGTAAAACATTTAGCGCTCAACCTTACCCTCAGGAGTTGCAGGACATTATCAGCTCTGGCGGTTTGATGAACTATGTGAAGTCCAAAACGCAGAATTAAAGCGTATTTATTTACATTGTTAAGGTTTGCCCGCAAACTTCCCCCACGGTCTTTTTTGTCTGTTTTGCAACATCCTTTTCAGACCGGACACATCCATTAAGCTCCCGCAAAATCCCACTGTTTATTGTTTTGACTGTAAATATATAGAATTCACAGGTCATTGAACTGTTGTGTTAAACCTGATTATGTTTACGCGTTAACACGTTTGTATAAAAAGGGTTAGCGTGTGATACCCTATTGAAACCTCCTTCCTTGGCGGCGGTTCGTAAAGTTGAATTATACTGGAATATAACCGATAATTAATTATGTGGGTATGCGCGGCATAAGTTATCTATAATTTTATTTAAAGGCAATCTAATGATTAATAAAATTAATAATCAGGACTTAAGTAAAGATAGTTTGCGAAAGCTTTCCGACAAAGATATGCTTTTTCTAATAGAAAGTTTCGTAACTAAACGGGATGATTACGCAAACATTGCCAATCTGGTGAAATGGGATGAAGATATTATAAGTCAAATGATTGACAGCGACAGGGTTTTCGGCAAGATTATGGAAGACAGCGAGGCTTTTATAGAGATAACGCCATACCTTTTATTCCTGCTGCTTTTACGAAGGACGCTTAAGGAGCAACAGGAAGATTCCGAGTTTGTTGAGCGTTCCATGGACTTGTTAAATTCGTCTGAACCCTTAATACCATGGAATAAAAAACGCCTGTTGGACTTGATGAACGATGCGCAGGTTGCTAATTATATAGCGAATATGCTGGCCCAGTTTACAAAAAGCTCTTGTTTGTTTAAAGTAAACGAGGGGGATAAAGAGTCGTATCATTATATTGTGGATATGATTGAGGACTCCCTTAGGTCGGACAATGTTAGAAAATTTAACATTTATTGCCATATTGGCGATTACACGCTCTTTTTAATCGGCATGATTCCGGAATACATTGATTACAGGTTTGAGCACAGGCGGGCTGTAGACAAGGATTATTACATAGGATTCGGCAAGGCTTATTACGGTTTAGCGTCAGAGCACTCAAACGCCAGGAAAAACATGCTTTCAGACACGCTCGCGCAGTTGTCCGAAGCTTTTGAGATTGTCGTGCAAATTCTCCATATCATGAATAAAAAGTATCTTTTCCAAAAATAGGCAGGCAAAAATACCATAAATATAAACGAAAGGCCTGGATTATGACTTTTCTGATTAAAGACCTGCAGCGCAAGATTGAAAAAACCTACGCTCTTGACACAGGCATAGCCAATATCAGCCGGTTTGTTATAGGCGACATAGGTTTTAACATGCTTTACGGCAATGATGAGCCCTCCAATACCGTTAATGGCGCATATTATGGAGCGCGGGTTTTGTTGAGATATATTGGAAACGATTTGAAGGCTTTGATATATTTCCCTGATCGCCTGATTAAAACCCTGGAAGAAAATGACCCACGGTTTGGAATTAACGACGACAATATAGACGCCTGCGCTGGTTTTGTGGAGGAGCTGGATCATTTGTTGTTTATTGCCCAACATTACAAATTAAACCGCCCGTTTAGCCTGATTGAGCTGGAATTGCAGGCAAATGTGACAAAATATCTAACTTTAAAGTATTTTGTAGCTTTGCAAAACAGATCAAAAAGGTTAAGAAGCATTGATAAAGAGTATATAAAATATCACCTGTTTTATAAACGTGTTTACGATATATCAGACCCTTCTGAACGCGAAAGATACGAAGTTGCCGGATTTTTGGGAATGCTTTACACTGAATATATCGACACCCTCTCTTATGAAGACCGTTTGCGAGACTTACGGCAGTTCTGCAGAATGACTTTTGCCACAAAAGCAAGCTACATACATTCAAAAAAATAAAAACAATTCAGTTTTTTTGCGTTAACCCTCTGTTTTGACCATCCATTAAGGCTATTTCCCCCTAAACAATTTGTATTTAAGCTCCGCTGATTGCGCCAATTTCGAAACAATTTCCCATCAACCAATCTTTAACGCTGTTAAAGCCGAGCTTCCGGCTCGCCTAAAACAGCTTGTCCGTATTTGCCACAATTATAAGCGTAAGGAATTCCAATTAATCTATGGAAACTACCTTAAACAGGCAAGCTCCCACAATTGTCTCACAACAAAAAGGCTATAACTCATTAACTTCGCAGTTAACTCCTGTTGAAATGTTTTACCACAGGAAAAATTTTCATACACTTCGATTAAAATTTCCATGATCTGAAATAAATATTCCCTGGTCTAATAACCGCCGGAAAATTATATTTCAAGTCATAACTTTAATTATAAAAAGAAGTTGTCGTTTATTTGGCGTCCTGCTGATTAGTTTGGCACACCTCTTGCAATGATAGAAAACCACAAAATAAGCCGCTATAAAAAACAGGCATTATTTTAAAAGCAATTAATACGGAAATTATAAAGGAAGTAATTATATATTTGCCGGCTTGATAGTTTGCGATGTTAAGTCAATTTAACAGGGAGGTGTAAAAATGGGCGTAGGCGATTTTTCAAGAATAGGGACAAATATTGCGGCTCTTGAAGCGCAAAAGTCTTTAAACCAGATCAGCAGCAAGATAGCCGTGAATCAATTGAGGCTATCCACCGGCAAACGAATAAACTCCGCTGAAGACGATGCCGCCGGTTTTATCATTGGAAAAGGATTGGAGACCAGGGTAAGGGGATTAACACAAGCCCTTTCAAACATAGGGGACACAAAAAACACATTAGCAGTTGCCGAAGGCGGATTGCAGAACATATTAAACATTCTTCAAACAATGAAGGAGAAAGCCGTCCAGGCCGCAAGCGACACTTTGGGCTCTATTGAAAGATCTGCTATCGAAAGCCAATTGGATGATCTTACAGCTGAAATCGACACGATTGTAGATAAAGATACCACTTTTAACGGAGTCAAATTAATTGACGGCACATTTACAGGCAAATCATCTCAGGTTGGCGCAAACGCCGGCGATATTCTTATTCTTAATATAGTAGGCGATCATGATGCGGGCTCATTATCACTTGGCGACGCCAGCCTTGACGTTTCGTCCGCAACTGCGGCGAGCACGGCAATGTCCAGGATAGACGCTGCTATTGCGGTGGTAAACAACTCTATAAGGTCGATAGGCTCAACTCAAGCCAGGCTTACAACCAAGGAGAACACTCTTTCCACCTCAATAACAAACACTGAGGCCGCAAAGAGCCGAATACTCGATGCTGACCTCTCTAAGGAGCAACTTGAAGTCACAAAACTGCAGATATTACAACAAACGGCGTTGATTATGCTTGCTCAAGCCAACGCGGCGCCGCAGAACGTGTTGCAACTTCTTCAATAATTAATCATAGGTAAAAATAAAAATTATTAAAAAAAGGAGGTCTAAAAATATCACAAATAAGACAGGAGGTAAAAAGGTTTAAAAATGGATTTGGATGTTTATATTTATATTTATAGATATAAACAATAATGTTTAATTTAGTTTACACAAGGAGGTTACAAAATGGGTATAGGCGATTTTTCAAGAATTGGAACAAACATAGCGGCTTTAGAGGCTCAAAAGTCGCTTAATTCAATCAGCAGCAAAATAGCTGTAAATCAGTTAAGGCTTTCCACCGGCAAACGAATAAATACAGCTGAAGACGACGCAGCAGGTTTTATCATTGGAAAAGGATTGGAAACAAGGGTGAGAGGTTTAACCCAGGCCCTTTCAAATATTGGCGACGCAAAGAACACTTTGGCTGTGGCCGAAGGCGGATTGCAAAACATCCTTAATATTCTTCAGACTATGAAAGAGAAAGCGGTTCAATCCGCAAGCGACACTTTGGGCGCCTCGGAGCGAAGCGCTATTGAGGCCCAGTTGGACGACCTCTCTGCCGAAGTAGACACAATTGTGAATAAAGACACCACCTTCAACGGCGTTAATCTGATTGACGGCACGTTTACAGGCAAATCTACACAGGTTGGCGCAAACGCGGGGGACGTGTTGCAGCTTTCTATAACGGGCAACCATACTTCAGCGTCTTTAACCATAAGCGACGCCAGTCTGGACGTTTCGTCCGCTACTGCCGCGAGCACTGCAATGGCCAGAATAGACAGTGCTATGGCAGTGGTTAATAACTCTATAAGATCGATAGGTTCTATACAAGCCAGGCTAACCACCAAAGAGACAACGCTATCTACCGCTATAACAAACACTGAAGCTGCCAAAAGCCGAATCCTTGACGCTGATCTCGCAAAAGAACAACTTGAAGTGACTAAATTCCAGATATTGCAACAAACAGCTCTTGTAATGTTGGCGCAAGCTAACGCGGCTCCGCAGAACGTATTACAACTACTTCAGTAATTAAAAATAATATAGCAATTGCTTCGCCGTTGCAGTCTTTTCTATTATGACACAAACGGGTCCATAAGGGCTGTCGGCGAGGCAATTTCACGTTTAAGCGCGCCGGATTTTAATCATGGTTGTTTCACGATAAATTCCACTTTGCCATTTCAATCAGGTCTGGTAATCGTTTTGAGCCTTCCAGAACAACTGTAGGCTCGACTCCACAGTGAACCATGCAGTTTTTGCAACGCTCGTCTTTTCTGTTTCTAAATTTTTCCCAATCAGTAGTCTCTATCAGTTCTTTAAATGTTTTGCAGTGCTTGTCCGTCAACATATAGCAGGGGCTTTTCCATCCATGAAAGTTTCTTGTCGGGTTGCCCCAGGGCGTGCACAAAAGGTCTCTTTCGCCCTTTAGAAACCGCAAATACAACGGAGAGCTTATTATTTTAAACTGCTTTGACATTTCAAAGATTGATAAAAACCTCTCATTAGTCTCCTTTTTGCTCATAAAGACATCGTTGTCATTATCCTCAAAACTGAATCCCGGCGAGACCAGTATGCCGTCAACCCCCAAACTGTCCAGAAGCGAGAACAACGCCTTTAGCTCTTTAATATCTGTGTTTTTATAAACGGTTGTGTTTGTGCAAACCCGAAAACCCTTCTGCTTGGCTGCCGCAATTGCGGCAGTTGCAGTCTCAAAAACGCCTTTTTGTCCAACAATAGCGTCATGAGTTTCCGCCAGCCCGTCCAGATGCACATTTATGTTAAACGCGGCGTTTGGTTTAAACTTATCGAGCGATTGTTTAAGGATGACGCCGTTGGTGCACATGTAGATGTGTTTTTTCTTCTCAATTAATCCCGCTATGATTTTGTCTATGTCCGGATGGAGCAGCGGCTCGCCTCCAGTCACGGTTACCACGGGAGAGTCGCACTCTTCCGCCGACAACATGCAATCCTCAAAACTCACGAAATTGTTAAGCGTTTCGCGATATTCCCTGATTCGCCCGCATCCATCGCAGTTTAGGTTGCACTTGTGAGTTATTTCAAGCATCAATACAAGTGGGAATTTGCCTTTTGAAAAAAGCTTTTTCTTTATTAAATATGTTGTCATTGAAGCTGTTAAACTTATTGGAAACCGCATTTTACACCCTTAATTTTTGGTAGTTAAAATTATAAATTCAGGTAATATAAGTTAACAAAGTTGCTCTAGTCAAGAACAAATTAATAAGAAATTGTTCTTGATTTATAGAAAAAGAAAGAATTTTCTGGCATTTAAAAGATAGTTGTTAGTAATATGTCTGGAAAACTTTAAGGGCTTGCGCAGGCCCTAACCGTAATAAATGAGGAAATATCATATGGCTGACCATTATTTTTCAGGCATCGGCGGTATCGGCATGAGCGCCCTGGCGCAGATTGTAAAAGCCGAAGGCCACAACGTTATCGGGTCTGATAGAAACTATGACAGGGGGCTGGACCCTGAGCTTTTCAGCAAACTTAAAATGCTTGGCATAAATCTTGCCGCCCAGAATGGCAGCGGCGTATACGCTGGTTTGTCAAATGTGGTGGTGTCTTCGGCTATTGAGGATGACAATCCGGATGTGAAGGCCGCAAAAGAGAAAGGCGTCAATATTGTCACACGCTCTGATTTGCTTGCCGATATTTTTAATGATAAATTCGGCATCGCCATTGGCGGCAGCAACGGCAAGACGTCCGTCACGGCTATGACTGGGTGGGCTTTGGACCGCGCCGGGCTTGATCCAACCATCATGGTCGGCGGTTATATCAAAAACCATGTGACGGACACAAATCCCGGCAACGCAAGAACCGGCAAATCAAAGTATTTTGCCATAGAGGCGGATGAAAGCGACGGAAGTATTGTTAATTACAAACCACGCATCTCAGTAATAACAAGCATATCTAAAGACCACAAAACAGTGGAAGAGTTGCTAAAACTGTTTGAAATTTTCGCGGACAACACAATCGGCTTGTTAATAATAAACGCTGATTGCCCTGAAGCTGGTAAAATAGGCCAAAACCGGCCAAATGTTATTACATACGGCATAGAGAACGGCGCGGACACGCAAGCCGTTGATATCAAACATTTTTCATGGGGTTCATCTTTTTGTTCAGGCGGGGCTTTGTTTAAACTGAATTTGCCGGGCTTGTTTAATATTTACAACGCGCTTGCCGTAATCTCGATTGCCAGGGAGCTGAAAATAAAGGATGAAAAAACGGCGTCCGCTCTGGAATCATTCAAAGGCGCGCATTGCCGCATGGATGTTATCGGAGAGGCGAGGGGAATAAGGGTTATTAATGATTACGCTCACAATCCTGAAAAGATTAAATCCGCTATTGACGCCCTGAAGTTTGCCGCCAAACGGCTTATCGTAATTTTTCAACCTCACGGTTATGGCCCCACCAGATTTATGAAAGATGAATTAATTGACTCTTTCACCTCCAAAATGTCTGAAAACGATATTCTGTTAATGCCGGAAATATATTACGCCGGCGGAACCGCAAAAAAAGATATTTCGTCAAATGATATTATAAAAATATTGAAAAAAAATGGGCTCAACGCCGACTATTTCGAAAATAGGTCAGAAATAACAGGCAGGCTTAAATCTATCGCCAAACCGGGCGACGTTGTGGTTGTCATGGGCGCAAGGGATAATTCGCTGCCGAACTTTTGTCATGAAATTGTGGATATGTTGAAATGTTTAGAGTCTAATAGCAAATAACCGTGTCGGCTGATAAAAGAAACTGCGTAAATCCGTTAAAAATAATGTTAAAGACCTGCATCAATATATAGTGTTTTCAATTGACATTTATGACAAACTTGGTATACTCGTAAGATATATATATTAATAATGTATAGACCTAAAAATAGCCTTGCAACCTCTTTATAATATTTAAAAATTAGGATATAATTAAAATTGCAGAACGCCCAAAACGATTTGACACTCAAAGAGAGACCCTCAATGGATAAAAGGTGGATATTTCCAATCACAAATAAGGAATTGCAGGCAAATCTATCAGATAATCTACACATTTCGCCGTTAATGGCGCAAATTCTTGTTAATCGCGGACAAACCGACCTGGCGTCAGCCAAAAGCTTTCTGAAACCTGAACTTTCCGACCTGAATGACCCCATGATCCTTCCTGGAATGGAAAAAGCGGCTCAAAGGATAAACGAAGCGATTTGCAAGGCTGAAAAGATTGTGATTTACGGAGATTATGACGTAGACGGCATGTCCGGCACCGCCCTGATCTATAAATGCCTTGATATGGCGTACGCCAATGTAAGTTATTACATACCTGAAAGGCTGGGAGAGGGGTATGGTTTAAATTCGGATGCGGTTAGGAAGTTTGCAGCTGACGGAATTAACCTGATTATTACGATAGATTGCGGAATAAATTCATGCATTGAAGCGGATGTGGCCAAAGAGCTGGGCGTGGACCTTATCATAACCGATCATCATGAGCCGGGCGCGCAGATGCCCGATGCATACGCCGTGATAAATCCTAAAATAGAGTCTTCCCCATACCCGTTTAAAGAGCTTTCCGGTGTCGGCATCTCTTTTAAGCTTGCATGGGCTGTTGCCCAGACATTTTCGTCCGGCAAGCGCGTTTCGCCTGAATTCAGGGAATTTCTCATGAGCGCGACCGGCTTGGCCGCCCTGGGAACTATTACCGATGTTGTTCCTCTTTACGGCGAAAACCGAATCATCACTAAATACGGCCTGAAGGCTATCCAATACTCCGACGACCCCGGCATAAGGGCGCTTATAAAAATCGCCAATCTTGAAAGTGAAACATTGCAGGCAAACCATATTGGATTCCGCATTGGACCCAGATTAAACGCTTGCGGCCGTATCGGCAAGGCCGGGCTTGCGGTTGAGTTGTTGACAACGAAAAGCGAAAAACGGGCAAACGAAATCATTTCTCTGATAGATGACGAGAACAAAAGACGTCAAAAAATGCAGAAAGAGATTCATGACCTGGCCAAAAAGAAGATCGAAACCGAGGTTGACTTCAAAAATCAGCCTGTGATTATTCTCTCTGATGAAGGGTGGCACCCCGGCGTGGTAGGAATTGTGGCTTCAAAACTCTCCGAGGAGTATTGCAGGCCTACCATAATGTTCGGCTGCACAAACGGCGTGGCCCACGGCTCCGCAAGGTCAGTGCCTTCTTTCCACATTTTAAACGCTCTGGAGGTTTGCAGGGGAGAGTTAATATCGCTGGGCGGGCATTCACAGGCCGCCGGATTAAAAATTTATACCGACAAGATTGAAGCCTTCAAAATCTCGTTTAACAAAGCCGCCTCTTCAATACTGAACGAAAAGGATCTAACCCCAACTTTACAGATAGACGCTGAAGTGCGTTTGAACGCTCTCTCAAAGGCCGTTGTAAACGAGTTGTTGCGCTTGTCGCCGTATGGCGAGGGCAACGCGCCGCCATGCCTGGCCTCAACAAATCTTAAAATAGCCGGCAAACCGAAGCGAGTCGGAAAAGAGGGCAGGCACTTGAGTTTTTTTGTTCAGCAGGGCGATGTGTCATACAAGGCCATTGCATTTGGAAACGGAGACAAGATTGATTTGCTGGATCAAAACGGCGGTTACTGCTCACTGGCTTACGTGCCCAAGATTAACCGCTGGATGGATATGGAAAATCTCGAGTTGGAAGTAAAAGATATAAAAACGTTTTAAATTCCGGTTTTAACGCCGCAACATGCAGGTTTTGCAACATTTCGTTCAACCTCAACATCATTTATGCCGTATGTTCCCGCGCGTCCTAAACCATTCTTTCTATAGCGCTTTTATTTAAATTGACGCATGTTTTCATATTGAAATATTAATAAAAAGGAGAAACGTTATGAGTAAAAAAAGAGCTTTATACGCTGCGGTTTTATTGACCTTATGCTTAGCATTAACTTCTTATTGCCACGCGGAAGAGGACGATGTCAACTCCAGAAACGATGGAGCCCTTAAAGGTTTAAAAGGCATGTATGTGGCGGTCAATTTCATTAACGGCGTTTCAGAGAAATTACCGGATATGGAGTTAAAGATGGACAAGATAAAGGTGTCTGTAAACAAAATATTAAGAAGAACAGGGTTGAAAGTGGTTAGAAAAGAGGATATTAATATAGATGAGAAACAATTAAAGTCTCAAATTAAAGGCTTGCTTAAAAAAGATGATTGGGAAAACAGCGCGAAAAATTTGCAGGAAAACGTGAAAAATTTCCTGCAAAACGAAGCCAAAGAGTTGCCTAATCCGAATTTTGGGCTGTTAAACTTTATCATAACCGTCCAATCCGCCACGATTGAGGGCGGCAAAAAGGAAGGCTATCTCACTTATGTAAAAGCTTCGTTAAAGCATAACAATCAGACGTGGTACTCTGAAAAATTAAAACCGCTCAGATTCAAGAAAAGGTCTACGATTCAAATAAAACCTATTGTAAAAAAACTTGCAAAGCATTTTGTGAAGGATTATAAGTCCGTAAATTAATTAGTTGGACAGGGCTTGAGATTAATTACTCGCTGTAAAACATCGTTTAATTCTTGCATCCTGAACGGCTTGATAATAAAATCTTTAAATCCGAACTGTTTAAAGTTGGCGATTGTTTGGCTATTAGAATAACCGCTACAAACAATCGCCTTTACGTCAGGGTCTATTTCGCGCAGTTTTTTAATCGTCTCCTCGCCGCCCATTGCCGCGGGTATAATTAAATCAATCAAGACGGCGTCAAAAGGTTTATTTATCTCTTTTGCATTTTTGTACAATTCTATTGTTTCTTTGCCATTCTCAGCGATAGCCACATCATAGCCTATCAAACATAGAATCTTTTTCGTAGTTTCCTGTATCGCCTTATCATCGTCCATAACAAGGATTTTTCCGGCGCCGGCTATATTTTCTTTCGTTTCATGCTTTTTTGCAACTGTTTCTTTTGTGGAAGCCGGCAAATAAATATGAAAGGTTGTTCCCTTGTCTAATTCCGATTCAACAGTTATCAAACCATCATGCTTCTTGACTATTGAGTATGAAGTCGCAAGACCTAATCCATTTCCATTTTCTTTGGTTGTATAGAATGGGTCGAATATATTTGCAAGGTTCTCTTTTTTAATTCCGTCCCCATTGTCATTAAAAGATAACATTACATATTTTGTCTTTTGCAGAATTTGTAAATGTTCTATTTCATCTTCGCCAATATTTGCGCCCGTGATTTTAATTATGCCTCCGTTTGGCATAGCCTGCACTGCATTGATAACCAAATTGTTGATAACCTGATTTATCTGGCCCTCATCCATTTCAACCTGCATTAGATCGTCCGGGAAGATAATTTCTGATTTAACATTTGTGCCCCTAAGCGCAAAACTTGTTGAATCGGTTGCCAATTCCGATATAGACGCCACTTTCTTAACCGGCGCTCCGCCTTTGGAAAAAGTAAGGAGCTGTTGTGTTAGATTCTTTGCCTGCATTGCGGCGTTTTCTATAGCGTCCAGACTGTTGCATATCTCGTCTTTTGGTTTTACGTCCATTTTTGCCATTGTGGTATTTCCCAAAATGACGGTTAACAGGTTGTTAAAATCATGAGCAATGCCTCCTGCAAGAATGCCGAGCGATTCCAGCTTCTGCCCTTTTGACACCTCGTTTTCCAATTGTTTTCGTTCGGTAATATCTTTTGAATAGATGCGCGCAACCTCAAACTCCGGCACAAGGTGTATATTTTGCGATAAAGTGCGCCCTTCAATTTCTATTTCACGATACAAAGGGGTTTCTGTTTGTTGTCTTAATAGTTTTAAAACATCCTCAAAATCTTTAGGCGCTAACTTTGATAGATCTTTGCCCAGGCCTGCCTTCTTAAGAAATTTGGTTGCGGCTGTGTTGTAAAAAGTTACGGCTCCTGAATAATCCACTTCAATTATTGGGTCCAGATTCAATTTTGGAAACGAAGCAAGCCTCTCAATTTTCTTTGCCGATTGTTTGCGGCCTGTAATATCTGTTGTGTAAATGCGCACAACATTAAACTTTGGGACAAGATGTATATTTTCCGCAAACGTAAAATTTTTAATTTCTATTTCACGGTATAATTGCGCTTCCCACTGTTGTTTTAATATAGTAATCATATCGTCTATATCGTTTGGCAGGAATAAGGTTAGGTCGTTGCCCATGCCGATTTTTTCAATAAACTTTGTAGCTGCATTGTTGTAGTAAGTTATTTTGCCGGTAAAATCCACCTCTAATATTGGATTTATATTTAACATAGGGAATGACGCGAGATGCTCAATTTTTCTCTCCGCCTCGCTAAGCGCGCATCTCTCCTTTGCCTCTTGCAATTCACGGTTTATAGCGGGAACAAGACGCGTCAGATTTGATTTCATGATATAATCGTTTGCGCCGGCTTTCATTGCCGTTACCGCTATATCTTCGCCGATTGTGCCTGATATCAGGATAAACGGTATGTTTTGATTCGCCCTTTGAACCAACTTCAGCGCCGCAATCCCATTAAAATGCGGCATAGAGTAATCCGATAAAATAATATCCCATGTTTCCATGTAAAGAGCTTTTTCCAGGTCTTTGGGGTTATCAACCCTTTTAAATGTTGGTTCAAAGCCGCCGTGTTTTAATTCCCGCACAATCAACATAACGTCGTCTTCCACATCTTCAACAAATAATACTTTAAGTGGTCTATTCATATAAAGCCTTTATGTCTATGTTTTTAAAATCCTACTTTTTAGGCAATGTAGGAAGTTCGTTTAAAAGCATCCAATATAATCCCAGCTGGCGTATTGCTTCCTGGAATTGGACAAAGTCTACGGGTTTACGCACAAAACTGTTTGCCCCAAGATTGTAACTGTCTATCATGTCCTGCTCCTCATTTGACGTCGTGAGCATTACTACCGGAATCAATTTTGTGCGTTCATCAGCGCGTATTGCTTTTAAAGTCTCAATTCCATCCAATTTTGGCAATTTTATATCAAGCATAATGACTATCGGCATATTGTCGGAGTCGCGTTCCGCGTATTTGCCGTCGCAAAACAGATAATCCAGGGCTTCAACCCCGTCATGCGCGACTATAATCTCATTTTTAAAATTATACTTGCTAAACGCGCGCAATGTAAGCTCTATGTCGTCCTGATTATCTTCCACCAACATTAACGAAAAATTTTCCATTTGATTAGTTTTTGACACGCCGTTTATCCTTTTTTACAAATTGGAAATATAGGGTAAATATATAATAAACACTGATCAGCTCGTCTGCCCTGGCGAGAATTATCCTCGAAGAGGACAAACTGTTTACAGCGTGAAGTAGAATGTTGCGCCTTTCTCCTCTTCCGCGTTTGCCCAGATTCTGCCGTTGTGGCGGTTAATAACCCGGTTGGCCGTAGCCAATCCTATGCCGGTTCCCTCAAACTCCGCATTTGAATGCAACCTCTGAAACGGCGCAAATAGTTTACCGGCGTAAGTCATGTCAAAGCCCGCTCCATTATCGCGCACAAAGCAAGCAGGTTTGCCGGCATTTTCCTCTACGCCAAATTCAATTTGCGCTATCGGTTTCTTATTTGTAAACTTCCAGGCGTTTTGCAACAGATTTTCCAGCGCTATCCTTGCCAGGCGCTTATCGCATTTTGCGTTTATGTTATCCGTGATGATGACCTTCACTTTGCGTTCGGGCTCGCACTCTCTAAGCTTTTCTATTATTGTGTTGGCCAGCATGCTTAGATCCACCAGCTCCATTTTTATTTCACTTCGAGTAATGCGGGATAGCGTAAGCAAATCGTCAATAAGTTGGCCCATGCGTTGACTGGCGGCGCATACACGGTGAATATAGTCGGTACCCTGTTCATCCAGTTTGTCTATGTAATCTTCAAGCAAAGCTTCGCTGAAGCCGTTTATCGCCCGCAACGGCGCCCGCAAATCATGCGACACTGAGTAACAAAACGCTTCAAGCTCCTTGTTGGTTACGGCTAGTTTGTCGGCAAGTTTTGATAGATCATCGTTATATTTTTTTTGGCTCTCTTCCGCCAGCTTGCGTTCGGTAATATCGCGAAATGTGCCTACGTAGAATGTTTCATCGCCTGAATCCACTTCGCTAACTATAACTTCCATGGGAAAAATCGCGCCGTCAGCTCGTTTGCCGAGCGCTTCATGATGGGAAACTCCTGATTTGTCGACCGGCATTGAAACAGGTTTGTTGAAAATAGCTTCCCCAATTCCATTTTTTAACCCCTGACCATCAAAAAGGATTGCGGCGGGCCTGCCCACTATTGAACCTTCAGGGTATCCAAATATTGATTCCCCTGCCGGATTGATGGAAATTATTGAAAGTTCATCCTTTAGAAATGTGACAATACCGTCTACAGCTGTTCTTATAATTGCGGATGTTTTTGCTTCAGCTTCCTGGAGGGAATTCATAACCCTGTTGTATAACTCGGCTATCTGTCCGATTTCCGTAAATGGTTCGACCGGAGCGCGCAAACTTAAATCATGCAACCTCGCCTGCTTGTCCATTACAGTGAGCAAATCTAATATTTCAGTGCTCTCTTTGTGCTCTGCGACATTTAGCCCTATATGCTCCTGTTCCTCGGTTACTCGCAATGGGAAAAAACGATTAATAATTGAAAGCAACAAATAAACCAGCCCAAAAGAGAGGATAAAGCAAACCACGCAACCCAAAACCTGAATCTGAAGTTGCTTTAGCCATGACAAACCCGTGGCAATCGTTTTTGCGTTTCCAAACAAAGCAACTGAAATAGCTCCCCAGGCCCCGGCTGCCCCATGCACTGAAATGACGCCTACTACATCATCTATTCGCAACCGTTCCAATAAAAGTCTTGCGCTCAGCATAATAATTGCCCCTATTGCTCCGATAATGATCGCAAATACAGGGTCAACTGCATTGCTGCTTGCCGTAATCGCGACTAATCCGGCCAAACCGCCTCCCATTACCAGTTCAACTGCGGGATATCGAAACAAAAACCACCCCAGCGCCAACGCGCTCCCGATTCCCGCCGCTCCCGCCAGTATTGTGTTTACTATGATCCCCGGAACGTTTTCCGTCATTGCAAAAGCGCTGCCACCGTTAAACCCAAGCCACCCAAACCAAAGAAGCAATACCCCCAACATCGACATTGGAAGGTTGCATCCAGGAATCTTTTTAGATTTTGCGCCGTCTTTAGGAAACCGGCCTTGCCGCGGCCCTATTACCAATGCCGCCGCCAGCGCCGCCCAACCTCCCAAACTATGCACAACTGATGAGCCCGCAAAATCCACAAATCCAAGCTTGGCAAGCCAGCCCTCTGCTCCGCCAAACAGGCCTCCCCACGCCCAATGCCCAAAAACAGGGTATATAAAGGCCGAAACAATTATAGTCGCTATTAAATAGCCGCTAAATCGCATCCGCTCGGCAACCGCTCCGGAAATAATGGTCACCGCCGTGCCGCAAAACATCATTTGGAATAAAAAAACAGAGCTAAACCATGGTTCCGCATTTTCAAAGGAGACAAAAAAATGAGTCGATCCTATAATGCCGCTATTGCCGGCGCCAAACATCAACGCAAAACCAAACATCCAGTAAATAATAACGCAGATTCCCAGATCAGCTATATTTTTTATGGCGACATTGATCGAATTCTTGGCTCGCGTCATACCCGCCTCAAGGCAAAGAAAGCCGGGTTGCATCATAAATACCATGCCTGCGGTTATCAAAACCCAAAAGATGTCGCTTAAAGATTTGTCTATCATCAACATTCCTTTTCAAATTGTTAGGCGGGCATAAACGGCTGCGCCGGCAAAAGATTAAACTATTTGTCGCTTTTGATGCCGCTGTATTCAATCTGCTCTGTTAGGGAACTGCGTTCAGGAAAATTTATTGCGTTTTTTTTAAAGAAAAATGCCTTATTTTAAGCGTTTAAACTAAGCTTTATTAAAAGCGCGCAAGTTCTTGCGTGGCTGCGCAAATATTTGCATGGTTGCGCAAAAACTTGCGCGGCGCATTATGGCGCGGCATATTGTACGTACGCTAGCTGCGAGTTGGAACTGGTTTTGAATATAAAAGTTAGGAAGCTCTAAACTAGAAATAAGCGCTTTTTATGCCTAAGCATTAAAATAATAGGAGTCTAATAAGCGCAAATAATATGCCAATGTGAATGGCTCTGATGGTTGTATGGATTGTTTTTGGTTAGAATTGAATCTCTTTGTCGACATCTTTGCACATGTGGCATAAACGTAGTATTTTAAGCTCCTCATAACTGATTTGTCCGTCAAAAGCGTCTGAAACCGGCTTTAACAGCTCATGCCCAAGCTCATTAAATGTTTTAAGCACGGATGCCCGTTGCTCGGGGCTGATTGTTGATTGGCTCATTAAATTTTGAGTCTCAAGCGAATAGCCGGCGTCTATGTATTTATACAAATGGTCCAAAACTGTTGTCTGTTTTATGCCGAACTCTTCCATAATATCATTTATAGAGCTGCCGCTATTAAACAGTTCGCCTGTAATTATGTGCCGTTGTTTTTGCGATGATTTTAGCTCCGACGGCCGCGCTTTCTTTGGGGCTATTGCCGGATGTTCTTCAATTTGCCGCTCGTTGCAGTATGGGAGGATGATCCCCAGAAATTGTTCGCCGTATTTTTTGGCCTTCTCCTTTCCCACTCCGTGAATGCCCAACAAACTCTCAGCGGATTGCGGGAAAAATGTCGCCATCTCAATCAATGTCCTGTCCGGGAAGATTACGTAAGGCGGCACATTGCCCTCATCCGCCAAACTTTTCCGCTCCTTTCGCAAACTTTCAAACAGGGCAGTGTCATAATCCTTTGCGCTCTCCTTGCCTTTCGAGTAATCAGCCTTCTCCTCTTCAATCAAGCCCATTACCGTCTCCTCGTTTCTGAACACGGCGTAGGTCTTTTTTGTGAGCTGCAGAGTTCCATAATCAGAGTCCTGAACCATTAAACCCTGTTGAATAAATTGCCGCGCCAGGTGGAACCACTGTTTTTTTGAAAACTCTTTCCCAATATCGTAAGTTGACAGTTTCTCATGGCCGTACTTTAAAACTTTTTGCGATTTAGAGCCGCGCAGCACTTCGATAATGTGATTAACCCCAAACGTTTCGCCTGTCCGCTTAACGCATGAGAGAAATTTTTGCGCCGGAATTGAGATGTCCATAAGCTCCCTCTTGCCGGCAAGGCAATTGTCGCATATCCCGCAATTTTCAATATCGCAATCCTCGCCAAAATAGTTCAGCAAAGGAATGCGTCGGCAATCTGTTGTTTCGGCAAATCGCAGCAGCGCGTCAAGGTGCATGTTCGCGATACGCCTCTCATGATCCTCTTTTTTATTAATGAAATATTTTATCTTCTGGATATCCGCGTAGCTAAACAGCAAAAGGCAATGCGCCCGCAACCCATCCCTGCCCGCGCGGCCGATCTCCTGATAATAACCCTCGATATTTTTTGGCAGATCGTAATGTATTACAAAACGTATATTTGGCTTGTTTATGCCCATGCCGAAAGCGATAGTCGCCACTATAATCTGCGTATCGTCTTTGATGAAGCTCTCCTGATTTTGCATCCTCTCATCAGATGATAAACCCGCGTGGTACGGCCTTACCGAATAGCCCTCGCCTTTAAGGTCTTCATAAAGCTCGTCAACCTGCCTGCGCGAAAAACAGTAAATAATGCCTGAACTGTCCGGCACGGTTCTTAAAAAGTCGGTTGTTTGCAAAAACGCGTTGCTTTTTGGAACAATCTGGAGGAATAGGTTCTCCCTGTTAAAACTTGCGATAAATTCATTTGAATCCGCAAACTTAAGGCTCTCCTTAATGTCTTTTTGAACCCTGGGAGTGGCGGTCGCAGTTAGCGCCACGCACACGGCTGAGGAGAAGCGGGACCTGATCTCAATTAGCTTCCTGTATTCCGGCCTGAAATCATGGCCCCATTCTGAAATGCAATGCGCCTCGTCTATTGTCAAGCTATCGATCTGAATGGATGAAAGAAGCTCCATAGTCCTCGGCATAAACAACGTTTCAGGCGCAAGATAGAGCATCTTTATATCGCCTCCGCGCAACAACGAAACATTGCGGTTGTACTCCCCGGATGACAATGAACTGTTCAAAAACACAGCCTTAACCCCAAGCGCGGTCAACTGCTCAACCTGATCCTTCATTAACGAAATCAAAGGAGAAATAACCACCGTCAAACCGTCAAAAATAAGCGCAGGAATCTGGTAACAGAGAGATTTACCGCCGCCGGTGGGCATAATAGCCATAGTATCATTCTTCTTAAGAACATTTGCAATAATCTCCTTCTGAAGCGGCCTGAACTCATCATACCCAAACACACTCTTAAGCGTTGTTTTTATTTGATCCGTCATTATTTTCTTCCTCCGCGCTCAGCTCTTTGCGCTTTGCGTATTGTAACCAATCAGCTCGTAAAGCTCCTTGCGCGTAAACATACTCTCCACCAACGATTTTTGAGTTCCCTCCGACTTAATGGTATGAAGCGCGTCCTTAACCGTTTTCAGCATAAGCCTAAATGCGGTTAGCGGATAAATGACCATATTATATCCCATATCCTCAAACTCCTTAATCGTGAAATACGGCGTCTTCCCAAACTCTGTCATGTTAGCCAATAGGGGGGCCTTAACCTCTTTTCTAAACAGCTCAAACTCCTCCTTTGTCTCAAGAGCTTCAGGGAATATTGCGTCGGCCCCGGCTTCTAAATAAAGATTTGCCCTTTCAATAGCCTTGCCCAATCCCTCAACCGCCTTAGCGTCGGTCCTTGCAATGATGAAAAAGTCAGGATCTTTACGCGCATCAACCGCCGCGTCAACTTTGTCCGCCATCTCCTTTGCCGAAACAAGAGTTTTACCTGAAAGGTGGCCGCACTTTTTCGGCATTATCTGGTCTTCAATATGAACGCCCGCTATTCCCGCTCGTTCAAATCCCTTAACCATCCGCGTCACATTCACCGCCTCGCCGAACCCCGTATCCCCGTCAATAACGCACGGTATATTTATTGCGTCCGCAATATATTCCGCCTGCGCCTGAACCTCGGTCAAAGTCAAAAGCCCAATATCCGGCATCCCCGCAACCCCGTTGACCAAACCAGCCCCTGAAATATAACAAGCCCCAAACCCAGCCTCCTCAACAAGCTTAGCCGTTATCGCATTAAACGCCCCAGGCATTGCAACAATACCCTCATCAATAAGTTCCCTGATTTTTTTCATAATTTATAAATCCGTTTATCCGCACGTAACAAGGCTCCGGCCTTGTTACGCAATGTTCTAAGAGGTTCTGCCTCGGATTTGACAGATGCGCATGAAATAAATTTTAACGATAACACGCTCTGCTCTCTGCTCTCCTCGCTACGCTCTAACCGCCTTCATCAAATCCTCCACATTTGAAAGCTTCTCCAAGTTCCACACCATGCCAAACAGCTCATTTACCTTGCCGTCGCAAATAACGCCATTATTGAGCGACCTGAATTTTTCCTCAATCTCAACATCTGAAAGCGCGTTTTTAGGGTGACCTTTTGGGTAATCAACCGTTTCAGAAAAAGTTTCGCCGTTTTTCCCATTAATCTCAATAAAGCATGGAAACGATTCCGGGTACTGTTTATTATGATCCTCGTTCCTTTTAACCTTAATCTTTTGGAGGAATTTTATTAATTCAGAATCGCTAATCCTATTTTCTGAAAATTGCTCAAGACCGACTTTGCCGTCAAACAGCGCCACCGCAACGCAGTAGGGGAGGCTGTGGTCAGCCGTTTCTCTGGTTTGCGGATTCCACTTCTCCTTCTCCCCCGCAATAATATCCACACACGCGTCATAAGTCTCAATATTAATCTCATCAATATCGCATATCTCAATCTTATCTCTCAAACGCAACGTCGCCTCAACACCTGCCTGCGAATGGTATTCAGAAGGGTAGCGCTTTATATAACTATCAAGAATCTTGAAATTGCCTTGCTTTCCGGCAAAACAATTCACATCAAGGTCAAACTCTCCCGTTACCTGTCTAAAAAATCCCATTTGCCCCTCAAATATTTCAGACGGTCCGGTTATGCCGCCGCCGGCCAACATTGCCGCAAACACCCCGTTCCTTGCCGCGTTAGCCGCCGCGCAACCCTTCCACATCGAAAGCTCCCCGGCTCGTGTCTGCCTGAGCGTCACGTTTGGAGCAATGCCCAAAGCTATCGCGTGCTGCGTTTGCTCAACGGACAGTTTCATCAAGCGCGCCGCAAGCGCCGCGCTTGCTATTGAAACATACCCCACATGATCCCACCCCTTAGCCCTTAAAGAAGCAGCATCGCACAACCTGCACTGTATTTCATACCCAAGCGCAATAGCGCCGATCAGCTCCTTGCCGCAAAGTTTTTCAGACTGAGCAATTGCCAGCGCCGCGGGAATGTTGTCGCTGGGGTGCGCCGGCTCTTTTGAAAGATAAGTGTCGTTAAAGTCCAGATATCTAAAAAGAATGCCCGTTGCAAACGCCGCAAATTCAGGCGATGCCTTATAATCCGTGCCCCATATAGAAGAACCCTCGCCTGTTTGAAATCGCCGTCCCATATCCCGCGCAACCATTGCCGGCTTGCAGTTAAAAGCTCCCACAGCGCACGCAAAACTGTCAATAACCCTCCGCTTAACTTCATGAACAACACTATTGGGAAGAGCGTCAAAATCCAGAGTTACAGCATACTCCGCAATGTTTTGAGAAATTGTTTTCATTTGAATTACTCCGATTTTAAAAAGAAACCACAGATTACACAGATTTAAAAGCAAAAGCATAAACCACAGATTACACAGATTGCGCAAATTTATGCCACTTGGCGGGTAGGGGAGGCTTCAGCCTCCCTTTTTATGATTCATTTTAAAAACAATATTAAAAAAACAGTTTATCACACACAGTAACCCAATGCAAACATCATGTAGTTCTTTAGTCCAAAAAGCTCAGAATAACGGTATATGCCCTGCATTGAACTAAAACAAGCGTAAAAATGATTAGATTCTTCAAATATCATCCAGAATTTTAACGTTTGCGCTACGTTATTAGCGCACGGCGCTCTGCTATTTTTATTTGCCTGTAATTGTCGGGTTTGATATAATTATAAACTTCTTTTTTGTATGAAAATGCAACATACGGTCAAATTGAAAATGAATACGTTAAAGAATAGAGACAGAAGAGAACTGTTTGGGGTAAGTGAAAGTCCAGGATAAACAATGCGTTCTGTAAGTTTAAGCCCCCAAATAACAACGTAAAAACATGGTTTACGAAATAGTCTAACAATGGCATTGCGCTGGACTGCAATTCCGGTGCGCTCCATTGACGTCAATAAGTATGGTCATTTAAAATAGTGGAAAAAATGAAATCAAAAAGAGAAATTGAACTCGTTGAAGAAGAGATTAAAGAGAAACAAAAAATCATTGATTACCAGATAAGGGAATTTCCGGTTTCAGTTATTGTTGAGAAGTTTCAAGACATTGAAGATGAAAATGGAAAACTTGTTGATAAAAGTGAGCTGTTTATACCGGATTATCAACGTGAGTATGTATGGAGCGACAATCGCAAATCTAAATTTATTGAATCACTGCTTTTAGGTCTTCCAATTCCATATTTGTTTGTAGCTGATGTTCATGATGATGATGAAAATGAGGGAAGACTTGAAATTGTTGATGGAGCGCAAAGAATACAAACCTTATCTTCTTTTTTGCAAGGAGAATTAGTTCTTGCTAATCTTAAAAAACTAAAAAAATTGAATGGATTTGAGTTTAATGACTTATCAAAAGCAAGGCAACTTCGTTTTAATAGAACAACTTTGAGGATGATTGAACTTACGGAAAAAGCAGACGAAGAGGTAAGGCGAGATCTATTTGAACGGATCAATACTGGAAGTGAAATACTTACGCATATGGAGGTAAGGAAAGGAGCTCAGGGAGGAAGATTTTATGAGTTAATTAGCAAATTGACTGAAATTCCTTTGTTTAATGAAGTTTGTCCCATTAGTGAAACTAGAGCTAAAAGGGCAGAGAAACAAGAGTTGGTTTTACGGTTTTTTGCATATACAAACAACTATTTGAACTTCAAAAAAAGTGTGACACAATTTCTTGACAATTACCTTGAGGAAACCAACAAATTGAATGAATCTCAATTTAAGGAAGCGAAAAATGAATTTGTTAGGGTTTTGGAATATGTAAAAAAATATTTTCCCAATGGATTTCGTAAGTTTGAAACAAATACCTCTGTGCCTCGTATCCGATTTGAAGCCATTTCAGTTGGTGTTGCATTGGCTTTGAGAGAAAATCCCAATCTTGGAGCCCCAGATTTAGAATGGCTAACAGACGACGAATTTTCAAGGCACACTAGGTCGGATGCGAGCAATTCCGTTCCAAAAGTTAGAGGGCGCATTGAATATGTTCGTGATCATTTACTTTCTAATAATTAATGGACGCCGAATATGTTAGTTTCAGAAGAAGACAATTTGATTTGTCAGAGTGAAAGTCATCGCGCAACGGTTAAAAGCATTCAGGATACAAAACTCTATTTTGGGGAGAGAGTTGAAGAAATAGACGAATTTTTTAAATACCTTGAAATATTATCTGATAGGAAAACAAAAATTTCCCAGAATGATCAAAAGGTTTATTTGGAAAGAGATTTCCTGGCGATTTTAAAATCAAATGGGATTTTATTGTTGTATAACCTTATTGAATCAACTGTCAGATTTCTTATAGAAAACATCTTTCATGACATCGCTATTAAAAGATGCCATTTTGACGATTTAAATTCGACTTTTAAACAAGCCGTTTTTAAAAATCTGAAAGATGTTTCCCCTGAAAACTCTGCGCAAAAAATCTCACAGGTTTCATTTGATATTATTCAATTAGGACGTAATCCACAAAAAGATTATTCAGGAAATCTAGACATTCGAAAAATAAAGGATATTGGCCGGAAATACGGAATTGAATTACGATTCCCACCGCTTGAGTCAAATCAAAGAGTTCCTTATGAATTTGATGAAAACATCCTCATGGTAAAAAAAAGAAGAAATGACCTCAGCCATGGAAATTTAACTTTTATTGAGTGTGGCAAGGATATTTCTTTAGAAGAATTGATTAAATACAAAAAAAGTACCGAATTTTCATTAAACTCGCTTTTAGGCGAAATTAAAAATTATATTTGTGAGCAAGGATATCTGAAAGAGAATGAGTAAATTAGCGGCAATTGACCTCTTCTGTGGTGTCGGAGGGCTTACATACGGCCTGAAACAGGCTGGGATTAAAGTGTCAATGGGGGTTGATATTGACCATGAGTGTAAATATGCGTATGAGGCCAATAATAGAGATGCCAGGTTTGTCCATAAAGATATAAGAATGCTGCCGGCTGAAAACCTGAAATTATATTTTTCTGATAAATCCATAAATGTGCTTGTGGGATGCGCCCCATGTCAGCCTTTTTCAACACATACGCAAAAAAATAAAAATCGCTCCAAAGACGAAAAGTGGTTTTTACTTCTTGAATTCATGAGAATAGTCAAGGGCACATTCCCTACAATCATTTCAGTTGAAAATGTGCCCCAGATCATAAAATATGAATTGTTTCAGCTGTTTGTGTCTGAACTAGAGTCTCTCGGCTATTTTGTCAGTTACCAAATTGTTAGTTGCCCTGAATATGGTATACCTCAGATTAGAAAACGAATGGTGCTTTTAGCGTCAAAGTTGGGAGAAATAAACCTTGTTCCTCCAACGCATACAAAAGAAAATTATGTCACCGTCTCAAAAACCATTAAAGGTCTTCCTCCAGTAAATGCTGGTGGAAGATGCAAGCAAGATACTTTGCATATAGCGCAAAGTCTTTCCGAATTAAATTTGAAGCGAATCAGAAATTCAAAACCTGGTGGAAGTTGGAGAGATTGGGATAAAGGGTTACAATTAAAGTGTCATAAAAAAGAGTCTGGAAGGAAATATAGCGCTGTATATGGTAGGATGTCCTGGGATGCGCCCGCGCCAACAATTACAACTCAATTTCACACTTATGGAACAGGAAGGTTTGGGCACCCAGCGCAAGATCGGGCTCTTACAATAAGAGAAGGCGCCTTGATTCAAACTTTTCCACGTTCTTATAAATTCCTCAAAAAAAATGAAACACCCGTAATTAAAAAACTTGGAGTTCATATTGGAAACGCAGTTCCGGTAAAACTTGCTAAAGTTATTGGTAAAAGCATTATTAAACATTGTGAGCGCAATGGAATAAGCTGTGATTAAATTGTTATAGGGGCAAGTTGGTATTGTATTGCGTATAACAGGAACTGGAAAGTTCGTGTTATAACGGTTTATGAAGATAAATTAAAGAAATAAGAGAAAAAGATGCGATTAAAACTTCAGATGAAAAAATCAAAATATTTATTTCTAAATGATGATTTATGGGAAGGTGAAGATACGCCTATCGATTTAGCTGAAAACCATGACCACTATCTATATGACGAAAGCGGCCAAGATCAGGATGATATTAAAAACCTGGGGAGTATAGCAAATGAAGATTGATATGACTCCTCATTCCATCACTATGCGTTTAAGAAAAACCAGCGAATTAAGGCGGTTGTGTATTGCCTTGGGAGGCGCTAGGTTGAAGAGAGATTGCAAAATAGCAGCCCTCAAACAATTGCCGCAGACAGACGCCACAATCCTTCCGATAAGTTAACGGTTTGAGATTTTGGTTTTATTTTTAATGGAATCCTTAGTAACTGCCGCCATTTACGTGAAAAGGAAAGAAGCTTTGAGCAAGATAATAAACATTGGAGCAAGTTATGGATAAATCATTAAAAACTAATATAATCACTGAAGAAGATTTAAAGTACCGGGAACTTTTATCAAAACGGTTTGAAACTTCATATGAGCCTTTGTATGAATGTTATTTAGGAGCTCAACTCAAAAGAACTGATGTGTCGTTGCTTTTCCTGAATGTAATAAACAGGCAAACTCCGTTTAAATTAAATCAAGATGATTCAGCTACTAATGAGTTAGGGAATGAAATATGGCAAAAGATAGATTCTTTTTTCAAACAGTGGCGAACCGGTTCATCACAAACATGGAAATATTGGATAAATTATGTTTGGATGGAGTTTGACAATGACGAGACTTCGCCTGATAATGCTATTCCGAATCTGTTCGTTAGCACGGCCGGCGGCAAAATCGAGGATATTGAACAAATTCCAAAGAACATGCGCGCAAAGCATTCTTTAGACGTTACAAACGAAGCTTTAAAATATCTTGTGCCTGGGCAGTTGCCGGCCGGTATAAAAAACAGGTTGCTGGATGCTTTTTCATTTTTGCCGGAAGGAGCGCACGTTGGAGACGTGGGCATTATGTTTCCCAGAAATCCTCACCAACTAAAACTTGTAATAAGAGATATAGGAGTTGACCATACCGCGCATTATCTGAATAAACTGGGATTAGAGAAGAATTATGCGGAAACGATTGTTCAGTTTTGTAAATCATGTTCAGATTTTTACGATATGTTTCGTTTAAGTATTGATATAGGAGTTGAATCTATTTCCACTAGGGTAGGCATTGAGTTTTTTGTTAGCGAAGGCTTAAAATTTAAAGAAAAATGGGGTTTGTTTTTAAGTTGTCTTGTAGACAATGATCTTTGCGTTCAGGATAAAAAAAACGCTATATTACAATTCATGGAAACAGAAAATAGCGATGAAACTCTAAGCCATGCAAAAGTAGTTTTCATGCCGGGAAAAAGTTTTGAGGCAAAAGCTTATCTTTATAATTTACAGGATTAGTATGTATGCGCAAGACATTAATCCATATAGGTTATCCAAAAGCCGGATCAACATTTTTGCAAAACTGGCTTTTCGCGCATCCTTATATTAGATTTAAGCACAATGCGGTTGCCGGTTTTGAGAACATAAAGGAAATATGTGAATTCAGCTGCGATAATGATCCTTCATCTTTTAAATACTTTGCCGTGAGCAGTGAAATGCTTAGCGTCTGGTTTAAACTTGACGGCATAGGCATTAATCCCATCCTTTTTGACATTAAACAATATCAAAAAAATGTCTCCTGCCTGCTGCGGCAGATTCTTCCTGATAGCAAATTGCTTATTGTCACAAGGGGTTATGAAGAGACTTTAAAATCTTTTTATTCGGAATATATAAAATACGGAGGTCATTATAATTTCGATGAATATTTAAAAGTTTTTGGGCCAATGTTTGAAGAGTATTTAGATTACAACTACATCATCAGGCTTTATGAAGACAATTTTAAAAAACAGAATCTATTGGTTGCGCCTTTTGAGATGTTGCGTGACGAACCATTGAAGTTTATTCAGCAGGTTGAAAATTTTCTGGAACTGGACCATTTTAAATATGATTATCATAAAGCGGCAAATATTTCGTTAACAGATGATATGCTTTGCTCATACAGAATATTGTCTAACATCGCGCTGAAAATATGTAAAATATTTCCGGCGAATATAGGGAATAAATTGTTTAAATTATACAGCGCGGGATTATTGTTTAAATGTTTTGATTTTATAGCGGTTTGCATCTCAATGACAACCGGGCGCTTAAAAGCCGGCAAGGCGGCGCCTGATCATATGTTGGATACTTTTAAGGGAAAAGGTACAATGCTACGAAATTATAACGCCTATCAACCATACCTTGACAAATACCTTTGTAAATAACACTAAACAATTATTTAGCATGAATAAAAAAAAACTATTTCTGTTTGTCTATTTAGCTGCAGCTCCCGGTTATACAAACGCGGGATTTGGCATCGCTTATTTAGCGCCTATTATAAGAAAACGCTCATATGATGTTGAAACTCTCTCAATAACATATGATATGGATGAAGCTGAATTCAAAGATAAAATATTAAAATTAAATCCTTCAATAATAGGTTTCTCCGCGACATCTCCACAGTTTAGATATTTAAAGAAATATTCATCCGTTGCCGGGCAATTTAAAGAAATATTGCAGATATGCGGCGGAGCTCTCCCTACTCTTGATCCTTACACCGTGTTGCGTGAAACTCAGGTTAATGGCGTGGTAGTTGGCGAAGGAGAAAAACCTGTTGATCAATTATTATGCAATATAGAAAACAGCAAAGACATTTTAGATACTGAAGGGTTTTACTGGAATGTTAACGGAACGGTTAAGACAAACCCAATACCCCCTTTTATACCGGATATTTCACAACTGGATTTTCCCGACCTTTCAATATTTGAAGATTGGATGGTCTGCAACTGCAATAATGAACTGGAGGTGATGTTGAGCCGTGGGTGTCCTTATGAATGCAATTATTGTTCAAACAAAGCCCTTAAAAACACATATCCATCCGCTAATGGCTATTTTAGAACGCCTTCAGTTGAATATGCTTTAGAGTTGTTGGAACGGCTGCTTTATAAACATTCAAAAAACGCTAAAAATATCGCTTTTGTTGATGATCTTTTAATCGCCAATAAAAAATGGTTTGCTGATTTTGCTAATGAATATAACAAAAGGATTAAATTGCCGTACCGCTTAAACGTTAAACCTGAATGCGTGACAAAGGAAATTGCGGAGATCTTAAAAGAGAGCGGTTGCTATTTAACTATGATTGGTCTTGAAAGCGGAAACGAACAGTTGCGAAAAAATTTGTTGAACAGAAAGTACAGTAATGATCTGTTCTATGAAAAATGCAAAATAATAAAAGACGCAGGGCTATTACTGTTTACGTTTAATATTGTTGGTTGGCCTTTTGAGACAAAGGGAAACATGGAAGAAACGTTGGAAATGAACAAAAAAATTGAGGCAGACACCGGTGTTTGCGCTTTTTTCTATCCTTTTAGAGGAACCGAACTTTACAAACTGTGTGAACGTGAAAATCTGCTTGTTGAAGAATACGCTAAAACTAACTATAACACGGATCCAAATATTAGATTAACAAATGTAAGCGAACATGAATGCAATGAAATGCAACAAAAGATACAATCGTTCTTGACAAGCGGCAAATCCACAGACGGCTTTAATTTTAGCCATGAGTGTTTATGTGTTTAGTCCGTGCCCACTTTCAATCATCCTCTTTAGCCTTTTTATAAATCTTATTGCCGGGCCTCCATCCACTATTTCATGATCAAAACTAATAGTGATGCATAAATGTTTGCGAGATTCTAAACTACCGTCTACTATTTTTGGACACTCTTTGACGCCGCCAATGAGAATGCTAAGAGAGCTGTCAGGCGTCCCTAATCCCCAAAAACCTCCGTGCATAAACTTGCCGACTGAGCTAACCGCCACCGTGCCTTGGTTTTTTTTTATTAAATGCGGATTACCGCCAACAATCTTATAAATAATATTCCTTATAAACCTCGGCACAAACAAAAACCAATGGATAGTTTTTAACTTTCCTTCGTCTGTTGGGGCTGTTTGCGCGTTAATTATCTCGTCGTGAATTTCAACTACGTTTTTTTTGTTTGCGCTCCTTATAATATAGTCAAGCGGATATTTATCTCCGTTAACATCAATCTCTATCATCGTGCATATATCGACATCATCAAACAAAACAAGTTGATTGCGCCTGTTTCTGTATGCATGCATATGCTTGTGCTTATCTACCGCTTGCCCAAGACAAGAAATTATAAACGCGGTTAAAGAGGGCGGTGATCCTGTTTTGCCTCGGAGGCTGCGAAGACATTGACGCGCGGTTGTAATATCAGCCTCCAACAAAACATGCGCCATATGTTTTTTGCCGGCCAGCCGCAGGCCGTCTATTATCTGTTCCCGTATTCTTGGAAAAGGAATAACCGTATACTCATTCTGGTTCATTGGCTCTATTTTGAAATGCGAATAAATTTGTAGACTGTTAATATTATGATTTGGAAAACTACATTGGCAAGACTCTGGAACTAAGTTGCTAAAGTTTAGCGATTTGTATACAGGTTGTCTATAAAAAACTTAGCGCCGGCAGAGCCATTGCGCTGTGGGGGTAAACTAAGGCAATCTTATGTTGTAATTGCAGGTAACTATGCGTTGAAATGTCATGTTTTTAGATATGAAGTAATGTTTTTACTTTGCGTTTTCACTTACTCTTAAAACTACCCATATTACCATTCAATCAGGTTAAACTACCCGATTAGTTAAAATATTTTTAGCCTCTAAACCTCAAAAATCCAAGGGGAATTAGCATTTTGCCCTTATGAAGGAGATGATATTTACGCATTCAAACCACAACCTGATCGTTTTCTATGTTTTTTCTACACCGGCAAAAAGATTATTGTAACCAATGGTTTTCGGAAGAAAACTCAAAAACTTCCTGCGTCCGAGAAGAACAAAGCTCTTAGAGCTAAGCAGGATTACCAAAAACAAATTGAGGAGGAATCATACTATGAGTAAAAAATCATTGTCTACTTATGATAGAATTATGCAGGATCCAAAAAGACGCAATTCCTTTGAGAAGGAATATAAAGAATTTGTTCTCTCAGAACTTCTTCTTGCATTGATGGAAAATGACGCAAAATCAGTGCGTAAACTAGCAAAAGAGGCAGGGCTTTCTCCTACTGCTATTCAGGATATACGGTCGGGCAAGCAAAAAGATATTCGGCTTACTAAATTTCTAAATATCGCGCGCGCTTTCTGATATCATCTTATCTTAGAGAAAGACGGTAAACGCATAGCTATAGGCTAGAATTAAACCACGGCAAACAGTAGCGTGTTTTCGCATGACAATTCACACCTCTCTAAATCCCCTCTAAAAAGAGTCGTAGACGCCTTAGCGGACGGGGTGTGTAAAAAGACGCAGAATAGTTGCGTTTGGTTTATAATTTCATAACGTTTGGGCCAAAAATCGCATTATTATTGGCCTGGCTCCAAGGAGATTTATTATGAGCAGAATGCACAACCCTCCACATCCAGGAGAAATATTATTAGGGCTATATATTGAACCGGCGGGACTCAACATTTCGAATGTAGCAGAAAATATAGGAGTTGACCGTAAAACTCTTTCCCGCATAGTCAATGCCCGGGCGTCAATTACAGTTGATATGGCCTTAAGACTTGGCAAAGCCTTTGACACAATCCCTGAATTATGGCTCAATTCCCAGCAATCTTACGACCTGTGGCATGCAAGGCAGAATAAAAGTGGACACCTCAAAAATAATAAAGATTAAACTCAATAAGAATAGAGCCAAAAAAACAGCGCATATTTAGCGAAAACGATTTTGACCTATAATCCCGCTGCCCGTAAAATACCTTGTCCAGCCGCAACCTGTCCATGGTTGTAAACTTTTTGTCAACAAACAAGATCTGCCCCCGGTTTTTCTCAAATATAAAATAGAATAAGCCAAAGTTCATGCTATAATATATTAATTATTATACGTTATCCTTTTTAGATATGATAGTGGAGGCAAATGGCAATATGTCAGGGACTACTAACGGAGGATGACCAATACTTATGATAGTTGCGCTTACGGTTCGGCTCAATTAGATCATACAAATCTTGCCTAAATTTGCGATTTGGGGCGCTTTATTTTTACAGCTTCCTTAATATAACAGGCTTTTGGTAATAATCTTTATATTGTCTACTTTTGCATTAAGCGGTTAAACTGATTTTAGATTAGACGGCAAAGCGTTATTACAAAATTTAGAAGGTCTAATCTATGCGTAAAGAATACTTTATAAAACTATCAGAGGACACAAAAGTTTACGTATTTATTATTACGAAAAAAGGAAGGGTTACTGATTTTGTGGCTAAACTTATGTCATTTTGCAAAAGGGAATGGCATGAAATTCTTAGATATGATAGTGGTCACGGCTGTCCACATAAAGATATTCTTGACCAAAACAAAAAGGTAAAGAGAAAAGTATGGTATGAATTTATTGATAATGATCAAGCTTTAACAATGGCAATATTAGATTTAAAGGAAAATTATGAATTTTATATAGAAAGGTATAAAAATGGATAAAAGAAATTCAAAAGAACTGGATATAAAAAAATTCTTAAAAAAGGAAGGTTTCGTAGAAGTAAAGGAAACAGATAAACAGACCGAATGGTATAAAGTGGCGTCTCAACGTCCTGTATGTTTTAAAAATGATCTAAATGATATTACTCGTAAACCACAAGAGCCGGCAGACGGCAAATCAACCCTTGCCGGCGTTCCCCAAACGCATTAAGAGGCCGGAAAGAAATAAGCAAAGCAAGCTCTCCCAACCTCGAAATCCTGGGCATATCTAACCCTCCTTATAGTAGTGATTTAAGATATAAAAATACAATCTAATAAACCTGCAAGATTAGCGGTCAAAAGTCATACAGATCTTCTACCCCTTTAAATATATTCCACCCGCATTTGAAAATCTCACGCAGACAGCCTCCCCTCTAAAAAGAGGGGAACGAGGGGTGTGTAAAAACAATCCAGGAAGACGCGTTAAATGGGGCACATGCTTTCATTTCGCTAATTTGACAGCCGCTTAAATGAATAAACCCCGTACAAACCTTTCACTTTATTTGGTTTTTTACGCTTCCCGGTTCCAAAATTTCCCTTAATGAAAACTTAAGCAGCTTGGCTGCTTTAGGCAGTGTCCATAGATTAATTGGATTTTTACACTCCTGATTGTCTCAACTTTGAAGCAATCTTCAATCGGCGCATCCTCAACGCGGCTCAGGCCGCGCTTCCGGTGAGCCTCAATCAGCTTGTCCAAATTTGAACTAATTTGAAGCGTAAAGAATACCAATTAATTTATGGACACTGCCTTAGTGGGAATTATGCCTTGAAGGCGACATGAAAACTGAGCGGCTTGTTTGCTCTAGTGAGAATTATCCTCGAAGGAGGAAACATTTCATAGTAATCATTCACAAACGACTTTGTCCCTATTATCCCGTTGTCCGTAAAATACCTTGCACTGAGTCGCAGCCTGTCAATGGTTGTAAATTCATAATTCTTGTTTCTTGCCCCAGACTATTATTTTTTCATTATCCGAAAATAGGGGAGTCGGCCTTCCAAACCAAATATCATAATGCCGTCAATGGGAGATTTGGCCCCTTTTGGAGTCGTCAAGAAACAAGAACTGACCCCCGGTTTTCCCTCAATTTAGGTAAAACTTTTTTTATATTGCATAAGTTTCAAATACATATCTATTTTCTTTAATTGTCAAAACAGTTAAGAACGACTATAATTACTGCCTGTTTCTCATGCTCAAAGAGCAAAGGTAATCGATATTGGGAAAGCTTTAACCTCCTTTTTTAAGGATTTATTTATGTAGTGTAAGCGCGTCCTCGCGCTGTATGCATCCGGAAATATCAAAAACGATATGGAAGATAACAATAACAAACCAACCGTCTTTATAAGTTATAGTCATAAGGACGAGAAATATAAGGATATGCTGTTGCCGCATCTTAAAGTCCTTAGTCAAAGCGGGCGTATTATTATATGGGATGACCGCAATATTGACGTTGGAGATAAATGGTATCCTGAAATTGAAGAGGCTATGAGCAACGCCGCCATTGCGGTTTGCCTTATTTCACACAATTTCCTCTCTTCCGATTTCATATCAAAAGAAGAGGTTCCTTTTCTCTTAGAACGTTGTAACAAGAAAGGTATGCATATTATTCCCATTTTGGTTCATCCCTGTTTATATGAAATAATTGATTGGGTTCAAGAGGTTCAGATGATACCGCGCGACGGCAAATCAATTTCCGAAGATTTTAAAGGAAACGAGAACGGCCAGTTTAAATTGATTGCAAAACGCGTTTTTGAGATTATTGATAATCCCGGTTTTAAACCAATAATTCCAACAATAAAATTTAAACCGCCGGAAAAAGTTGATATCTACCGCCTGCCACAAACCGGGCAAGAGCTATTCGGCAGGCAAAAAGAGATTGCCATGTTAAACGAGGCGTGGGAATCAGGCGAAACAAACATCATCAGCTTTGTGGCGTGGGGCGGTGTGGGTAAATCTACGTTGATTAATGAATGGGTTAAACGTATGAGAGCAGACAACTTTCGCGGGGCTGAACGGATATTTGCGTGGTCGTTTTACAGCCAGGGCACAAACGATAGGGTGACGTCCGCTGATACTTTCTTAAACGATGCGCTGGAGTGGTTTGGCGATCCTGATCCTAAAGAAGGATCTGTTTGGGCCAAAGGCGAGCGTTTGGCTGAACTTGTGAATGAAAAAAGGACGCTGCTTCTGCTTGATGGACTTGAGCCCTTGCAATCAGGGTATGATTTTGAAAAGGGGAAGGTAAAGGACGCAGGCCTGGCAATGTTGTTAAAGCGGCTTGCCAAGAAAAACAGAGGCCTTTGCGTTGTTACCACGCGTGAACCGATTTCAGATTTAATGCGTTATGAAACAACCGTTAAACATATTGATCTGGAACAGATTTCACCAGAAGCGGGGCGAGCTCTGTTGCGAGTCGGGGGCGTTAATGGAACTGACGGTGAACTTGAGAATGCTGTAAAAGATTTTGATGGACATGCTTTAGCTATTTCATTATTGTCTGCATGGCTTAAGGATATGAATGGTCATCATATCAAAGAAGCCGGAAACATTACTGACCTTGATATCACTAAAGAAAATGGCAAACATCCCAGGCGAATAATAGTCGCGTTTGAGGAAATGTTTGGGGCTGGCGCAGACAATGAGCTTTTGCAAATACTAGGACTTTTTGACCGCCCGGCGAATATTGCGGCGATTAACACAGTAAAAGAAGCTCCGGCGATTAAGGGACTTACCGATGAGTTGCAAACGATTGACGAAGCGGGATTTAATAAACTGTGCGACGGTTTACGGAGATTGAAACTGATTGCTCCTGCAAGCGAACATAACCCAGATGTTATAGATTGCCATCCATTAATCCGTGAACATTTTAGCGAAAAGCTAAATACCATAAACTTTGAAGCTTACAAAGAGGCGCACAACAGACTTTATGAATATTATTGTAACATGCCTGAAAAAGAGCAGCCCGACACTCTAGAAGCTATGGGGCCACTTTTTGTCGCAATTGCCCATGGCTGTAATGCGGGCAAGTATCAGGAGGTTTTGAATCATGTCTATAATTATCGGATTCAGAGGGGGGGAGTTGAAAGTTATTGCTGTAAAAAATTGGGAGCATTTGGTACTGACCTTGCCGTTTTGTCAAATTTTTTTGATATTCTTTGGGCCAAACCTGCGGCAGGATTAAATGATTCTGCTAAAGTTGCTGTTTTGAATTGGGCTGGTTTTCGGTTGTTCAGCTTGAACAGGTTGCGGGAAGCCGCAGTGCCGATGCGGGCCGGATTATTGCCTCATGTTTTACAAGAAAATTGGGAAAATGCGGCTGCAGCTACCTCTAATCTCTGCGAGCTGCATTTGGCATTGGGGGATACGCAAAAAGCAGTTGAGTATGGTCGGCAATGCGTGGAATATGCGGGTAAAAGCGGCAATGGTTCTGAGAAAGAAAACGACTATGCCACTTTGGCCGATGCATTGCATCAGGCGGGGGATGTTCATGAAGCTGAAGAGTTGTTCCTTGAAGCGGAAAAGATGCAAAAGAATAGAATGCCAAACTATATATACCTCTATTCAGTGTGTGGATTCAAGTTTTGCGATCAGCTTTTGAGTAAAGGATTATATGATGAGGTTTTAAACCGCGCAAAGTATACATTAAATAATGGTAAAGATTTTTATGGTCTTTTATCTGAAGCACAGGACACGCTTACATTGGGCCGCGCGTATCTGGCGCAAACCGTTGAAAACGGCTCTAACGATTTTACACTGGCGGAAGATTATATGAACCGCGCGGTAGACGGTTTGCGAAATGCTGGCACACAGTATGAATTACCTCGCGGCTTTTTAGCGCGAGCCGCATTATACAGAGAACAAAAGCAGTTTGGCAAGGCGCGTGCCGATCTTGACGAGGCGTATGAGATTGCTGAAATGGGGGAGCAGAGGCTGCATCTAACCGATTATTATCTTGAGTCATGCAGGCTATTTTTGGCTGAGGGGAAAGGCGACGAGGCAAGGGTGAGTCTTGACAAGGCGAAGGGGCTGATTGAGGAGACGGGGTATGGGAGGAGAATTCCAGAGGCGGAACAGTTGGGTAAGGAGCTTGGTGTTCAGTAAAAGCGGTGAAACTAGGAGCAAAATCAAAAGCGAATTTTGAACCGCAGAATAACGAACACCGAATCATGAAGTAAAATCAAAATCAAAAGCGAGTATTGAGGTAAGAGGGGCCGTTTGCAAAAATCAAAAGTGAAATATGATTATAAACTCACCACTTTCATCTTTCATAAATTTCAATGCCACTTCTACTTATGTTTTTGTAAAAGGGTAAACATTCTGAATATTTTTCATACTTGCGGCATGTTTCTTCTGTAATTGAGACTAAGACATCGTATTGCAACGACAGTTCAGTCATAACGTCCGCTATTTTATACCTGCTTTTTTGTAAATTTACGTCGTTATCATCCACCAAAACAAAGAAATCTATATCTGATTCGCTGGTTTCCTTGTTGTTTGCGTAAGATCCATAAAGAATTATTTTCTTCAATTTATCGCCAAACAAGCCGAACATGCTTCTGTTTACATCAAAAAACAGGTTTTTCTTATTCATTTATATACCTTTATTTTTCGCTGTGTTTAAACATTTTAGAACTCGAATATAAAGATTTTCAGCCGATATTTTAGCTTCATTGGATATAAATAATTATTGCATCTTTTTTTGTTTATTTCAATTGTTTAATAAAAACGATGTAACAATCCATTGACAATAACTGTGCGTAAATTGTTTGGCGGCGCTCCAAATGAAAATATTTCCCCCAAACGCCACGGCGCGAGGTCGCGCCTAATTCAGTTTGCAGTTTACAATTGGCAGTTTGCATTAATCAATTCATATCAATCAGTCGCGCAGCCGGCATCAAGGATCTAGCATCTAGTATCCAGTAACCGTCTTTGGCGGAGCTTTTCTATTCCGTTGTTGATATGACGATGCCGGGTGGCAGGGATTCGCCGAAGATCCAGTCTTGTTCGCTTTGGTCCATTGCGCTTTCGGGGTCGTTTATTAGATCTTTGTAATGATTGCCTTTTGGAACTTTGTCGAGCCATGCGAACAGAGCGTCGAGGTCGGGTTGGGCCAGGTCGCGGTCGCGGTCGCCGGTTGTTCTGGCAAGTTGGGCCAGGGCGTGGGCAAGGGCTTCGGATGGTTCTGGGTCTTTGGAGAGGATCTCTTTGATCCATCTTGTGACTTCACCCGGGCCTATAATCTTGTCGAGGGGGCCGTGGAACGGTACGCGGGAACCCAGGCGGCTGAGGGACCAAAGCTCTTTTGGGCCGGGGGTTCCGAAGCGGAACTTTTTCAGCAGTTTTTGGCCCAGCTTTTCCTTGAGGTCTACGTTAAGCCGTTCAAAGCTGGCCAGGGTCATCCATATCTCAAGCTCGTCGTGAGCGGATGATTTGCTTTTGGGATTCTTCCAGGACTTCTTCTTTTTATTATCCGATGATTGCAGGTAGGGAGCGAGTTGTTTGTAAATTTCCATCTGTTGTCCGGCTTTCAGGCCGCCGGCAATGCGGCGCCAAAGTATCCACCATTCCGAGAGGCATTGGTGTTTATCCTTAAATGTCAGGCCTTCGAGGAACAGTTTCCATATCTCTTTAATCCGCCAGTCGTCCAGTGGATCGCCGAAACCGGGTCTGGAGCAGAAACCGGCAAGGTTAAGCCATCTGGCTTCATGTTGGGGGCTAAACGTTCGGCCCTGTCTGCATTTAAAGAGCATGTCGGCTATTTTTCTAATCATGGGCGTTGCCCATTTCTCTTTTCGGGAGTTAATGACGGTTGCGAGATCTTTGATGAGCAGTTCGGGATTGCCTTTGTCTTTTGTTTTGAACACTTCAACTATTTTGCTTTCGGCCTGTTCAATTGTGGCAGTGTCGAGTGTTTCGTTTGAGGCTGAGGTTTGGGCTTGTTTGTTGTCGCCGAGTCTGGCGTCAAATTGTAGTTGCCATTGGTGATCGCTATCTTGCGAGTTGCACCAAAGCTCAAGTGTGCCCACTTCGGTAAGTTTGACTGATATATTCACGGGCAGTGGTTTTGCCTCGCCCTTTTTGCCGTATTTAAGCACGGTGTGAATAGGGGGGAGGAGTGTTATTTCGCTATCGGCCAGGGCGACAACGCCGCCTATTTTATCGTCAAGACGGGTGCTTGAGCTGAAAACGTTAAACGCTACGGGCTGGTTTGTGAGCACTTCAAAAGCCGGCTCATTGAGTTTTGTCTCAAATCCCTCCTCTGAGTTGCGCGGCACAAGGCATATGGCGTTGCGACGTTTATCGGATTCTGATGCGCTTTCGGTATCTTTTACTGATTTTGACGCTATTTCAACATAGTATGCTCGCGGGCTGCCTGAGCCTACCTGTATTTCGTTGAAGAGTTTGGCTATGCCGTAATTTACCGCGCCTACCGCCACGGCAAGTTCCGGCCGGGGGTTGGCAAGCTCTTCGGGCTGCCAGGTTTCGCCGGCTTCATTGTCGAACCATTTCTTGACAACGGCCTGTATCCTTTTACGTATTACCGAGGGGGTTAGGGCTCCGCCGTTAAAAAGGAGGTAGTCTGGATAGGGGGTTTCGCGGCCTGTTTCCTGCTCAATAAGCGGGCGGCTGTTTTGCCAGAACGAGGCAAGGTGGCTTGTGACCCTTGGATTTTGAACATATGGGAGTCCCCATTCGGTAAGGCCTTTTCGTTTGCCGTCCTGTTGCGGCTCGTCAAGCGGGAGGAATGGGAAAAAGCCGTCGATTATCAGCTGCTCTATTTGATCGTGACCGAGTTTGCATTTCAGGGTGTCGGCGATTAGTTTGCCGCCCGTGCCCATAAGGGTGATGTCTACGTCGGGCTTGTCCTTTTCTTCAGTCAGCAGGCTCTCCTTTGCCTTTCGGCACTGGTGCGTTAATTGGTGCCAGCGTTTAGAGTCCAGTTGGCCGGGTTTGCCTTTAAGTTGCATCTCTATATTGCGGGCAATTGTGAGGTCCATGTTGTCGCCGCCGAGCATGAGGTGGTCGCCCACTGAAAGGCGGTTGAACTTGAGGCCGTTTTCGCCTTCGACAACTGCTATAACTGTAAAGTCGGTTGTGCCGCCTCCCACGTCGCATACCAGGATCACTTGTCCGTTGCTCATCTTCTTCTGCCAGGTGTTTTTGTTTTGATACAACCAGGAGTAGAATGCGGCCAAAGGTTCTTCCATTAATTTAACGCGTTCAATGCCGGCTTTTTGAGCGGCTTTTACCGTTAATTCGCGCGCGACTTCGTCAAATGAGGCGGGCACGGTTATGATGATTGATTGCTCTTCAAAGAGATAGCCTTCGCGTTTTTTGGCGATGGTCTCATTCCAGGCCTCTTTAATGTGTTGGAGGTAGCGCGAGCTTGCTTCAACCGGGGATACTTTTGCTATGTCGGTGTCCTTGGTCCAGGGCAATATGTTTGCGGTGCGGTCAACTCCTCCGTGACATAGCCATGATTTTGCGGATGATACCAGGCGGCCGGGCACAAGGGCGCCTTGTTCGCGGGCGATCTCGCCGACGGCGTATTTTCGATTTGCATCCCACGGCAGGGCTGCGCTGCCCGCCGGCATATCGTATTCGCCGGGCAGGTAGAGGAAAGACGGCAGCACCGGTCTTTCACACAGTTCGCCCGGGGCGCTTAATTGCGGGATGTTTAAGAACTCTATTTTCCTGCTTTTTGGGCCGCCTGAGGCAAGGTTGATATATGAGATTGCCGAGTTGGTTGTGCCTAAATCAATGCCTATTATAAAATTGGAAGGGATTTCTTCCGTTTCAGTAGGTTTGTTGTTAGTTTCATCCGCCACTTGAGATTAATCCTCCTTATTTTCCTGATTTCGCAGATTAAATTCCAGTTTCCAGCGGTCGTTTTCATTGTCCCTGGAAACGCACCAGATTTCAAGGGTGCCTATTTCAGTGAGTTTTATTTTTAGCCAGACAGGGATAACTTCGGTTTCGCTGTTTTCGCTGCCGGATATAAGTTTTGTGTCCATTTCCGCCATCTCTTCAATTTGAGACGCCCAATCGTCAACCACTTCGCCGGCATTGTCGGTCTTGCGCGAGTTTGAGCCGTATATGTGGAAAGCGGCTTGTTCTCCAACCACCAGGCCGAACTCCTCCTGCCGAATCTCAATCTCCGTGCCGTCTTCCTGACCGTTTGGAACAACGCAAAGGGCCTTTATCGGAGTGGGCACCCCGGGAACCGCAGGCATGGACGTTTCAATGCCTATGTAATATGAATGCGCGGTTCCGCCTTTGATGCGCACGCCTTTGCCGCGTTTTGCAAGGCCGTAGTATGCGGCGCCGCGCGCGACTGAAAGGTCAAGGTCGGATGATACAAGCTCTTCAATCTTGCCGGCGTCGCCTTTCCATTTGTTAAGAACTGAAAGTATCCTTTCGCGGATAAGGGGCGATTTTGTTACGCCGCCGTTAAACAGCGTTGCCGTGGGGATAACGCTTTGGGTAGATTCGCCGTCCTCTCCTGATTGCGAGCCTAAAAATTGAGCGAGGTGGCGGCTGATCGCCGCGTCGGGCTCGTATGGGAGGCCCATTTCGCGTATGCCGACTTTGCTCTTTTTTTCAGGGTAATCAGAGCTTTCGCACTGTGGCAGGAATCCTTCAAGGAGTATGGTTTCGATCTCGGATCGTGTAAGTTCAGTGCTGATGTTGCTTTTGATCAATGATGATCCGCGACCGAGGATTGAGATGGGCTCTTTTTCTGTGTCTGGATTAGCCAACAGTTTCTCTTTGGCTTCGCGGCACCTGTGAGAGAGGCCTCTGAACTGCCATGCGTCGAGTTTTGTGCCTTTGGCCGCCAATTTTGCCTGAACGGTGTAGGCCAGAGCCAGGTCCATGTTGTCGCCGCCTAAAAGAATGTGGTTGCCGACCGAGACTCGTTTAAGCCCAAGGTTGCCTTCTTCTTCAATCACTTCGATAAGGCTGAAATCGGTTGTGCCGCCTCCAATATCAAATACGAGTATGGTGTCGCCTTTTTTTACCGTCTTTCGCCACTGTTTTTGAGACTCTATCCATGAATAGAACGCGGCTTGGGGCTCTTCAAGCAGTGTCATGTTTGACAATCCGGCTGATTCGGCGGATTTAATGGTGAGTTCGCGGGCTACTGCGTCAAATGAAGCGGGCACGGTGAGGTAAAGTTCCTGATTTTCAAGTTTTAAATCTGGGTCGTCCTGGGCAAACTCGTTGTCCCATGCGTTTTTGATATGGCTTAGCAGGAATGAAGACGCTTCAACAGGCGATATGCGCATAGTGTCTTCAGGGCTGTTCCATGGCAGTATGGGTTTTGTGCGGTCAACTCCGTTATGGCAAAGCCATGATTTTGCGGAGAAAACCAGGCGGTTTGGGATGTCGGGGCCGCGGTTTCTGGCAAACTCGCCGATTGCAAGGTCCGGCTTTTCGTCCCACGGGAGTGTGAGGCTCCCTTCAGGGGTGTCATGCTCGCCCGGCAAAAATATAAACGACGGCAGCATTGGCAGGGCGTTTAGCTCGCCTGGGGCGGTTATTTGCGGTATTTCAAAGATATTAATTTCAGGTTCTTCATTATCGTCAATTTGGGCGTTTGTGTAGGCGACTACGCAATGCGTGGTGCCTAAGTCAATTCCAACAATATAGTTAGCCTCTTTCAATTTACTCTCCATTTATTTTAAACAATTCCGGCCTGTTGTACCGTGGCAAAGTCATGGCGTAAAAGGCCGGGATGACGGATTAATAAAAACTGGGGTTTATTTTGGTGATTAATGAAAAAATTGCGGCGCAACGCCATTGCCTGTGAAAATTAAAAAGAGACCACGGGCATGGGCGGTTTGATTAAACTGCTAGGCAATTTCCACTTCAGCCGGGGCAAGCACGTTGTTGTTGTCTTCATTAGGCGCAAGTTTCGGCAGTTGGATGTTTGAGGCCCTCCATCCTTTATGTTTCAGAACGCCGCGGAAAGGCGGGTTGCCTTTTACATTTCCGGTAAGCTGGATAGCTTGCGCGTCAAAACCTTCGGGTATGGAGATCTCTTCGCCCTCTTCATTTTTAAAGATAGGCTCAAGTTTGATGTGTTTTTTGATCGAATCTCTGCAACTAGAGTGGATATTTCTGGCCGCGGCGCCGATCTGCGCGTCGTCAAACTGGCTTAAGTCCTCCTGAAGGAAGTCTACAAGCCTGCCCTGGCGCTGCAAAATAACCAGAAGCTGAAGGCTGGCCCTGATAGAAGGTTGCGCCTGTTTGAGTTCGTCTAGGGTCTGTTTCTTATCTTTTTTTGCCTGTTTTGGGTCAACGGCGGCTGAAGATTTGCCGCCGGCCTGATTAATGGTTTTATTTCCAAAAAAGCTTACAAGAAGCCATGATATGATGGAGAAACCCGCGCCGGCGCCGAAAAGTATGGGTATGGCCGAGCTTTTTGCGGTTTTCATAAATTGATGCAGGTTTTCCAAAGCCGGGAAAGGCTCTACCCATTTGTTTACTCCGCTAAAAACATGCATTAACAGAAAGAAGTAAAGCGCTATAAATGCGGCGTTGCACAGAAAAATAATAAGCAGTGATTTGAGTGTTATTGATTTCTTCATTTTAGTATATATACCTCCAAAGCGTTATATTTAAAAAAGGTTTTTAAGCCCTTGTTTAAGACAAAATAAAGCTAATAGTCTACCATGTATTTAAATCTAATTACACTTAATATTTATAAAAAATTTTGGAGCCTGACTCCCTTGTTGGAAATTCTTTTACAAAGTTATACTGTGCTTGCTGTCACTAAAACACGCAAATAATTCTTTACTTATTAGGCTGTATTTTATATAACAAGCTTTAGAATAACGCATTACAATATGGATAAATATGTGTTTTGGCCAACAAGAAGTAATTGTAAAAAAATAGAATGTTGTAGGAAAAAGTTTGCATTTGAAATTATTTATGTTATAGTTTGCTATTATGAAAAAACCCCCGATAGGTGAAATCCTGATAAGCAAGGGATATGCCACCCCAAAACAGTTAAAGGAAGCGTTGATAAAGCAGAAAAGTTACCCGCGCACATTGCTTGGGGACATTTTGGTTTTGATGCGTTATATAAGTTCCGATCAGCTGAAGCACGCTGTTAGCATTCAAAATGAGCTTGCGCAGCAGCCCGCGGAAAATAATCAACAGCAGGCTTTCCCGCAACCTTCCCACCAGGCTTCTCCACAGGGTGACGCTGGGGGGAAGGTTGCGGGAAAGTTAGACCTTCTGATAGAGCTTTTAATAAAAAAAGATTTAATAAGCATGGATGAGCTGGCAAATCTGGCAGACGAAAACGCAAAAAAATAAAACAATCAATGAGTTTTAACGAGAACCAAGTATATTTTGAACGCCCTGGTGACGCAAAGAGAGATGTTATTCCTCATTCAACGCCTTTTTTTGACCAAAGCGATATTGACGCTGTAAGCGACACGATCAAGTCGGGCATAATCGCGCCTAACGCAAAAAGCGCTGAATTTGAAGGTGCGCTTTCAGGATATTTAGGAGTTGAAGATTGTTTTGTGTCTAATTCCGGAACTTCCGCGTTGCACCTGGCTCTGCTGGCGTTGGGTTTAAACAAGGGCGCCAAGGTTTTGATGCCGAGTCTGGTATGTTACGCTGTTCTTGACGCAGTGAACCACGCGGGCGCTGAGCCTGTTTTTGTTGATGCTGATCCGGCGACTTTGAATATTTGCGTTAAGGACGCAAAGAGAAAGAGCAGTTGCAAACCCGGGGCGATTATTGTGCCGCATTTATATGGCCGGGCGGCTGATATTGAAGAGATATTGAATATCGGAGTTCCTGTTATAGAAGACTGTAGCCAGGCTTTGGGTTGCGAGGTTGGGGGCAAAAAGCTTGGGAGTTTCGGGGCTGTGTCGACTTTTTCGTTTTACGCGACAAAGCTTATTGCAACAGGAACGGGCGGGGCGGTTGCGTCGAATTCTTCTTCTTTAATGGAGCGTGTAAAAGAGCTGGGCACAAATTATTATAAAGACAATTATGTTGAGAGGTACAACTACAGGATGTCTGATTTGCAGGCAAGCCTGGGCATCTCTCAATTTGCCAAACTTGAGACATTTTTGAGGCGAAGGGGGCGCATTGCCGAGGCATATAACGAGGCGTTTAAAGCGCTTGATGTTCAATTGCCCGAGATTAAAACAGACGGCTCTCATATATATTATAGATATATGATTAATGTTGGCTTAAAAAGGGACGAATATGTCAGATTGATGAGAGAGAGGGGGGTAACGTGTGAAACTCCGGATTTTCCCATTCACAGATTTGCCGGTCTGCCGATTGATGAATATCCTGGAGCTGAAACTGCTTACGGGTCAAACATTTCAATACCAATATATCCATATCTAACTGATATTGAGGTTGGATATATTGCGGATAGTTTTATTGCAACATGCCAATATATAAGCAATTAGCCAAAATAAATGTGGTATAATATATATGTCATTTTAATGTATTTATAATAATATATATTTTCGGCTTTTTTATTGGCGGGGTAATCGCTTATATTATAGACCGAAATTTTGCATAGGGCGCTCATATACTGTAGATTGTATTTAACGCCTTGCAATAAAATAGCTTATGAGAAATTTTGAGCCAATTTAGCGCTGTTGTAACTGCGCAAAATTTTCACAGATGCGCAAATAATTGGGTTATTTTTGTTTTAAAATAGAGCAAGTTACCTTAAAAGGGGTTAAATATTAATTTATTTATATTTAAAGGATTAAAAAAAGGAGGGCCTAGCCATGAGTAAACGAAGAAGGAGGTCCAGGAAGAGCAAAAGAAGAAATATTATTGCGAATATAAAGCTGTACTCCGCTATTTTTGGCGGATGTTTTGCTGTTGCGGGCATATTGAGCGTCGCTACGGGCAAGTTGCCGGGCATGTTTAACAATGCCTTGCAAAATGCCGTATCATCCTCAATTGAGGCAAAAATGGGCAGTTTGGGCGGCGCAGGCGGCGCAGGCGGGGCTGCGTCTATAATAAACAATGTTTTAAATGAATCAAGGACAACCGACAACAGCAGGAGCATTAACGTAAACAAAGGCGGAGGCGGAGGAGGCGGACTCGGAGGAGCTGAAGCAAGCAAGGTGAGGGCGCTTATGCAAAAGCATGCGGATAAGTTATAAAGCCGACGCGCTAAATTAGAAATGAATTTCATGAGAAGTACTGAGTGGTATAAAAAGCCGCGCCTTTTGGCGCGGCTTTTTTTTTGTCATCCATCCTGAAAAGAGTGTAAAGTTCATAAGTAAAAGTGCCTATTACTGTTATAAAAATTACACCAATATGTAATTTTTACAACAATTACTTTAACATACAGTATAGTATAGAGTTATAGCAAATATGTTGGTCCTGTTTTGGGCTGCATGGTGTTATAAATCTGCCATGTACAATATTTGCCCCTTCCGTCAAGAATCCACAACATTGCCTTAACATGTTGCAGTATAACAAGTTAAGGTGTGATTGCCGTAAAAGTTCCGTTTGGCATAAAATTTGCTAATTGTTTATCAAAACACTTTTTTTTCTGAAATTGAGTGTTTTCTTTCCGGGCCAATGTCTATGAGGCGCTTACTTGGACACGTGTTAAAGCTTCATATAGATATTAAAGCCGGCGTTTATAAATCACGCGGAACAATTGCGCATGTTTTTGTGTTAATTACGTTAATGGGGAGGGTTTTACGGATGAGTAGAAGGCGAAGGCGTTCGATAAAGACGCGGATGAAACGTTCAATAAGAAAATTGAAATTATATTGCATTGTTCTTGGCGTAAGTTTTGCGGCCGCAGGAATGTTGAGTTTAGCCACGGGCCAGTTGCCGGGCATGTTCCGCAGCGCTTTGCAAGGCGCCATATCATCTTCAATAGACGGTATGGGAGGAGGTGATAGCGCATCGCGAATAATAAATAATGTTATGAATCAAACATCGTCAACCGACAATAGCAAAAGCCTTAGCGTAAATAATGGCGGCGGCGGTGGCGGTGGACTAGGCGCCTCTGAAGCAAATACGATAAGGGCGCTGATGCAAAAACATGCGGATAAGTTATAAATTCCCCGCGTAAATTAACGAATTAATCTCATGGTAAGTATTAAGTGGTATAAAAAGCCGCGCCTTTTGGCGCGGCTTTTTTTTTGCCATAAATTAGGCGATTGTTAAATTATTTAAACAACGTCGCCGGCGTATACCCGCCGGAGTTTCAGTCGGTCACAGGTATGTTTGGCTGCGCATTTAACAATGCTCCTCTTAACAATTGTCACGGTTTTAAATAACAAATCCATTACGACTCATTTGTGCCTGAACCAAACGGGCAATATTGTTAAGCATGTTAGACGGTAAATAAATTGCCTGGCATACTAAGAATGTGGATGTGTTGGCGCATGTCGTAGCGAGCCTTGCCATCTAAATGTTTTAATAATAGTCCAAAATTTGCGCGGTTGCGCAAATTTTGGACATCCTTTGGGCTGGAGTTCATATCTCTCGGCTCTATATATATTTATGACTTTTAATGTTCTTGTAAAATCTAAATAATTATATGATTCACGCAAGGTTTTTCATATTGAAAATAACTTAATGATATGATAATATTGTTTTTTTGTTTGTTGCTGCTCTAAACTTATAAGTTTGGTTAGCAAGTATATTTGGGCGGTTTTGTGGAAAAACAAAACAAACATTTGGTCAATTCAACTGTCGCTAAGGTTTTGGAAGATATTAAAGCTTACGTTTAAAACACGCGGAATAATTATGTATGTTTTATCCTCTCCGAGGATAACAATGAATAGAATCAGAAAGGTACTGGATGTTAGCAAAAACTTCTGTTTAACTAATTACTTTAATAAGGAAAGTTTTACGGATGAGTAAGAGAAGAAGGAGAAGGCGTTCGATAAAGACGCGGATGAAACGTTTAATAAAAAAGGTGAAATTATATTCAGCTATACTTGGCGTAAGTTTTGCTGTTGCGGGCATTCTGAGTATGGTCACGGGCCAGTTGCCGAGTATGTTTCGCGGCGCTTTGCAAAGCGCCGTCTCATCTTCAATAGACGCGCAAATGGGCGGTCAGGGAGGAGGTGATAGCGCATCGCGAATAATAAATAATGTTATGAATCAAACATCGTCAACCGACAATAGCAGAAGCATTAGCGTAAACAAAGGCGGCGGTGGCGGCGGATTAGGCGCCTCTGAGGCAAATAGAATAAGAGCCCTAATGCAAAAACATGCGGATAAGCTATAAAACTATTGTGTAAATTAAAAATTAATCTCAAAAAAGTATTAAATAGTATAAGAAGCCGCGCCTTTTGGCGCGGCTTCTTTTTTTTTTTTTTGCATAAATTAAGCGTGGTAATAATTTCTGAATAGAATGAGACTCTATCCGACTCTTAAAAGTTGACGTTCCTTAGCGGCGAGGAGATTTATTGGTTTAGTATTTTTCTTATTTCTTTCATCGCGAATGGAAACGCGCCGTCTTCGCACGTTCGAAGAAAATCGGCAACCCTTCTGCTTGACAACGTATCCTGCTTTGCGCCGTGGGGAATTTCTATCGGTTTTTCAACAATATTGGCGATGGCTAGATTATTTCCAGTGTCGAGTATGGAAAAAAGACCGCTCGACTGGCTGATCTCGTTTGAATACATCAGTATGCATGACGATTTTGACGATAGCGCTATGCCTTCGGCTAAAGAATTTTGAATGATATTATTTCGTATTAACACCCTTGATACGATGTCTTTAATGATTCGTATACCGTTATTACAATTGGAGATTTTATTGTTTTCGATTATCGAATCAGAAGATTTATAGAAACCTATTCCATTTTTGCAATTTGAAATGGTGTTGTCAACGACTCTGACATTGTGTGAATTTATACTTACATGAATACCATCATTGGCTACATTTTGAATTATATTGCCTTTAACCAGCACATCGCGAGCGCCTTTGCCCTCTGAAGAACCTCCCGGATTCAACCCGTCGTCACGCGTTCCTATCACTCGGTTGTTGATCACTTGGATGTTTGCGCAATCTTTTAGGGCAAACCAGGCATCGTAGCTGGAATTTGTCAATAGACACTCTTCGATAATGGCATTTTCTACATGTCCCCGCATGGCAATTAGCGAGGATAGAAGGCCCGGCGCCGACGGCACGCCGGCGCCGGTAATGTGAACTTTTCGAATTATCGTGTCAACGATCTTTGATTTGTCATCGCCTTCGTGCCTTATACAGTCGAAATCGCCCAAGGCGTGGATTGTCGAGCAGTCCCCTGTGCCCCGAATGGTTACATGGGAACGCATATTAATGGTTTTCCCGATACAAAAATGACCGGCGGGTATAAAAACGACGCCTTTAGATTTAGACGCCAGATCGATTGCTTTTTGTATAGCATCGCTGTCGTCTGTCGGACACCGGCCTACCGCCCCAAATTCAATAATATCAAATACCTTTTGGCCCGCTTCAACAAGCTTGTCGCCATCGTTTTCATTTGAAGAAACGTAGCCACAACACTGCAATCCCAAAACCGTCCAGATTATAATTGCCAATAACCGGTATCCGGCAAAATATAGAACGCCGCAATTCGTTTTCATTTTATAACCTGACTTTTCACTTTTTTTAAACAAATCTTTAGTAAAATTACTTTTTGATAAATTATAACAAGCCTAAAAAAATGCCACAAGGCGGAAATATTGAAAATATATTTGCGAATTTTGTGTATTTTTGTTTTATATGGGAATCAAAAAACAGTGTAAAGGTGTTATTGCGGTTTATATCTGTTATTTATAGCAAAAGTTTCAGGGGTGTTTATGAGAATTGTAGCAAAAAAAGAGGTTGTAGTTTTTACTGAAATCTTTCCTGACGCTGAAAATCCGGCTTCGGGTGTTTTTGTTTTGGAACTGGTTCGCAACCTAATTGGGCATTTCGATTTAACGGTAATTCACCCTAAAAGGCGCGGCTTTCTTTGTGGCATATCAAAGGATAACGGTTCGCAAGGCTATGGTGCTGAAAATGAAGAATGGAAAGTGATAAATCCTGTAATGTTTTCTCCTTTCAGATGCGACCGTTTGTGGTTGCGCTCAATTATGTTTGTGGTTGCGGCGTTCAAGTTTATATTTAAGAACCGGGGGCGCAATTTTGTCATACTTGCTGAAATGGCGTGCCCTGCCGGGTTTGCGGCTGTAATACTTGGCCGGTTGTTTAATAAACAGGCTCTAATTGTGGCGCAGGGCTCGGATATTAATGTTTATCCAAAGTTGCCGATTCTTGGGGCAATGGTGAAATACGCATTGCTACGCGCGGACAAGATTGTTACAGTTTCAGAAGATCTGAGGCGCAAATGCGCCGAGATTACCGGCCGTGGAAAAGATATAATCGCAATAAGAAACGGGGTGGATAGGGCAAGATTTATGCCAATGGATAAGAATGCTTGCCGAACCAGGCTATCCTTGCCTTTGAATAGAAAAATTGCGCTCTTTGTAGGCAATATTTTAAAGAGCAAAGGGGTGTTTGACTTGCTGCGGGCCGCTGTTTTGTTAAAAAGGGATCTGGATATTACAATTGTTTTTGTGGGCGCCGGGGCTGATATGCCGGAGCTATACAAAGATGTAAGAATGCTTGAATTGGAAAACGAAATTGTTGTTGTTGGAAACGCTGCGCACCGGGATGTGCCTGTTTACATGAATGCATGCGATGTTTTATGCCTGCCGAGTTATAACGAGGGTATGCCGAATGTGATACTTGAGGCTCTATGTTGCGGGACGCCGGTTGTGGCTACTAAAGTTGGGGGCATCCCTGAAATAATAAACGATTCGCGATTTGGCATGCTTGTTGAGCCCAAAAGCCCTGACCGTTTGTCCGCGGCATTAAAGGAAGGTTTGCCAAAAGAGTGGGACAGAGGTTTCATAACGGATTACAGCAAACAATTGTCATGGGAAGCTGCGGCAGGCAAATATAAGGATGTGATTGATAAATTATCGGGCAAAGTTTAAGGTTTTATTTTGTTTAAGAACGCGGCTATTGCCCGTTCAGTAATTCAATGTATAAATCTTCAGTCTGTTTCACAAAATTTTCAGCGCTGAACATTGTTTCAGCCCGCTTCCTTGCTGCCCGGCCAAATTTTGTTCTAAGCTCGCTATCTTCTATTAACCTTTCCACTGCTTTTGTTAGGGCTGTGGTGTCAAGCGTGTCAACTTTGTCGGCGGCGATAGCCGGAGTAGGTGTTAATCCTGAAATTTCCGTTTCGATAAGCTCATGAGCCTGCCCAACATTGGCCGCTACAATTGCCTTGCCCGCGGACATTGCTTCGGCAATGGCGCAACTGAGGGCTTCTCCGCGTGTTGACAGAAAAAGGAAGATATCCATTGCCGCCAGGACTTGAGGCATGTCGCGCCTAGGGCCGTTTAGTATAACTTTTTCCTCAAGTTTTAGTTCACGGATGCGTTTTTGCAAATGGCTTGTTAATGGGCCGTGTCCTACGGCAAGAAATTTAACGTTCTTATAAGTTGCGGTTATATTTTTAGCTATTTCCAGGAAATAGTCATACCCTTTGTAATTGTCGAAACGGCTGGAGCTTCCAACTATTATTTCGTTTTCTGAAATGGCAAGCTCCTTTTTTAAATCATCGCCCATGATGTCCGGACGGAATTTGTTTGTGTTTATTGCGTTGTAAATCACCTTTGAATTATCTTGCCGGGCAAAACAATTTTCCACTAAATCCCGCCTTGCCGCTTTGGAAACAGCTATAATTTTGTCCGCAATAAAATTGTTTAAAAAAAAGTGCTGAATTTTATAAGCCTTGTTTGGAAAAGGGAGTGTGGTGTGTTTTGTGTAGATTGCTATCTTTCCTCGAAATAGTTTTGCCAAAAGGCATCCCCAGAAATCGGCGGGGCGCATGTGGGCGTGGATGATGGAGATATCTTCTTCGTCTATAAGTTTTATAAATTGAGATATGGATTTATAATCGCGCCAACGCGTCATTGATAATTGTTCAACCCTTATTCCCAATCCCCGTATTTCATCCGCTATCGGTTCTGGAATGGTTTTATCCCTGCTGAACAGCGCGCATACCACTACGTTAAACTTTTCTTTATTGACGCCTTCCATAAACGTCAGCGCCATTTGCTCGGCTCCGCCAACTCCAAGAGTGTCAAACACATGCAGGATGCCTGTTTTCCTTATGCTTTTTTCCATTATATTATTTATAAATCCGGTGGTCTAAATGACAAATTAAGTTAAGGAATCTCTCAATTTAGGCAATAATTAATAGAGCCGGCGCTGTTATTCGTTGACTCGCTAAGTTTTACACTTATAATGTTATTTAATGTAAAAAAAATCAAAGGCCGGATTTATTATGTTGCCTTCTATTTTGCTGTTTTACGGGAAATTTTAAAATATTTTAAATAAATTGTTGCTGATTTGTAAGTAAATTATTTTGACGCATAATATATCTATGCTGCATTTCGATCCCTAAGGCTTGTGTCCTTTAAATTAATCAAAACATTGTATTTATAAAATGGCGACTTCTTTAAAATCTGAAAATTCGATATTTCATAAAGTTACTAAAGGCGGTAGTTGGGTCTTCTTTTTAAGGATTCTGGAAAAAGCCCTTAGTTCGGTTAAAATTATTATTTTAGCCAGGATTTTATCCCCTAATGATTTAGGATTATTTGGGACGGCGTTGCTTACTTTGTCAATTTTAGAAGCCTTTTCACAGACAGGTTTCAATGCCGCGCTTATACAGAAAAAAGAAAATACGGAACAATATCTTAATAGCGCCTGGTCAATGTCGGTATTGCGGGGTTTTGTTATCTTTGGTTTGCTTTATTTCATGGCTCCATATGTGGCATCCTTTTTTAACTCGCCTGAATCTTCAAAAATAATTCGCATTCTGGCATTTTCAGTTGTTTTAAGAGGTTTTAATAACATAGGTCTGGTTTATTTCCAGAAGGAACTAAAATTTGAGAAAATGTTTATTTCCAGTTTTGTTCCAACTGTTATAGAATTCGCCGCGGTTGTTTCATTTGCCTTTGTTTTGCGAAATGTATGGTCGCTTGTCATTGGGCAACTTATAGGCGCAATGGCTGCTTTAGTATGCAGTTATTTATTGCACTCATTCAGGCCAAGGATAAAGATAGAAATAAGCAAAGTTAAAGAGTTGTTCGGTTATGGCAAATGGATAATGTGGTCAACTTTGATAATGTTTTTTGTCACACAAGGCGATGATATTTTTGTCGGCAGGTTTTTCGGAGTTACAGCGCTTGCTTTTTATCAGCTTGCCTTTCGAATTGCCAATATACCAACCACGGAAATAGCTAATGTGTTTTCGCAGGTTACATTCCCGGCTTATTCAAAATTGCAGGATAATATACCAAGGTTACAGGAAGCTTATTTAAGAGTTTTTCAATTGGTTACTTTTTTGTCGTTTCCAATAGGAGGTCTCATTTTGGTATTAGCTCCGGAGTTTACCGCTATATTTTTAGGTGAAAAGTGGTTGGCTATTGTGCCTGTAATGCGAATATTAGTCATTTCAGGGATGATCAGGTCTATTGCAAATACTGCGTATACTGTTTTTATGGCTATAGGGAAACCCAAAATAGACACTCGTTTATCTTTAATACGCTTGCTTGTTATTGCCGCGCTTATTTATCCATTGTCTGCAAAATGGGGTATTTTAGGGACTTCACTTGCAATTTTATGCGCAATTTCTATTGTGACCATAGGGTATATTTACAATGTTTTAAATATTACAAAATGTGGTTTGGGTAAATATGCGAGATTAATAATTATTCCATTGGTAAATACAATAATTTTTGTTTTTGCTCTGTATTATTTAAAGAAATGGTTTTTAATTGTAGATGTGGTTGATTTTATAGCATACGTTTGCATTTCTGTTGCTGTATATGTTGGTTTGACATATATTTGGGACAGATATCAGAAATATAATATGACAGCGCTTGTTATTGATTGCGTGAAATCAATAAGGTGATGTGGGTAATGCAATATATATGAGGTTTGTTTAGAATGGGCGAGTCGATAACAAGTTATTTGGAATGCTCTGCGTGTGGCGGAGAGTTGCGGGAAATAGGAGGGGCTCTAACATGCGCCGGCTGCGGCGTTTCCAATAAGAGCGTAGGTGGATTTTATGATTTTGTTGGGGGTATAGATGACAATTTTGACTATATAAAATCAATAGATTTTCACGATCTGGAAGATTTCAAGACTCTAAATTCACTTATAGATGAAAGGGGCCTTGACGCGGGGAAAGAGGAGATTAAAGATCGATTCCCTCTGTTTTACAGATATCTGTTTGAAGAGGGGCGTTCGGATTGGAGATTTTATATGGGGCTACCGGAAGAGGCAAAGGTTCTTGACCTGGGAGCCGGGTGGGGGAACCTCTCTTTTGAATTCTCTCTAGAGTATAGACATGTTGTCTCCGTGGATTTTTCACCCAGTAAGTTGGGGTTTATGGCAACACGCAAGAGACTTGAGGGACGTGAGAATATGGATCTATTCAGGCTTGATATAAATAAAACGCTGCCCTTTAAGGATGGTTCTTTTGATCTGGTTATACTTAACGGCGTTTTAGAGTGGGTTGGAGAGTATCATGAAGAGAAGGCTCCGGATGAATACCAGAGAGACCTGATAAGAGAGATAAGAAGGCTTTTAAAGCCCGGCGGTTATTTATACATAGGTATAGAAAACAGGTTCGGCTTTAAATACTTCCTTGGTTATATAGATGACCACCCGAAATTAAAATATACAACACTTATGCCGAGGCGGCTCGCAGATATGGTTAGTAATATTCAACGAGGAAAAGGGTATAGGACGTACACATATTCTTATAAGAAGTTAAGGCAATTTGTGGAAGAGCTTGGCTTTGACGTTGAGCACATGCTGATCCCTGAAAAGGATTATCGTTATTATACGCATCTTTTTCCCGCTGATGAGCCGGGGATATTGAAATTTTTTTATAAGAGGAGTTTTGAAAATAATCCGATGGGTATTGGATTTAGGTTCATGCATTTGATGGGCGCCGTTTTCCCCTCAATTTTTAAGAAGTTTGTCCTTTGTTATTCCGTGATTGCCAGAAAGGGGGATGGGATTTAGTGTTAAAGCAGCTTGAAGAAATACTTCTTTCAAATAGCAATGGGACGGGCGCCGATAGTGGCGGGTTTTCTTTTTATATGGTTAAGAGAAGAAAATTTTTAAATTTCCTCGTTTTTCCGCGTCAAGGGGCAGAGCCCGGTTATTTTATTAAGACGGTCAGGTTTAAACGGGATAATTCTCTTATAGAAAGGGAATTTACCGGCGCTAAGAAGTTTAATGACTTGCTCAAAGGGAATGAAATTCTGCATACTCCATACCCTTTTGATCTTGTTTGTGTAGATTCAAGAAAGGTCTTTTTTACAAAGTATATCACCTATAGGGAATTGTCAAAGGGGCTGCTTGACTTTCCAGATACTCTTAAAAGAATAACTAAAATCATCAATCTTCTCGGCGAATCTTCAATTGAACGACTTGATAATAACGGCATGGAGGCTGTGGGGGGCGAGCTGGAAAGTGGGCTTTTACAGCTCAAAATCGGTTATGGCGGCGCCGACGAGATATTGGCCGCTCTGGATTTAAAAAGCCTTGTAAAAGAAATAGGCCGCGTAGTAATGGTTCATTTAGATATGGGCCTTAATAATGTTCTGGTTACTAAGGAAGGTAAATACTATGTGTGTGATTGGGAGTTTTATCAGGATCGCGGGCTTCCTCTCTACGACATTCTTTATTTTATAGTTCATTTTTTTGGGTGCTACCATCAGGGACATTGCAGTGATTTTGCTACCTCATCAGACACTTTCGGTGTTATTACTTATTGTTTTTGCGATAAAAATGAGACGTCCGACATGGTGGTGGGTACTATTAGCGCCTATTGCGAAAAGTTTGGTATTGATATTACTCTTTATCCGAGAGTCCTTCTTTATATCCTTATGAGAGTTGAGAACCTTGTGATTGAGGGTAGGTGGGCGCAGAAGAAGGGATATTTCGGCTCTATGGCAAAGGCAGTTTTAATGAACATAAATAAATTTCGTTTTGAGTGAAATTTACTTTAAAGCTCCTGTGTATCTATTTTTTTATTCTGCGTGATAACCGCAATCTTAAGAAAGTACTCCTTATATATTCAAATCCACACCCTGCAAACAGGAGCAGGATAGGTTCAATGGGGCTCCTGATACGGTCGTTGCCCCAGAAAAGAAGCGCAATTAAAGTGTAGAAAACAGGAATTATATATAAGATTAATGATTGCCTCCATTTTTTTATTGTAACTAAAGAACCCAACATTGCCAAGGATATGACGATCATATATTGGAGCGATGCCGGGTCCACGGCGCGGTTCAGATGCCAGAATAGCTTGAATTTATATAACGCTAGTTTTGCGATATAGAGTGGGCGCTCCATTATAAACTGCATGGCTCGCGTTGTGTAAAGCTTGTCCAACGCGACAGGCGAAAGGCCTTGCGTTTCGCCCGGCTTTATTAAGCCGGATTTCTTGGGGTGTATCCATCCTCCCTGAAAATGGTCAAATACATTTGGATTGTTTGAGCCCAGTAGCACTGTTCCACTCATAGTTGAAACAGGCACAAATGCATTGTATACAACGTAGTTGCGAATTGTCCAAGGTACTATTACAAAAGACATTACACTGACAATCGTTAATCCGGCGATTACGATCCGTTTTAAATTGCCAATAAATGAGCAGTATGCCCACAAAAATATAACCGGCATAAAAGGCAGCATGACGGGACGCGTTAGCGCTGCCAACCCCATAAAGAAGCCGCTTGCCACCCAATATTTAATGCGCGGAATGTTGCGGCTCTTTAGCATAAATAGAACAGATAGGCAAAGCCAAAAGGTAAACGGCGTCTCCGTCAGGATATAACCATTCCAATGGAAAAGCATAAAGTAAAACACCGACCACCATGCGGCATACCAGCCTATTTTCGATCCAAAAGCCTCTCTGCCCATAAAATATATGACGCAACATGTTAGAGAGCCTATAACAGAGAGGAATATCCTAATTAGGAATGTGTTTACTCCAAAAAGCGCGTAAACTACTCCCATTGCCAAAGGGAAAAGCGGAGGACGCGAAGGGGCCGAGTAAATTCCGCTTTCGGCAAAATTTACGGCTATCTCATGATAATCCCAAGCGTCGCCGGCAGGCGTGTCGTCAATGCCTACAAAAGCGATGTTGTAAACAATTCTGATGATCAGGGCGATAAGGAAGAGGATAGAGAGATGCCAAATGCATCGCGGCGACCGAATTGCGGGCGAATCACTTTTGCTTGCCATATTAAAATTCCAGAGCTATACATATAAAGAGATAAATCATTTCAGATTTCTCGAAATAACATCAACGATGTGTGTGTCAATGCCAAGTTATTTTTGCGCAGCCCCTTAGCATGTCGTTTAAATCAGGGCGTCTCTCTTTGTGCATAAAAAAAGAAACTCGTTTTTGCCTGCGCCGATGTTTTTGGCTTGATTTTTAATAGCTTCAGACAAATTAATGGTTTGCGCAATAAAGCCGGCTTTTTCAAGCCGGTTCTTGAAATCCTTCCCGTATCTACGCACATGGTCATGTTGACCAAAGGCACGCTCGCGTTCTTCAGGGCTTCTAATAGAGAAGTCTTCAAATGTTGTATCTCCTTCTATTGGAACCATGATTGCGGCCCAGCCATTTGGCTTTAAGACTCTCCGAAATTCCATAAGACCTTTTATATCTTCAATTACATGCTCCATTACGTGGCTGCAATAAATTATATCAAAAGCGCTGTCAACGCATGGTATGGTTGTAATGTCCATTTGTATATCAGTTCCTGATGAGTCAAATTCAGCGGTAATGTACTGTAAATTGTGGACTTTTTTTAGCCTTCGCTCAAATTGAGGCTCAGGCGCTATATGAAGCATTCGTTTCCGTGTTTGATCAAAAAGGTTTGTGTTGTTTTCGAAGAAGAGCCAAGCCATCCTGTGCCGTTCGAGCGATCCGCACACAGGGCATAAAACATTGCGGCGCAAAACAGCCCCAAAGTCGTAAAAAACCCTCACATGGCTTTGGCACACAGGGCAAAAGTATTTGTTGCCGAAAAAAAAGATCTTTTTTAAAGCAATTTTTAACTTGTCCGGCGCAAAATGTTTGACTTTGTCTATAATGTTGGCGCGCATTTATCAAAATAAAAGTGATCTAAAGTTAAAAATGACTAAAGTGAGCTAAAGTTTAGGTAAAAATCAAAGATTTTTGAGATGCTTTTATAGAAGCAAACTGGAAATAAGTAGGTTTAAAAATTATTCAAAGACATTTTTCAGCTCTATAATTAATCCGTTGATTGTCTTTAGTTCAAATTTATCATCTTCTCCATAAACACCTATTTCCTGAAATTTATCGTTAATTAGATAAAAATGCTCTGCGTAATTTGCAATAGAATCAACTATAATATATTCTTTTACACCGGCGTCTTCATATGCCTTTTTCTTTTCGCGTTTATCCCTCAACGTCCCCTTTGGATCTCTTGATAATATTTCAATTACCAAATCAGGCGCTCCCTGTATATTTTTTTCAGTAACGATATCCATGCGTTCTTTTGCGATGAAGAGGACATCGGGTTGCACAACTGTGTATTCATTAAGCACAACATCAATCGGCGCGTCATAAATTTTTCCAAGTTTTTCTTTAATAATGTAGTTCGCTAAAATAATCTCAATATTTCTTGATACGTCCTGATGTTTTGTGTATGGAGCCGGAACCATATAAGCCTCCCCGTTAACTATCTCCCATCGCTTATCGTCTGGGAAATGAATGTAATCCTGATATGTGTAATAATCTTTTTTAATTGCGGCAACTACCATTGTTATCTCCTTTAATTGTTATTTGAAGATGGAAAATAACAAGCTATATACATAATGATAAAAAAATTACAGCCAAGCTCTAATTTATTCTAATAAATGAGGATAAGCAAATTAAAGTTTAAAGTGAATAAAGTTATCTAAAGTTTAGGTAAAAATCAAAGATTTTTAATATGTTCGTCAGAAACAAACAGGAAGCTGGGGTTTCACAAGCGATTGTATTCCGAAATTGGAGTTTTGGAACGATTCAGAGGTCGGTAATTGAAAACAGATATCCCGCATCCTGTAACCGCGCCATCCCCAGTTCGAAATTTGCAATTCACAGTTGGCAATAAGATATTCTTGGCCTCTAATAAGTATCCGGTATCAATCATTCAGAATCAAGCGCCGGCAACCAGCTACACTTCCACTTCAATACCTTCTTGCGCCAGGAACAGTTCCATTCCTTGTAACGAGGATTTGTTATCTTCAACAAGTTTATTATAGATGCTTTCAAGCTGATCATCGCTTCTAACCGGTTCATGGTGGGTCAAATAAGTCCTTTTGGCGTTGGCTTGTATTGCCATATTGACGCTTGAGTCAAAAGTGCCGTGGCCCCATCCTTTTTTCATCTTATATTCTTCATTTGTGTAAGCGGAATCTACAACGAGGATGTCAACGTCTTTTATAAAATCGTACAGCATCTGATTTTTTTGGTTAATAAGGTCTTTGTATTCTTCATAAAAATCATCTTCCGGGTCGTATATATTGAATGGTGGTTCATTATCGCCGGTGAAAAACATTGTTTTTCCGTTGCACTCAATTTTATACCCAAAGTTAAGCACGGGATGGTTCATTAAAATATTGGTAACCTTGGCGGAGCCGACTTCAACTACCTGTTTTTCATGCAGCGAGGTGTATTGCATTTCCGCTTTTAATTCAGATTCGCGGACCGGGAAGTAGCAGTACTCCATCTGTTGTCCTAATATGTCCTTAAGGCTTTTTTTATACACAGGGTCGAATGCGCCGTAAACATCCACTGTGTTATTGGGTATAAAGATAGGCGTGAAGAATGGAAGCCCCTGGATATGGTCCCAGTGTGTATGCGTGATAAATAGAGAGCATTGCAGCGGCATGCGCGCCATAAGCGTTTGCGCAAGGGGGAAAATGCCGGTCCCGGCGTCAATGATAATGATATCGCCTTCGTCCGTTTCAACCTCAAGGCATGTGGTGTTGCCGCCATATTTTATAGTGTCTCTTCGCGGGCAGGCAATAGAGCCGCGCGTTCCCCAAAATCTGACTTTCATGTTTTTTCTCCATAACTAAGGCTCCTAAAGACGCATATATTGCAAAGTCCCCTTAACTTCGTCCATTAGGGACTTTGGGGATGCGATGCACCTGTCTATCCTATTTCCAAAACGGGTCGATACCGCCTGCAACAGCTCTTTTGAAAACGATTCATCATCCTCGTTTTCCTGAAGCTCTTTGCTGACTCTATTTGCGATATAAATTATGTTTACCAGAAGATTGTTGCCGTCATTATTTAAGAAATTATCTTGATGATGCATCTTTATACCTTCGATTATGCTATCTGAAAGGCTCCATTTTTTGCCCAGCATTTCGCCCACACTGGTATGGTCCACTCCAATTACCTCTTTTTCAGCTCTGGTAAGGGTTTTTATTTTCTGTTGTTCCAATTGCAGCACTTTTTTGTACTTGCCTGACATGTATTGCGCAAAGACTATTTTGCCGAAATCGTGTAAAAGTCCGGTGACAAAATAATCGCTGCCCTCTTTTTCAGACACTCCCATCTGTTTTGAAAGAAGCCGCGCCAGTGAAGCCGTAGAGACGGAGTGGTATAAAAACCTCTCCATATTCATGCCGGCTCCGTTTTCGCTTGGCAACATTCCAATTGACGCAATGCTTATGGCAAGGTTTTTAACGGTGTTTAAACCCACATACACTACGGCGTGGTTTATAGACGAGATTTCTCTTGATAGCCCAAAATAGGCCGAGTTAACGAGGTTTAGGACTTTGAGTGTCATAACCGGGTCGTGTTCAATAACCCTCACAAGGTCTTTGTGGTCGCAATTTATATCAGACGAAAGCTCAATTACGCGCTTAACGCTTTTAGGAAACGCCGGCATCTGCTCCACCATTTCCAGCAACTCTTCATTAACGTCATCCAAGTGTAAATTCCTTAATTAAAAATTAATAGTAGACGTAAAATATAGCAAAAAAAAAAGAGCGCATTTTGTTAATTGATTTTTATCACCTTCGCGTGTAATTCTCACTAGAGCAGACAATTCGCTCTGTTTTCATTTAGCAAAAAAGGGTTTATTTTTAAAACCGGGCATTATTAACAGTTTGCGCAAAAACCGAACATAAAGTTTACCTGTTATGCGGTTGGAAATGCAATTGTTAAATTATAATCGAGCGTAGTTTTTTGACAACAAAAAAAAAGAAAAACACGTTTGGATTGATTAGGTTTCTGTGTCATAAATAGTTGCGCCGTCAGTTCTTATGGGAGCTGTGGTTCGGCTTTTGATAGATTTTTGCTTAAAAAAGTTCTAAATAGCATTATCTCTCTTTCAAGAATAATATAGAGTCTTTTTGTAACTTCTTTGTCCAAAGGCTTTTTTTCAAGAGTTGATAAAAGCTCGGGCGTGGCGTAACTATTAAGCTTTTGAGCAAAGTTTTGATACGCCTTAAGTTTGCGCTTGGCCACCAGTTGTTCATATTTTTTCGGAAAGAAAAGAAGGTTTGACAACGTCTCTTTTCCTCGCGGCTGTGTCGCGAATATGTGGATAATGTTAAGAACAGACTCTTTTATTTTCTCTTCGTCATTCTTTTTATCAGCTTTAATTGTATCGTCCAGAAGGCTGGTAAAGTCAAAAATGCGCTCGCCGCGCAGGTTCCTCATTTTACCAAATCCCTCAATAAAGCCCGCCGTCGTGTCGGTCCAGGCCTTGTTCTGTATAAACAAATCCGCGTGCTCAGGGAAGAATAACGCGCCGGTTAGAGTTGAAAACGGAACGCTGTAAATAGATCGCATGGCGGAGTTAAAAGCGATCGCAAATTCAATGCCTCGAATAAAATAGGTGTGCGTAAAAATATAGAAGAAATTTGCTATGCTCATTGTCATAAAAAACGCGCCTTTGGCCAGGATAAGGTGCAAACTTTCGCCCTGGTCTATTACGCGGCCTACGCCAAACTCAATCTCCTGTAGCATGATAATTGAGCACCCCGTCCAAAACAGGCTGTTTGTTGTGTTTGCCCAGTCAATATAGCCGGGTTTCCATTTCCACTCAAACTGCCGGCTGCCGAAATTATACGAAAACGGCTTAAAACCCTGGCTGTGGCTTATTTGGTCCACAAGGATGTTTCGCGTCAAAGTAATGCTGTAAAAAAGTATGACGTGTCCAAACGTGACGTTTGGAAAGATTACAGCCGGCAGCATGCCGGCTATCGCAATTAGCGAATTGCGAATCCATGGGGTAGGCGCTTTTATCCAGAAATAGAGGCTCTTTATTGCCCTGAAAAAAGGATGCGGATTCTCTAATAACTGGAAAAATTTGCGGTGAAATCCTCTGTTTGTAAACTCTTTTAGAAAAGCCAGGGTGTGAATGGTATGCGCCGGCAGATTAAACAGCTCTCTTTTGTTTTTTTTATATGAAAAGCGGTGGTATATCTTTGTGTCCGGCTCCCTGTGAATGATCCTGTGCAGCCGGGAGACGCCGTTAGTGGTAATTAATCTCAGGTTGCGTTTATTAAGTTTTGGGTTAAGGGCTTCCGCGTCCTTGGGGGTGTAAAAACCCGGCCGAATCGCTTCGTGCGCGGTTGAGTTGCTGCCGTAAAAGATTGAGAGCCTGAAATCTTTAAACTCCTTTAATTTTTCAGTCAGCGCAACCAGCTCCGCTGCTTTTACTTTAAAATCCGTTGCGTCGTTCTTGCCGGCATTATTAATGCTATGGATTATTTTGTGAATAGTTGCGGTTATATATGCGTCCCTGTTGTGGCTGTGCCTGGCGTTGTATACCTCTACTCCGGTAACATACGGCAGATTATCGCCTATGACCTGAAACATTTTGTTTATGCCGATCTCGGTCGGCTGACCAAGCACAATCCGGCAGCCGCTTTCACGCAACAGCCTGAATAACTCTTTTAGATCAGGAATTTCGCAATCGTGATCAAAAGCTTCTCTGCTGAAATATACCTTTCTAAGCTTAAACGGGTCTAAATTGTTAAGGTTTGACTTTACATTCTTTAACTGTTTTTTTACATCCGCAAGAAATTTTGGAGGGCTTATATGCCCAATAACCATGTTCTCTCTGTTTTTTATTATTTGTTGCCAGAATTGTATCCTTCTCTTATATAGCGGGGCCAGTTCCCCGGCCAATTGTTGCGAAAGTTGTGTGCGGGTTGGTAGTCCGGATTCATGTTTGTAGGCTTGAAAAAAGCTTAAAGGCGGCAATTGCAAATCTTTCTGATCAATATAATCCTTATTTATTTCCGGCAAGAAGATCTTGTTAAAGTACTCTAGCTGCTTCTTCATTGTTTGAACTCGCAATTTCCTTGCATTTGCTATTGATTCGCATAATGTTTTAAATGTTTGCGACTCAATCAATTTTTTATATTCATCAACGGCTTTATATCTGGGCAAATATATAAGGTAATAGGCCTTGTCGTTCGCTTTACCCTCTGAGAATTCCAGCGAAAAGGCCACTTTCAGCCCCAAAATCTCGGCCACTTTTAGACCTACGTCAATCCATTGAATATCAATCTGATATACGTATGAGATTGAGAGGTCTTGAATGCCCCTGGCATAAGCGTCAAGCAGCAAATTCAGCGTTGATTGCGTCCCTGTGGTAAACGAATCGTGCATGCGCCTGTCAAAAGTGATAATTTTATCCCTGAAATCGTCATTGTTATCAGTTGTCTCAATCAGGCCGTGCCGCCGCAAAAGTTCATGGATTTTGCGAGGGGTGTTTCTGTAGCGCAGAATTTTGTCAATTTCGTTGCGGTAAAATCTGGTCCAATACGCGTCATTTTTATTTTCAGCCATTTTCTGGAGAAAGTGTATTAGCAATCGGGTTGAATTGATGGGCATTTTAAAGCTTTTGCTCTGCTTAATGGTCTCCACAATGTACCTTAACGTCTCTATAGAGCCCTCATTGACCTGTTCGCCAATTTCAATCAATTTGTTGACGGATAGGGTAAAATGGTCTTCATCCTTAGCAAGCAGCGCATTAACCCCGCGAGGGTTATGCCCAAAACTAACTTCTCTGGATAAATAGGTTTGAGTTTTAACTAAATCTGTGTTGGTTTCCATTATAGCCCTATTAATTATTGGAGCGGCGCAGGCATCCTTGACTTTGATTAAAAAGTCCTATTTTACTATAAAAAACGAAAGATACAAATTGTAACGATAAAATATTTCTATACGGTAGATTTTATGGATATGCGCCGTTGGTTTGATGTAATTCTGAACGATCTCAGGCGGAATTTGCCTGAAAGAGGAGTTACGGATGCCTATATCTCAAGTTTTTTGGGCATTTTGGTCAAATTTACGCATCCATTATCGGTTATAACTATAAGGTCTTCAATCCTTAGCCCGCCAATGCCTGGGTAATACAGGCCCGGCTCCACGGTTACCACGTTTCCGGTTTTCAAAACATGATTTACTTTTGACAGCCTTGGGCCTTCATGCACGTCAAGGCCCAGCCCATGGCCCGTCCCGTGGAAGAAGCCCTGTATTTTGCCGGCTTTTTTGCCTGTTTTAAAACCTGCGTTCTTCAGTGTTTTCACCACATTGGCGTGTATAATGTTGCCCTTTGCCCCGTTCTTCGCCAGATTAAAGGCCGTTTCTTGCGCCGACAACACGGCGTTGTGCATCTTTTTAATGATGGCAGGCGCTTTGCCTTTTACTACGGTTCGTGTCATGTCCGCGTAATAGCCGGTCAACTCATCGCGCGGGAAGACGTCAAATATTATGGGCTCATTTGCCGTTAATGGGCCGCTGCCAAGGTTGTGCGGTTCGCATGACTGTTTTCCGCATGAAACAATGGTGTGATTTCCGATATACCCGTTTTTTAACAACTCAACGTTTACCATCTTTTTCATCATTTCGGATGTAATTTGTCTGCCCGCCGTTGTGTATAAAAAACCGGCTTTAACGCGCGAATTTTTTATGAAATCAATGGCTTTGCCAACCGCGTCTTCAGTGGCGCGCTGGCTCTTGACAATGCAATCAATTTCATGCGCGGTTTTTATCTCCCTGGATTCAAAAAATGGGCACTCCTTAACTTTTAAACGAAAACCTCTTTTTCTTAAAACATCAGCGTATGAGATGTTAAAGTCGTCGGGCACGACAAGATTCTTGATGTTGCGCTCTCTCAAGACCACAATTATTACGTCAATTAATGTCGGCGCTTTTGAGCTTCTTTTCCTCGCGATTTTTTCATAAAACGAGTATGACAATACCTCGTCCACGGCTGATTGCGATTTTGCCCTGTCAAACTCAAGGTCGTTTACAACTATAATCTTCCTGTTTTTTATCTCAATATATGTGAACGCGTCAGGCGCCATGAATTTAGAGGCGTAGAAAATGTTTGAGTTATCTTCGCTGCTTCCGATTATTAGTTTTGCCATAAATTGTGGCTCCTTAAATTATAAGCGTTATTGTTCATTTACAAATTCTTTCTCTTCCTGTTCAAAATTGGCTGACTCTTTTTCAAAATCGGTAGTGGTCTCATCAAGGTCGTTATACAGATCGTCTATGCAGTTTCGCAGCTCCTTTTGCTCCTTGCCAAGTTTTGTTATCGCCGCTATGTCCTGATCTTCCGAAGCTTTAATCAAGGCTTGATTATTGCCGGCCAGATCAAGCTCAAGCTTTTCAATGGTTTTTTCAAGGCTCTCAATCTTCTTTTTAAACGGCGAGAGTATTTTTGATCTCTTGGCGTAAAATTCGGCGCGTGTTTTCCTTGATGCCTTTTTTACGTCCCCGCTTTTTTTGGGCTTGTTTTTGTTGGTTGGCGCGGGATTCTCCTCGTCTTCCCAGCCTACCTGATCAAGGAATTCTTCATACGTCCCGCGAAATAGAGAGACCTTGTCTTTTGAGAATATAACTAACTTTGTGGCTATCTTGTGCAGTATGTATTCATTATGCGTGACAATAACCGCCGCTCCGGGAAATGATTTAATAGCGTCCGTCATTGCTTCGCATGATTGCATGTCAAGATGGCGCGTAGGCTCGTCAAGCATAAGCAGGTTGGACGGCGCAAGCAGCAATTTGCCGAGCAACACCCTGCATTTTTCTCCGCCGGAAAGCGCCGCTATTTTTTTTAGCGCCAGATCGCCGGAAAACATCATCGATCCGCAAACGTCCCGGGCCCGTTTGCGTTCAATGTTTTCACCCGCCGACGCTATTTCCTCCTCAACTGACTTTGTGTCGTCCAGATAAACCGTGTTGGCTTGCTCAAAGTAGGCGATTTTTGTTTGAGGATGGCTCTTTATTTCGCCGGAGATGGGTTGCAATTTTGAAGCAAGCATTTTAAGGAGCGTAGTCTTGCCCTTGCCGTTTTTTCCCGCCACGCAGATCTTGTCGTCCCTTTCAACTGTAAACTCCAGATTATCAACCAGAAAAGGTTCTTTGCCATCGTACGAGAAAGAGATGTTTCGCGCTTCCTGCGCGTATTTTCCCGGGCAGGGGGAGTGGTTGAACGAAAACGAGAAGTCCTCAATGCCTTCGAGTTTCTCTTTCCGCTCCTGTTTCTCAAGCGCTTTGACGCGCGATTGCGCAAGGCTTGCCAGCCTTGCCTTTGCCCTGAACTTGGTTATAAATTCTTCAGTCTGCTTTCGCTTCTTCTCTTCATTAAGGCGCTCCTTTTCATAAACATCCTCCTCTTTATCAATCTGGTCGTAATATTTTTGAGTTTGCCCGGCAATTTTTTTGGCTTTGCAGCGGTGTATCCCAACAATATGCGTGACGACTTTGTCCATAAACATCCTGTCATGGCTTATAATCAATACTTCGCCTTTCCATGAGTTCAGGAAATTTTCCAGCCACCGTATGGACACAATGTCCAGGAAGTTTGACGGCTCGTCAAGAAGAAGCATATTCGGCTCGGCTGCCAGGACTTTTGCCAGATTTAACCTTATCTGGTAACCGCCTGAGAATTCAGATGGGCTTCGGAGCATATCATTTTCAGAGAAACCAAGCCCTGAAAGTATCTTTTCAACCTTCCATTGATCGTTCTTCTTATCGTCCGGTAAACCAAGGCAACCCTCTTCAATCACGGTCGGCTTTGTGAACTTGATATGTTGCGACAAATACCCGACCTTGTAATCTTTGGGTATAGATATAGTTCCGGTGTCGCACTCCTCCTCGCCCTCAATCAATCTAAACAGCGTAGTCTTGCCGTGCCCGTTTCTGCCAACCAGTCCAACCCGTTCGCCTGAGTTGATATTAAATGTGACATTGTTAAAAATCACCTGATTTGCGTACTGTTTTGTTACGTTTTGTATTGAAATCATTGCTGGTTGCTTGTTCCCAGGGTTGCAACCCTGGGCTATAATAATTTAAGCCTTTCAGGCTTTTTTGGAAATTTTATCTTAATTGCTTGTTTCTTGATACTGAATACTGGATTCGTCCCGAATCGTTCCAAAACTCCGATTTTGGCTCTCGATTGCCGGGGAAACTCCAGTTTCCTATTAGTTTTCTATTTTTGTCGCTTTTACCGATTACTAATTACTAATTACTAATCACCGATTACCCTTTTTTCGTCAACCCTTTAGTAATGCCGGTTGCCATTTTTCGTGAAACTAAGCGGTTTGAAAACGCGATTATTTTATTTTTCAGTCCGGGTATTATGGAGAGTTTTTTAGCGAATAGGGCGTTTATGCCCATTTCCGCTACCACCCCGGCGTCCATTCGGCCTTTTGTGGTAAAGAAGCCCTCGGCTTTGTTGCCGATTCCCGCCTCTTCAAAAAAGTTAGTGGCCGTGTGACCCGGCGATAAACACGATACAACAACATTATAATCTTCCAGCTCCTTTGCCAAAGCCTCTGAAAAATTAAGCACATAGCTCTTTGTTGCCGCGTATGCCGCAAAATAGGGGACCGGTTGATAAGCCGCTGTTGACGACACATTCAATATATGACCAGCCCTTTTCTCCTTCATCTCCGCGCCGAACAGCCGGCAAAGAGTTGTTAATGAAACAATATTAAGCGCAATCATTTTTTCAACTTCATCAGTATTTAGATCTGTGTGCTCGCCGAAAATGCCTACCCCTGAGTTATTTACAAGTATATCTATTGTCAGACCGGCGGCCTTGCATTGCTCAAAAAGCTCCTGCCCTGCGTTATCCGCCGACAAATCGGATTTAAAGATAGTGATTGACTCCTGCTCTTCAGTAATGCCGCGCTTTAATTGCTCCATCTTCTCCATACTTCGTCCCGCAAGCGCAAGTTTGTATCCGCGCGAATAAAAACGTTTGGCAAATTCCGCGCCAATACCGCCTCCGGCCCCGGTTATCAACACGGTTTTGTTTCTGCTTGTCATTCTGATCTCCAATTGTAAATTTCAAAATATTACGAGTTTAAGAGCGTAGAGCCCTCATAGCAATAATCCTCTGCTTGCAAATCGCCTATTATATCAAATTGGAAATAAATTCTAAGACTTATTTGCGCTTTCATCTTTTTCTAAACTCATTTTGCATAGTGATGGGTTAAACCGTGTTGTTTTTGAAAGGAAGAACAATGCAATGAAAAAGATAATAAAATAGAGGCAAAAAAGAAAACAACGATCTATTTTATATACAAATTAAGCTCTCTTATTTTCAATAAAAAAACAAATTAAACAAGACTGTCATACTTGTTTAACAAAATATCATTTTCTAAAACCTCGAATTGAGCCTGTCCACAACCTTGCCTAACATATTGCAACATAAGAGTTTCGCGCCTGCGGGATGCTTCTATTATTTCCATATTTTATCTGTTTTTAAAATTGCCTAACCTGCGTCTCCCTCATACAAAACTGTCATGTAATTCATTACAATGAAAATAGTCGGAAAATATATCAATTTAAAATATAGATAAAAAAAACAGAAAAACAAATATTATTTTACCTAAATATAAAATTATATGCTCTATTAATCATTACAAATAATATGCATGCTGATACTACAATACTATGATTTGCAATGAGTTGTGTGGGTCATTGCAATGCAGTATATAGGAAATGTGACGTAGGTCACAAAAAAATATGACGTAGATCATTTACAATCAGATAAAATTTGTGTAATATTCTAAAATAAAAAAATATTAAGCTTCCAAGTTTATTTTATGTGATTTACATTTATATTGTTTAAATTAATTTAATAAGCGCCGATCTATAACTATTTAGCGAAAGATTTATTTAAAACATACAACTTCATTAGATTTTCATTTTTTGCCAAGAGGGAGTAAGGGTGGTTTGAATAAAGCATACCGTTAACGTCTTTGCCGGGCGCTCATATAATTACGGCGTTGAGGGACGCCTTACACTTGTCTAAGAAACAATATTAAAAAAAAGATAAGCGTTTGTGAATATGGTCGCCATTTTTTATTTTAAATTTTTTTAAATTTTTCATGAAAGGATGTTTTTATAAGAAAAACGTAAATTTTAGCTGTATATTGGTTGTATGATTGCTTGACAAAGATAAATAATAAAACCGCTTTATCCAATGGTTTTTATGTAAATTATATGACAAAAATATTTTGAAAGGAGGCTTGCCTTGAAAGTTAGCAAAATGTTATTAATGTTGTTAATAGTTGGCTCCGTTTTTTCAATAGCAGCGAATATGGCCCAGGCGCAGATCGTGCCGGCAACAGTGTTCGGCCCAAATCAATATGACAAACCCAAAGGAAGCCCGGTAACATACACCGAGACCTTCACCCCTGTCTCAATCCTTGCGCCGCACACCATATGGGTTCAAAACGGAACCGGAGGCGGAAACGAAGTCAAAAACATAGCCGTTATTTTAAACGGCGTAACAATAGTCGACTCCAAAGACCTCAGAGCCGGCAATCCAACGACAAAAAGCATAGACATTCAGCAGAATAACACGCTGGAAGTTGTTTTAAAAGGCCAGGGAGGCAATTCAGCAATTGTCAAAATCCTTTGTGAAGGTTGCTCTCAAACATCCGATATACATATTGACTCTCCAATTGACGCCGGAGCGGTTAATTCCTACCTGACATTGGTTACGGGATCGTTTAACACAACATCAGGGGAGGCCGGCATTAAGGTAAACGACGCATTCGTGGAATCGGCAAATGGCCGCTTTGCGGCGAATATTGGTTTTGCGTCTTCCGGAGAGAATAAAATAACCGCTGTAATAACCGATGATGAAGGCAACACGGCAACCGACACCATAACCGTTAATGTCGCCGAATCTTTAAGCGATGATCTATTTTTCGCAAGCGTGACAAGCGGAATAACGCCCCTTGTAGTCGATTTTTCAATAAACCTGTCTTCAATTATTACATCATATGAGCTTGATCTGGACGGCAACGGCGTTATAGAGCAAACCGTTTCTGAATTTTCAAATATTTCATATACATACCAGCAGGCCGGCCTTTACCTTCCCACAGTTACAGCCGTTGACGATCAGGGCGGAAGATTTACATACACAACAGCCGTAAACGCCCTGTCGCAAGTTGCAATAGACGCCGTTTTTAAGGAGAAATGGGCCGGGCTTAAAACAGCGTTTATAAACAGCGATATTGAAGCTGTCGTTGCCAATTTTGCCGGCGCATATAAAGATGTGTATAGAGAACAATTCACGGAACTTGCCGGCATGCTGGAAACTATAGGCAATGAACTGGGGACAATACGAATGGTTGGAGTTGAAGGCAACACGGCTGAATACGAAATTATTGTAACAAGAGAAGGCGTTACATCCTCATTCATGCTTCTTTTTGCCAAGGATGATGACGGCAAATGGAAGATATTG
>JAIQZQ010000086.1 GCA_021777105.1 Candidatus Anammoxibacter sp.
GGCGGTGGTGAAGACGTAAGCATTAAAATTCAGTCAATCTTCCTAATAAAGCGCAATGGACGCTTCCAGAGCCAAACGTTTAATTCGCCACCAAAGGTGGCGAGTCTGGTATATATAAAAATATTCCGAAACTTTAGATCACTTTAGTCACTCTAATTTCGTAATCGTAACCCATTAATATATAAGACTTTCTACTCATTCTGAGAGATAAATTCTCAGAATTACGGTGTAAGAATCTAAAAATTCATTTATATATCTTTAAACCTTAAATTGTTAAACATTATTTATGGAAAATAAAACTTTTCAAAAGGTAAAACGTCAGTTTTGCGTGTTTTGGCTCTCAAACCGTCTGTTTGGAGTCGACATTTTGCATGTTAAAGAGATCAACCAGGAGATGGAATTTACGCATGTTTTTCATGCTCCGGAGGAGATCAGAGGCATGGTTAACATTCGCGGAAATATTCATTTAGTAATAGATCTGCCTCTGCTGGTGGGATTGAATTCGGGACAAATAAATAAACATAGCAGCGTAATCATCTTTAAACAAAAAATAGCGGAGTCATTAGGCGCGCTGGTTGACAAGATTGAAGGCGTGGTTGAAGTGGACCTTGATGCTATTGAATCCATCCCCGTGTCTGAAGGCCCTCAACTTTTAACGGGTGTGTCTAAATGGGGCAACCTTTTGTTTGATATCATTGATCCCGGGTGTTTTATGAACGTAAGCGTGCAAGAGTTGGCTTCGGGCTTTAAGTCGGATTTGTAAGGGACTCACCCGGATAAACCGGATAAGTAAAAAGATCGGACTTATATTTTTAAATATTTTGTAAAAAATTGCCAAAATTTAACTTGTAAGATACTAATTTAAGCGATTTAAATACCCCCTCCCACTAAGGGGAGGGGAAAATGAGCGCTGTATTGAAATAAATATATACCGTTTATTTCCCCCTCCCTTGATGGGAGGGGGTAGGGGAGGGTGATAAGAATCTCTCAATTTAGAAAATAGTAATTTTATAAAAGAGGACTTTAATATGCAATTCTTTTTGAATATGAAAATAGGATTTAAAATACTGGCGGTATTTTTGATTCTGGGAGCCGGGGCGATATCAGTTATCGGCTATATTAGTTACGATATTGCCGGCAGTTCATTGAAAACCGAGTCTTTTAATAAACTTACAGCCGCGCGCGAAATGAAAGCGGAGCAAATTGAAAGTTATTTTCAGGAGATAAGAAAACAGGTTTTAACGTTTTCAGAAAATAAAATGATTATAGACGCCGTCAAGGAGTTTAATAAGGGTTTCAATAATGTAGACAAGGAACTCGGAGTAACCGACACGGAGATGGATGCAATTGACTCAAAATTAAAGAGTTATTACGAAGATGAATATCTTAAAAGGTTAAACCCAAATCTCCCCGAGCTTGCGTCGTATTCAGATTATCATCCCACGGATAAAAACGCGCGTATACTTCAATATCTATACATAGCGTCAAATCCCGACAAAACCGGCTCTAAGCACAAGCTTGATCATCCAGGCGATGTGGGCGGTTACAGCCGGGCTCACAAAAAATATCACCCTATAATTAGAAGCTACCTTGAAAAGTTCGGATATTACGACATATTTCTGACTGACGTTGAAAATGCCCGCATTATTTATTCCGTATTTAAAGAAGTTGATTTTGGAACATCGTTATTAAAAGGGCCTTATAAAGAGACAAATCTTGCCGAAGCATACAAGCGGGCAAAAAAAGCAACCAACAGAGATAGTGTTGAACTTAAAGACTTTGCGGCTTATCACCCGTCATATAACGCGCAGGCGTCTTTTATTGCGTCTCCGATTTATGATGGAGACGAGAAAATTGGCGTTGTAATGTTTCAAATGCCGGTTAATAGAATAAACAATATAATGACAAACAATGAAGATTGGGAGAAAGCCGGGCTGGGAAAAAGCGGAGAAACATATATTATAGCCGACGACCATACGCTTAGAAGTCAGTCCCGGTTTTTAATAGAAGATGAGCAAAACTATTATAAAGCGATAAAAGAAGCCGGCGCGTCACAAGGCATGATAAATACGATAAAAAAACTCGGGTCTCCAATAGGATTGCAGGAAGTAAAAACGCCGGGGGCCGAATCCGCCATAGGAGGCGAGACAGGCTCCGGTATATTTAAAGATTATAGAAATGTCCCAGTGCTTTCATCTTATAAACCTTTAAATATAGAAGATGTAAAGTGGAACATTATGAGCGAAATCGATGAAGCTGAAGCGTTTGAACATGTTTACAATCTTAGAAATAGAATCTTTTGGTGCGCAGGCATCCTGATGGCGGCAATGGGAGGCATAGTTTACGCTTTTTCAAAAGTAATTACCAACCCGCTGGCCCGTTTGTCAAACACGGTTATTGAAGTTGAACATACCGGCGACTTTTCTAAACGCATTGATATTGTCGGCAGAGACGAGGTAGGAAGAACGGTTAACGCATTTAACTCCTTAATGAATTCTTTGGAATCCGCGGTAGTGGGAATTACTGAAGTTGTCAAGGCGTTCAGCAAAGGAAATTTTACCGAAAGCATGTCTGTTGAAGTTAAGGGAGATTTAAAGGCTGTTAAAGAAGGGATTAACGGATCTTCCAACAGCATAAGCGTGGCAATCGACTCTATTTCTGAAACAATCAGCGCTCTGGGTCATGGCGTATTTGACTATCATAATGATGTTAAGCTTGAAGGTGAACTGGGCTTTATGAAAGAGCGGATAGACGAAACCACAAAATCAATTTCAACCATTATGGGGGATATCAATCGCGTGATGGAGTCGGTCGCGGCCGGCGACCTTACACAGCGCGTAACAATTGAAGCTAACGGGGATTTAAATAAACTTAAAGAGCGCATAAATAGTTCTATCTGCGATCTTTCAAAAACATTGTCAAATACTATGGAGAAAACTCATCATGTTGCGGTGGCCGCCGGGCAGAGCAGCTCCGCTGTCGGCCAGATATCTGAGGGGGCTCAAAACCAGATGCGCTCTATTAGTGAAATTGCCGCGACAATCAATCAAACCAACACCTCTACCGATGAAGTGTGCCAAAATGTCGCAGGAGCAAACATGAACGCGCAACAAATTACAAAAAACGTAAACAACTGCAAAGCAAAAATCGACAATTTAGTTGAAATAGTAAGAGTCATTGCGCAAAACAGCGAGGAAATAGGCAAAATTACCGACGTTATTGAAACAATAGCCAATAAAACAAATATGTTGTCTTTAAACGCCGCTATTGAGGCGGCGGGAGCGGGAGAACACGGGAAAGGTTTCGCTGTTGTAGCCGACGAAGTGCGTAAGCTGGCGGAGCAATCTGCAAATTCAGCCCAAAATATCGCAGGCTTGATTGAGCAGGCGGTTAACGAAACCGGGCGCGCCGTCAGTTCGGTAAATGAAGTCGATAGCGATATGGAAACAATTACTGTTGAAGTAGCCAAAAGCGACAAAATGTTAGAGCAGATTGCCTCCATTACTGAAAAACAGAGCCGCGCAATGCAACAGGTCAGCGAAAACGTAACAACGTTAAATCAAATAGGCGAGACAAATGCCACTGCGACTGAAGAGATTACCGCGACAGTAATGGACCTTTCAAGGTTGGCGCAAGAGACTAAGGATGAAATAGAAAAGTTCAGATTAAACGGCCATTGCAATTCAATTGTTTAATCATTTATTACCGAGGACAAAAATAAAGCTACTATTTTGAATCTAAATATTTCCTTTAATTCCCCCTCCCTTGAGGGGAGGGGTTAGGGGAGGGTGATAAAAATCGCGCAAGTTATGAATAGTATCATTTGCTTGACCTAGGTAGTAATAAAATATATGTGATAACACAATGAGCAAAAAACTAGACGAGACTTTAAAAGAGTTGCGGCGAAGGATGGCTCTGCTTAACCCGGGTCAACAGGGCGATAGGCAAACAAGGGCCACAGAGATCAAGTCGCAACCAATCATAGATAATAAGAGTATTACTCTAAATGACGGAAACCCGTTTAAACCAGGAAAAATTGGGGCGCCTATACATGCGTTATTGGTTGAACGCTTGCTTTTGGCTATCAGGAAAAGGTGCGGCATTAGCAGGTCTGATGATTTAAATAGAAAACTGCACAGATTTTTCGACGGTAAAACCGAGGGCTATGAAAGCCTTGAAGAGTGGGTGACCCATATGGAGTCTCTAGACGCTAATTCGGCGGAGTGGGTAGCTTTTGTAGAATCAATATTAATCCATGAAACATATTTTTATAGAGACAAGGGCCAATTGGATGATATTCGTTTTAATACGCTTCCTCCTATTATATTAAAAAAAAAAATGGGACTTTCGCCTAGTTTACGAATCTGGTCGGCGGCGTGTTCAACAGGCGAAGAAACATACACTATTGCAATGTTGGCGCTGGAGGCTTTAATCAAATCCGGCGAGGCAACGGAAACAAGTCCCGGCAATATTAATGTTAAACCGGAATGGAATATAGAAATCCTGGGAACGGATATATCATGGGTTTCCATAATTAAAGCTAATGAAGCAAGCTATGTAACATATGGCCTTTCCGCATTTCGCGACATGCCTAATGAACTTGAAAGATTTTTTGAGCCTAAAGGCGATTCAAAAATTGGCGACCGAAGGCAAGACGGCAACGATAGGCGAGGCGTATTAAAAAGAGCGGGCCAAAATAACGGCGAAAGAAGAGAAGATAAAAATGATAGAAGAAAAAGGTTTTATCAGAGCAAGTATTTACAGGTAAAACAAGATATCAGAAAATTGGCCAAATTTAAAACTCATAATCTTTTTTCAGGAACCCCGCCCGGCAGTGGGTATGACATTATATTTTGCCGCAACGCTCTCATTTACTTTGACAACGAAGGCAAAAGACAAATTCAGTTATTGCTTGCCGGCGCGCTTGCGCCCGGGGGGTATCTGGTTTTAGGGCCATCGGACACCTTGTTATTGCCGGATTTTTTTGAAACAAAACGGAGCAAAAACGCATTGTATTATCAAAAAAATCAGAGCCTTGCCGTTAATCTTTAAATTTAAACATCTATTCAGAGTAAAAATAACAATAGAATTCAAAAATTAAAAATTTTAATCAAAACTTTAGATCACTTTAGTCACTTTTCCGGTTTAGGAGGAATATTATGAAAGTTGGAACCAGATTGTATAGCAGTTTTATCGGCATAGCATTGATACTTGTAATTGTTGGAGTTATTGGAATTGTCGGCATAAATCAAATTCGGGGCAAGGTAAGCTCCGTCGTTGAAACCGCGCCGCTAATAGACGCTTCAATGAAGATGGCAATAGCGGCGACAAAAGACAGGTTGATGATTATGGAGCTAATGACTACGACAAGCAATGAAGAATTAGATACTTTTTGGAAAGAACACATAGGTATTGTTAATAATTTTAACGCCTACGGGGAGGCGATCCTAAACGGAAAAGAAACTGAAGAAGGCACAATTTACGCTACTAAAAATACGGCTTTAAAAAAAATAGTAAAAAACGCAAAAAATTATCATGATAATGAGTTTCAACCCCGCATAGATCAAATTAAAGAGTTAATGATGAAAAAATTTGTTTTAAAAGATAAATCTATTGAGACAATTGCGGAATTGGAAGCTAAATTTGACGAGTTGTTGATTGATCTTAGAAATTTTGAAGACGGCGTTAAAGATCAAATAAAAAACAAAATAGAATTGGGAACTACCGCCGATGAGATTTTGGCTACAGAAAATACATGGGCGGATATGGCGATGGAAATGAAGACTTCTTTGGCAATGGTTCTTATATATATTGAAAAGTATGCCAGGATAACGGAAAAAAGCTCTTTTGACGATATTGATAAATTGTTTCATGCGCATATTGAGGAGTTAGATGAATGGATTGGAGCGCTGTTAAATGGAGCCGAGACTGTAGAGGGAAATATTGCGCCTGTTAACAATAGAGATTTAAAAAATATGACGTTAGCTATTGAAAAGAAAGTGAATGAAATAATTAAACCGGTTACTCTTGAAGTTATGGGCATTCTAAAGCAAATTGTTGATATAGAGACAAAATTGGGAGTAGTAGATGAAGAAGCTGATGAAAACGGCGAAAAGCTGGCGGCTATTCTTAAAGGAATTGAAAATGGAGCTAAAGAGGAAATAGGCGCAACACAAGCCGGCGCGCAGGGCATTACAGAGACCTCCTCTTTTATATTAATAGTTGTAACCTCTGTTGGCCTGGCCATAGCTATCGCCTTAAGCTTTTTTATTACAAGAGCTATCGCCCGCCCTCTTAAACAGCTTTCAGACACCGTAATTGATGTAGAGCATAACGGCGACTTTTCTAAAAGAATAAATGTTAAAAGCAATGATGAGGTTGGTCAAACCGTTTTTGCTTTTAACTGCCTTATGGAATCATTACAATCCGCTATCAGCGGCATTACCGACACCATGAGGGCGTTGTCTTTGGGAGACTTTTCTAAACATATCGCTATAGAGCTTAAAGGAGATCTTGACGCGCTTAAAAAAGCGGTAAACGGTTCGTGCACAAGCGTCAGCAGCGCAATGGATTGTATACTTGCAACCGCCGACCAACTTAAGAGCGCTGATTTCGCCGGGTTTGATAAAACGGATAGAGTAAAATTAGAGGGAGAACTGCAAACAATTAACAATAATATGAATAACGCTGTTCAATCTATATCAACCGTTATGAAGGATATTAATCGCGTCATGAAAGCCGTGGCAACCGGCGACCTTACTCAGCGAGTATCGGTTGACGCGAAAGGGGATATAAACAAATTAAAAGACCGCATAAACAATTCGGTCGACGCTTTATCGAAAACATTAGCCAATACAATGGAGAAGACTCATCATGTCGCTGTAGCCGCCGGACAGAGCAGCTCCGCGGTTGGCCAGATATCTGACGGGGCGCAGAACCAGATGCATTCGATAAATGAAATAGCAACTGCAATTAAAGAGACCAACTCGGCAACTGAGGAAGTTTGCCAAAATATCTCAAAAGCCGGCAACAACGCGCAACAAATTACACAAAGCGTTAACAAATGCAAATTAAAGATTGATAATCTGGTGGAAGTGGTAAAAGTAATAGCTCAAAATAGCGAAGAGATAGGCAAAATTACCGACGTTATTGAAACAATTGCCAATAAAACAAATATGCTGTCTCTTAATGCGGCTATTGAAGCCGCAGGAGCCGGGGAACACGGCAAAGGTTTTGCCGTAGTGGCGGATGAGGTTCGTAAACTGGCGGAACAGTCGGCAAATTCAGCCCAAAATATAGCTGAATTGATTGAACAGGCAGTGAGTGAAGCCGGACGCGCCGTAAGCTCGGTAACGGAAGTCAATAGCGATATGGAAACTATAACAGTGGAGGTCGACAAAAGCGACAAGATGTTAGAACAGATAGCCGCTATTACTGAAGAGCAAAGCGCCGCAATGCAACAGGTAAGCGCCAATGTTTCGACATTAAATCAAATCGGCGAAACAAACGCAGCAGCCACTGAAGAGATTACAGCCACGGTAATGGACCTCTCAAGATTGGCAAAAGAGACTAAGGATGAGATAGAAGTGTTCAAGTTAAATGGAAAGCTAAATAGCTAATATTTTCGAGCCTTTAATACGCAAATTTATACTTCCCTAAAATTTAAAAGAGTTTTATTTATGCTAAAAGGAAATATATTGGTAATAGATGATGAGGATACATTGTGCGGTTTACTTGAACAATTCCTGGAATTAAACGGTTTATGTGTGACTTGCATAAACGATAGTTCAGAGGCCTTAAAAGAGATTAAAATGAAAAAAGATTATGACGTAATTATTGCTGACATACTAATGCCGGAAATATCAGGGTTGGATCTTTTAAGAGCTTCAAATGAGCAGACCATGAACTATCAATTTATTTTAATTACCGGTTTTGCCCGTCTAATATCAAATGATGTTTTAAAACCGCTTAATCCTTTCAGTTTAATTAAAAAGCCGTTTGATTTGAAAACTTTAATAACAACAGTAGAGGATGCGTTAAAAAAAAGGCGAGAGATCCATAGAGGAAATTCAGGAGACAATAAATCTGCCGGCTTATAAGCGGCTGTCGATTTGAACCTTAAAAACATTTATGCGAAATAAAAAGATTAAACTACTTATTGTAGACGACTCCGGATTTATGCGCATTGCCATTCGCAAAATGGTTGAACGCGCCGGCAATATCGAAGTAATAGCTGAGGCTGGAAACGGACGAATAGCTCTGGAAATGGCTAAAGAATGCCAACCGGACGTAATTACCATGGATGTTGAAATGCCGGAGATGGACGGACTGGAAGCAACGCGTGAAATTATGCGAATCGCCCCGAAACCAATTATAATGGTTAGCAGTATGACACAGACAGGCGCGGAAACAACAATTAAAGCGCTGGAACTGGGCGCGGTTGATTTTCTTTCCAAATCGTCATCATATGTGCAATTGGATATCGTGCAAATTGAGCAGGAACTTGTCGCAAAGATAAATTATTGGGCAAACAATCCTTTAAATGCTATAGGTATTAAAACAAAAACAATGAAAAACGATGCGTTAAGCGCTAAAATAAAAAAAACTGTTCCGCCAAAGAGAGTTGATTTGGTTGTAATAGGCGTTTCCACCGGAGGCCCTAAAATATTGCCGGATGTTTTGCGCCCAATGGGCGTTTTATCTTGCCCCGTTGTTGTTGCCCAGCATATGCCTGATATGTTTACCGGGGCTTTTGCAAACCGGTTGAACAAGGAGATGTCTTTAAATGTTGTTGAAGGCCGGCACGGCATGGAGTTGACACCCGGCATGGTTGTGATAGCCAAGGGCGGAACTGATAGTGTTGTTCATCGATCGTTATCGGGCGTTCTTGTATTGCATGTGAAGTTTAGACAAGACGCCCCTGTTCATCCATGGATTGATCCGTTGTTTCAGTCCGCGCTACGGAACGCTAAGTCTCCTGTTGCGGTAATTCTCACAGGCATGGGCAGCGACGGCACAAAAGGCGCAATTGAATTTTCTAAAAAAGGATTGCCTGTTTTAGCTCAGGAACCTGATAGTTGCGTTGTAGACGGCATGCCCTCTTCAGCTATTAATGCCGGAGCAGTGACGGATGTTTTAAGCCTTGATCAAATCGGCGGCCGATTGGCTAAATGGGATAAAAATTAAAATAATAAATTTATATCTAAATTGTGCGATTCTTGGATGATATAGAGCTCTAACTTCTTTAAATAATTGCAATTACAAAGAAATGGGCATTCACCTGATAAGTAGAAAGCAATTACAACCGTGTCGTTTCGAAAGGAGAGAGAAATCTTATAACACTTACGGGTTTAAAGATTTCTCCCGATGGTCGAAATGACAAATCGTGTTACAGAATTGCTCAATTTAGGTTATATAAGGACTCTTTTTCACTTTTATTTAATCGATTGTTTCAAAAAAACCGGCAAACTATAAAAATGCGCTCCCATTAATTAAATCTTAGATTTCATTTTAGTTGTCCATGTTTCATTTCTTTTTATTGCGTAGCCTAATTTGATTTTTATTAGTTTGTTATTTCAACTATTTGCGCAAATAACGGCGTTAACGGTCCGCCGATTTTTTTATTTAAAATTTTCATTGAAAATAATATGACTCAACAAATTACAATTCTGGTAGTGGAAGGCAAGACTATTATTAGGAGGGCTCTTTGCCTGCTCTTAAAATCAAACGAAATGTTTGATGTGATCGGCGAGGCTGAAAACGGCCTGGAAGCGGCTAACAAGGTAAAAGAATTAGGGCCTGAAGTTGTCGTAATGGAAATAGACATGCCCGTGATGGACGGTATTAAGGCCACGCGCGAAATCAAGGAAAACAATCCGGGCATAAAGATAATAATACTCACCGAATGTTCCGATAAAAAGTTAATTATAGCCGCTATTAAAGCCGGGGCCAACGGTTGCGTTGAAAAAGATTCCACGGAGAGCGACCTTTTTGCCGCTATAAAAGCCGCGCACAAAAACAAATCGTACCTAAGCCCCTCAATTTGCAAATTAGCGATTGAGAGCGTACGGTACGAAACGCATGTAGACAGGTTCGGCCTTTTAACACGCGGAGAGAAAGCGTTGTTGAAATCTATCGCAAAAGGGAAAAGTAAAAAAGCTATTGCCGAACAAATTTCCACAACAGTTGAAGTAATTAACAGGCATCTTAAGAATGTTATGATAAAGCTCGGGATTCATGATATTGACGAGTTGGGCAGATACGCTATAAACAAAGGGTTGGTCAAAGGCGTTGTTGCCGCCGCTACCACAAAAGACGATGAAACAGGAGCTAAGAAAACAGCAACCGAAGGAAATAACATATTAGAGCCGTCAGAAGCTATTAATAAAAATGGCGCAAGTTTACACTCAATAATAGATCAGAGAGCCGGAGGCGGTAAAGATGAAATCAATGCGGGGCAGACGGGCGCCCCTTCTAACACAACAAAAGTTTTAAGCAACGGGCCAACATTAGACGCAGCTTCCATATATAACAGCGCGTATGATTATTTAAACGATGCTATACCCATAGTAAAAGACGGCAAAAGTTTTGATTTAAATGCCGGGATTAATATTGTAAACAAAATGCTTGAAGACTCTAAGACTATTGATTTGCTTTCAGGAATAACTTATTCCCCCGCAAAAGATAAAGACTCTATGATTTCCAATATGGTCAATGTGGCTATTTATTCTATAAAAATCGGCATAGGCCTTAATTTTACAAAAGATAAACTGGTCAAAACCGGCCTTGCCGGTTTGTTGCATGATATAGGGATGTTTGTTGTAAGTGAAAGCGTAACGCAAAAGGCCGACACATTAACTACGGAAGAAAAAAAAGAGCTTGAAAAACACCCGGTTTTTAGCAAAAGGATATTGTCCAAATTCAAAAACGAAGATTCATGGTTGGCGGAAAACGTGGCACAGGAGCATGAAAGGCTGCGGGGGCAAGGGTATCCGTTTGGAGAGTCGGGCGGCAACATAAAAGAGTACGCCAGGATTATCGGCATAGCCGATGTTTTCGAAGCGCTTACTCATGATAGATTAGGAAGGCGGCGATTGACCGCGGCAAAAGCCGCAAGAAATATTATAAATGAAGAGAAGGATTATTATGATGCCGGTTTAATCAAAATAGTAATCGAAAAACTCTCTTGCTATCCAATTGGAAGTTACGTCAGACTTAACTCTAACAAAATAGCTAAAGTGGTGGACATGAACGGCAAGTTCCCATTGCAGCCCATAGTTGAAGTTTTTATTAAACCACAAAAAGAGGGTATTCTTGAAAAAAAGATTGTGGATTTGCGACAAAACCAGTCGTTGTATATTGTTGAGTCTGTGTTGGAAGATAATTTGACTGGAAGTTCATTCACTTTTTAAATCTAATTGTTTCAGGCTCTTTTCCGGAGTGAGCCGAGTTAGGAGGTATATTTGTGAAAAAAGGCAAAATATTAGTTGTAGACGATGAAAACCTGATATGCGAGGTTATTGAAGAGGTCATGGAAATTGACGGCTTTGCCGTAACCAGCACAACAGACGGCGTTGAAGCGTTAAAATTTATAGAGGATTTTGAGTATGATATAGTAATAACGGATATTTGCATGCCGAAAACTTCGGGCATTGATCTGTTAAACGCGGTAAACGCACAAAACGTAAACACGCAGGTAATATTAGTGACGGGTTTTGAGGATTATGTGGACTCTAAAATGGTTGAATTTCTTGAGCCGTTTGCTTATATTACAAAACCGTTTGGTTTGGAAGAGCTTGTGGATGTGACTAACAACGCGTATCAAAAACGCCGAGAGCTTGAAGAATACAAACAGGCATGACACATAAATATCCAAAATAGAAGTGGCCTGTACAATTAAAGACTTCTCCTAAGGTCTAAGAAACAAGATCACGCATGAATATGTAAATAAAAGCCCGCAACATCTTTTCTACGAAGTTAAAATAATAAACTAGCAATTCTAAGCCTAAAACTATACTATTATTCCAAATTCGCATATTTAGAAAATATACGAATTTCCAAGGAAATAAAGTTTTAATTAAATTGACGATTTTATAGACAACATTTTCATAGCATATAAAATCTGAAATTAATTATTACAAAATAATGTTTCTAAAAGTGGGGGATAAAACTTGTCGAAGCAGGCGCGTTTAAATAATAAAATCCTGATAATAGAAGATGAACCTCTTGTAATGGAAGCTGTGCGCAATTTTTTAAAAGGCGAAGCTTATGACATTTTTACCGCTGAAAACGGGCAAGATGGATTAGCTCTATATAATAAAGAGAATCCTGACGTGATTATCCTTGACCTGGAATTGCCTGTAATGGATGGGTTTCAATTCCTTAATCATCTTAATTTGTCATATAATGATTCATGTTCCGTATTAATTATTACAGGATACGGCAATCAGGAAAATATAAAAAAGTGTTATGAATATGGAATAAGTGGATTTCTCAGAAAACCATTCAATGAATATGAACTTAGAGGTTTAGTAAAACATTCTATTGCTTTGAAGAGAGAACAACGAAAAGCGGAATACTTAGCGTCTTTTCCAAAGATTAGTTTAAATCCGCTTTTAGAGGTTAATGCTTCAGGGGAAATAACTTTTTATAATGACGCGGCAATTAATGTTTTAAATGAGTTAGGCGTTAATAAAAATTTAAAGCTCTTTTTGCCTGAAAACATAAATGAAATACTTGAAGAGCTGAAACAAGAGAAAGAGGCGCTAATATCCAGGGAAACGCAGATAAAAGACCGCATTTTTGATGAAAATATACATGTTATTCCACAGTTTGGAGTTGTTCGTATTTACACTAGAGATATTACCAAACGCAAACAAGCGGAAAAACAACTTGTAAAATTGCAAACCGCAGTTGAACAAAGCCCAAGTATAGTGGTAATTACAGATGTTAACGGCAATGTAGAATACGTCAATCCTAAATTTAGTGAATTGACCGGCTATACGGCTGAAGAGACAATAGGCCGCAATCTTTATATTTTAAAATCCGGCAGACAATCTAATAAAATATATAAAGAGTTATGGGACTCAATTAATGAAGGCTTTGAATGGCATGGAGAGTTGCATAACAGGAAAAAAAGCGGAGAATTTTATTGGGAATCAGCTTCTATATCGCCTATTAGAAACAAAGATAATGTTGTTATCCATTTTGTAAAAGTTGCTGAAGATATAACCAGACGCAAAAATACTGAAGAGGAGCTATTTAAACACCATCATAAGCTGGAAGATCTTGTTGATAAACGCGCCGGAGAACTAAAAAAAACTTACGAACAGTTAATCCATTCAGAAAAACTTAGCGCTATAGGGAAACTGTCCGCCACCATTGCTCATGAGTTTAATAACCCTATTTTTGGAATAGCTAATGTTTTAAGGATGATAAAGAACGAATTGGAGATGGACCCGGATCTATTGAATCTCGTAACATTGTCATTACGAGAATGCGACAGATTATCAGAGCTTGTAAGTAGGCTTAAGGAGTTTCATCGGCCATCGTCGGGCGGCAGGCTCTATGCTGATATTAACATCATTATTGATGAAGTAGCCGCGCTGATGATTAAAACTTTTCAATTTAAAAATATTACATTTCAAAAGAATTTTGCCGCTGATTTGCCGTTAATTAAGGTTGTGCCGGACCAGATTAAACAGGTAATACTGAATATGTTGAACAATGCGGAGCAAGCTATGCCAAAGGAAGGCGGCGAAATCCAGGTCAGCACGAAAATTAACAATAAATTCCTTAATATTGATATTTATGATTCGGGCGCAGGCATAAAGGATGACGATATTGAATCATTATTTGAGCCGTTTTTTACCACTAAAAAGGCTGATGGAACCGGACTGGGATTATCGGTTAGTTACGGCATTATAAAAGACCATGGAGGGGATATAAAAGTTAGCTCTAAACAGGGCAAAGGCGCAACTTTTACTATCATCCTCCCTCTTAATGATTTTGTTAGTTATTAAATAAATTCCAATAGGCTGTATTCAATCGAACAACCTTTTAACTGCCTTTTGCCGACTTCAGAGACAAATCATATTTTTTAAGCTTTTCATAAAAATTCTTTTTATGCATATTCGATATTTCCAAAGCTCTTTTTAAACTGCCGCGCGATAATAAAATAACTCGCGCAAAATAGTCTCTATCAAAATCAATGATTGCCTCTTCTTTCATATCTTTATAACATCCAAATGAAGCGTTGTCTGTATGCCCGATTGCGTCTATAACATTATAATACGCAATCCCTTTTCCTGAGCAACGTTGCGTTAACGCGTGAACTGTCTGTTTCAACTCTCTTACATTTCCCGGCCATGCATAGTTCATAAAAGCCTCTATGGCATGTTCCGATATACAAAACGTCTTGTTATAAAGAGAGCTGAAGAACTCAATAAAATGTCGCACTAAATGAGGAATATCCTCTGTTCTTGATCTTAGAGGCGGCAGCTCAATTGTTGTGCCCGATAAACGGTAATAAAGATCATCGCGAAAAAGCTTTTCTTTTACCCTGTCCTTTAAGTCGGAATTTGATGCGCATATAATTCGGACATCCGCTTTGACCGGGGTATTGCTTCCCACGGGATAATATTCGCCGCTGTCAAGGAAGCGAAGAAGTTTAGCTTGCGTTTCTAAAGGCAGCTCGCCTACTTCATCGAGAAATAGGGTGCCCTTATCCGCATTTCCAACATACCCGCCGGCAGAGCTGCCGGCTCCGGTAAAGGCGCCTTTACAGTGCCCGAATAGCGACGATTCGGTAAGAACGTTTAATGTCGCGCAATTTACGGGAATTAAATGGTAATTTTTTCGACTGCTTATCATATGAATGCAATTTGCGATTACCTCCTTCCCCGTTCCTGTTTCGCCGTTTATAACAATTGGAACGCTGCTTTGAGCAAATGTTTCCACTTCCGTCCGGATTTGGCGTATAGCTTGCGAAACGCCAATAATATTGTATTGCGCCTTGTTTGTTTTTTCTTCTAAACAAAGAGTCTGCACCGTGCGCAAGTGGTGAAACACGCCATGTAAAGTATAAAGCAGTTGATTTTCATGGAATGGCTTAAAGATGAAATAGTTTATTCCTAAATTGCAATACATATCTATTATATCATCGCTGGGATATGCGGTCATAACAACGATTTCAATTTTATCGTATTTCTCGCGTATATATTTTGCCAGCTCTAAGCCGGAGCTCTCCGGCATTAAATTATCGGTTATAACTAAATCAAATCCCTTTTTCTTAAGCAAAGTCTTAGCGTCTACAATTTTTTCAGCAATAGTAACTTCGTAATCAGCGTTTACAAGATGCATTTTTACTGTTTTTAATGTTATCAAGTCATCGTCAACAACTAAAACGTGTGGTCTATTATTATTCATTATTTTAAAGAAAAGTTATAAAACAAAAAAAAGGAGGCATATCCGCCTCCATTTACAAATATAGTTAACCTGACTTAATTTAGTTTAAAAGCCCCATTATAACCTATTCTTATACGGATAAACTTAATATAAGCGTCAAAAGCCTGGCGATATTAAACAGTAAACGCTAAAACAAAATTTAATTGGAGGTAAAGTAGCCTAATTTTATAAAAATAGATTTTACACTTATTACTAAATGCTATTAATTAATCTAATTTTATGCTTATGCTTTTCACGGGAGAGAGAATGCTTTAAAACGCCTTAATAATATAAAAATATTTTTAAGAACCAATCATTAAAATTTTTCAAAAAAGCAATTAGTTCCTTTAGAAAATAATGATAATCGATTTTCCGTTTTAAACAAGTCGGCAAAACTACCTCCTTATTTAAAACAAAACACAAAAACCTTCTAAATTTATTTGATAACAAATATTTATTTAAATTGTAACATATTACCCAACAACATGTTAACTGGAATTTAGAAAAATATTTCTCCATTGGCGTTCTGTTTGCTATATAATTCATCTTTGTGTCGAATTTCCGCGCCGAATCAATATAATCTTGATCCAATTTATATCCTCTCGGATATTAACGCAATCCATCAAATTATAAAAAAGAAAGTGATAATATGCAGGAAAATCAAATATTTAACAATAAAATCCTAATTATTGATGATGAACCCATTGTGGTAGATACTATACGCCAATCCTTGAGTAGGGAAGATTATAATTTAATTTCCTCCAATAACGGCAAAAAAGGATTGGACCTATTTAAAAGAGAGAATCCCGCCCTGGTTATATTAGATCTGGACATGCCGGAAATCGATGGATTTCAATTCCTTGAACATATTAAATTAGCATATTCCGATCCATGCTCAGTTATAGTCCTTACAGGGCATGGCCGTCATGAAAATGTTGAAAAATGTTATCATTATGGAATTAGCGCGTTTCTTAGAAAACCATTTAACGTATATGAGCTGCGAGGCTTGGTAAAACATTCTATTTCCTTGAAACATGAACAGCAAAGAGCGGAATATCTGGCCTCTTTTCCACAAATTAATTTAAATCCCCTTTTAGAAGTAGATTTTACAGGAGAAATAACATTTTACAATAAAGCCGCAATTAATGTCTTAAAAGAGTTGGGCGTTAATGAAGATGTGAAACTTTTTTTGCCTGACAATATCTTTGAAATACTAGAAAGATTGGAGCAAAAAAAAGAGGGACAAATATCCAGAGAAGTAAAAATTCGGGATAGAATTTTTGAAGAAAAATTACATATTATTCCAAAATATAACGTTGTTCGTGTTTATACAAGAGACATCACTAAACGCAAGCAAACGGAGAAACAACTTTTCAAATTGAATACCGCTGTGGAGCAAAGCCCAAGTGTGGTTGTAATTACAGATGTTAATGGTTATGTAGAATATGTAAATCCTAAATTTAGTGAATTGACCGGCTATACTGCTGATGAGACTATTGGCCGCAATCTGTATATTTTAAAATCCGGCGTTCAATCTAAGATAATATATAAGGAGTTGTGGGATACAATTAGCGCCGGCAATGAATGGCGTGGAGAATTGCATAACAGGAAAAAAAATGGAGAATTTTATTGGGAATTTGTGTCTATCTCTCCTATTAGGAACATGGAAAATGCTATTACCCACTTTGTAAAAGTAGCTGAAGATATAACCAGACGCAAACAGGCGGAAGATGAGCTGCATAAACACCACCATCAATTAGAAGAGCTTGTTGATAAGCGCGCCATAAAACTTAAGAAAGCGTACGAGCAGTTGATGCATTCAGAAAAGCTTAGCGCTATAGGGAAATTATCCGCCTCAATTGCGCATGAGTTTAACAATCCCATTTTTGGCATAGCTAATGTTTTGAAAATGGTTAAAAACGAAGCGCAAATGACCCCGGAACAAATGGAGCTTGTAATGTTGTCTATTCGTGAATGCGATCGATTATCCAGGCTTATAAGCAAACTTAATGATTTTCATCTGCCTTCGTCCGGAGCAAAGGTTTTAACTGACATTAATAAAGCCATAGATGATGTTATTATGTTGATGCAATTTAAATTTAAAAGCAGAAAAATTAAATTTCAAAAGATATGCGTCGGCGATTTGCCTTCAATTAAAATAGTGCCTGATCAGATTAAACAGGTAATACTTAATATTCTAAACAATGCGGAACAGGCAATACCTAAAGAAGGAGGCCAAATTAAACTTGAAGCCGTTTTTATTGAAACATACGTTAAAATTGAGATTTCCGATTCAGGAGCAGGCATAAAAGAAGAAGATGTTAAGTCTATATTTGAGCCGTTTTTTACTACTAAGGAGGTTAAAGGCTCTGGGTTAGGATTGTCGGTTAGTTACGGAATTATAAAAGAGCATGGAGGAGATATTAAAGTATGTTCAACTCCGGGCAAAGGGACAACGTTCACAATAATCCTTCCTGTTAATACATAAACACTCCTTGTTGGAGTTAAGGCTTTAGCCTTTTATTCATTAGCGAATTTCGAATACCTTATGCGTTTGAGTATGCCTTAAAAATAACCGATTGTTATCAGAGTTAATAGAAATTTTTATAGTTTAATTGTAAATATTATAAATCATTAATCTTTTTTAGAGGAGGATAAAGATGGCGCAAACATTATTTAAAACACACGTCATAACAGGCCCCAGAATAATTGAACAAAAAGAAACAGTAAATATTCTGGTTATTAACGACAACAAGGGTGAATTAAGTCTATTTTGCTTTGCGCTGTGCGCCGCTCAATATTCTGTAAATACAGCCACCGCTATTAAAGAAGGCATAAACAAAGCGCAAATTAATAAACCTGATATTGTTTTTGTTGATTCAGGGCAATTACAAACTGCCGGCCCGGAAATATTATTAGAATTGCGTAAAATCTGTCCCTGTGTTCCATTATATATACTGTCGGAATTCAACGCCCAAAGTATTCAATTGCTAAAAAGCGTCAGGTGTTGCGGTTGTAATTTTGAGATTTGCCGAAAACCATTAGATAGCGACAATATTAACTTTATTGTTAAAGGTTTTTTTGAAAAACGCATTTCTAGTTCGTATGAAATTTAGCAAGGGGGATTAATTAGTGTATGTATAATTATTAGTATCTTATAAGCAAAGTTTAGACAATTTTTGACAAGATATTTTGTAATACTACGCAGATTTTTAACTTTTTTTATAGAATTTATTCAAAAATTGAAAATTTTTCCCAAAACTTTAGTTCACTTTTAACTTCAGCTTACTTTAGTCACTCTTCCGGTTTATCCGGGTTAGTATCTTATAAGTAAAGTTTAGACAATTTTTGACAAGATATTTTGTAATACTACGCAGACTTTTATTTTTTTTTATAGAATCTATTCAAAAATTTAGTTCACTTTTAACTTTAGTCACTCTTCCGGTTTATCCGGGTTAGGCTTATCTCTACCCGCTAAAATTCATTTACACTTTTCCAGACAGTTTAATGGTAAAAGTAGCGCCGCATCCATGTTTACTTTCAACCTTAATGTCTCCGCCATGTTTTTTAATAATGCCGTAAGAGACGGCCAGCCCCAGGCCAGTGCCTTTGACAGCGGATTTGGTTGTAAAAAACGGCTCGAAAATTTCGCGTTTTATTTCATATGGTATTCCATCGCCGTTATCTTTAATACGAATCAAAACATTTTCTTTTTCCAGCTCCGTAGTTATATCAATTTGCCCTTTTCTATTTCTTGGCAAAGATTCTTCGGCATTTTGTATAATGTTAAGCAACACCTGTTTGATCTGGTCCGGCACTATATTGATTTCCGGAATGTTATCCGCAAAATGTTTATAGAGCGAAATCTTTCGCTCCTGCATCTTCTTTTTAACCATAACAATCATCTCATTTATGACATCATGGATATTGATCTTTTTAACTATGCCCGCCGAAGGGCGGTTAAAATCCTGAAGGCTTTTTGTTAGACTTGCCACACGATTACATTCCCTGACAGCCATGTTAACCATTTTCTCTACATGTTCGTCCAGATATTTGCCAATGTAATCTTCTGAAACAGATTCCAGAACATTTCTTATGCCGGTTATCGGATTATTAAATTCATGCGCCACTGAAGCTGATAGTTTTCCTATTGCGGCAAGTTTTTCTGAATGTATCAATTGCTCGCTGGAGACTCTTAAAGCTTCCTCCATCTTTTTTTTGTCTGAGATATCAGTGACAAAGCCTTCCATGGTTTCTGCATCGTCATTCTTTGAATAAATACCGCAACCCTGTTCCCAAACCCACACCTCATGCCCTTTTAAATTAATAATACGATAAGTAACCTGATAAGGTATACGCACAGTCAGGCATTTTTGGATTTCATCATTTATTCTCTCAATGTCATCTGTATGAATAATATCCCTATAAGATTTTGTTTTGTTGTATTCTAGATCGTCCGGTTTATACCCTGTAATGTCAAACGCGCCGTCGCTTACGTATTCCATAGTCCAATTCGCGTCATTTTTACGCCTATATGCCATACCCGGCAAATTGCTCATCAATGTTGAAAGGGTGCGTTCGCTCTCTTTAAGCTTTTCAGTGCGCGAAGCAACCAGATCCTCTAAATGATCTTGGTATTTTTCGAGTTCAATAGTTCGTTTATGTAGTTTATCCTGAGATATAGTTAGGTTCTCTACCATTATATTAAAGGATCTTGTTAAATCTCCAAGTTCATCATTTCCCTGCGCAGGCAATTCTGTTTTAAAATTGCCCGCGGATAATTGCTTTGAAGCCTTTTGAAGCTGTAAAATTGGATTGTGTATCCACCTTGATTGCCAATATAACCCGCCGCCTATAATCAAAACAAAGATTAAAAAAGCTAATATCTCAATCATATAAATTCGATAAATTTCCGCGTTTCTTTCAGATTCCCAGTTGCTATTGATTTTTAATACGCCAATCTCATCTCCTTCCCAAATAATATTATGGTTAATTGTTATTACAAACCTGCCTTTAAAATCATCCGGTTCCACAAGCGGATATAACTTTTTCCCTTTATCATTATATAATTTAAGCAACACCCAGTTCTCATTAATATCTTTATTATAATCAAGAATTGCATATACGGCTCCGAGATCGCCGGACAACAGCGATCTGACTAAACCCGGTTCCATTGCTTTTAAAATAGCATTTTCACGTTTTACAATATTTTGATACTCTTGTGAAAGCATTTTAGGCGCCATGTAAAAATGTATAACTAAAATAAAAACGCCTAATGCTACGCAAAACGGCAACATAAGTTTAAAACGCAGTCTCATATTTATTTCTTAGTCTTTCTTGTAAAACCTGTCAAGTTTCATCAATTTCAAAGGTTCATAATCTTCAATAAATGCCGAGCCCACTTTATTAATAGGCGCTTTTTTAAGCAACTCTTTCCCCTCATCAGATTTCCCTAAAGCCAGAAATGATATTAAAACTTTTTTCCGCGTCTCGTCCGGCACCCGGGGATGCGAAACAAACGGATGCGGGGCTACCGTGGCGGTTTTGTAAATAACCCGCAATTTATTCCTGATTTCAAGAGGCTGCTTTTCAAGAGTCTTTTGCACGCCGCCTCCGGCCATCGCCTCGTCAAGAACAACGTTTAAATAGACGGATGTATGAGTTTGCACATATTTCGGGGTAATTTGAATATGAAAAACATCATTAAAAGCGGCTCGTGTCATTAAAGAAGCGCCTAAAGCATTAGGCGCCGGAAAAACAACAACCTCTCCTTCCAGATCTGCCATGGATTTTACAGCGCTATCTTTTCGCACAACTACGATTCCATATAGCAAGGTATCCAAATCGCGAATTAACGGAATATATCCCTCACGATCATGCGCTATTAAAACATGATAAGGGTTCATATAAGCAAAATCAAACTTGCCTGCTATAAATTCTTTTTCAAAATCAGGGATAGTAGGAGAGCCTTGCAACTGGAACCGACAGCCGGCGCGTCTTCCCAATTCTTTAAGTATAGGAGTCCAGATTTTGCTAATTTGAGTTGAGTCAAACTGTGGAACTACGCCAACAGTATATGTTCTTTGTTCAGGTTTAACTTCTCCCCCGGCAAATAACACTGCGGAAATATTTAAAATAAACGCAATAATCAGGCATAAAAAAACGCTTTTATATTTAACCATATAGTACTCCTTTATTTTTAAAAAGAAGAGTCTGTAATTAACTAGAGAGTGATAAGTTCTTATCTTACACCGAGGGTAGGGGCTGACTTTAGTCGCCCTTATTAAACTTCATTTAAATACTATTACGATTGAGAATTACATCATTGAACACGAGCGCAAAGTGTTAATTCCAGCGTTTATGACATTGCATCTGTATTTTACAAATTTCAAAACCTTTAAATAATCTCAAAATTTTTGTTTTTCTTCGTGCCTTTGTGTCTTTGTGGCTTAAATCGCTTTTGATTCTAAAAATTTAAGCTTATGCAGAAGCTCTATAATTAACAAAATGACTTATTATTATAAGCTAAAATATGTCAATATTTTTTAGAATTTTTAAAAATATTGACCTACCTTTAGTCTAAATTGACTATTTAAAAACCCGCAAGTTGACAAAAAGGCCCCAGTCTATATATACTATACTCCTGCCTCAGGAACACTTTGCTTAAGTAGAAAGTTTGGAATAATATTTTTTAAAATTCATAAATTTTTATATAAACATGAAAAATCAATATGACACTATAATAGTCGGCTCCGGCCCATCAGGCTCGGCGGCGGCAAAGATGTTAGCAAATAAAGGGCTGAGCGTTTTGATTGTTGAAAAGAAAAAACTCCCCAGATACAAAATATGCTCAGGCATTATCTTTAAAAAGTCTTTGCAAATTGTTGAAAAAAATTTCGGAAAGCTTCCCGATCATGTATTTGTCACTCCAAATTTTTATAAAGGAGTGCGCATGTGGGACATAGACGGCTCGCATACCGACTATCCATTCAGGATGATGGATCAAGGCGCGCCAAATGTGTGGAGATCGGAATTTGATCATTGGCTTGCTGAAAATAGTGGAGCGGAAATAGCGGACGAAACTAGAGTTGTCGATTTCAACCAATCCGGCAATCAAATTGAGATAAACTGCGTTAAATCAGGTGAACAGCTAAACTTTACGTCTAAATTTTTAATTAGCGCCGAGGGAAGCTATTCAACCATAAGAACAAAACTTGATCCTGAGTTTGAAAAAGGGCTGGAGTGGTCAATAGCCTATCAAAACTATTACGAAGGCAGTAGCGATCTGGATCCCCAATTTTATCACGGTTTTCTTGATAAAAAATTTGGAGACGTTTACGCCTGGTTTAATGTTAAAGAAGGATTAATGGTTTTCGGCACCGCTCTTGACAGGGGCCATATGCTTGCGCCATACCTTTCGGAGTATACTAAATTTCTTGAAGAAAAACATAACCTCAAACTTGGCCCCCTTGTCAGAAAAGCAAGCTGCGTCGGCAGCAACATGTGCTCAACCGGCAGGTTTTATCTGGGGAGAAACAACATCCTCTTTGTAGGCGAATCCGCGGGCTTCCTAAACATGTTTGGCGAAGGCATCTCATCAGCCCTGGCAACCGGCGTATTAGCAGGCAACGCAATTTGCGAAGCAATAGATTCAAACAAAGACGCAGCCCAAATATACGAAGATACCGCAAAAAAAGAGAAAAAAAGCACAACCATCTCATGGAAAATGGCCGAAAGAATGGCCAACCGCAAGGTTATGTGAGACTCGTATGATTGGTTATAAAAAACAGTAAATAATTATTACGAGAGGCAAGGTTTCAAATATTGCATGCTTGATACTGGTTACTGGATGCTGGATACTTAATACTGGTTTTTGGAGACCTGATAAACCGAACCATGTTTTGCCTTTAATCAATTTTCCATGCTTTTCGCTTTTTAGCTTTGCTCTATGTATGAGGCATGCTCTTCGCTCTTTGATCCGTGTTCTATACTTTATACTTTTAAATTAGTGAAGATATGTGGTTAATTTGCTTTTGCTTTTAAATTAGTGAAGATTAGTGGTTAATTTGCCTTTGCTTTAATCTGCGCAATCAGTGAAATCCGTGGTTGTTTTAATCTGTGCAATCTGTGAAATCTGTGGTTAGCTTTTGCTTTTAAATCCGTCTGTGCAATCTGTGGTTAGCTTTTGAATTAGTGAGGATTTGTGAAGATATGTGGTTAATTTGCTTTTTGCTTTTATCTGTGTAATCTCTGGTTTGTTTGCTTTTATCTGTGAAATCTGTGTAATCTGTGGTTTGCTTTTGTTTTTTGCTTTTAAATTTGTGTAAATTTCTGAAGATGTGTGATTAAGATTTTTGCTTTTATCTGTGTAATCTCTGGTTTATTGCTCTTGCTTTTTTTCGTGCCTATTCGTGAATTTTCGTGGGCAAGCTTTTGCTTTTGTTTTTTTGTGTAGATTTCTGAAGATGTGTGGTTAATTTGCTTTTTGCTTTTATCTGTGAAATCTGTGTAATCTGTGGTTTGCTTTTATCTGTGAAATCTGTGTAATCTTTGGTTTGTTTTTAATTACCGCAAATCAAAATCCCTGTGCTTTTAATATTTTGCTGATCTCCAAATTTTCCGGGGGCATGGTCTTTCGTAAAAAATTGTTGAGCTCTTCAAGATGGCGCAGCTTTTCAGCCGGCGGCAAATCAATAAAATATTTCATCGCCTCAAGATCAAATTCGTCTTCAACCGATTTCTTCTTAATGTTTTCCATTTTGATAATCCTGAATAATTTTTAGAGCTTTAATATCAACCGCATCCCTTTCCCTGCCCGCTTTTTCCTTTAATCTAATCAAGTCGCTAATTGCCGCAATAGGAACCGCAATTCCGTCTGAGTCTAAAATAATGCGGTTCTCAATAATTTGTTCGATCTCCATATCCGGCAAAATTAACAAATCAACATGCTCCAAAGGATTTTTTGGGTTATATACAGAAAACACCTTCATGTTTTTTTCGAGAATCCATTCATTGCGTTTTTGCGCATCCGCCAGATCATCTATATTAACAGGAACACGAGGCTTAAATTGCAATTGTTTAACCGCTTTAATAAAAAGCTCAATCTCGCTGTCCGTTAAACATATAACAATATCTATGTCTCCGGTTGCGCGCGAATATCCGTGCAAATTAACGGCAATACCGCCAATAACTGCGTACTTAACCCCGCAATTATTAAGTTCCTTAAAAATATTTTCAAATAACATATACCCGCTTCCACAATATTGGATTAAATTGATACTCTCATCCGCAAATTGTAACATAATCAAAACAAAACCGAGAAGTTAAAACCTTTTATCTGGAAGCAGGATACGGATTACTTGAGTTTTGTTTTTAACTATTGAGCAGCTTGCCTGCTCTAGTGAGAATTATCCCCGGAAGGGGAAATCTGTGATTTATTTTCTTTACTTTTGTTTCGTGTAATTTCGTGCGCACGCTTTTGCTTTTGTTAATTTATTCGTGTAGATTTGTGAAGATGTGTGGTTAATTTGCCTTTTGTTTTTGCCTTTATCTGTGTAATCTGTGGTTTGTTTTTATTTTGTTGCTTTTGAATTTGTATGAATTCGTGAAGATGTGTGGTTAACTGCTTTTTGCTTTTATTGTTTTACCTTTGTTTTTAATCTGTGAAATCTATCGTTTGCTTTTTGCTTTTATCTGTGCAATCTCTGGTTTGCTTTTGTTTTTTGCTTTTGAATTTGTGTGGTTAAACTTTTTGCTTTTATCTGTGCAATCTCTAGTTTATTGCTCTTGTTTGTTATTTCGTGTAATTTCGTGTTTTTCCGTGGGCAAGCCTTTGCTTTTTTATGCTTTAATCTGTGTAATCTGAGAAATCTGTGGTTTGCTTTATATGCCCTTGCTTTTCGCTTTTATTTGCCAACAGCCAATTGCCAACCACAAACTGAATCAGCTTTTGCTTTTCTTTGCGTTTTTGTGATTTTGTGGCTTAAATTGATTTTGTTTTTCCCGTATTAGCTTCTACTTTTTATAGCCTTTGCCATTCACATTTATTTTAAGAGACACATTTTTTACCAAATAGTTTTTATATTGGATATATTTTGAAGGATTTCATCTTTGGTAATTATTGTGACGGTAAGGTATTTTGCAGTTGAAACGATTATTTTATCGTGAAGTTCCGGAATGTCATTAAGGGACGCCATTTTCTGGAGGATGGGGTAATCAAGAGGAATGAGAATAAAATTCTCGCTGTCGTTTATTTTTTTTAATAATTTCTTAAAATTGAATCTGATACGTTTTTTATCAAATATACTTAATGCTTCCGCAATGACAATTGAAGGCACAAAGATAATAATTTCACCTTTTTCGCATCTATTAAAAATATCAAATGCCTTTTTGCTTAATTTTGGATTATCGGTAAACCACCAAAGTAACGCATGAGTGTCTGTTACAAAATTCATAAAAGCCTTAAATTTCTATTTTGCTATAAAGCGATTTTTTAGAGGAACTGATATCTTCATCGGTAATTTCTACATCCTTTAGAATACCTTTAAGAGAAATAACTCTTTTGCCGGTAGGCCCAATCTTTTTGAGAACGGACAATTTTAAATCCATAACATCTTTTTCTATAGTATCAATCTTATGCAGCAAATCAAAAGCGCTATTTAAAACCGCAGGTTTCATAATAATATTCCTTTGCCAAAACTCTTTACTGAAATTTACTAATATATTGAGTAGAAGAGGATAATTCTCATTGTAAGCTTTTATTTTTAATAAATATACCAAATTTGCCAATAATTTTCCAGTTATGGCTCGGCTAATAATAAGTTTTATAGGCTCTATAAGTGTTTTTGTGAATAAAAAAAGCTAACAAAAAATACTGCGATGGATCACTATCAAAAAGTATTTTAGTGTCTTAAAATAGTTGTTAAAAATTGTTTAACCAAGTTTTATGTTTTTATGATTGTAATATAAGGCATAATGTCACATCAAGAGTTATCTTTTAATGATTATGGTTATTTTTGTAATGATATTTTTAAAAGAAAATTACACATTCCCCGTTTCTTTCTTTTTAGAGAGGAGGCTGTCTATTGTTGATTGTTTCAATGCATAAAGTAACGAGTGGCGAGTAATGATTAAATCATTTAATGAGGGCTTTTGATTTTGAGAGCTTAGAGTTTTTGGTTTTATTAGCGTTGAGTTCTGAAAATTCGCGGTTATAACGGATTTTGCTATAATCCGCTAAAATCATTGTTTTGGGCTATGTTTAAACTCAATACTGAGTATTGTTTAGGTCAGAAGGATTCAAGTCGGAGACATTGAACCAACAACGTTTATACCGTTTATGCTTTTTTCGCGGTAATTTCGAGTCTTTTGTGGGCAACTTTTGCTTTTGTTAATTTATTAAAAAGGATTTATGAAGATGTGTGGTTAAGCCGTTTTTTGCTTTAAACTGTGTAATCCGAGCAATCTGTGGTTGGCTTTTAAATTTGTGAGGATTTGTGAAAATGTGTGGTTAATTTGCCTTTTGTTTTTAATCTGGGCAATCTGTGGTTGGCTTTTGAATTTATGCAAATTCGTGAAAATGTGTGGTTAAGCTTTTTGCTTTTATCTGTGCAATCTCAGGTTTATTGCTCTTGCTTTTTTTTCGTGTAATTTGTGTCTTTCATGGGCACGCTTTTGCTTTTGTTAATTTATTAGTGTAGATTTGTGAAGATGTGTGGTTTATTTGCCTTTTGTTTTTGCTTTATCTGTGTAATCTGTCGTTAGCTTTTGTTTTTTGCTTTTTAATTTGTGTGGATTCGTGAAAATGTGTGTGGTTAAGCTTTTTGCTTTTATCTGTGCAATCTCTGGTTTATTGCTCTTGCTTGTTATTTCGTGTAATTTCGTGTTTTTCCGTGGGCAGGCTTTTGCTTTTCATGGTTGTTGTTGGGTTTCGTTCCTCTACCCAACCTACGCAATTTGTTTGTTTTAATCCGCGCAAATCCGCGTTATCTGTGTCATCCGTGTTCCATGCTTTTTGCTTTTATCTGTGTAATCTGCGCAATCTGTGGTTTATTGCTCTTGCTTTTTTTTCGTGTAATTTCGCGTCTTTTCGTGGGCACGCTTTTGCTTTTTTTTTAGTGTAGATTTGTGATGATGTGTGGTTAATTTGCTTTTTGCTTTTACTTTTATCTGTGTAATCTGTGCAAATCTGTGGTTGGTTTTTAAAGGAATATTAAAAAGGGAGGCTAAAGCACTCCACTACCCTCGGTTGGGTGGTTTATTGCTTTTCATTTTTGTTTTTGCTGTTAATCCACGCAAATCCGCGTTATCTGTGTCATCTGAGTTCCATGCTTTTTGCTTTTATATGTGTAATCTGCGCAATCTGTGGTTTGTTTTTAATTTTCAAGTTCTTTTCTTACTTCATCAAGCCCCAACCAGAATGTATAAATCGCTTTTAAAGCCAGTTTGCCGGCTTCAATAAATTTTTCTTCATCAAAGCCTGGTTGATTGAATGTCTTTTCAAGTTCCTGCCAGACATTTGCTCCGTGGCCTGATTCGGTTTCAAAATGGTATTGAAAGAATCCAATAGGAATTGGTTTTAATTTCCTTGGAAGACGAAGGTTTTGGTTGTGGTTTTCAAGTCCAACGACAAGCTCTTTCCAGAAATTATTTGATTCCACTTCTTCGCCCTGCCCTATACCGAACGAAGCCCATGTTTCAATGGCAAAACTTGCCCCAGCCCCGAGCTGGCCGTCGCGACTGCCGTATGTCTGATCAAGTCCTTCAAGAAATTCATGAGTTGATTTTGTTCCTGTTTCCCATCTTCCAATCACCTTTGGCTCAATTTCAAGAATGTTTGCTATCTCACGCAACCAGTTTAGATGAGCGCCTTTGGTAAAAAATGTTTTGCCTTCAATACTGCCTGTTTTAACATCCTGCATTACACCGCATTCGTTTAACAAAATAGCGCGGGCGCACTCTTCGCCCTCTAAAGTTGATGCGTTTACCATGCGTTTTGCCTGAACCACTATAAAATGGTTTGAAAATACTGAAAACTGTTTAATAAGGTCTTTTACCTGTTCGGTATTTGACAAACCCTGCCTGAACCATTTTGTGTAAGGATTGTTTACTATAACAGAATGCTCAAAAAATTCATTGCCGATCTTTTGTTTAAATGAATTAAATTTATTATCTTTTTCATTCATTTTTGTCTACCTTAAAATAGCGTCTTCATTGGAGCTCATCCAATAAGTAAAGCTCGAAGAGCTGATTTAATAAAGCCCAGGGCAAAGCCCTGGGTATGAAATAAAGCATATTTTAGCCCTGTAAGGGCGAATAAAAAAATCGCATGTCGAAATTGCTAACTAATATTTTGCTCGCATAATTTTTAACAAAGATGTTGGGTTTCGCTATGCTCTACCCAACCTACAAAATTTAAATCGCCCTTACAGGGCTAAAAAAATATTTAAACTTGTTTCCCAGGGCGTTGCCCTGGGCTATATTAACTCACCCCTTTGGGGTTAAAAAATCAAGACGAATGCAACGTCTTATAAAAGCCCCGCTTTTTGCAAATCATATTTCGGCTCTTCAAAACTACAACATCCAAAAGAGATAATAGATGTCTTGCGGCCTTTGGTTATTTCATCAACGCTTATTCGCTGGTTTTTCCATGCAAACTCATTCTCTTCAAAAATAAAACTTCCCCGGTCTTCATCCCCTATAATTTTAATCAACGCATTTTCATCCAGATTATGCTTGTGACAAAGCAGAGCCGCCGCAAAGATGTTAAAAAAACCATGCATTTTAGTTTGCGCATTTTCATTAAAATGTCTAAATGGATGGTGCAAACCCGCTGTCAACTTTAAAGGCACATTCATCTCCGCGCATAACTTTACGCAATATGCCGTCTGTTCAATAGATGGATATTGTTCCGCTTTTACACCTCCGCATCGGAATTTAAAACCTATTATTGTTTTGCGTTCAGACAATGATGGACTTAAATGTTTATTGTTAAAACCGGCAATTACATTAATTACAGACTTTAACTCATCTTGCCAATCTGAATTTAATGTTGCTTCAAAATAAACCTGTGTTGGATTGCCGCCGATGTTTTTAAAGCTATTCGTTTTTAGCTCCCCGGCCAGGGCGTTTATAAAACCATCTGAATCACTCGCTATTCCCAAAGGCAAACACATTTCAAGGACATCAACAATAATTTTGCCGTTGTTTGATTTAACAAAACAATTAATTGCATTTGTTTCTTCATTAAAGCATTTTATAAATTGATCAGGTTTTTCGGGCTTTCCACATAAGGCCGAAATGCTATAGGATTCCTCTTCGTTGTTAATCAATCCTAAATAAACTTCTTCGAATTCGGAAAATTTAGTTGTTGGACATATAAATCGGGAAAGCATCCAGGATTCCTGATTGTGCCTGTAAACATTATAGTTAGCCAAAGCGTCCTCTATTGATAACCCCGCCGGAGGAAAAAGTCCCGCATAATCTATGGCTTTCTCTAACATTGCTTTTATGCTTTTTTTCATTTTTACGCCCTAATTAATTTTTCTTATTATCTAAAATAGAGTACGGCGCATCGGTTTTTACAATCGTGTTTTTAAGGCAACCAAGGCCTTCAATCTCAAGTTCAATTGTGTCGCCGTTTTCAAGCCATGTGGGCGTGAAGCTTTCACTGCTATCTTTTGCCTTAATTGCGGCGGTTCCGTTAAGTTCCGCATAACAGCCGGTTCCAACCGTGCCGGAACCTATCACATCTCCAGGCAATATCTCAACCCCGTACGACACCCTTTCAATAATTTCAGCAAACGTCCAATCTATTGACTTCATGTTGCCTTGGGAAATAAGTCTGCCGTTATGTTTTGCCGTCATTTCCAGCCCATATCTTACACCTTCCGCGCTATCTATTCGGTAACTTTCCAGCTCATCCGGAGTTACAATCCATGGGCCAACCGCAGTTGCAAAGTCTTTGCCTTTTGCCGGGCCTAGGTTTAACTTCATCTCTTCCATTTGCAAAAATCGCGATGAAAAGTCATTCATTATTGCGTAACCGAATATGTAACTATCCGCGTCCTTTGTTGCCACGTTTCTGCCGGATTTGCCGATCACAATTGCCGCCTCCAACTCAAAGTCCAGTTTATGCATATGGTCGTTGTGAACGACTAAGTCGCCTTCGCCGATTATAGCATTGTGATTGGTAAAGTAGAAAACAGGGAATTGGTCAAACTCTGGAATCATCTCTACCCCGCGATTGCGCCGCATAGTCGCAACATGCTGCCTAAACGCATAAGCGTCGCGGCATGAAGTTGGATGTGGAATGGGCGATAACATTTGATCTACCTCTGCCGGCTTGTTGTCCGCTTCGTTATCCCGCAACCCTTTTTCTGTTTTTCTTGCAAGCTCTAGATTTGTTTCACTATTTTCTAGAAATTCCCGCATAGTAGACGGAACTGTAATATGTTGAGATTGCGCAGACTCCTGCAGGTCAAAAATATTTAGGCCTGAGACAATACCCAAACGTTCTTTATATTGCCTGTTTAAAAAAGAAACAAATTTCATTGTAGAATCTCCTAATCCGGGCAAACCGGAAAGTAAAAAATAAAAATCAAAAACGTATTAACCACAAATCTTCACTAATTTCCACTAATTTAAAAATAAAAACCAAAACGCTTTAACAGACTAATTTGAATTAAATTTACTTAAAACTTTTGTAATAACATTAAATGCAAAATGGGTTCCATCCTCATTGCCGGTTGTAATTCGAATGCCGTTAGGCGCGCCAAAAGGAGCGACGTGTCTTAATATCAACCCATGTTCTAAACACTCGTTTTGAAAAGCAACCGCATACTCAGTGGATGGCGCTTTTATCATTAAAAAGTTAGCCCATGACTCTAAATACTGCAATTTGACTGAATTAAAAAAAGTTTTCATCTTCTCTAAAATATTTTTATTCAGTTCCACTGAATCAGCGACATATTTATCATCTGAAAGCGCCGCGGCAGCAGCAAATTGCGCCGGCGTGCCCGGCTCAAAAGGAAGTTTAACTTTGTACAGCTCTGAAATTAATCTTTCCACCCCTATTGCGTATCCTACCCGAAGACCGGCTAATCCATAGACCTTTGAAAATGTGCGCAGAGAGATCAGGTTGTTGTTTAAAAACTCAAGGCCGTTAACATATTCCGGGTGCAAACTTGCGTAGTGTTCATAAGCCTCATCCAGAACAACAAGCACATTATCAGGAACTTTTTTCATAAAATTATCGAAATCGTGACGAAGAAACATTGTCCCTGTTGGGTTATTAGGGTTTGCGATATAGATTATTTTAGTTTTATCCGTAACCGCCTTTGCGATAGCGTCTAAATCAAACGTCCAGTTTTTAAGAGGAACAAGCGTAAGTTTTCGTCCAAACTTTGCGGCATGCACATAAATTCCAATAAATGTTGCGTCCGCTGTAAGAATCTCGTCATTTACTGAGCTAAAAGCAGTGATTATTGAGGCCAAAAGCGAGTCTATCCCGTTTCCGCAAACAATTTGTTCTGGTTTTAATGATAGTTTTTTTGAAAGAGAATCTACCAAAACCGGCGCTACGGGATTGGGATAGAGGTGAGACATCGGCAATGCTTTATTTATAGCTTCCAATGCTTTTGGAGACGGCCCGTTAGGATTCTCATTTGAAGCCAGCTTTACAATGCGCGAAAGATTTCGCTCTTTTGCCAGGTCTTCTATGGGCATGCCCGGGCGATATGGAGTGAGCTTTTGAATATGTTTTGGTATAACGACCATAATTAAACATCCTCCAGCCAGGATTGGCTATATCCCGGATCAATAGTTTTGCTGACGTTATTGGTTAACAAAAGAGGGTCAAAAGTGTCAACCATTACCGCGTATTCAAATGTCTCCTTTGCGCCGATGGAAGCCTCGGTCTTGCCTGGCTGGGGGCCGTGCGGAAGGCCCATTGGGTGCAGGGTAATAGAGCCCTCTTCGATTCCTTTGCGCGACATAAAGTTGCCTTCAACATAATAAAGAATCTCGTCTGAATCCACATTAGAGTGATAATACGGAGCCGGTATCGCCTCGAGATGAAAATCAAACAAACGAGGCACAAAATTACAAACAAGAAAATGAGGGGTTGAAAATACCGCGTGTATTGGCGGCGGCAGATGGATCTTGCCGACTTTTGGAGCAAACTCTTTTATATTAAACGCGTATGGATAAACAAAACCGTCCCAACCCACAACATCAAAAGGGTGATGATTTAAAATATGCTCAAACAGGCGTGGCCCTGTTTTTATATGGATTTTGTATTCCCCAAGTTTATCAATAGGCTCAACAAACTCCGGAACGCGAAAGTCCCTTTCGCAATAAGGGGCGGCTTCAAGCAATTGACCGTATTCGTTTCGATAATGTTCAGGTATGTCAAACTGAACGGCTGATTCTAAAATAAAGAGCTTATTATTCCCATAAGATTCAAAGTCCATTTGATACATTGCGCCTTTTGGAATTATTATGTAATCACCGTTGTCAAAATCGAGCCGGCCAAACTCAGAAGAGATAAAACCTTTTCCCCTATGAACAAAAATCATCTCATGAGAATATGCGTTTTTATAAAAAAACCCGCTTTTTTGATCAGGAGTTGCGGTTGAGATAGCGCAATGAGAGTTATAAACATATAACATTCGGGATTGAAAATGGTCCCCTGTTGACTTATTGCGGTCGGTATGAAACAAATTCCATTGAAGAGGCGCGTCTTGCCAGGCGTCAATAGACGGAGGCGCAATCTCATTTATAGACATAGCGCCGGAAGGCATATGGATGTGATATTTGTTTGAATAAATACCTGAAAACCCTCTGGTTCCAAAAAGCTCTTCACGGTAAAGAGACTTGCCGTCATCTTTGTAAAACGCGATATGACGTTTTGCCGGTATTTTGCCGAGTTTATGATAAAAAGGCATAGCTTTTTCTCCTATGGGGTTAAAGATTTCCGCGTATTTTCTGATCTCTCTCAATAGCTTCAAAAAGCGACATAAAGTTGCCGTGCCCAAAACCTTCGCTTCCTTGACATCTCTGTATAATTTCAAAGAAGAATGAAGGCCGGTCTCCTATTGGTTTTGTAAAAAGTTGCAATAAATACCCTTTACCCGCTAAATCCTCAACATCGCAAAGAATGCCCAGCTTTCTTAAAGCCTCTATATCCTGTGTTATTTTTATATTTTTCGCTTTCAGCATTTCATAATATGTATCGGGCACCGCAAGAAACTCTACCCCATTTTTCCGTAACGCGCTTATTGATGAAATTATATCGTCGCAGGCAACGGCAATGTGTTGAATCCCGGAACCGTTGGACACTTCAAGATACTCCTGAATTTGCGACTTTTTTATTCCTTTATAAGGCTCATTAATAGGATGCTTGATTAGATTGTCTTTTGTTCTAACCACTTTTGAAAGCAGGGAGGAGTATTTAGTTGATATATCGCCCGGGCCAAATTCAATGAACTGTTCAAAGTCCATGCTTTTTATGTAGTAGTCGGCCCAATAGTTCATTTCGTTAGGCCGAACATTGCCCACTATATGATCAACAGCGCGAAGCCCGGTCTCTTCCCGTTTAATCTCAATTTTCTGAACAGGCGCTGAAAACCCCGGCTTAAAAATACCGTTATAGTTGTCGTAATTGATAAAAACGATCTCGCAGTCGTCATAAACACGAATCGCAGCTTCCATGATGAAACCGTTTTCGTCTTCCCGCCGCTGTGGATTTTTTAGAGGAACTGCCCCGTTGCTAACCGCCTCATTAAACGCTGCCTCAACATCATCCATGGAATAGGCCCATCGTTTAGCGCCGTCGCCATGGTTGGTTACAAAAGATGAAACATCATACGCATTTGGCGAAATTGCTGAAGTGATAACAAATCTGATTTGATCTTGTTCTAAATAGAATGAAACACGATCCCTAACGCCTGTTTCCGGCCCGGAGTACCCCTTAATGTCAAATCCCATAGCCTTTGCGTGCCAATAGACCGCCATTTTTGCGGATCCGACATAAAACTCCACATAATCATATCCTCTGATTCCCATTTTGTTAGACATACTTAACACTCCTGTTCCGTAGTCTTAAATTGGTTTAAGGATTTACCATAAAATTTCCACCCCCTTTTAAAAACCAACACCAATCCACCCCCTTTAGAAAAGGGGGCCGGGGGGATTTGAATATTTTTCATTTTACTAAAACTTTTCAATGCAAAGGTTGTCAATTCTGGAAAAATGCTCATTGTCCATCGTTAGTATACTGTCCATCTGGTTGTCTTCCATATACACCGCGTTAAACGCGTCAATAAAGTCAATATCCTTTGAAGCGTAAATATTCAAGGCCTTAAACAGCAGATGCGCGGATTTTACTTCAAGACCCCTTGTGTTCAGAATAGTTGAGACAATTATCTCTATCTCATTTTTTTCTCGTTTATAAAATGATTCTAAAATACATATTATCTCGGCAATAACAATCTCGTTTGTAATAAGCTTTATCTTTCCTGTTAAAGCCTTTTGAAAAATCAATTCAATTTTATCCGTTAAGGCGGTTTTGTTATTTGTTAAATATTGAAGAAATATATTGCTGTCCACAAATATTTTTTTATTGCCCATTTTTAGCCGCCTTTTTAGCTACAATTTTTCGTGTTTCCTTCCTAACCTGCTCAAAATCTTCCCCCAAGTTTTTTGATTTTACAGCCCCTTTCAGGTCTAAAATATTCCCTTTAATAGGTTTTATTAATATATCATCCCCCTTTTTCACAAAATGCACCCGATCATTAACCTTAAGCCCCAATTCATCCCTGATCGCTTTAGGTATTGTGATTTGTCCCTTTTTAGTTAATGTGCTGGTCGGCATAATTTATCCCTTTTTAATATAATCCTTACTTTTAATTATAGCATTACTTTTGCAAAAAGCAATGCATTGAGAGATAGTATTACTAAAAAAACAAAACCAAATTATGCCACAAAGACTCAAAGACACGAAGAAAAACAAAAAACTATTGGTTATTTATCGAGAAAAAAAATGAATAGTTAATAAATTTGTCAACGACATGTATATTTAAATTTAAAGAGCTATATAGGGAAGCAATGATTATGCGGATTTCTCCTATGCAAAAAGGAAAACAACCTCAACAAGTTGTAATGATGTAGATAGTGATATGGACGAAAAATATCTGAGAATCGATTTTTATTGAAAACGTCAACCGCGAAGGTGTTTGTGTATGAAAGACAATAAACGAATTTTAATTGAATATCGGCTCTCTCAGGCGGATGATTCTATTAAAGAGGCGAAATTTCCAGGGGTGTTAAGGGAAATGTAAATAATTAAGCAGATTTATTTTTAACAACTAGTGTTTAATGAGGAAAAAAGTCTACAATATCTTGATAAGCAATGCAATTGCCGCAACCGCCGCTGTTAACATCGCGCCAAACCGAATAGTTAATCTCATCTCAGCTTCTTTTAAATCTTTCTTTGTAGCCACAACTTCAAGATTACCCTCTTCGATTTTTCTCAGCAATTCCGATAAAGTATGCGCCTGCTCTTCAGAAAACGACTTCTTTAGCTCATCAAACATACTCAACGTATCTACTGTATGCCCCATTACAAACTCCTTTTTACGAAATAAATCTTATTATTGAGCATTGTATAGCTAATCAGAAATTTTTCATACAATAAAATTTTAACAAATCATGAACCTTTTGCAACTTTATTCTTTGGGCTCTCTTAACCCGGATAAGATGGATAAGTGGTTAATTTGTTTTTTTTGCTTTTGAATTTGTAAAAATTCGTGAAGATGCGCGCTTAATTTGCTTTTTGCTTTTATCTGTGTAATCTGTGCAATCTGTGGTTTGCTTTTAATGCTTTTGTTTTTAATCTGCGAAAATCTGTGGTTGGTTTGAAACACAGGCAGGGATGCCTGTGCCGTTACTTGTATGAAAGTTAGATTTTAATATTTTTCCACACTGCGGTTTTTAAGCCGGCGATTAGATCCTGTTTTAGTTCAATCGACTCTTCCGCTTCATCAATATACTGCATATAATCCACCGCAAACTTGACCCTGTTTTGCTTGTTGCTGATTACTTTGTTCTTCCTTAGCCATTTTAGGTAGAGTTCGTTTCTCATGAGTCTGGCAATCTTAAACCGGTCTTTAAGAAAAATGGAAAAATTTGGAATATGAATTAAATCTGAAAGGTATTTTATGCCCGCCTTGTTTAACTGCTTTTGATTAACCGGCATCTCAAGACATGCCCGCGCGCTTTTATTATAAAACTCATTTTCATCCGTCTGTTTTTGATCTGCCTTTGCTTTTTTATCCGTTTCATCTTCGCATTCATATATAAAAGCCAACTCAGATTTGTAAGTTCTGTTTTGTTTCTCTTTAAGATTTTTTCTAATCTTGTGCATGCCCTCCGGGTCATCCACGCATGGTATAAACAGGGCTTCAAACAGGATGTCAAACAGAGGACGCGGCTCGTCGCTGAAGAGTTCCGTCTTGTATTCGCATTGAACAACTTTGAGATGTTTGAGTTTGTAATTTAACTCTATTAAATTGGAGAGTTTTGTAAAAGGGTATTGCGCAACGATAAGACTTTTAATCGCGCCGTCTTTTGAATCGCAAAAGAGATTAAGCACAACTTGATCCCCGGCCTTTTTAAAGTACCGTTCCTGAAAATTGAATTTCCCTGAATCAAATCCCTCATCTTTGCTCAAAGGCCCTATCTTTCTTTGCAGATCGCCATGCCCGTATACTGCGCTGGAAAGTGTTAACTTATTTATACAATACTCAACCCTGTCCGCCTTTCTGTCCAGCGCCTCGCAAGGATCCAAAATACGCTCATATTCTCTTTTTTTATCCTGTCTAATAGTGAATACTCCAAATCCGGATAAGCCGGATAAGTAAAAAGGCAAAAAAACTTCGGAATTATATTTTAACAAATTTAGTTATAAATACACTTTCTTTTATTTATATCAATTGTATCTATAAATGAAAAGTATTTAGTTAAATTTCGTCAATTTAACTAAATACTTTTCATTTTGGATTTATAATCATAGAATATATAACTATCGCTACATAACGTCGGTTTGATTGAAACATAGGCAAAGATGCCTGTGCCACTATACAATAGAAGTTTTAATAATTGCGAAATTTACTACCTAGGCCAAAGCATATGATACCATTTTTTTGCGCGATTTTTATCACCCTCCCCTAACCCCTCCCATCAAGGGAGGGGGAATTAAAGGAAAATATTTAAATTAAATATAGTAGCTTTATTATTGCCCTCAGTAATAGGCTAAAAGGAAATTTGCAAATGAAGAGGTATTTGCTTGTTGTTATTGCGGTTGCATTTATCCTGGGCATATTTCTGGATAATTTGTTAGCTCTTCAATCACGCGTTATTTTCGTTTATATAATGCCGGTTATATTTCTGTTTGCATTTTTTTCTTACAGATTCCCAATTTTAAGAAGCGTGGCTTGCATTGCGTTGGTTACGCTGGCCGGGATGACGTATCACCACTGCCGGTATAATTCATTTCCTTCAAACAGTATCATTAACTATGCAGAGTCTGAAAAAACGTTAATCAAAATAGAGGGCAAAATAATTCAACCGCCGTTAAAAAAAGTTTACTCCAATACTTATCCATTTAACAGTTATCAAGGCCGTGAAAAAAGAAGGGAGAGCGCTGTATTCTTTTTAAAAGCAAACAAGATACTTACTGCAAGTGAAGAGCACAAAGTATGCGGCAATTTAAAAGTAAGTGTTTATAATACGGAAAAGTCAGATAAAAAATTGCGATATGGGGATGAAGTTGAGATTGTTGGAAAGATGTTTCTTCCTTCGCGCCAAACCAATCCCGGCCAGTTTGATTACAGAAAATACCTTTTGCAAAGCTCGATTCGGGCTCAGGCTATTTTAAGTGTAAAGGGTATGAGGAATATAAAAGTAAAGGCCGGAGATAAGGGCAATCGTATTTTAAAGTTTGTGTATTCATTAAAAGATGAACTTCGCAGAACAATTTACACGTTAACTCCGGAAAATGACGCGCCTGTAATTGCAAGTCTTTTACTGGGCGAAAGGTCAAACGTGCCTTATCACACCCTTGAGAGTTTTATAAACACAGGGACCATTCATTTTCTGGCGATAAGCGGCCTACATATTGGTATACTTGTGGTTTCGCTTCATTGGTTTCTGGCACTTGCAGGGCTAAACAGGAAGGCAATTGCTTTCATTATAATTGCTTTTGTAATAATATACGCAATCATGACCGGATTGAAACCGCCCGTGCTCAGGGCCGGTTTTATGGCCTTGATCTATTATGGTTCAATTATTATTGACAGGCGCTGGCATACACCCAGCGGTATATCGGCTGCGGCGATCTTGATGTTATTGATTAATCCCGCAGAGCTGTTTAGCGTAAGTTTTCAGTTATCATTCCTTGCGCTCATCGGCATTATATATTTGTCAGAAAAAATAGAAACACTTTTGCAACGAAAGCCGAGGCTACAAGAGCAACTGATGAGCGGCTTACGATGGGACGCGCAACGCGCCCTTAACGCATATTGGCGAAAGACGGCGGCAGTATCCGCCGCTGCATGGTTGGGGGTAATGCCACTTGTTGCCCACTATTTCCACATTGCGGCGCCGATTGCAATACCTTTAAATATAATTATATTCCCGCTGGTATGGTTTATACTGGTTTCAGGATTTGTTTTCCTTATTATAGGGAGTCTATCTTTAACCCTGGCTGCGCCGTTTGCGTGGGCTGCTTCCCTTTGCGATGCAATAATGGCAAAAATTATATCGTTTTTCGCGATTGATCATGTTTCGTTTTTTTATGTCAACGGCCCGTCAACAATATGGATTGTTGTTTACTACGCCGCCACTATTTTTGCGCTCTGCCATAAAAAGGCAAAGCTAAAGAGTTCAACCGCAATAGGGGTTATCGTTATAATAATCGGAGGTTATGTATGCGCTGATCTTTTTACCTCAAAAAAAGAGCGTATACAACTGACATGCCTTGATGTTGGGCATGGAAGCGCTGTAATAATACAGTTTCCAGACAATAAAACTTTGCTTTTAGATATAGGGACATGGTCAAACTTTGATGTGGGCAAAAACATTGCGGCTCCGTTTTTGTGGAAATCAAAAATAAAGACAATAGGCGCTGCTGTTATTTCACACCGAGATAGGGACCACTGGAATGGTCTGCCCGCCCTGCTTAAAAGGTTTAACGTTAAGACCGTGCCGGTAAACCAACGGTTTCACAATTCGGAAACAGGCAAAAAGTTGTTTAACATAGCGGAAAATGAAGGAGCTACGATAAAAATTATCGGCAACGGCGACGAGATAGCCGGTTTTAACGGAGCAAAAATAACTGTTTTAAATCCGCCAAAAAATAGAGAGTTCATCTCCGGCATGTCCACAAATAATACCTCTTGTGTAATAAAAATAGAGGCCTTTGGACGCTCCATACTCTATTGCGCGGATATTGAGGAGGACGGCATTAACATGATTGTGTCCAAATACGGAAACAGTTTGCGCTCGGACATTATTATAGTCCCTCACCATGGCGCATACTCCGCAAACATTAACGCCTTGATTGATCACGTTAACCCTGAATACGCTATAATTAGCTCGAAATCGACCGACATTTCGCATGATACAATCGTAGCGTTGGAAAACAACAATATTAAAGTGTTTAAAACATGCGAACAGGGAGCAATAACGGCGATAATTGATATAAATGGGATTCGGGTAAGCGGGTTTATTAATAAATAAAGCTGCGCAGTATGACATTTCCTCGAATGATTACATGCGATTGCAACACATGGTTGCGCATTGCCTGCCAAAGCGCGAAGACGCGATTATACTATGGAACAGTTGCAGATTCAGAAATTTCACAGAATGTATCAGTTTAGTCCTTTGAAAATTATACAGCCTAAAAAAGAAGATAAACTCGTAAATGACAGCCGGCATGGATGCTGGTTACAAGTTGCTAGATGCCGGCTATTGGTATAATTTCAATATATTTCATGGCGAAAACATGAAACTAACAATCCAGTATCCAGTATCTGACGACATATCACAACTATTAGAGCCTTTGCGATGAATATTCGCCGTCATATTTTTCAAACAACTAAATTGTTACCATAGAATAGCATTCAAATTTGACGCAAATAAGCATGTTGACTTTAGATGTTCCATCTGATACCGTAGTGAAAGCTCTACTCTATTTTTAAAGCCGCCACGGTTTAATGAGAGCTATTTTTGAAAAATAACATAGGAAGGAAACATTTAATATGTCTTTGCAGGATAGAGATTTTAACAATTACAGGAATGCCGGACGTGGCAGGGTGGTTAACCGCAACGGAGCCGGGCAAAACAAAGCAAAGGAAAAGGAATTTGCGCTTCACGCTAAAAGCGCGGTGTCGACCGCTATTATATGCGCCGGCGTCTTTTTTGCCGCAGTTATTTTGTATTTCATTATTGGAAAAATGTAATTAATTGCCGAAACGGTTAACGCGCGTTGGTTCAAGTATACAACTTGAACCAACACAATCAATGTTTTGTACTATTTACAAGTTTTTTCAGCTGTATATATTATTCAAAACGCCTTTAGAGCCCCTGCGCAAAATCATTTCTTAATCCATTGGTTCATGAAGTTGTCAAGCTCCTCCTTCGCCTTGGGGGTTAGTTCAAGGTTTTTGCTTACCTTCTTTGCATCTTCTTCAATTTTAGCGGCATCGCTGTAATTATTCAATTCGGCCACCAATGATCCGGCGTCCTGCGCATGAAGTTCTTTCACCATGTTGCCTTTTTTGTCATAAACAAACGCGCTTGGAAAACCCTGAAAGCTGAACCTGTCCAAATCAGGATTGCGTTTGCCGTCAATCTGATCAAGCACAAGAACAGGCACAAATTTCGTATTGATAGTCTTTTGCACGTCCTCTTTTATCAAAATCGTATTCTCAAATACCTTGCAATAGTAACACCATGTGGGAGCCGTGATCAGGACAAATACATTCTTCTTCTCCTCCTCGGCTTTTTTAAGGCCCTCGCCATAATTTGCCACCCATTTGATGCCTTCCACATACTTTCCCGCAAATGACTGCTCATTAATCGCGGCTATAATGACAAAAGCTACAACCGCGGCTGTTAATAATCTGGTTTTCATTAGATTAACTCCAAATTTAAAATGATAAAAATTATATAAACGCGAAAAATCGCAAATGCTTTTAGATTATATTCTTATTTTGAAACTTTTTAAAGGCATAATTTGTGGGCAGTGTATTTAATCGGCTTATTTAGTGAACAACGCTGATAACAACGATATAAAGATGATGAATCCGCAATATAATTGAAATGAATTATGATCTTAAAACTGAGGCGATAACAACTAAAAACACAAACGAGCGATGTGAAAGTATGAGGAATGCTCTTCGTTTTGACTGGAAAAAAGCGAGATTAAGAATTAAACAGGTTCCAGCAAAAGAGGCTCTTTGGTTTCGAGGTTGCCCCGCCTTATTTCCAGGGTGGTTGAGCTTTCAGGTTTAAAACCATCAATCAGGCTTTGAACCCCTATTTCAGGGTTGGTGGTGGTTCCGCATGTAAAAATGTCGGCGGCAATATATCCCTCTTCCGGCCATGTGTGGATTGAAATATGCGATTCCGCCAGAACCGCGACTCCGGTTACTCCCACAGGGCTAAATTCGTGGAAAAACGACTTGATAATCGTGGCGCCTGAGTCTATTGCGGCTTTGCGCAAATGCTTCATTATTTTGTCCGGATTATTTGCGACATCCCCCTCGCAACCCCACATTTCCACTATAAGATGTCTTCCTAAAGTTCCTACATTACTCATAATATATTCTCGGCAAATTTCTTGATTATATTTTTTTAAGGCCGGTAAAAAAAATAAAAAAAGCTGCCGGCTATCAACGCTTAATTTTAAAAAAGGCGCAGCATTATTGCAGATAAAAGATGTAAATTTTAAAAAATATTTGTTGTTTACACAAGATAAAAATTTAAAATATAGGCCTCATACCTTCAGACCATAAATTCGCTTTTTCAACATAAAACATTTTACACTTTAAATAACCATGGTAAACTATTAGCTATGAAACGGCTATTTGAAATAATAACAAAAAATACGGCTTACAAACAGGCAATGAAAACCCTGTTATCAAAAGAGAGCGAATGCGGCGTAAGCGGTTTATGGGGATCGTCATGGGCGTATTTTGTCAGCGCAGCCGCATTTTATCTTGAAAAAAACCAAAAAAAGGGAGGAACCATCCTTTTAATAACCGATTCCGTGCTTGGGGCCGAGGAGTGTTGCGAAGATATAGACCTTTTCCTACCCGGCAGCCCTATATTGCTGCCTCCTCTTGAAGTTATTAGCGACCCAAACATAATTGACGACTACTCCAAAAATATCTCTTTTATGGAACGTTCAAAAGTACTGCACAGGCTTATGGTCGAGCCAAATCACAACGGCGAAAAAACCGCTTTTAAGAACAGTAATAAAGAGGGCAAATCGAACAGTGATATTAAAATAGACACAAATATTATTGTGGCCTCTATCCAGGCAATAATGCAGGAGATGCCTGATCCGCAAACAATAAATAACTGCTCCCTTACTATTGCAACCGGGAATGAATATAAACAGGAAGAGCTTATCACATGGCTGATGGACAGACATTTTGAACGTGTCACACTTGTGGAGTCGCCTGGCGAATTCAGCCTGAAAGGGTGCGTTATGGATATCTTCCCCTATTCAAGCGAAATTCCCGCCCGTGTAGAGTTCTTTGGCGATCAGGTAGACTCAATCAGAATCTTTGATGTTGATTCTCAAAAATCTATACACGAAATTAATGCGTTTCAAATGCTCGCCATTAGCGACAATGAAGACGACGACATTGAACAAAAGCAGCTTGTTAAATCTTCAATTTTGTCTTATTTGCCTGAGGACGCCTCTATTTTTCTTAAAGATTATGAGGTAATTGCCCCTAAAGCAAACGCGATTATACCTGAACGGGGATTGGAAGATATGACAAACTCTTTTGAGACAGTTGAAAAGAGTTTGCGGCAGTTTAAGCGCATCTATATTTCAACCCTGGAGGAGGGCGCCAAAGAGGAAAAAAATGCCTCTTTGCCTTTAAAAAACAAATGCGCATTTGAAGTAAAATCTCTCGAACGGTTCAGCCAAGGCCTTGCGCCCGCCATGGAAGAGCTTAAGAATATCTGTCTGGAAAACAAGAACACTGTTATTTTCTGCAATAATATTGCGGAAGAGCATAGGTTTAAAGAAATTTTGAAAGACCATGATATGGCTGACTGTAGATTGCAGTTGACCACCGGCAGGCTGAGCCGCGGATTTCAAATGATTAAGCCCGCGCTTACTTTGCTTTCATACAATGAGCTGTTTAAACGTTACGAGCAAAAACGCGCGCCAAAAGATCCGGTTAAATCAAAGCCAATAGATTCATTTCTGGATTTAAGGAAAAACGACCTTGTTGTTCACGTGGCGCACGGCATCGCAAAGTTTAAGGGCATAAAAGAGATAGAGTCCTCGACAACCGGCGGCGGCTATAACAATGATGTTTTTCAAAAATTAGATAAAATCGACCCTCCGAAATCAGGCGCGGGCAAAAGCCATAAACGGGAATACCTTTTGCTTGAGTTTGCCGAAGGCACAACCGTCTACGTGCCGGCCACAAACATCGACATGGTGCAGAAATATATCGGCCCGTCGGAGCACAAACCAAAACTTAGCAAACTTGGAAGCAAATCATGGGAAAGCAAAAAAGCGCAGGCGCGCAAAGCCGTGGGCGATATGGCAAACGAGCTTATCAGTTTGCAGGCAGCCAGGGGTTCAATGCAGGGAGTCGCCTGCAAAGAAGACGATGAATGGCAAAAAGAGTTTGAAGCGGCCTTTATTTATCAGGAAACCGAAGACCAGTTAACTGTCGCGGGCCAGATAAAAAAAGATATTGAGGCGCCTATGCCCATGGACAGGCTTGTTTGCGGGGACGTTGGATACGGCAAAACCGAGCTTGCAATGCGGGCTGCGTTTAAAATGGTGATGAACGGCAAACAGGTCGCCGTGCTGGTGCCGACCACAATTCTCGCCCAACAACATTACCGCACATTTATTGACCGCATGGCGGATTATCCTGTTAAAATTGACGTTCTCAGCAGGTTTAGAACCAAAAAAGAGCAGAAAGAGATACTGCAAGCCGCAGCGGAAGGCAAGGTTGACATTGTTATAGGCACTCACAGGCTGGTGCAGAAAGACGTCTTTTTTAAAAATATCGGCCTTGTAGTAATTGACGAGGAGCAAAAATTTGGCGTGGCGCATAAAGAGAGGTTTAAAACGTTGCGCCATATTGTCGATGTATTGACGCTTACGGCCACCCCTATTCCGCGCACACTGCACATGGCTATGCTTGGCATACGCGATATATCATCCCTTAACACACCGCCCATGGACAGGAAATCTATACAAACCCGCATAATACGCCACAGGCCTGAACTTATCAGGCAAATTATTGTGCATGAGCTTAACCGCAACGGCCAGATCTTTTTCGTGCATAACAGAGTTTACAACATAGAGCGCATTGCCAAAAGCATCGTTGAGCTTGTGCCTGAGGCAAAAGTCGTGATCGGCCACGGTCAAATGCATGAAAGAGATCTGGAAAAACGCATGTTGGAGTTTGTCGAGGGCAGGGCCGACATCCTTGTCTCAACCACTATTATTGAGTCCGGGCTTGATATACCTAATGTAAACACAATACTTATTAATGACGCTCAAAACTTTGGCCTAGCCGACTTGCACCAGTTGCGGGGCAGGGTTGGCAGATACAAACATCGGGCGTTTGCCTACCTTATTGTGCCAATGGACAGACCGGTCACCCCTGAAGCAGATAAAAAACTAAAGGCAATAGAGGAGTTCTCAAGCCTTGGAGCGGGATTTAAGATTGCCATGCGCGACCTTGAGATAAGAGGAGCCGGCAACTTTCTGGGCGCGGAACAACACGGACACATCGCCGCCGTAGGGTACGAAATGTATTGCCGATTGCTGGATTTAACAGTAAAGAAAATGAAAAACATGCCCATTCCGCACCAAATAGACGCGCAGATAAATCTTGGAATTAACGCCTACATACCAAATGAATATATCTCAGATCACGCTTTAAAAATGGACATTTACAGAAAACTCAATTTGCTGCAACAGGTCAAAGACGTTAAAGATATGGAAGCTTTGCTGGTCGACAGATTCGGCGCGGTCCCCGGGCCGGTTAAAAACCTGCTGCTTGAAAGTGAAGTTAGAGTCGCCGCATACCACGCAAGGATTAGGGCCGTAACAAAAGTTGAAGGGACTATTATAATACGGCATGTTGACACAAAATCAGTTGAAAAGGCGCTTATTTCCGCTCCTGATCCGGTGCGGATTATAAACAACGACACTATGCATATCAGACTTAAGAAACCAAAGATGGCTCCTGACGAGACATTGCTCTACCTGAAAGATATTTTGGTTGCAAAAAGAAAAAAATGACTTAAGCGCAAACTTTCAAAAATTATACCTGCGTCTTTCGCGCGCCGACAATGTTTAAGTGACTAAAATGTAAAGTGAACTAAAGTGATCTAAAGTTCATGTAAAAATTTTCATTTTTGAGTGTTTAATTTATTAAAAGCCAAAAATCTTTGATTTTTACCAAAATTTTAGCTCACTTTTAACTTTAGATCACTTTAGTCACTTGCTTATTCTGCTCACTTTAGAACATCTTAATTGACAAGAATAATTATATCTCTGAATTCAGTTTGAACTTACGAAATGACAAATCCAATAAACCTGGAAATAGAGAGGCGCAAAGTAAAAAACGTCCGCCTTACAGTCGACCGCGATTTAAGAGTTAAGTTGGTGGCGCCTTTAAAATACCCTGAAGCCGGAATCTCAGCTTTTGTTAATGCTAAATCCGGGTGGATCCTAAAACAGCTTGAGTATTTTAGAAAAAGAAGTGAAAACCAGATTAAACTGAATCCAGATGAAATCCTCTTTCTGGGCGAACCCCACAGGTTTCAACGCATTTTAAATTTAGGCGGAAAATGTCTTATAAACAACCACGACAAAACAATATCATCAGGCAGAAACCTTTTAATAAAGAGCGAGCAGGACAAATGGTATATAAATGAAGCCAAGAAATTGCTGAATGAACGGTTGTCGTTTTTCGCCGCAAAATACGGATTTAAATACAACAGGGTGTTTATACGGGCTCAAAAAACCCGGTGGGGAAGCTGTTCAGGCAAAGGCAACATTTCGCTTAACTGGCGCCTTATTAAAACCCCGCCTGAAATTGTTGACTATATTGTTGTGCATGAATTGGCGCACACAACAAATTTTAACCACACCAAAGAGTACTGGGCAAAAGTAGCCTCAATATATCCCGACTATAAACAGGCGGAAAAATGGCTTAAGAGTTTTCATTTAGGATGAGGGAGGAAATTAAGATAAGAGATTTTTTTCATTTTATAGATAGTAGCACAGGCATCCTTGCCTGTGTTTCAATTGATCACAGGCAAGGATGCCTGTGCCACTAACAATTCTTTTATGAAGTCTAATCCCCCTGTTTTAACGCCAATGCCCTCGCCGCGTTAACATGCTCTATTGACAATTCTAATGAAGGCGCGAAATATGTTGAGATAAAAAAATTGTCCAGCGCGCAGATTGAATAGTATTGATTGTTATCATCCATAAAAGTTGGAAAGGGATCGGATGCCACTGTTTTTTCGCCCCATGTTTTTCTTAAATTAAGCATATTGTTAAACGCTAGCTCAGCAGCCTCGTTCTTTGGATATTTAATTATCATTAATTTAAGCGGCAAGGGTTTATCGCCAATCTTGCGCTCGCCTATTACGGCGTCCGTCTCCTTGCCCAAGTTTAAAACATTGTTCTCGATAAATTTGTTTGAGATGTAAATACTGTCGAGAATAATTTTCTCATGAAAATATTTGACGCCTTCTTTATCCATACTATCAGGCAGCAGGTTTACAAGACCGGGTCGTTTCCCGATTGTCTTTGGCATTGCGGAGACAACTGTTTTGCCGAACAGCGAGGCGTCTTTAGCCGTTATCCCGCTATGGCCCTCTTGCGGCTCAATAACTATAAAATAGTTACCTTTCCATATCCACAGGTAGTTGTTATAAATTGATCCTTCATCGCCAACGTCTATCTTTTCGCCCGCTCTGTCCTTGGCAAAAACGCCGAACGCGTTTTCAGAGCTGTTAAATTCCCAAATGTCCACCTTTATCTTCTTTTTAATCGGAGTTTCAATCAGGTAATTGACAACCGCCACTTGAATAAAATCATAAGACAAATATGGATCGGCCCCGCCGTTAATATATTCAAAAAGTTTGTTTGCCCCTGCGTATAAAACCGGCCTTGACTCCCTTTTCCACAGTCCAATAATTTCCGGGAAGTATTTGCCTATGGGCTGTTTTAAAGGAGCGTTGCCTAAATTTCTCAATTGTTCATTAACCGTTTGAGGATGGAGTCCTTCAACCTTTACCGCAGGCATCCCCTGAACAGGGCAAACCTTTTCGCAAAAACCGCATCCCACGCAAAGCTCCTCAACAATAAAAACTCTGCGAATCTCTTTGTCCTTTGACAAAACATACGGGTCAAAACGTATCGCCTTTATTGGTATCGGGCAAACCTCTTCGCAAACAGCGCAATTAACATCTTCCCACTCCTCTTTCAGTTTTGATATTTTTGAAAAACCAACCCATGGAATACACCTGTTGTGATTAAACCTTGCCTTGCCGATTGAGAGAGATTGTTTCTCCTTTTTCTCCAACCGTTTAATTGCGCCCGAAGGGCAAACCTTTCCGCAAAGCAAACACTCATAATCACAATACCCATGGCGTGGAACAAGCGTAGGCGTCCATACCTTTGACAACGAACTTTCAAACACCACCGGTTGCAAACCGTTTGTTTTGCATACCCGCATGCACTCGCCGCATCTGATGCATTTATCAATAAACCTGTCTTCAGGCTCCGCGCCCGGAGGCCGAATTATTGCCGGAGTCGCGCTTTTAAACATCTTTTCCGAATTAAGATTTAGAATAGGCGACGCCGCAACGCTAAAAGCCCCGGCGGTTAACAGCTTTCGTTTAGAAAGATCTATTTGAATATCCTGTTTTTCAGGCCGGCTCTTTTTAAACTCTATCGCGCTTTTTGGACATATCTTTTGACACGTCATGCACAATGTGCATTCCCCCGCAAAAGTACCCTTGCCGTCAGCCGCAATAGCTCCCATTCCGCAAGCCTTAACGCACTTTCCGCATGAAATACATCCATCCCCAACTAAACGCTTAAAGACTGCCCAGTCAGATATCAATGCCAGCAACGCCCCCAACGGACACAAATTTCTACACCAATACCGCCTGTAAACCATCCCAATAGAGACAATGCCCATAAATGCAAAAAGGAAAATGTAGTGCGATCTGAAAAACGGATTGCTGTGCGAAAAAAGAGCGTGCTTTACCGCGTTATGCGCCGGCTTCATAACGGAACCGATCAGAGGAAGGTCGTTAAAGAAGTAAAAAAAGCCATTTATAACAGAAACAACATAAGGGTGTATTAAAATTGTGTACGTATTGGTTGTCAGACTTAAAGGGTCAAACCACCCCGTCATCTGAACCCCAAAAACCGCGCCGATTATCAGGAAAATAAAAACATAATATTTCAAACGTCGAGCATCATAAAACCTGATTGTCATTTCCGCTGCCGAGCTATCATCAGAAGATTTCCCGCTTCTTTTCTTGCCATTCCGTTTATTGGCAAACAATTTATCCGTTATATCAATAGTAGTCCCAAACGGGCAAACCCATGAACAGAAATACCGCCCCAGAATAACGGTAGAAATAACCACAATCAGTGCCGGCCAGAAGTTAACTATAATCTCCCTTGCCGCAATCATAGCCCCAATCGCTGAAAAAGGGCTCATACGAACAAAAAAGTTCGCACTCTCCCCATGTTCCGTAATCGGATCCAAAAAGATCAACAGGCACAAAAAAACTGCAAACCCCAAAACCTGAACAATTTGTCTTAATCTATAAACCATTCGTATATGTTATATCTTTTTTAAAATAAAATTATAATAAAATCACGGATAAAGTTTTCTCTAGGCGCCCTTTATACAATTTAAAAAATAGTTTACAACTGATTTGTTAAAATAATCAAATATTATACAAAAGAGAAGTTAATTTTAATATAAACTGTTGATATTTAAGAATAAATTAGTTAAATTCAGGCTGTTTTAAATGATCTATACGATTGTATTAGTTATTTTTCAGAAAAGCATAGTTAAATAAGATTTTAGCTCCGTTAAAAGTAACATTAGAAACTAATTATGAAACTTTATATAATTGCCGGCGCAAATGGTTCAGGAAAAACAACTTTTGCAAAAATACTGGAAGAAGAGCAACATTTGTTCTTTGTTAATGCAGATGAAATTGCTAAAGAAGTGAAAGGAAACATAACTGCGGGAAAAGCATTTTTTAAAACAACACACGATCTTATAGACAAAAGAGAAAGTTTTATACTGGAGTCTACACTTGCAGGAAAATATTTAAAAGATATTATTCTAAAAGTTAAAAACCTGGATTACGAAGTTGAGTTGATTTATATTTTTCTGGACAATCCTACTGTTTGCATAGAACGTATTAAAGAAAGGGTTTTAAATGGCGGGCATCATATTTCAGATGAAGATGTAATTCGAAGATACTACAGAAGCAAAAATAATTTTTGGAACATTTACAGGCATCTTGTAAAAAAATGGTTTCTAATATATAATGCAGATCTTAATTTTATAGAATTTTGCGCCGGTTCAAAAGAAAACTACAAAGTTAATGACCATAATATTTTTAATGAATTTAAAAAAGATATAAATAATGGATAAAAGCCAAATAGAAGAACTGGAACTTTATAGAGAAGCTTTTTATATACAGAAAATCGGCAATAAAGCTGTGCATGCCGCGCTTGAAAGAAATAAACGAAATAACATCCCATCTGTTTTTGCAAAAGACGGTATAATATATTATAAAATGCCGGATGGCGAAATAACCCGAACCTCGCCTTTTAAATAAAGCGCGTTTGTCTATAATTTTAAAAACACTTATATTGACAACTAAGCTACCTCGGGAATGACGTCACTTCTATTCTTGCGAGCAATTCTTATCATAATTGTTTTCCAAGCCACCATTGCGCAAGCTGTTCTAAAACGCAAGCTAAAAGTAAGTGTGCCTCAAAAAGAGGGAGCTTCCTATGACAAATCTGCATATCGTTTACTATGTAACGACCTATTGCTTTTGTTTCGTATAATTTTTAAAATTTCATTAGCAAACAAATTTTAATTTGAAAAATCTTTTCCTTCCTGTTGTTTTTTCTTGAAAAATCATATGTCATTTTGCTTACCCCTATTGTTTTGTTGGCGTAACTCAATTTTCTAAGTTTTTCCTTTTTAGAACTTTTAAAACCGGAGCATCCAAAACATCGTTTGGAATAAACGGAGAATCGTCTTTTTTTATCACTAGACTCTCCAAGTCATCTTCGTCTATTTCCCATGCATTTCGAAAAAATAATTTGCTCTTCAAAATTCCTCTATCAAAACATGGTAAAAACATCTTTTCGTCAACCTTTATTTTAGCGGGACACAATCGGAATTTTTGCGTTTCATTATAAACATTGATCAAGTAATTAAGATTTTTAGAATTATTAGCGTTCATTTCGTGAATTTGCACAGTTAATATAAATTGATTATCAGGAGCTAATGAACTTTTATCAATATTAGAACTAATAAGGACTCTATACCAAAAAGGATTATTCTTATCTATAATGGACCCCATAATTTAGACAGCCCCTTAAGTTACATTTTGCTATAATTTCGAAAAAAAGAAAATTTACGAAAAGGAGGCAAAATGCGAAAGAAATATAGTCCAAATTTTAAAAGTAAAGTAGCGCTTGAAGCG
>JAIQZQ010000087.1 GCA_021777105.1 Candidatus Anammoxibacter sp.
CTTTTTTAACGCGCATTCTTGCCCTCCTGGTTTTTTATTATAAATTTATCGTTACAGGTATGGTAAGTTTTGCGCGTTATTTTTTCAATATTTTATTTCGGTTTTTTTCGAATTTTCTTTTCCGCAACAGATACTACGTAATAAATGGAGCCGAAAATAAGATTGTAAAGAAAATAGGACTTAAAGGAAAGCCCGGTAAAATTGATGTAAATCCATTGTTAAACCGTATATATGTGATAACCGGCGACAGTGTAACAGTGATAAATGGCGTTAATGAAAAGTTAATTGATGAAATAACCGTTGGGAGTAGTTTGAGCAATATAAAAGTAAATGCCGTCAAGAATCATATTTATGTAAATGACTTAAATAACGGAATGTTGAGTATTATAGATGGTTTCACACATAAAATAATAGCAGAGCTGAAAGCAGGGATAAATCCACAGGGAATTGGAGTGGATATAAAAAACAACCTTATTTATGTGGCGGATCAGGATTCCGGCAAAGTTATAATAATTCAGGATGAAACTGAAACTCTTATAGGCAACAGGATACAAGTTAGCCCAACCTCGGCAAGCAGATCATTGCGACTTAACGAAGCGATTGTAACAATACGTGATCAACATGGGCGGCCATTGCCGGATATGCCTGTAAATGCATTAAAAAAAGGGATTGGTTCTTTAGTTATTCCGGCATCAACTTTAACGGACAATAAGGGAGCTGCTAAATTCAAATTTAGATTTGGTTATGCGTCAAAAAAGGGTGAAATTATTTTTCGCTCAAACGGGCTAGCCGCCACCATTACGCAAACAAACAAGAGATAAAAGAGAGGGATTATGAAATATATTTCAATCATGTTATAAATTTATTTTACGCGAATCTTATTTGCCGATAATTGTATTTTTAACAGAGCTCTTTGTCCTGAGATAAATATTATCTATGTTTTAAATGTTATTTCAGGCGATGTGACGGTAATACACGATGATATGACAATGCCGCCTCCGTCAAATAAGGCTTTTATATTTAATTGTGAACATGAGTTTATTGAAGGCCCTTTCGGTTTAGAGAAAATTACTCTTGAATTGGGTGAAACCGAAAAATGCGCATTGAAAATTAGCGCTTTAGAGCCGAATATTCCTGTGAATGTGGCTACTAATTTACGCAATGGGATTAGATCTACAATTAATGTTGACCCTGTGAACGGAGCTACTGATAATAACGGCGAACTGGAATTCACAATAAAGGCAATCAAAAAGGGGGTAGACTGGATAGCATGGGGAGTTCCCAATAAAAAAGGCAATATTGAGTTTAACCGCAAAACGTTTGACGCCGGACTTGCATGGGGGATGTTTGTAGAGGTTAGGTAGCGCAAGACGCTCGTAATGAAATAATTTAAAATTAAACAGGTTAGATGTTTATTTATCTAATACCTAGCCAAAGATATTTGAAATTCTAAAAAAGCGCAGTTCTCGTAATTTATTAATGCATAAATTGATTGATTCTTACCACCCTCCTCTACCCCCTCCCATCAAGGGCAATGCTGTTGAATTAAGTATTTTTATTAAAAAAACCTACAAATGGGCGTCATGGACAAACTTGTTTGTCCGTGATTCCACAAAGGATGGAAAGATATCGCGCAATTGTGGGAGCCATTAAATTTCTTAACTCAATGACATTGCCCATCAAGGGAAGTGGAATTAAAGGTATATATTTAATTTTAATATTCTGCCAATAGGGTGAAATTTTTTAAGTTTTTCATTTATCACAAAACGAGTTAAAACTGAAGTGTGAAGTTGACCACAAAGAGGTGCGACATTCTTTCGTATTCACCGTCAATCTCCGCGCCGCGTAGTTTGCCGACCTCGTTCTCAACGTCTCTATCCTCGTAAAACGCGGCAACATAGGCTGCGTCAATTGTAATTGGCATATCAAAGACGCGCAATTTATAACCGGCGCCGGTTGTTATGGAATGCCTGCTGCTGCCCGGAATTGTGGGCGTGAAAGTGTCGCCGGGCACAGGCGTTTCATGGTAGGTGTATCCGCCGCGCAGGCTCGTCTTGTTGTTTAGTTTGTATTCAGCTCCAATGCCCGCGCTAATAACATCGTCCCATTTAAACTCTTGCGGATTGTCAACCTCCAGCATTGGGTTGCTATCCTCAAACTTAAAGCCAACCGTGTTGAAACGCGACCACCTTGTCCACTCTACGTCAATTTCAACAAACCACTTCTCAGCCAAGCGCCTGCCGTATCCGACAGTCACTGATTCAGGCAACGTCACATCCGCGCCTACATCAGTCCTGAACCTGTTGCCGCCAAAGACTGACTGAGGCAAAGCTCCTGCAATGCCGGACATTTTGGTATTGCCTGTTAAGTCCAGGTCTATTTTACTCCTGAAACTAAAGCCGATCCTGCTCTTTTCGCTTATCTCATAAAGGATGCCGATATTATAGCCGAACCCGTCGTCAACGCTCAGGTGTGTATCGGTTAAACCGTCAGGCCTGCGGCCAATATCCGGATTATTTACAGCGGTTTCAATAAGGTTCCAGTTGTTTTGCGCTTTCATATCAACCGTGCCCACAGTGTAGTCAAACCCGAGACCAATAGAGAGGTTGGACAGGGCCTTAAAAGCAATGGAAGGGTTAAGGTTTATCAACGCCAGGTCTGATTCAGTGCCCAGATATCTCGCAAAACTTGTGTCGCTCCACTTTGTGCCTAAACCGTATGGAGCGGTAATGCCAAGTCCATACGAGAACCTCGAATCTTTCACGGTTTGTGTAAAATAGAGGTTCGGCGTCAGGAATAAGTTCTTCCTCGTATGGTCGGAACCGCCCTCAAACGGATTGTAATCAACAAATCCGGCTATAAAAGCGTTGCCCGCGGAGACCTGCGTCCCTTCCAACTGAGTTATTCCGGCGGGATTAAACTGGACCGCCGAAGGGTCGTCCGCGTTGGCGACAAACGTGTTGCCCATTGAAAGCGCCTTTGCGCCGAACACGGGATTATTAAAACCCTCCGAGCCGACGCACCAGCCATGTCTTGCAAAAAGCGTTGAAAGCGCAATCAAGAAAATAAATATTGTTACAATTTTATTCACAGTATTACGCCGCGCTATTTAAATGTATTATACACTCCAGCTTTAAAAGAGATGCGACCTTGTAAAGTTGAGTAAGGTTCTTGTTGAGGATATTTGGATTGAGCAGTCTTTGAATCTGGTTATCGGAAGTCGCAAGTTGGCGGGCAAGATATTTTTTTGATATTTTCTTTTTTACAAGTTCATCCTTGATTTGCGCAATAATACGCTCTATCTGATTTTGCAGCATGAATTCCGGATCTTTTATAATTGCCAAAGGTTGACCATACGGCATATAGTCTACAGATCCATCGGCAAATTTGATGCCCAGGCTCTTTCCCTTTGTCTCTTTATCTACCCAGACCTCTTTAATGTTTTGCTTAATGCTTAAACATCCGTAATGAACGCTTGCTTTTTTCCCTGAAGTATACGAAACATTAATTTGTCTTTTTTTATTTGAAAATGTTCCGGAACTATAAGTATCTGATCCCATATTTCACCCTCCGTTATAAGATCTATCAATATTTTTTTAAGGATTCGCTCAAAAATAACTTCATTTTTTATATGCTACTATATTTAGTAGCTCAAGACAATAAAGCAATTAATGTTTGATACAAGCGCTTTCGTTCTTCTCAACGTATTATTGACAATATCAACAGACTGAATATTAATAAATTGGGGATAATTTATGCTTTACGGAATAAAGATAAGGCTTGGTTGGTTCAAGTCAGGAGACTTGAACCAATCAGGTAAAAATAAATGTTAAAAAGGGAGGCTAAAGACGCCCCTTACCCGCGGCTGTTTTTGCTTTTACTTCATAATTCGAAATTCGGCGTTCTGCGGTTCGAAATTCGCTTTTGATTTTACCATCAGACTTCCATCTTTAAAACTGCAAAGTAAAGTTCACGGCAAACAGATGCGACATCCTCTCGTATTCGCCGTCAATCTCCGCGCCGCGTAGTTTGCCGACGTCGTTCTCAATTTCCCTATCCTCGTAAAACGCGGCAACATAAGCCGCGTCAATTGTTATCGGCAGGTCAAACAGCCGCATTTTGTAACCCGCCCCGGTTGTTATGGAATGCCTGCTGCTTCCAGGTATATTCGGCGTAAATGTGTCTCCGGGCACGGGCGTTTCGTGGTATGTGTATCCGCCACGCAGACTTGCCTTGCCGTTTAGTTTGTATTCAGACCCTATGCCCACGCTTATGGCGTCGTCCCATTTAAACTCCTGTGGGTTGTCAGCCTCCAACATTGCGTTGCTCTCCTCAAACTCAAAACCAACCGTGTCAAAACGCGACCACCTTGTCCACTCTACATCTATCTCAAAAAACCATTTATCTCCCACATGCCTGCCGTAGCCTATTGTTAATGATTCAGGCAGGGTCACATCCGCGTCCACATCCGTCCTAAACCTGTTGCCTCCAAACGCCAGTTGCGGCAAAGCCCCGGAAATGCCCCTCATTTCTGTGTTGCCCGTGAAATTGAGGTCGATCTTGCTTCTGAAACTTACACCGACACTGCTCTTTTCGTTTATCTTGTAGAGTAGGCCTATATTATACCCAAATCCGTCATCCACGCTCAGGTGCGTATCTGTCAGGCCGTCGGGCCGGCTGCCTATATCAGGATTGTTTAGCGCGGTTTCAACAATGTTCCAGTTGTTTTGCGCCTTCATATCTACCGTGCCGAAAGTGTAATCAAACCCAATGCCGATTGAGAGTCCGGGCAAGGCCTTAAACGCCACTGTTGGGTTTAGGTTTACGAGCGCCATGTCGGATTCCGTGCCCAGATACCTTGCAAAACTCGTGTCGCTCCACTTTGTGCCCAGGCCGTATGGAGCTGTAACGCCCACACCAAAGGCAAGACGCGACTCTTTAACGTTTTTTGTAAAGTAGATGTTCGGCGCGATAAAAAAGTTCTTTCTGGTTTCGTCGCTTTTGCCGTTAACCGGATCGTAATCAACAAATCCGGCCAGGAATGTGTTGCCCACGGATGCCTGGGAGCCTTCCAGATCAGTTAATCCGGCGGGATTAAATTGTATCGCCGTTGGGTCATCGGCGTTGGCGACAAACGTGTTGCCCATTGAAAGCGCCTTTGCGCCGAACACGGGATTATTAAACCCCTCCGAGCCAACGCACCAGCCTGGCTTTGCAAAAAGCGTTGACAGCGCTATCAAGCAAATAAATATTGTTACAATTTTATGCATAACCATAATATTTTTTAAAATCCTGTTTCAGTTTGTAATTTTTGCCTTTTTACTTATCCGGCTTGCCCAAGTAATGGCTACTTTAGTCGCGCTTTTTAAAGATTCATTTTGAAAACAAAGCCGTTTTCGCCCATTGTTTTCAAAACCACGCCTACAATGTTCACACCCTTGTGAACTAGCCAAACACTCCTATAACTTTTTCACTGGAAAATATTACAGGCCATATGAAATCAATGTAGGGTTACAAAAAAGTATTTATACAAGATACAGTTTTGGTTGATACAATACCATAAACAAAGTGATTAATCTGCCTTTTTTGGGCAAAAAAATAAATTTTGACAAGAACTGAGCGCCAATTTAAAAAGATATATTATTTACAACTCAATTAATTATAATATGTTAGAGAATTTTGCAAGCCGACCAATTTACAGATAAAGAGCGGTTAAATTAAGCCTTTTAGACAACACTCTAAAACGTACAACTCATTACCAACTAAAGGCTTATTTTTTTACTAAAAAGAATTGATCGTTATAGACATCGTTTTGAAACCGGCAATTCAAGAACCTGCTGTTTGGCGTTAGATTACAATCACTTCACTTACAACCAACCATTTTTCAACCTCTTTGCAATACCCTGAACACTTTCTTTTTTTGAATTTTAACTATATACTCTCAAGTATTGCTTCTATATATCAATATTTTTTTACATCTCAAAATACTAAATCTTTAATGTTATATATAGAGCTCCACGACATTTATTATATCTAATAACCGCCAATATATTTATATTCGCCATTTTATATTAAAGTCATAAACCATTACTAACATCAACTGCTTACGGTATCATTTGCCATCTGTTAAATGTTACATTTTTATTATAATATCTTATCAATATTATTGATAGACAAGCAAAACCTAATATGATATAATCCCAGCCTTTACAGTTAGAACAGAAAATTATTTTTAATAAACGACATTAGAGAATGTTAAATAAGGCCGGAATTTTTTATTATTAATCCGGCCCCTGTCATATTTTCACGAACCGTTAATTGTAAAAGGGAATAAATTGTCTGTTAAATATAACAAAAAACAGTGTATTTTTTCGTTTGCTATGTTTGCGTATTTAGGAGTAGATACGCGAGGGCCGGCATCCCATATTAAGAATAAACTATCTGAAAGGATAAATAATATAATTTCCGAAAATGAAGTTAAATCTTTAATCGGAGAATGGGAGGTTGTTTGGGGCCCTTGCGTTTTTCAACCCCTATTTTCTAAAACTCCGGCTAATGTAATGTATGTTTCAAGAAATAAACAAGCAAATTCATACACAAAACAACCGCCTGAATATATTGTGACTATAGGAGGCACTTACCCTTCTTCAATATACGCATATTTAGAAACCTTTCAGGTTGCAAGACAAGTAAAGTGGAAGACCTTAAATCCAAAGGTAATATGCGATGCAAAGATTTCAAAAGGAATGGCCAAGGGGATTAAGCAGCTAATGAAAATGAAATGTTCATTAAATTCCGCTTCACAATTATCACTAGCGCAATTTTTAGAAAAAGAAATAAGTATTAAAGGAACAGAGATAATTGTGGCCGGCCATAGCCTGGGAGCCGGACTTGCGTCACTTCTATCATCTTGGTTGCTAAATACACAAAGCAGTTGGGATCCTAATGGGCTTTCGACTGTAAAAACATATACTTTTGCCGGAGGAACAATAGGCAACCCGGACTTCGCAAATTATTTAACAAACCATCAACTAAAAGGAAATATTACCAGAGTATGGAACCAATTAGACATTGGCCCGTATATATGGAACAGAGATTTACTGAAAAATTTGCCAACATTATATGTCCCCAATATTGAACCTAATATAGCCATAAAGGCATTGTGCAGGCTCTTTATAATCTTAACCAATCGAAAAGATTATATGCATATTAAAGAAGACGCAAAACCTATTACTGGGAGCAAATTTAATCATACCCCTGATTTCAACGAAAAATATCCAGTAAATCAGTATTTTTCACAAGCAAAATATCAACATATTGAAGCGTACTTTAAATTGCTGGAAACTATGGAGATTTGGAGAATAATGAAACATATTTTCAAATCTGATAAATTAAAAAAAAGCAATGAATTGAATGAAAAAGTGTTAAGTTTTACCAACGCCGGGCTCAATTCCACGCCCTGATATCTCTCAAATTTGTGCCGCTCCATTTTGAGCCTAAACCATTCAGCGACGCCACGCCAAGACCAAACAAAAACTTTGAATCTTCCATGCTCTTTCTGAAAAACATTAAAAACACTGTATAAATCCAAAAAATTTGCTTTTACCTAAATTGAGCGAATTTTTTCACCATCCCATCAAGGGCAATGTCATTGAATTAAGAAAACACACATCCTCATCCATTGACGTCAGGGGCTATGGAAGGCTGAAAAACCATCAATTAATGATATTTAATACAGAGCTTTATATATATGGCCTACGCATAAAATAGAAGGTTAATTAATAGAGAGATGACGGTACGGTTATTTGCATATTGCAACGAAGATATAATTTGTAATAATTATCCGCTTACAAAATTAGCTATAAAGGTGGATTTAATAGTTGATTAAAACTAGCCAAAAATTTCAAATATTTTTGGCTAGATTTAGGTTAGATTTGTTTAAACTGATTGAGCCAAACCGTAGGCATAGCCTAAGCTATGTTGAGGATTTGGCAATTGAAGTTTGAGCGAAGGCTTGTCATCGAGAAAACGGGGATCACCCTGAAGGCGGGTGTAAAATGCGCAAGTTATTTAGAGACACCAAGGCTTTAGCCTTTTATTCCTCAACTAATTTCGAAAACCTGATGCATTTAAGTATAACATGTTCCGGCGTATATAATAAAAACAAAGAAACGATATATGAAAATGAAACTTTGAGACATTCTAGTCTGCCTCGCTTGCGAGGGCGACTTAGTTTTAAAAGATGAGTCGGTTGAAGGGGCTGAAGTTATTACCGGCAATCTGGAATGCTCTCAATGCAAATTCACTTTTAATATAATAGAGGGCGCGCCGCGAATGTTTCCGAGCCCTTAGCATACCGCTGACGCAATCAATAAACGTTTGGAGGTTGGCAACAAAGACTGCTCCGGTTTTTTAATTGCGCACTGCAAATCCCGGGTTTATCATGGTTATTCCTACGCAGCCACTTAGGTATGCATTAACCAGAGCAATTCCGCTTGAAACTTCGCTAAAGTTTGCATTAAAACTTATAGTTCATTTCAATAAAGAAGGTTCTGCCCGGTCGTGGAAGGTCGTGGGTAATGCCGCCTAAAGGAGCGGGGTCATTATAATCCTTGTCCAGCAGGTTAAACATAGACGCTTTTATCTTCATATCTTTAAAGAACTCTTTTATTGTCATTGTGAGGTTTACAAGGGCGTATCCCGGCGAGTCGTCGCGAGTGTCGGTTTCAGCGCGTATTCTATCACCGCTTATGAATGAGTGTAAATTAGCGTTAACATATTTTGTCAGTTCAAAATTAACTCCAATATTGCCTTTATGCTTGGGAACGTCAGGCAGTGGGTCGCCTTTTGCTTCAGCGTCCTGATAAGTGTAGTTTGCAAAAGCGTAAGCGCCTTTCCAATATTTGTTCAGATCGGCCCTGAATTCAAACTCAACCCCCTGTATGTTGGAGCCTCCAAGATTATCAAGGATGAACGTGCCGGCTCCAGAGTCAACCCCTGTCCTAAAATCCCTAAAACCAATTTCGTCCCTAATGACATTGAAAAAATAATTAACATTTGCGCTCATATTATCATTAATATCATATTCCAGCGCGACTTCGTATGTGCGTATTGTCTCAGGCTTCATATTAGGGTTGCCGGCCGTCACGGGATTGTTTGTGGCGTAAAGATCTTTAAAACTTGGGGCATGAAACGCTTGGCCGTAAAGAATCTTTAAAGTTGCGTCATCCATAAAATCCCACACAATGCCGAGTCTGGGGTTGGTAGTCCCCTCAAAATCGCTGTAATGGTCGTGCCGCACGCCAACGGTAATCCCTAAATTATCAGTCACATCCCATTTATCTTGCAAGTATATAGCCCATATTTGCCTCAATACGTCATCTTCCAGCAAGTTTGCCGTGTTGGTCATATCCACCATTTGGCCGTCAAATGAAGCATTAGTAATAGGATGAAAATTAGTATGATATGTTACATTATCCTGGTTTTCCCATTCGTAATTAAATCCAACAACAAACAAGTTCTTGTCGGACAGCTTGTAATCAAGTTGTATTTCGCCGCCAACTCTTCTGTTTCTTACAACCGCATCGGCTTTTAGTCCATCTGCAAAGACTTCAATATCGCCGTCCCCATCTGTGTCGGCGTCTATTGTAAAACCGGGAGGAAATATTTCCGGAAAGAAATTGAAATAATATTGGTCGTAATATGCCCTTGGCTTGACGGTTATTTTGTCGCCCAAATCAAATTCATAACTTAGGTCGGCCATAGTGTTGTTAAACCGGTATTCGCCGTCTTCAGCCTTGACGTCTACCGCGCCTATAAAAACATCCTGATCTTTGTTCATATATTTACCAACCAGTTTCAGGTTTTTATAAACTAATTTAAGGAACAGATCCAGCTCATTCCTGCTATCGTCTGTGTCGCTGGGCGTCACCGTAAAAGGGGACCCTGTTAGCCTGTCGGCTTTAATAACCTCGCTCAGACCGTTAGTGTTGGTAAAATCAGCAAAACCGGAGACATCAACGCCGTAAAGATCTTTGCCGAATAAGATGCTGTACTCCTGTGAATCAAAACTGCCGATCCCGGCGCTTAGTTTAACGCCGTCTATATCAGCGGCATCTTTAGAAATTATATTTATTACAGCAAGAAACGCGTTGGCTCCGTATAGGGCCGAACCCGGCCCTCTGATTATCTCTATTCTTTTAACATTTACCAGTGGATATTTGTCAAGCAGGAATGACGTTTCTCCATCATAAGGGGCGTTAATAGAGTGGCCGTCAATGTGGATTTTAATTTTTCTGTCCGCTTCTCTTACGCCTCTGGCGTCCATAAGCACATGTCCAATAGTGGAATCCTTTAATATATCAAATCCGGGCACAATTCTGAGGATATCAGATAGAGTCCTGAAACCCATATTTTCAATCTCTTTATCTGTAATTACGGTGATTACGGATGGGGCGTGGTGTGCATTTTCAGAATTTTTTGAGGCAATTGAAACGGTATGCTCGGCTATTAGGAAAAGAAATTCATCTTCAAGGCCGTCAACATCATTAAACGCAACTAATTTATCTGAAACGGTTTCAGCGTAAATGACGTCTGCGGATACATTAGAGCCGTAGATGCGGAAGCAGTTTTGTATCAGGGAAAATGCAATGAAAACCGCAAAAATTAAGGCGCTTTTGAAAAAAAGTGGGTTATTTTTTTTTAACATTATTGCTTAATACTTATAAATTTACTCAAACTACTTACAAGGAATTGTTGATTTTTGATTGATTTATTCCAAAAAACGCGCTTATTTTCCGGGCCGTTTTTTTACTTATATAAATTCAAAAATATCAGTTTCAAACATAAATATTGAAAAACTAAAATTTACTCAAAATGCGTTTAAACGTCTTTAAACTGCCGTTAAGGCTAATAAATATATGCCAAAATCAACGGTTTGTCAAGCTAAATAAGCGATAAAAAAAAGACGTCAACACTTGATTTTATAAAAAATATCCGTAGACGAATTTCTTCAGGGCATATATACCCCCCCCCTACGTAGTTGTAGTGGATTTGCTTACACGATGTAAGGGGGGCGGATTTTGCCTTTAAAAAGGCAAAAAAGGTATTCTACGCCTGTTTTCGGAAAACAGGCAATTAACACTAAATGGTATTTGGAGTTGTAAGTAAGTTGTAAAGCATTCTACCGGCAATACCTTACGTCGGTATAGAGCCAAAGGATGGGTAGCAGTGTAGAATGTTTTAATTTTAGAATACAGTTAAAAAGCCGATTTAATTTTGAAACCAGGAAAGCAGTTGCGCTGTTACTATTTCATGCCCTTTTCTATTTGGATGATGCGTGCTTGACATTATATCTTGCAATTTTCCGCCGTTATCCAGGAAATCCTTAAACTCTTGAAGGCTGTCAACGAGCCCTATATTGTATTGCCCGGCAAGCTCCATGATTAGTTGCGCGCGCTTATTCAGGCTGCCGTCCGGATCGTCCAAATTCGCAAAAATAGTGGGGGTTGGCGTTAAAAGTATTACTTTTATATTTTTTGCCAAAGCTTTTTCAATCATAGACGTCCAGGACTTGTCGACTAGCTCAATGCCTGTGCGTTGGTCATTAATAGCATAATCAATTGTAATAATATCAGGATTGTGACTCAGGACATCTTTTTCAAATCGCGGGGCGCCGTGCGCGGCGTTCTCACCGCCGATTGATGTTACAATAACATTAATAACAGCAAATGGAAATTGCTCTTTCAAACCTTTATGCAGCAAGTGTGGGTAAGCGTTAAAGGTGTCGACAATCAGCTCATTTGCATAGCCTGCCGGCACGCTATGCCCATGACAACAAATATTTATCGCGCGATTTTCCGGCCATTTCTTTTTAAGAATGGTTGTTATCTCCGCCAGATAGGTGGCCTTGTCCGCCGGTCCTTGTTGATCAATAATTTGCGCGTCGGCAGTGAAATTGATAAAAAATAGCGGCAGCGCTAATAATAAAAAATGCTTTCTTAATTCTATGTTTTTAATAAAACGCATATTTACGCTCCTTTCCGTTTTTTTAATTGTATACTGCAAATTTCCGGTTTATCATGGTTATTCTCACGCAGTCCCGGTGTATCAAGCCCAAGGATAGGTAGGCCAAATCATGAATAATTTTGAATTTGTCCATAAAGCGATTGTTTAAATCTGTTTTTATCGCCTGACAATCCATAACAGTTCGTTCTTAATAAGTTCCGCCTGCAAAAACTAAACAACATAATGATAAGATATCATTTTAATCCCAATTTCGTAAAAATAATCTTTTTTTTTTTTATTTGTCAACTATAATAGCAAACTAAAAATGTTTCCAACTTTTCAGCGTGTTTTGGAAAAACGGCTTTAAAAGATTTTTCAATTCTCAATTATTACGGTCGTAAGCCAAATGTGTATTTGGTGATTGAGGCCGGGAGATGTAAAACCTAAAAAGCTCAAAAATTTCAAGACCCCAATGTTCCTTTACGCCAATTGCCAACTTAAAAAAAGATGATTATAGCGTTGAAGATCATTTTATTTCATTTTTTGGCGCTAATACGCTGAACAGATTCCGAATTTTTATAAATGCGTTTATATTTTCTACTTATACTACAATGAAAAAGAAATTACTGCTTGTAAACCCAAAAAATTACTCAATATCAATGGGTGATATAAAGTCAATCAGCGATTTGACAAAAAGTTCCGGAGGGCTATTAAACCCCAGTTTGCCGACAGTCGCGGCGCTGACGCCGGTCGGCATTGATATAAACATTGTTGACGAGTGCATTGAAGAGGTTAATTTTGATGAACCGTGCGACCTTGTGGGCATCACCGGCCTTACAACCCAATTAACAAGAGCAAAAGAGATAGCGAATGAATTTCGGAAAAGGGGAGTTACGGTCGTATGCGGAGGGCCGTCCGTCTCGGTTAGCCCGGAGAGGTGGCGGAAATTTTCAGATACGCTTATTATTGGAGAGGCCGAGCGCATTTGGCCCCAATTTATTTCAGATTACCTTGCCGGCAAACACAAACCGGAGTACCGGGAGACAGAGAGGTTTGACCTTTCAATATGCCCGGTTCCCGATTATAGCCGCATTGACCCGAAGTTAAGAAGACAGTTTATGGCCGGTTTTGTGCAAACAAGCCGCGGTTGCCCATTTGATTGCGAGTTTTGCAATGTGGTTATATATATGGGGCATAAAATGCGGTATAAGCCGGTGGAAACAATAATAAAAGAAGTTGAGCAACTTTATGGATTTGGAATAAAAATGGTAATATTGGCGGATGACAATTTCTCCGCCGGCCGGCAAAAGGCAAAAGATATTTTACGGGCGTTGCGTGATTGGAACAACAAACAAAAACAGCCGGTTTCATTTTTTACCCAGGTTTCAATTGATGTGGCCAGGGATGACGAGTTTCTTGAACTCGCGGTTGCAGCCGGATTAACAAGGGTATGCATAGGCATTGAGACATCAAACGAAGACAGCCTTAAAGAGACCAACAAACTCCATAATATTAAAAGCGATGTTCTTGCGGATGTAAAGAAAGTGCAGCAGCACGGCATAATGATAGGAACGGGCTGCATAGTCGGGTTTGACAGCGATGATTTATCTATCTTTCAGCGGCAACTGGATTTTTTTATGGAAACCGGCATACCCGGCATACATGTGTATCCGTTGCAGGCCCTTGACGGCACGCCTTTAAAGACACGTTTGATAAAAGAGGGCCGTTATATTGATTGGGACGACGCCTGCGTTGACGACAAAAAATACACAAACACTTACAACACATTGACGGTTATCCCTAAACAAATGACAAAAGAGCAACTCCAGCAAGGGGCTTACTGGCTGGCCTGGCAACTCTACAGCCTGGACAACTTTACAAAAAGAGTTGAAACATTTTTTAATAATTTTGAAAGTTCGCCTAAGAAAGGCAAGCTTAAAATAAACAAACAAAGTTTTAATATTAAAGCTTTGGGCCTTATGTGGAGACTGGCTCTGTTCTATTTTACAAAAGCTTTGCCGGATGAAAAGGCGGCTCTTCGAAAAATGATTAAAATGTCGCGAAAATCGTCATTTCCAAACAGTCTTGCCACTGTTATATTTGCGTTTTTAACGGTAAAGTATACGCGTGGAATGCTACAGGAGATAAACCCGGAAATTGCGCGGATTCGATATCCCGAATAGCCGGGCTGTTAGCCGCAAATTAAAGCGATGTCATCGTGTTATGTCGCTTAGCCTGCTATTATTCCGCGTTTTTTACCCGCTAATTTTTTGCTTTGTTAAAGGAAAACCTATTATGAAAAAGAAAATGCTCCTTGTTTACCCCTTAAATTATTCAAAAGCGAATGTTGACATGGATTCAATCACTTCGCTAACCGGCAAGGCGGGAGCCGTGTTAACCGCAAGTTTGCCTACCGTGGCGGCGTTAACTCCAACCGACAAATTTGATATAAGCATGATTGATGAATCCATAGAGCCGCTTAACTTCGATTACCCATATGACCTTGTAGGCATAACCGGGTTCCCGACACAACTTGGAAGGGCCAGAGAAGTGGCTGAAGAATTTCGCAAGAGAGGCGTGCCTGTCATATGCGGCGGGCCGGCCGCTTCGGTTAGCCCCGAGAGATGGAGAGACTTTGCGGATGTGCTCATCATCGGCGAGGCTGAACGTATTTGGCCTGAATTTTTAAAAGATTTCCTCGCAGGGGATTACAAAGACGAGTACCGGGAAATGGAGAAATTTGATCTTGATATAAGCCCCGTTCCAAACTACAGCTATCTTTCAAAAAAAACCAAAAAACAATTTATGATGGGTATTGTGCAGACCAGCCGCGGATGCCCCTTTGATTGTGAATTTTGCAATGTTGTGGTGTACGTCGGACATAAGATGCGCTATAAACCGGTAGCAACAATCATGAAAGAAGTGCAGCAAATATATGATATGGGGATTAGAATTATCGCGCTTGCCGACGACAATTTTCCAGCCGGCCGAAAAAAAGCAAAGGAGATTTTAAGAGCTTTGCGCGACTGGAACTGGAAACAAAAATCGCCGGTGTCTTTCTTCTCGCAATTTTCAATAGACACGGCCCAAGATGAAGAGTTCATGGAATTGTCGGCCGAGGCTGGGCTATCAAGAATGGTGGTCGGCATTGAAACGTCAAACGCCGCAAGCCTTAAGGAAACGGGCAAGACGCAAAACCTGAAACGCAGTATGCATGATGATATCAAAACATTTAATCAACATGGCTTTGTTATCGCAACAGGCTGCCTTGTCGGATTTGACAACGACGACCTTTCGATATTCCAGCATCAGTTTGATTTTTTTATGCAGACAGGCATACCGGGCGTGCATGTCTACCCTTTGCAAGCCCTCGACGGCACGCGTTTAAAAACCAGGTTAATTAAAGAGGGGCGCTATATTGATTGGGAAAAAGGGACAAATAAGGACGCAAAATATTCAAACGTGCATAACACTTTTACAGTTATTCCAAAGCAGATGACGAATGAACAGTTGACGCAGGGGATTTATTGGCTGGCCTGGAATCTTTACAAAACTGAAAATTTTATCAAGAGGGTTCAGATTCTATTTGACGACTTTGAAAGCTCTCCCAAAAAAGATACCTTAAAAATATGCAAACCAAGCTTTAATATCAAAACACTGGGGCTTGCTTTCAGGTTTGCAAAATATTATTTCACAAAAGCTACTCCTGATGAAAAATCTATACTTCGCAGGTTAATAAAAATGGCCAGAAATTCTTCACATCCAAATAGTTTAGTTATATCCATTGTGGCATTTCTATTATTAATTAATATGCGAACCACGCTTCTTAATGAAAACTCAGATATTGCCAATATTACTTATCCGGAATAAGCATATAACCTGACCATGATATTGTTAGCAATAAACCGGCATAAAATAGCCGCCGCTAATTGCTGTTTGTTTACATCTCTGACTTTTTAGTTTAATAAATAACATTTGTAATATAATAATGATTAATATCGGAGCTTATTTTTTTAGGCTTATTCACTATTTTATAAATGATCAGCTGAATAGAACCTATGCTGTTAAGTTTTCAAGCCCTCCCGAAATTATTTAATATTAATGCATTTGTATCTATTCAGCGTGTTTTCACCAGGCGGCTATACACACCCCTAAATCCCCTCTTATTAGAGGGGACTTTGTGGAAATAAATCCGATTTAATTTCCCCTCTAAAAAGAGGGGTGGCCGCCGAATGGCGGACGGGGTGTGTAAATCTCGCTGAATAGATACATGCATTTTAACATTTTGCAGATATTAACATGCAAAAAAAATACTGCTCATATATCCCGCTGTTTATTCCATTGCAAATCTTGATTTTGATTCAATTAGCTCCATAACCGGCAAAATAGGTGAGCTATTAAACAATAGTTTGCCGACTGTGGCGGCCTTAACTCCTCCTGAGATTGAAATAACAATTGTGAATGAAGCTGTGGAAACAATTGATTTTGACAGGACGTATGATCTTGTTGGCATTACCGGTTTCCCTTCCCAAATTGGCAGGGCCAGGGAGATTGCGAATGAATTTAAAAAAAGAATATATGAAAGAACAAGCCTGATATTGAAAATATCAGGTATCCGGAGTAGCAGGTTTCAGAGCCCGCAACATTTGCCCAGTTGCAACGCCGGGTCAATTTATTGGTTGTTAAACACGCGGCTTGCCATCCCTAAAGCTACGCATGGCGCAACACAGCTTCTTTTGTTGACAGCTAATTAATGTTTGTTATAATTTCTGTGTTCTAAAATGTATTTGTTTGCCGGTTTTTATATTAATAATTTAATTTCTATCAGGAATATCAATCATGAGAAAAAAACTGTTCCTCGTATACCCAAAAAACTACTCTGCGGATGATATTGACATGGATTCTATTAATAGTTTGACTGGGAAAGGGGGGGTTGTGTTAACCGCAAGCTTGCCTACCGTGGCGGCTATGACTCCCGTTGACAAATTTGAAATAACTATGATTGACGAGTCGATTGAGCCTATTGATTTTGACGCTCCTTATGACCTTGTAGGTATAACAGGTTTTCCTACTCAGCTTGAAAGGGCCAGGGAAATAGCCGCGGAATTTCGCAAAAGAGGCGTCCTTGTTGTTTGCGGCGGGCCGGCTGCTTCGGTAAGCCCTGAAAGATGGAGAAATTTTACAGATGTTTTAATTATAGGAGAAGCGGAACGCATTTGGCCTGAATTTCTCAACGACTATCTTGCCGGCGATTACAAAGCCGAGTATATCGAGACTGAACGATTTGATCTTGATATAAGCCCGGTTCCCGACTACAGCTATCTTTCTAAAAAAACTAAAGATGAATTCATGTCCGGCATTGTTCAGACAAGCCGCGGGTGCCCTTTTGATTGCGAATTTTGCAATGCTATTGTGTACGTTGGGCGTAAAATGCGCTACAAAAAAGTGGATGTGGTTATAAAAGAAGCTCAACAGTTATACGACATGGGAATCAGGATAATAGTGCTTGCGGACGACAACTTCCCCGCAGGCAGGGAGAAAGCAAAGGAGATTTTGAGAGCATTGCGCGACTGGAACAACAAACACAAATCAAAGGTTACATTCTTTTCCCAATTCTCAATTGACACGGCTAAAGATGAAGAGTTTATGGAACTCTCAGCCGCGGCCGGCCTGTCCAGAATGGTGGTGGGCATTGAAACGGCAAACACCGAAAGTCTTAAAGAAACAGGCAAAATGCAAAATCTGAAACGCAGCATGTTTGATGATATAAGGACATTTAATCAACATGGCTTTGTTGTCACAACGGGCTGCCTTGTCGGCTTTGACAGCGACGACCTTTCGATATTCCAGCATCAGTTTGATTTTTTCATGCAAACGGGCATACCCGGCGTGCATGTATACCCTTTGCAAGCTCTCGACGGCACGCGGTTAAAAGCGAGATTAATAAAGGAAGGCAGGTATATTGATTGGGAAGAGGGCCATACCAAAGGCAAAAAATACGCCACCGTTCATAACACATTCACTGTTGTTCCAAAACAGATGACTCAAGATCAGTTGGTTCAGGGTATTTACTGGCTTAGCTGGAACCTGTATAAAACCGAGAATTTAATCAAAAGAGTTCAAAATCTATTTGACGACTTTGAAAGCTCTCCTAAAAAAGACACAATTAACATAAGCAAGCCCGGCTATAACCGGAAAATTTTCGGCCTTATTTTCAGATTTGCAAAATACTATTTCACAACCGCAACATCGGATGAGAAATCAACGCTTCACAGGCTGATAAGAATGGCGCGCAAATCGTCGCATCCAAACAGTTTTATCATATCCATTGTCGCGTTCCTGTTGATGATTTACATGAGAGCCAACCTTCTTAAAGAATGCCCTGATATTGAAAATGTTGCCTATCCGGAATAAGTTTAGAGTGGAATAAGCATAAAGTGGAAACGTGATGTTGTTCGCAAAAATCAGGAGCATAACATAAAATGGCGGAATCCGTCAATTGGGTTCCCCTTAGGACTCTGGGGGAATTCTTGTTTCAGAGCCATTATTTACCGGCCTGACTTTTTGGTTAGTTCCACAAAGTTTGTTAAAACCGCCGGTTCTAATTGCCCGGACTCAAGCCTCCACTCCCAATTTCCTTTTGTTGTGGCCGGCAGATTCATCCGCGCATCCTTGCCTAATCCAAGTATGTCCTGCATAGGCAATATTGTAGTGTCCGCCGGCGACATCATCGCAAGTTTGAGGAATTCCATGTGTATCTCAGCGCTGTTAGCTTCTTTGCCGATATATTTAAACAACCTGTTTTTATCATCCACTGTCAACTCGTTATCAAACCATCCCTTTATAGTATTGTTATCATGCGTGCCGGTGTAGACAACGCAATTTTTGTTGTGGTTGTGGGGCGCGTACGGGTTTGTCGCGGGATCGTCGCCAAAGGCAAAAAGCAATATCTTCATCCCCGGGAATTGAAAATGGTTTATAACCTCTTTTACATCATCCGTTATAACGCCAAGGTCTTCAGCAATAATCGGCAGAGTTTTGAATCTATCCTGCAATGCGTTAAAGAAGTCATACCCCCCGGCTTCAACCCATTTGCCTTTAACAGCAGTCTCCTCATCAGCGTCTATTTCCCAGTAAGCCACAAAGCCTCTAAAATGGTCAAGCCTGACAATGTCAAAAATCTTGAGGTCGCGCTCTATCCTCTTTATCCACCATCCATACCCAGTCTCTTTTAAAACATCCCATCTGTAAACAGGGTTGCCCCAACGTTGCCCCGTATCGCTAAAATAATCAGGCGGCACGCCGGCCACCGCGTACGGGATATGCGATTCGTTCAGCTTAAAAAGATCGGGATGCGCCCATACATCAACGCTATTGAGAATAACATAAACCGGAATATCTCCGATAATGCTTATACCGCGCCGATTGCAATAATCTCTTAATGCCGCCCACTGTTTAAAAAAGAGATATTGCAGAAACATCTCTTTTTCAATATTGTCAAAAAGCGCGCTTTTAATATCGCGCAAGGCGCCCGGCTCCCTATCGCGCAGCCCAACCGGCCATGACGCCCACGCCTCATTTTTTAAATGGTTTTTAATTGATACGAACAGCGCAAACTCATCAAGCCAGGCCGCATTGTCAACGCAGAATTTATTGTAATCTTCCCGGCTCTTATTGCCCCTGAATTTATCATACGCCTTGTCAAAAAGCCTGTTTTTATACGCAGTGACTTCAGGATAACCCACCCGCTTATCGGAAAATTTAATGTTATGCGCAAGGTCTTCTTCTTTTAGAAAACCATCCTTAACCATTATCTCCAGGCTAATCAACAAAGAGTTGCCCGCAAACGCGGAAACGCTGCTATATGGAGAGTTCCCATACTCAGAGCTCGTTGGATTTAACGGCAAAACCTGCCAATATTTTTGCCCCGCCCCGGCCATCAGATCAACAAATCCGTAAGCCTGAGGCCCCATATCCCCAATGCCGAACCTTGACGGCAATGATGTTATGTGCAAAAGTATTCCGCTCCCTCTTTTATTCATAGTCATAAATTTTTGGCAACTGTTCAACGTGATTTAAGCTCCACGCATGCAGTTGAGAAGCCGCCTCTCTATTTAGAGGGGGTTAAAATGAAATTTAAAATCACAAGTCCCCTCTAATAAGAGGGGATTTAGGGGTGTGTATAAATGAACACTTGGCTGCTTGGCTGCCTTAGTGAGAATTATCCCCTGAGGGGATAAGCGCGCCAAATAACACTGAACAATTACAATTTTTGCAATTAAAACTTGTTAAACCACCCAATCTCTTTTAATTTATATGAAACAATATAACCCCGCCCTTTGCAAGGCTCGCACGTTACATACGATTTGCCGTCATCTTTAGACTTTACCACGCCCAACCCCTTGCATTCGGCGCATTCACTCTTGTCAAACACAAGCCGCACATCCCCTTTTTTTTCCTCTTCGTTTGAAGTCATATGCTTTTGTCCGGTTTTTATTATTAAGTATGCATTTATTAAATAAATGTACAATGTTAAATGATATGGCGTTTAATAACAACAACGTATTTAAGAATAAATTTTTATCTGTTTTTGTATATATTTATTACGTTGCGGATATTATTATATTTTGCTAATATTTCTTTATCGGGAGTTTTTTTATATACCGTGAGCAGAGGTATAATATATGTGAAAGGAATATTATTATGGCTACACCAATAAAAGAAACACCTATCTTATATGGCGAAGATGCTGAACGTTTTTTAAGAGACGCAATAGAAAACGAAAAACCGGAAAACAAAGTGCCACAAGAAGAATACGATAGAGCGTTAAAAGCTTATGAAAAATTAATGAAAAACGCAAAAATTTGAAAACTTAACTCTATACATAGTTCAAAGTGACAGACAATATTGTGCTTAAAAGATTAACAATTGATTCAGTTTTAAAACCTTTCGATTGTGATGTTTCAGATCTGAACAGCTTCTTTTTTGATGATTCCTTGAATTACTTAAAGCAACTATTAGCTGTCACTTATGTGCTGGAAGACGAATCAAACACTATCGCCTACTTTAGTATACTCAACGATAAGATAATAAATAGAGACCCAAAAACCAACCAAACCATTTCAAATACCCTTGTCCGTAAAATACCTAATAAAAAGCGGTGGCCATCATACCCATCCGTCAAAATAGCCAGATTCGGTGTTCACAAAAACTACCAAAACCAGGGAATAGGAACTGAAATTATTGATTTTGTAAAACAATTCTTTACTACAAAGAATAAAACTGGTTGCAGGTATATAACTGTAGATGCCCATAATTTATCAACGGGGTTTTATATTAATAACGGCTTTAAATTCCTCACACCAAAAGACGAAAATGACGAGACCAGGCTAATGTACTTTGATTTAATGAAATTTGTTCGTTAAATATTGAAATTACAATAAAGAACATCATTCGCTCATGGCCTTGTTTCTGCTTTGTTAGCAATTTTTGGGTTTCGTTATCACTCTACCCAACCTACTTGCTACTTGTTCACAGGGTGAAGATCATCCCCGCGCGCAAGGGTAGAGGCTGACTCTAATCGCCCTTATAAACATTCATTTTAAAAACACTTACGATTATAGATTACACATTGAATACCCGCAGAAGTTGTCGGCGCCAACGTTTATGACAGGGAGGCTAAAGCCGTCCCCTACCCTCCTAAGATAATAACACTTGCATTAAACATGGGCTGATAGTATTATCAACGCTTAAAAATCGGCGTATTCCAAAGTGGACCCTTAACTACAAAACAACCACCATGAACGTAAAGCTTAAACCGTATGAGAAGGTAAAGATCGCCAATTCCAACGATATTTTTGGAATTATGCGAAAAGTGCTTAAACATGAAAGCAAGATCGACCGTGACAAAGAGCATTTCTGGGTGATCGGCCTTAACCACAAAACCAAGATCCTTTTCCTTGAACTTGTCTACCTTGGCGGCACAACCGCCGTTGACGTCGAGCCGATGATTGTTTACCGTGTCGCTGTTTTAAAAGGGGCATGCAGCGTTATATTTGCGCACAACCACCCAAGCGGCGAATTAAGGCCATCGGAACCGGACAAAGAGCTTACCGACCGCCTGATACAGGTGGGCGAAATCCTTGGCATTAAAGCCGTTGAACACATTGTTTTAACCCTGGACTCATACTACAGCTTTCGCGACACAGGTTTAATGGAAGAGCTGGAAGTAAGCGAAACTTATGTGCCCAATTTTGAGCTTATAGAGAGAATAAAAAGAGAACAGGCTGAATTGCTTAAACAGCAGTTTCAGACGGAAAAAGAGAACGCCGTAAAAGAGAGCCTTGAAAAGGGCGAAAAGAAAGGTAAAAAAGAAGGAATAGAAATTGGAGAAAAAGAGAAAGCAATCACAATCGCCAAAAACATGCTCGCAAAAGGCGTTAAAAAGTCCGACATAGCCCATTTCACCGGCCTGTCAACTTACCAGATAAACAAACTCGCAAAAGAGATAAAACAAACGTAGGTTTCCCTGCTCGTGAACCTGCTCGTTCCAACGCTCTGCGTTGGAATGCGCCATGGACGCTCTGCGTCCAGTTACTTGACGCAGAGCGTCAAGCCAACCGTTCCAACGCGGAGCATTGGAACGAGCAAAATAAGGTATACCAAATTAACATCAACACGGTTGATGTACTCCATAAATTAAAAATAAAAAACGATATGTTATTAACATAAGCGAGTACGTAGTACGTAGGTTGGGTAGAATGTAATGAAACCCAACATCAAATACTTTCCGCAACAGGTCGGCCGGCTTTTAATTCATCTCGTTCCCAAGCCCCTGCCTTGGAATGAAAAATCCTGGAAGCCCCTGCTTCGTGTTTACGAGCAATTCCGGCAAACTGTTGCACGCGAAGCAGGGGCTTCGCGAATTGTCGGTTACCAAGCAGGGCTTGGCAACCAGAAAGCTTAGGAAACCCAACATCAAATACTTTCCGCAATAGGTCGGTCGGCTTTTAATTCATCTCATTCCCAAGCCCCTGCTTGGGAATGAAAAATTCCAGAAGCCCCTGCTTCGTGTTTACGAGCAATTCCGGCAAACTATTGCACGCGAAGCAGGGGCTTCGCGAATTGTCGGTTCCCAAGTAGGGCTTGGCAACCAGAAAGCTTATAAGCATACACAAAAACAAAAAAATAAACCCCGCACAAAACAATGGATGACAAAGAATTCAGAGATAAAATAGTACAAAAATTAGAAAGCCTTAATAAAAAACAGGTTGTTCGCTTTGCATGGCGCTGTGGCGCCAGAGCCTTGCCGTTTTTGGGCAGTAGCGGTAATTTTAACTTTTGGCAAGAAAAACAGAATAATTTATATTCTGTTTTTTATGCATTAGATAGTAGCGTTGCCGCCGCCAACGACGCCTCCAAGGCCGCCAACGACGCCCACAAGGCCGCCAACTCCGCCTTCGTAGGCGGCGTCGTCGCCTACGCCGCCGCCAACGACGCCGCCAACGCCGCCAACAACGCCGCCAACGACGCTGCCTACGCCGCCGCCAAAGCCGCCGCCAACTCCGCCAACGCCGCCAACGCCGCCAACGCCGCCTACGATGCCGCCAGAGCCGCCGCCAACGCCGCCTACGATGCCGCTAGAGCCGCCGCCAACGCCGCCAGAGCCGCCGCCATTAATAATATAGATATACAAGCAATAATAATACACAATTTAGATGTCATACAGAACAATATTGACATGGCGGTACGACTCAATCCATCTGATTTTTACGGCAAGGTGTGGGATAATTTTGTAAAAGCTCTTGACGCCGAAGGTTGCGCATATTGGGGCAGGTTGTATGAAACCATATTTACAAGCGGGTTTGTCGTGGATCAACAAGCGCTTGAAAGACGCCTTAATGTGCCCAAAGAAATAAAAAAACAGGGCGCCGCCGCCGTAGCAAACTACCTGGAAGAACTTGAAAAGGGCGCGGCGCGGCTAAATGAAGCGCGTATTATTATATTGGGCGATAAGGGGGCGGGCAAGACATGTCTTGCTAAAAGATTAATAGACCCTGAAGCCCCCATGACTACGGACGACCAAAGCACCGCCGGCGTGGACACAACGCTCTGGAAGCTTGAACAGGAAGATGGAGACATAAATGTCCGAATATGGGATTTTGCGGGACATACGGTTACCCATGCGGTGCATCAATTCTTCCTGTCGGAACGTTGCCTCTATATTATGGTATATGACGGGCGCACCGAGGAGCGGAACAGGCTTGAATACTGGCTGAACCATATGACGAACTATGGCGGCGATTCGCGCGCCGTTATCCTGGTGAACAAACGCGACCAACACACCCCTGAAATACCAATCAATCTATTAAAAGAGCAATATCCAATCGCAGGCGTCTATACATTTTCCATTAAAGATGATTTATCCCTTTTAGAGGCGTTTCGCAATGAAGTGGCTAAATATATAAGGAGCAATCCATCCTGGGAAAAGCAGGAGATGCCTGCAAGCTACTATAACGTAAAAAATGAGCTTGAGGAACTTTTTGACAAGGACGAAACGGAGAAGGGGCTTGAACATATAACAAGAGAAAAGTTTAACGATATAGCCGTAAAACATAAAGTAAAGGAAGTGGATAAGTTACTTAAAGACTTACATTTCCTAGGAGTAAGTCTGTGGTACAGAGAGATGGAGGAGTTTAATACTCTGGTGTTGAACCCTGAATGGATAAGCCACGGTGTGTACAAGATTATCAATTGGGTAAATGAAGAAAAAAGGCACTCTCTGACATTGCGTGATTTTAGAGATGTTTTTAAAGATGATGAAATCCGTTATCCGGATGAAAAACACAAATTCCTGTTCAATTTGATGAAACATTATGAGCTGGCTTATGAAGTCGATGGCGGAGACTTGATTATCCCCCATTTGTTAAAAAAGGACCGGCCTGAAGAGTTGCCGGTTTTTCCGGTTGGGGAGAGTTTAATGTTGAGGTATAAGGCGGAACAACCGTTGCCTCCAAACACTATATCGCGATTTATTGTCCGGCACAATAAGGATATAAAGAAGGAGAAAAGGGATAGTCTGGTATGGCGTTACGGCGTTGTGCTTGAGGACGGCAGCGGATCTATTGCGATGGCGCGCGAGGAAGACCGCACAATAAGCGTCACGGTAACAGGCAAAGACAAAACTAATTACATTAGCCGGCTCAGGGAGACGTTAAACGATATTTTTGATAGTTACAAAAACGAAAAACCGGAATTGCAGTATAGAATAGAGCCGTTTGGACAAATACCGGATGATTTGGGGAATAAGACTCCTCTATGGTTGCGTGACAGCAAAATATTAAACCATTATCAAAGAGGGAAACCGTTTTATGACGATGCCACGGACCAAAACATTCCTATGGCGGAGGTTGTAAATAATTATAATATAAAAGCTGAAAACGTTATAGCAGGAGGACAAGGATATAATATTGCGCAAAACATATTTAACTTTCAAGACTGCAATATTAATTTACAAGGCAACCTGAATGAACTGGCGCAATTGTTGACTGAAAACGGCAACAAAGATGATGCCGATAGACTTGTAAACACTGCAAAGGCGCTTAAAAATGTTAAAAACATAGAGGGCGAAGACGAAGTTAGAGAATCAGGCATGACCGGCAGGCTAAAACGCTTACTGGACGAATTAAACGATAATGAATCTAAACTGAACAAAACAGTCGCAGGCGTTAAAAGCGGTATAAGCATTGCCCAGGATATAGCCCAAGGCTACAACGGCATAGCCCAATGGCTGGGCTTGCCTCAAGTTCCTAAACCGTTTTTAAAATAAGAAAGCGGCATTTTTTAATTTACACACCCCTTGTTCCTCTCTTTTTAGTATTATATGTTGGGTTTCGCTATCACTCTACCCAACCTGCTTGCTGAAATATTGACTTTTAAAGGGATATAATGAATATCGAAACAGCAAAAAAGTTGCTTACGGGAATTTTTTATAAGAATTACTCATTGAGAGAAATTGATGATTCTATTTTTATTCAAATTATACGATCAGGCATTGAAGAAGCCTGTGACGGCAAGGATGAACCACGCGAAGAATTACTGGAGCATGCAATCAAAAAATACACAAAGGTCTGGCTTAAATCTGCGGCTGAAAATGAATACGAATTTGATACGGAGAAAGAGAAAAAAGCGGCAAGAATTAAATTTTTAAAATACTATAATTAGTGTGGCATTTGCGGCGGCGATAGAAGCTTTAGCATTAATAAACAAAAAAATGCGGGGCAGGAATTTAACCATAACACATTATTGGGAGCGTTTTTAACTCTTTTTATTATTTTCTAGAGAGTGATGAGTTCTCTGGTTGCTAAACCTCGACGTCAATCACTTTCTTCCTGCTCTAAAAGTCTTAAGTCTGATAACTCAGTTCCTAATTCTACCCATTTATCGACAAGCTTTCTAAGGTTAGCGTAGTTTTTAA
>JAIQZQ010000088.1 GCA_021777105.1 Candidatus Anammoxibacter sp.
CCCCAAGCCCCCCCTCAATGTGACTGTTAATAATAATTTTAAATGTAACTTAAAAACTTTGTTTTTTGGTCTTGATTTTGGGTCCACTTTAAACTCTCTTAACCTGCCAAGGGCTTTTAAATTTTTTGGTTAAAATTTTGCGAGTTTTCGTGTTCTTCAGTGGGCATGCTTTTGGTTTTTAAAATGTTTTTTAATTTATTCTATAGGTCGCATAGTTTATGCCGGTTTGGTTCAAGTCAGAGACTTGAACCAACAACGTGAAGTGTGACCGATTACTAATGACCAATGGCAAATGACCTGTTTTCACGCTTTTACCGCAAGAGCGTTCTGAAATAGGCTTTGTTCATGCTTTCGTATTTTTGGGGGAATGCGCCTTTCATTCCTTCAAGCACCGCCTCCCTGAACTCTTTTGGAGCCTTAAACTCCTCTTCGCCGGGCACTTCAACATCTTCGGTTGAAAGGCCGTACATGCCTTCGCCTCTTTTTCTGAATCCGCCGCGAAAACCTGAAAGGGGGAAAGGTATTTTCATGCCGCTTGAACCGAAGCTGTTTTTCATCATCTTTTTTGACTGCTCCATTGAGTTTTTAACCTGACCAAGCGAGTGCAGCGACTCACGCTCGTCAATAAGCGCGCCGGGCACGTTTGACCGCATTAATTTGTTTTTAGCTTCCGTCATTTTGCCTGCCGCGCTATTCATATGTTGTTGCGCGTTTTTGCCAAGCATTGGATTTTCTTTCATCAGTTGGTCAAGGGCTTTTTGTATGCTTTCAGCTATTTTTTCAAGCTCTTCCTGAGTTCCGGTGTATTGATTGGCCAGGCTGTTCTCCTCTTCCGTAAGGTTTGACGCGCTTTGTTGATTCATTGAGTTTAGAAACTCATTTAAATCTTTAGATATGTGTCTGTTCAGGTCTATAGCTCTGTTTAGATTGTTTTGCAGGTCTATTGCGGTTGTTTTTCCCTGAAAAGCGTTTCGCCTTATCTGGTTAATAATCCTTACGCGCAATCTTTCAGTCATTGCCAGCGATTCGTTTGATAGCCGCCACGACTCTTTTATATCCCAGCCGCTGAGCATCTCATTAAGGTAAGAGACCTTGTTTTCAATGTTTGGCGTCTCCTGTTCAACAAAGGCAAACGGATAGATGGGCAGGGGGGGCGCGTTTGGATTTTGGGCGGCTTTTCGCTCTGTTTGCAAATCAGGGCGGGAGGCAATCTTGCCAGCGTTGTCTATCTTTTCCTGAATCTCTTTTACCCTCTCCTTCTGTTTTTCAAAAAAGTTTTTAAAAAGGTCGTCCATTGATTTATTGGTTCGCTCAAATATGCTGTTTTTCAACTCGTCTGTTTTTTCGGCAAGCTCCTGCTCGCCTGTTTCAAGCTCCGTTACCCTGTCAAGCATTTCATTTATTTTGTCAAGAAATTCGGAAAACGATTCGTTGCCGGATTGAGCCTGCGATCCTAAAAGGTTTTGCAGCGCGTTTTCTATAGAGCCCAGCATTTGTTTAGCCGTTTCCAGCGCTGATTGCAAGTCCTCGTTTTCAATTGATTCGGCAAGTTGCAATTGAATATCGCCAAAAAGATCTCTGTTTTCCGCCAGGTGACTCAACAGTTTTTGCATAACGTCCTTAATCATTTTTTCTATCTCCCTTAGCTCTTCAAGGGCCTTTTCTCTCGTTTCCTTATCCGGGTTTGCTTCAAGCTCGTTTAGCAGCCGGTCAATGTTGTCCTTGTAGTCGGTAAATCTCTCCATATCGTCCATCATGTCGTCGAGTTTCTCCTTTTGCAGCAGTCTTTCAAGCATGGGGATGTTGTTTTGCAGAAACGCGATTTCAGATCCATACGATCCGCTGATCACGCTAAAAAAATGCTCAAAATCAAATACACCCGGCGGTCTTGCGGACTCGGCCCTTATTGACGTTATGTTTTTTGACAAGAGCTGATCAAATATGTCTCGGATGTTGCCCAATATATAATATGAGCTGTAGTTTGCCATCACATCGGTCTCCATCCCCCTTAATATCTTGTCCATTAATGATACGGCAAATACGGCGTCGTTGTATACCGCCTCGCGCGGCGCTAACAGTTGTGATCTCTTTTGTTGTTTATCATTTTGATCGTTAAAGGCCTTTACAAGCGCGTCCCTGCCGGCGTGTTCCTTTGTCAACAGTTGACGCATTTCATGAAGCAGATCCTCTTGTTGATCAACAATCTCCTCGTGTTTTTTCCGGTAATTGTATATTTCAATATTAAACGTCTCCGTGCTGCTTGATTTTGGGCCTGACACTGTGTCGGTGTCCGTTGTTTCAAGGTAGAATGACAACTTGTCGCCCGGCCTCAGCCGCAAAGTGTTAAGATCCCAATTTTGTCTCTTTTTAAATGTTTTTGGGCTGTTTTTAAAATTGCGGAACGTAATTGTTCCTGGCTTATCGCTGTTTATATTGTAATGCAGGTTTATAGCGTTTAATCCATAATCGTCGGCGCACTTGTATTCAAGTTTAATGTAATCCTTTTCAGATATCTGCTCTTCTTCCTTTACGTCGATTGTTGCCGATATTTTTGGATAGAGATCCTGCAATACCTTAATTGATCTTGGGTTTGTAAACACAGGCTCGCCTTTGTCAACGCCGATCATTTCAATCTTATACTCGTCTGATTCGAATAGCCTTAATTCGCCTTTTACAATATTCCCGGGCAATATCTTAAGCGGGGCTTCCGAGCCGCTTTTAAATATGAAGTTCGCAGCCTTTAATTGCCGGTTGCAAACAGCGGTCAACGTTACTTCGCTGCCTTTTACCGCCTCAATATTTCCGCCGGCGTTTACAATAGTGGCCGGCTCTATACCTGTGTAAAAGGGATAGGTATATTCCAGCGTAATATCTCCAAGCGCGGGATCCGCGCCCTGTTTGGCAATGTGGCTAACAATGGCCGTTGTTGAGAATATTGATGTGGAGGCAAGGGCTCTTAATCCTTTGAGAAAATGCGCGGGATTAAACGCAACGCTGCCGATAAAAACAATGCAAATGCCTGTTAACACGGCAATATTGCGATTTAAACTCTTTTTGTCTACTACGCAAAAGGAGCTTAACGCTTTAACCTTTGCGGCTGTATCATCTATAAGAAGCGAAATTATGCTTTTTGAGAATAGTTCCGGTTTCGCGTTGTCTCTATTTTTGATAAATTGATATGAGCTTATTAACGCATTTTGAAAACCGGGCATTTTCTGCTCGACTTTGATCGAAATCGCATCCTTATTAAAAAAAGGGCGCGCGCTTGAAAACATAAATTTATATATTATAAATCCCGCTCCAATGGCAGGCGCAATCATATACGCCAGCCATGCAGCCGGCGACCCGGTAATTGCCCTGTTTATCGACACGCCTATCACGGACATAGCCATCAACAATGCGACTATCAACGCAAATCCGCTAAGCAGGTGAATTATAATAGTCCACTTTCGAATGCCTTCAATCTTGTTTACAATTATTTTAGAGTTTTCGTTCATTACCTTGTTACTATTATCAATAGATCATTAAATGTTACAGCGGCAAAGCCGCTTTTTTCAGGGAAATATTTATCCATTGCCATTCCTCTTTATCGGGCTGAAATCTCAACACGTTTTCTCAATTGAAATTACAGGTTATTAAAGCGCGCTTTAGGCGCTCGGATGCCTTAATTATTGCCGAATTTTAAATTTTGCGCGCATAATAGCGCTCCTAGCTGTGTTTAACCTTAGTATATATAATTGGGAAGGTATGTCAATGCCCAATATTTGAGCCGTAAGGAGTTTTTTGATTATGAAAACTCATGATAAGCAAGTAAGTAAGTAAGTGAATGAAAATAGTTTTTAAATGTTTTTGAAGCAATCTGCAAGATAGCTTCAGCCAGGGTTTTTATTCTGGAGCTATTTCACTCAATTTTCAATTGACGTTTAAAAGATTAAAGGTAATAATAACCAATCCATAATATTTTTTGCTTTAACGCTTATCTAAAACATATAATATACCTGGTAAACACAAATACAGTTGAGTAAAAATAACTGACTAGATTGGTGGTATGAAATAATGATTGAAATCTGTGATCAGATAAAACAGATAACCAGAATTATCATAGACGACTATAAACCTGACAAAGTTATTCTTTTTGGATCACGGGCGCGCGGAGATCTCAATCCTGACAGTGATATTGATATTTTAGTAGTATCCGATAAGGAAAAAAAACTGCCAAGATATAAAAGAGGTTTACAGGTGAGAGTTAAGCTGTCAGGTATACTGATACCTAAAGATATTCTATTCTATACGCATGATGATTTTTCAAGATGGCAAAATATCAAACAGTCGTTTATTTCCACTGTAATCAGAGAAGGAGTGGTTTTATATGAACGATGAATTATCAGCATACGTTCAGGAATGGTTTAAAAAAGCAAATAATGATTTAAGAAACGCAGAAATTTTACTGAATTGCGGCGACGATTACATACCATATGACACTCTCTGTTTTCATTGCCAACAAGCGGTGGAAAAATACATTAAAGGCTACATAATTTACATAGGATCGGATTTCCCTAAAACGCATAATCTTGCGGATTTGATCGGTATATGCAATCAGACTGACACTTCATTTTCAAAATATATCATAGAGGTGGAAAAGTTGACGCCATATGCAGTTGAAATTCGATACCCTGATGACTTTTACATGCCGTCAGAAGATGAAGCGCGTGAAGCTTATAAGATAGCTTCAGAGATTAAGCTCTTTATAAAGGAAAAGATTGGGGATAAAATCCCACCGACCCCGTAAAATTAGCGGAATAACCTTAAATGTTTTTCATCTACAACTCTCCACATTTTCTTTAACTCCTCTTGTAATACATCTTGCGCCTTTATTTTTACTAACTTTTCGGCTTTTGCCCGCATTCCGGCATACAATTATCACCAAAACGAGCTTAAAAAGGCAAATTCCCCTTCTCACCCTACGATATAGAACATGGAGTTTTAAGGGCAAACCCAAGACGCTCCATAGGTTGCTCCCGCCAGTAAAAAACATGACCCTAGAAAAACTTTTTGCATTAACGAGATTGATCCACGGATTCATTTTGCCGTTGTGGGCGGCGCGCAATCATGTCCGCCAATAAAGTAATACACCCCTTAAAATATAAATGATGAATTAGAACTTGTCATTTCTAACTTTATAAATAGCGCCGATGTGATTGTTATGCCTGAAGAAAACAAGCTTATAATCTCCCCAATTTTCAAATGGTATAGAATCGATTTTGGTGGAAGAGCCGGCGCTCTTAACTTTATTGAACGATATCTTGTTGACAATGACAAAAAAGAATTCATAATGAATAGAAATAAAAATATCCAAGTGTTACAAGGTAGGAGCCTTGTAACAAGTTTTTAAAAAATATCTGAAAATATTTAATTTTATATTAGGGTTTTTTCTTTCCGAACCCTTAATCTGATTTGTGCGTGAAAGGTGTGAAATATTATGGTTTTATTAAATAAATTCATTTTGGTGGTTTGTTTTTTTGCGCTGATTATTATAGGGCAAAACAGCAGGGCGGAGACGGGGGATGCAGGCGCTGGTATTGAAAAATTTCCGCAACAATATATTGTGAAAGGCAATAAGATTGTTGATGAATCCGGGGATGAGATGATATTTAGAGGCGTTAATGCGGAAGATCCTGTATGGCAGGGTTCAGAACTTGACCCGGATATCGGTATCTGGAAAGAGGAAAATTTTAAGGTGATGCGCGAATGGGGCGCGACGCTTGTCAGGCTTCCCATTCATCCTGCCACCTGGAGAAAACTTGGCGTGGACAAATCATTTGGCTTTATTGATCAGGCTATTGCGTGGGCCGAAAAATTTAATATGTATGTTATTATTGATTTCCATTCCATAGGGTTTATGCCTGAGAATGACTTTATGGATCTTAGAGATTTTGAATTTGGACAACTTTATGAGACTACAAGGGAAGAGATGTTTGAATTCTGGGATTTGGTGTCAAAACGGTATTTCAATAATGATGTAGTTGTATTTTATGAACTGTTTAACGAGCCGGCGTTAGACTCTGTTCTTGACTTTCCGGCAGAATTTACTATTGATGACTGGTTGGTATGGAAAAAATTTAATGAGGATGTCATTGATGCTATCAGGATTAACGATCCGGATAAAGCCGTCATTGTGAGCGGTTTTCAGTTTGCGTATGACCTGTCATTTGTTCCTGATGCTCCTATTGAGCGTCCCAATGTTGTCTATGCTACTCATCCATATCCTGATGCAAATTGGAAAACAGATTGGGATAAGGCTTTTGGAAACGTCAAGGCCGATTTCCCTGTTATTGCAACAGAATTAGGATTTGACTCAGATGAAAAGCCTGAAGAGATATTTAATGATAATGGCGGTAAAGGGCTTTATCGAGACGAAATAATGTCCTTTCTTGAGGATAAAAAGATTAGCTGGACAGCCTGGGCCTTTTCGCACGCTTTTACTCCCGCCCTTTTGCTTGACCTGGATTTCACCCCATCGGAATCAGGTGAATTTTTCAGAAAAATAATGCTCAAACATGCAGATATAACCGAAGCTCCGACACCAACTTTATCGCCAACGTCAACGCCTGAACCAACGCCAACGCCTGATGTTGGAGGTAAATCATTTACATTTAAATGCAATAAGGATTTGCAGGTTGGTTTTGCGGATATTGAAAGATTAAACCTTAGATTAGGCGAGAATGAGCATTGCGTATTAAAACTTACTAATCTCGAATCCGGACTGCCGGTGGAGATATCATCCCGTTTGAGGAAAGGGCTTTTACCCACCATTAAAATAGAACCGCCAAGGAGCATAACAGACGCCAACGGCGAGATAGAGATAACAATAACTGCCATACGCAAAGGCATTGATTGGGCGGAGTGGACTGCGCCTAATGACAGAGGACAGTTTAAGTTTAACAAGCAATCATATGATAAAGGGTTGGCCTGGGGCATGTTTGTGGAAGTGAAGTAATCAAATTGATAATTTTAGAAATTTTCAGGGGGAAACAGTGAAAAGATATTTAAGTCGTTTTTTTTCAATGATTGCGTTAGGAATTATAGGCGCGGCAATTTGCCTTTTAGTTTCGCAAACATTATATTCAAATACCGTTTCCGGGTCAGAAAAACATAATGAAACCATGCATTATAATCGCCTTGCAAAAGAGAAGAGCCCATATTTGCTTCAACACGCTGAAAATCCGGTGAACTGGTATCCATGGGGCCCTGAAGCTTTTGAAAAAGCGTTGAAAGAGAACAAACCCATCTTTTTATCTATCGGCTACTCAACTTGCCATTGGTGCCATGTGATGGCTCATGAATCGTTTGAAGACGCAGAAGTCGCCAAATTAATGAATGACGTTTTTATATCAATCAAAGTCGATAGAGAGGAACGGCCTGATATTGACAATATTTACATGGATGTTTGCCAAATAATGACGGGCAGCGGCGGGTGGCCGCTTACCATTATTATGACGCCTGACATGAAGCCGTTTTTTGCCGGCACATATATTCCGAAAACAAGCAGATTTAAACGGCTGGGCATGACGGAATTGATACCTCGCGTTAAAGCGTTGTGGACAAATGATAATGACGAGATGTTGAAAACCGCTAATAGTGTCATAGCATCGCTTCAACAACCTAAAGCTGCGCAAACGCCTGTAAAACTTGGCAAATCTGCCTTAAATGCGGCTTATGATCAACTTTGCAGACGTTTTGACAAACAGAACGCCGGCTTCGGCAGAGAGCCAAAATTTCCAAGCCCTCAAAATATTCTGTTTTTGCTAAGATATTGGAAACGCACGGGAGACAAGATAGCTCTAAATATAATTGAAAGAACTCTTCAGGCTATGCGAATGGGCGGCATTTATGATCATGTAGGTTTTGGGTTTCATAGATATTCCACGGACGCGAAATGGATAGTGCCGCATTATGAAAAAATGCTTTACGATCAGGCATTGCTTGCAATGGCCTATGTAGAGGCGTATCAGGCAACCGGTAAAGATGAATATCAAAATACGGCCAGGGAGATATTTGCGTATGTAAAGCGCGATATGACGTCTCCTGAAGGCGGGTTTTATTCCGCCGAAGACGCTGATAGCGAGGGGGAGGAGGGGCTTTTCTATCTATGGACCGCTGATGAAATACGCCAAAAATTGCCTAAAAAGGACGCGGAATTAATAATAAAAGCCTTTAATATCAGGGAACCCGGCAAAGTCACAAAGAATGAACATGATGAATTGTCCGGCAAGACTTTGCATCTAAATAAATCATACGCTGAATTAGCCGTTGAATTTAAAATGGCTGAAAACGATCTGGCCAAAATTGTTGTAAATTCAATGCAAAAGCTTTTTGTTGAGCGTGAAAAACGAATTCATCCTCATAAGGATGATAAAATATTAACTGACTGGAATGGACTCATGATTGCGGCTTTGGCCAAAGGGGCGCGAGTGTTGAATGATGATACGTATGCCGAAGCCGCTAAACGCGCAGTGGATTTTGTAGTAAATAAAATGCGCGGAACCGATAACAGATTGCTGCACCGTTACAGGGACGGCGATGCCGCGCAATTAGCTTATGTTGACGACTACTCTTTCCTTATCTGGGGGCTGCTTGAATTATATGAAACAACATTTGACGCCAATTATCTTAAAACCGCGCTTGAACTTAATACTGATCTTTTTAAACATTTTTTAGATGAAAAAGGCGGAGCTTTTTACTTCACTGCGGACGATAGCGAAAAGTTGCTGATACGGCAAAAAGAGTTTTATGACGGCGCCGTACCTTCAGGCAACTCGGTTGCCATGTTAAACATTCTCCGCCTTGCGAGAATAACCGGGGATGTGAAATTAGAAAACAGCGCATTCAGGATTAGCGGCGTTTTTTCACAATTGGTTAAGCAAACGCCTTCCGCCTACGCGCAATTCATGACAGGGCTTGATTTTGCGATTGGCGAATCCTATGAAATTGTTGTTGTTGGCAATTCTGCCGCGAATGACACAAAGGAGATGTTAAAAGCTCTCAGAAGTTATTATGTTCCAAATAAAGTTGTTATTTTTAAGCCAACCGAGAAAGAGAACCCGGATATTGTGAAATATGCCGGGGTTACAAAAAATCAAAAAAGCATAGGCAACAAAGCAACCGCTTACGTTTGCCTAAACTATTCATGCAAACCGCCAACAACCGATATAAATAAAATGTTGGAATTGATTAAAGCAAAATAAAAGAAGTGACTAAAGTGACTAAAGTTAAAAGTGAGCTAAAGTTTCGGTAAAAATTTTCAATTTTTGAATAAATTTTATCAATCTAGCTTCCAAACCCCAGTTTGGGCGAGAACCCGGTTGGTTCAAGTCCCCTGACCTGCCCTTTTAAGGCATCCCGGATTGTCATTAACATAATGTAGTGTAGGCGCGTCCTCGCGCCGTGGCGGGCAAGTAAAGCCTATACGTTGGAATTGAGTAATCGTGCGTTGAAATCACTTACTAAGGGGGATGGCTCCCCGCAAAATTGAAAATATCTTTTTCAACCGCAGACGGCACGAGGACGCGCCTTGGCAGCTTGTCTACCCTCAATGAGAATTATCCCTGTAGAATCTTATCATTTAAGTTTTAACAAATTTTGACAAAATATTTCAGGTCTCTGTTATAATTCGTTATGTTATATACGTTTATCTACGTTTGATAATAATTGAACTTATAATTTTTAGAGTTGGTTTTATTCTGAATAAATGCTAAAAATCTTAGATTTTTACCAAAACTTTAGCTCACTTTAAACTTTAGGTCACTTTAGCCTCTTTTCCGATTTATCCCCATAGGGGGGTAAAGACTCAATTAAAGCCGCGTAGTTGCAGCATCCCAATTACAGTTTCATTTCCTTAATAACTTTCCTATAGACATACGTAATAATAAGATTATAATAATTAAGTTTTTATGCCTGAATGAAATCCTGAATTTATTGGCAACTCCTGTTTGACGCCAATTAAAACCATCATTAATTTCATGCAGAATGATCAAAATACAAAAATATTTTAAAAAAGATGGATTAATTAACACTTGGCAGCTTGTTTGCTTCAGTGTTTATTGTCCCCTGAAGGGATAATGGAAAAATAGGTGAAAAATTTCCATTTTATAACCGCAATAGGTAGGGAATTTTCTATTTATTCATACTGTTAGCGTATAGAAAATTATGATATTTTTAGAATTAGCTAGAAATGTTTGTCAACCTCAATTATCGGAGGTTTGGAGATCCTTCTCTGATAGAGAAGAAGCGATTGTTTCGGAATGTGCCTCAAGAGGATGGAGTTGTCTAAATGGTGCTGACTACGAAAAGATCAACAAGTTAGGGAAAAATATATTAAAGGAAATGTCCGAAATAATCTGGAATAGCCTTGTTGATTCTTATGATGCCTCTGAAAAGAAACCAAGCAGAGAAGAACTTCAAAAGTTTTTTGAAAATGAGATAAATCAAAATGCTCATTCTATTGCAGAAACCATAGTTGACCGAATAGAACAACAGAATGTTAATATAAGGCTTCCAGATATTGGGAGTCAAAAAGAATATGCCAGAAAAGAAATTGAAGCCGAAAGAGAACATTTGATTTGCTTGTTATCTGGCCAGTTAAATGTGTTTTTGGGTAAACTTAAACCACACCAGATTAAACTTTCAAAATATGATGTTTTTATTAGCTACTCAAAGAAAGACAATGATGTTGCCTCTGAAATCAGGGATTCTTTAAGTGGTAGGCAAATAAAATGTTTCATGGCAGAAAAGGATATTGCATCTGGTATGGTATGGGAGGAAGAAATTCTTAATGCATTAAAGGAGTCTCCTATTGGAATTATCCTTCTAACCCCAAATTCTTTTAACTCTAATTGGGTAATGTGTGAGGCTGGTGCATTTTGGGCATTAGGTAAGTCTTTAGTAGCACCATATATGTTTGTTGATATAGATAAATTGCCAGAACCAATAAAGAAATATCAATGCAAACCAATTCAAACTATTGAAGCTAGAAAAATACTTTGTGATGAAATATTTAATTTATGTCAGACCGATGTCCGGTCTGAGAATTGAAGCGTAATATTTACAACATTAAGGTCTCTGGCTAAGCTAAAGGAAAAGCTTCAGGTTCAGACCTTGAAAACAGAAAATAGGTTTTCCTCATTATAATATAACATTATCTATCCGCTAATATTTATAGTAGAAATTAATTGAGCTACAAATTGCCGTAACTATCCTAAAATACATGAGCTATGATGGCTTAACTGTTAAGTTTACCCACAGAAACAACTATAGTGGCTTGAAATTAAACCGGTTAAATTTTACAATTAAATTTACGCCATTATTTTGACTGTGGAAGTATTATCAGCATCAATATTTACTTTTATTTTATGGCAAAACTACCATACATCACATTTTTATTTGCAGGAATCAGATTATGGAATATACACCTGATAACGATGCTCATATGAGGAAGAGGCTGGAACTAATTTCTTTGGCTAAGGATCAGCTTGGCATCGATATGTCTGATTACGCAGAAAAATTGGTAGATTCATTCTGCAAATTGTCACCACCAAAGGAAGCTTCGTTTTTCATGGAACATCCCGTAATGCCATCTCTCTCTATGGGCTTAGTCAAAACGAAAGATGCAGGTCAAGGCGGTGGGCGCACAAGAAAGCCTGGCAACATCCTACTAAATTGGCGAAATATGGCACGCGAGACTGGCGATTTGGTTTTGGCTGGTGTTGGTACTATCGTACAGCCTTGGCTAATTCCTTTTGCAGCGTTGAGTATTTTTAACAAACTTTGGACTCATGCTACTATAGAACTATCAAAAGAGCAGGCTTCCTGTCTTTTTGCCATGTGGCATCGTTGTGACGACGATCACAAAATAACCTGCAACAAGGCTTTTAAAGCTTGCAATGAATTATTTGTGGTATTTCAGTGGGCAAACCTTCAAGATCGTCAATTTTCGGCGATACTGGACGATCTCATCAAACTGCAATGCATTAAGATTGAAGAAGAACATGTCATCTGGCTTAGAGAGAGTGTTCAACAATCATACTAATAAATAAATCCAAATCATTGGGATTGAACGAAAGCTTATGAAATCTGTTTAGGAGCAAAAAAGCTTTAGGAGCAGACCCTAAGACAGGATACGTAACATTATAATTCTAATTTCTAACTAGGCAAATACTCGTGCCAAGGATTGTTACCCATCAGGTGCTCTCGCGGAAAATTGCGGGAAAGTCCTGACTAATTAAAGTCTGACCAACAGGTTAGTAGTGAAGTCTACGTGCAAAACCCGTGAGGGAAGCGCTAAGCGAGATGTATCAGTGATACGGGCTCTGTATTGTGTCCTGAAATTCGAATATGCCGAGAGCCGAGAAGTCATGGCGGTGTTGGCTAAGCCAACGTGGCCACAAGGGAAAGGTATTATTTTAAGACCTTCAAAAGACTTTTCCTTTTCCATTGCCAAGAATAGTACACAATATCTGAATGCTTGGACAGCAAAGTTCTACGCCAATCGAGGTCGTGCCTGATTGGTTTCTCTTTTGGAAAAAAGGAAGAGAACTGAGGAACCGGATGAGGGAAATCTTCAAGTCCGGGTCTGTGAGGGGGGGGCGGCGAGCAATCGCTGCTTCTACCTGGAAGGTGACGGCTATTGACGTCCGGTTCTAAATTGTTTTCTTTGTAAGTGCTTGTCAAATTTAATATAAATATTTTACGTTGTAGCACGCCGCACCTGATTGTGACGTTATACATCACACTAGCTTATTGTATGGACGACAACAATATAACAAATATCAAAGATTTGTTCCTAAGTTATTCGCATGCGGACATACATTTTGTAAGCGGTTTAGCGCATGCCTGTGAGCTTCGTGGAATTAGTGTATGGTTAGACGACGATAATTTACTCGTTGGTGACAATCTAATTCCGAAAATCCAACATGCTATTGATCGAACAAGATTCTTCGCACCAGTTGTCAGTATAAATTCAGTTAATTCTGAGTGGGTAAAAAAAGAACTTGAGCAAGCACTTGTGAGTGAAATAACATCCAACTTAATCAAGGTGTTACCTATAGTACTTGGAAAAGTTGATACACTTCCTGGTTTTCTTCGTGGGAAGATTTGCGCTAATTTCTCTGGCTGGCCAAATGATCATAAGCAATACGATATATCCCTAATGCATCTAGTTCAATCAGTTTTGCAACGTCGAAAACTCAAGGAAGCAAGTACGCAACTATGCGATCGTTTGATTAAGGGATCATCTAATGACGATTTTAGGCCATCAAATAAAAAAATTGAAGATACATTGATTTGTACATCCGAAGATTTTGTTCATATTTTTGGGACGAATGAAGAGCCAAAACCGACAATCCAGTCAAATCCGAAACCAACCAATAACAAACATATAATAACGCCTTTTCAACGTGAAAAGGCAGATAGTCTCTCTAATACAGATTTAGCAATTACTTTATGTAAAAAAATAATCGAAGACTTTAAATTCTCTGTAATTCACAATAGGGAATATGTAGAAAAAGATATTGAAAATGTCAAAAACGAACTTATTAATGCCGGACTTCCATTCAAAGGAAAAAAAGATGTTCGCTTCATAAAAGATAATTTATTTAAACACTTACCTCATTCAGAAAGCACTGTTATTGAATTCACGAATGAAAAACCTTGGCCGCTCTACATGGAAGCCTGGAAGGGCAGTGAAAATATAAGGGAAAAAGCAATAGAATATGCAAATAGTATGGCGACTATTAAATTTAACAGCGCTACGTTTCACCCTTCTGTTGAAGCAACTCTATTACAGATGAAAAAAAATGGCTTGAAAATCGAAGTTGATTCACATTCAAGACATGGGATAGACCAGGTCTCCATAATTGAGAACAATCAAATCGAATACGAGTTTATTTTATTAGTCGATGCAAATATTTTTTTACTTGGAGACAAGAGATGTTATGACTATCGATTCCTAATGCCAGTTTATAGGCAACCACATGTATTGATCAAAAACAAAAGTACTTCAACTATAAAACAACTTTTTGTTGCGAAAGGTTCATCAGCCGAACATCAATGCAAGCTTCAAATAGATTTAGAAAATTATAAGGAATTGATACTATGTGATATCAGTGAACTTCCTGACATTGTGAGTAATCTTATAAACGGACAAGCAGTTCTAGCATGGGAACCTTTAGGTAGTATATTTGCCTCTGGCAATGACTATAAAACAAAAGCAACCAATGGATTCAAGCTGAGCACATCGCTCTATTGTAACAAAAAACTCTGTCCTGGTGGAATTCCTCTTCCTGCGGTTGGAGCTTTTGTAGAAGCGTTCATAACTTCGTGGAATTATTGCTATAAATTCCCTGAGGCAATGGCAATGGAAATGGCAAACAATGAGAAATTTCTAAATAGTTGGAAAAGAGTGCTTACTGAGTAGTGATAAGGAAAAATGGTAATCCTTTAAGCAAAAGGCCTCTGATAGCCTTATTTATGCTCAAAATTTTTAAGAAAAATCATGTGGCGGATCTCTGTAAGTTTCATACATGCTTACAGTTTTTCTAACAAACTCATTCACCTGACGCAAAAAACGCGCAGGTGATTCGCGCGTTAGAAGAGGCTAAAAAGTTACAGTTTAGCTGGTTTTAGATTAAAGCGCTGACAATTCAACAATAAAAGAGCTTGCCTGTATTTAAGTTAATATGAATTGCCTCGAAATATCACTAAATTTAGCGGTAATACAGTGGATGAAATAGGCAGCTTAACTGTTACGCTAAAAAAATTGGAGCAAGCCTAGGGTCACGTCTTAAGAGGCCGTCCGAGAATGTAAAATCACTAAATATTTTTGTTGGTATTAAAGGACTTACGACTGGGAATTTGGCTAAAAAACCTATTATCGGACAGCCTGTTAACTATTAAGTTTCGAGTATATTGTTAGATTTTTTATAAAACTTTAGATAAAAATACATTTTTTAGTTGTGCTGTTAAAGTCAAAAAAGCATCAATACTTAATAATTAAGATGTGACCTGGGCTTGCTCCTAAATCATTGTGATTATCCAATTCACACAAGTAGAATTGAAGGATTTAATAATAAGATTAAATTAATAAAACGCAAAGCATATGGCTTTCATGATACAAATTACTTTTCGCCTAAAATAATACAAGCATTTGATAGACAGTCAAATATTCCCCCAGCACTACACAACTAATTGGGAGAAGAACCGTAAATTTAAATGCAAATCTTTAACATGGCAGTGCGCCGCGCCTGATCACGTCGTTAGCCACATGGAGTTATTTTAATATGTTTTTAGGACTCGACATCAAAATTTGGCTCGGGCTATCTGTTCTTGGTGCCACTGTTTCTACAGTAGGAGCTTTGTTAGGTATTCTCCTTAAGGAGTATTTTTTGACACGCTCCTTGGAACAGTGGAAACAAAAACAGAGTCTGGAACAAGTCTATGAAAAATTTCGTGCCCCTCTTATGCTTGCAGCGCGTGAACTTGTTTCACGGACGCTTGAAGTTTTGAATCATTATCCAACTGTATACCTTCGTAAAACAGTCTTGGCTTCTAGTCCTGAGAAACAAGTCGAAAATACAATTGAGGACGCTTACTTTCAAAGGTACAAACTCATTAGTACTATATATCGAATAAGTGCTTTTTTAGGATGGATAGAGCTTTATCGACAAGAAATTACTTTTCTACATAGTGGAAATAATAAACATGCAAAAGTGCTTGAAGAAACAGTTGATCGAATTCGAAGTGATTTGGCTGATGGTCAACTCAATCAATCCGAGGATTGGCAGGAGTGGCGCGACACACTAGTCTTTCGCGAGGAACTTAGAGCAATTGGCGAATCTTTGATTGAACATCAAGGAGATTCTCGTTCGGTAATGGGTTATGGCAGATATTGCGAATGCCTTGAATCTGATACTGAGAATGATGTAAAACGGTGGTCCCCAGTACTATTTAATTTTTATTTGGATCTTGAAGTAAACAATAAAGATTTTCGTCAAGTTCGCCTTGAACGATTGTTTGTTCATGTAACGGAACTTGTTAAACTTCTAGGTGGAAATACGGTGCTTAAGCCTTATATGCAAAAAGCATACAACAAATATAAACCAAGCTCGTATCCAATTGAGAGTAATACCTAATCGTGGAAAATGTAAGTCTAACGTCAAGTCTTAAATATTAACTAATTATAAATTTGAATTTACAAGAAGCATCAAGGGCACATCTTAATTAGTAAGTATTGGTGTTTTTGGAAAGCTCTATGGGGGCAGACCTTGAGAGGCTGTCCGAGAATAGGTTTTTCGGCCAATTGTCAAGGCATAAGTCCTTTAATATCAACAAAAATATTTAGAGATATTACATTCTCGGACACCCTGTTAATATGTGACCCTGGGCTTGCTCTTTATTGCGTAGCTTAAAAAGACTTGAAATAATAGATGCGGTAATTAAGTTAAAGTCTTCTCATACAAACGTAATATTATAGATATATATAAATTCACAAAAAATATTGTCTTTTTTGTGCCAGGGGAGATCTTTTGTGCTTGCCAGGGAGCTTCTAATGGGTGACCCCATCTGTTTTTAGGCATGGGAGTCTGACTGAAGCTAACTGGGAAATCAGTAGATATGCCACAGAATCCTTTACTCTAATATGAAAAAAAGCAAAAAATACTATGCATTTATAAGTTATAGCAAGGATGACGCCACATTTGCTAAGAGACTGCATAAGGATCTTGAGACTTATAAGGTGCCTAAGTATTTAATTGGAAAACAGGGATCAGCTGGAGAGTTTCCTTCGAAAATTTATCCCATTTTCTTAGATGAAGAAGAGCTATCAATTTCTCCAGACCTAAATAGTTCGATTCGAGAGGCACTCAAAGAATCCCAATTTTTAATTGTTTTATGTTCACCTCGTTCTGCTAGATCTGCTTGGGTTAATGAAGAAATTCGGTTATTTAAATTACAAGAGAATGAAAATAAAATCTTACCAATTATTATTGATGGTGTACCAAATGCAGAAAAAAGTGGCTATTCCAAGGATATCGAGTGTTTCCCTCAAGCATTAAGAATTCTTAACAATGGTAATATAGTCATAAACGAAAATTCAGTTAATGAATTTCTTGCTGCTGATTTTAGAAAAGATAAATCAATTTATCGAGATGGCATATTGAAACTGTTGGCTAACATTCTTGGAATAAATTTTAGCCGTCTCAAAAACCGCGACTTGCAGAGAAAAAGAAAAAATAATGTCATAAAATTATTAGGACTTTTCTTTGCTCTAATTTTTACATCCTTCCTTCTAATCATTTGGAATAAAGCTAGATTAGAAGTTAAAAATGAAGCTCTCAAATCTTCGGTTCTGGAATTGGTGAAAAAAGCTGAAGATCATAAATATGAACAACCACAACTGAGTGTTATTCTTGCTGCAGAAGCTGTCCATGCAACAGAAATTTATCATTATAGATTGAAGGAAGCTGAACAAACCCTTCGTGACGCAATTAGTATTTGTTCTGGGAGCGTCTTACCAGGACATACAAGCCCTATAAAAACAGTTGCTATTTCTCCAGATGGAAATTGGATAATCACTGGAGATAAAGATGGAAAAGTAATCCTGCATGACATTGCTTCTGGTAATTTGTTTAATAATTGGAAAGTAGTAGTTGATCATGAAAGCGAAGTTATTTCAACTGTTGTTAGTCCTAATGGGGCCTACCTTGTTACAAGTGGTGCTGACAAAACTCTTAGATTATGTCTGCTTGATGACTCACCTTCAAATTGTCGGAAGTATGTTTTTGAAGATAATTCCGCACCTTCAGGATGTCTTTCTTTTAGCCCTGATGGCAATTTGATTGTTTTTGCTAGCATGGATAATAAAATCAGATTATGGCGACTAGATGGCGTATCAGGATTTAAAGAATTCGCAATACTTAGCGGGCATATTCGTAGTATAAATAAAATTGCGTTTAGCCCAGATGGATCTTGGTTAGCTAGTTGTAGTGATGATGGCACAACTAGATTATGGAAAATAAGAGGATTCGATTTTAACAATAAAATCAATACAAAATCTATCCCATTAATCGGGCACAATTCAGAGGTTAATGATGTTGCATTTGCACCTAATAGTGACAAAATAATTACAGTTGGGAATGATGGGAAAATATTTATATGGAAATTTTCTCCTAATGGTAAAGTCAAATCTCCAATTATTCTTGGAGGACATCATGGATATATTAAAAATTTAAAAATAAGCCAAGATGGGAAATGGCTTGCTACATCAAGTTCAGGCGAAGGTTGGTCAACACCTGATTATTCGGTTAAACTCTGGAATCTTAATCCCGAGAAAATTTCAAACCCACCTATTATTTTTCGGAAACATACGCAAGGGGTAAATTCTCTTCGTTTTACATTTGATAACAAATGGCTAATATCCGGAGGCGATGACAAAAAAATATGTTTGTGGAATATCCAATCTTCTGACCCAACCAATAACTACTTAGTTCTAAGAGGTCATGATACCCCTATAACAAACATCAAAATTAGTTCCAATAATCGATTTCTTGTCAGTGGTAGTAACGATTTTGCTCCCAGGTTATGGGATCTTCATTCTCCAGATCCATCCACTCCACTGAATATTTTAACCGGTAGTTTTTCTCCAGTCTATTCAATAGCAATTAATCAAAGTGATAGTTTGTTGGCTGCGGGGTATGGAAACGGAGAAATCATATTGTGGGATATATCTAGTCGTAAACCAGTGCTTAAATCAAGATTTAATAGACACAAAAATGGCGTACATGCTATTGTTTTTAGTCCTGACGGACGTTGGCTAGCAAGTGGTTCTGATGATAATACTTGTAGAATTTGGGATTTAAAGTCAAATGATCCTGAAAAAAATTCGCATGTACTTTTTGGTCACAAAGGTTGGATTCGCACGTTGGATATTGATGCCAAAGGAAGATGGTTGGCGACAGGTGGTCATGGCGGCACTGTGTGTTTATGGGATTTGTCTTCTAAACATCCAGGCCGAGTGGCGCGCTATTTGACTGAAAATGAAGGGGCTGTTCATACTATTTCATTTTCTAATGATGGTTCATATTTAATTATTGGCGGCCAGGATGGTAAAGTTAAATTGTGGGAATTGAAATGTGAAAATCATGATAAGCAAGAAATTATACTTGAAGGTCATACAAATAATGTGATTTCAGCATTTATTACCCCTGATAATCGATTTGCTATTTCAGGAAGTTATGATGGAACTATACGTGTATGGCCTTTAAAAAATACTTTCAACCCCCAAGTTGCAACCGTATTAAATGCCGAATCAGGTTCAATCTTTACGTTGGAAATAAGTCCAGATGGGAATTGGGTCGCTGCAGGTTATACTGATGGCAAAGTAGCCTTATGGAATCTTAATTCTCTAGATACGACAAAATCTCCTATTTTGTTTGAAGGCCATACAATGGCGATTTGGGATCTTGCATTTTCAAATGATAATCGCTGGATTGTGACTGCGAGTGCTGATGGCGAAGCCAGGATATGGGATCTTTATTCTAAAGAAGTTTTAAACGAATCAGTTGTTCTAAAGGGTCATCAAAAACAGGTTTATCGAGTCTTAATCTCTTCTGAAAATCGACTCATAGCGACTTCAAGTTATGATGGTACAGTCCGTTTGTGGCCACTAAATACCGAGGCTATACTTTCAGAAGCATGGTATGTTTGCCAGCGAAATTTATCAGAAACTGAACAAAGGCAGTTTTTCCCTAATAAAGAAGATATTACACCTTTCAGTAAGAAAAAAATTACCAGAAATGATATAGAAAACTTAAACTTCAAGCAATTAAGTAATTCTTTACCTTGGTATCAGCTAATAATGAATGAAAAAGAGCAAGGCTCCAAATCTGATGGTAAATGGATAAAGTGGCAACTTGAGCCTAAAAAAAAGGCAATAGAAGAATACAATAAAGGAGTTCAACACGCACAAAATAAAAAATGGATAGATGCTATTGCCCAGTTTAATAAAGCTATCAATCAAGATCCCAATTGGGCTGATGCATTTTTAATACGAGGTCAGACATATATGAAAACTAATGCTATTCATAAAGCAATTGCTGATTATTCACAATCAATAATTCTTAATCCTGAATTCGCACAAGCATATTATGAGCGAGGATTCGCAAGAGCAAAAATAGGAGATAAACAAGACGGTTTAACAGATTTTACCAAGGCTATCGAATTAAAGCCTAAATCCTCGAAAACACTACACGCAACATTGCTCAATCGAGGCTTAATTTATGACCAACTTGGTCAATTTGAAAAAGCCATCTCTGATTTTACAGGATCAATAAACCTTGATCCTCAAAATCAACTTGCCTATACTAATAGAGGAACCGCTAAGCAACATAAAGGAGATTTACAAGGTGCATTGGAAGATTATAAAAAGACACTTACTATTGATCCCAATAACAGAAGGGCTTATTTCAATATATCTATAATAATGTATGAAAATGGCCAGTTTGAAACAGCAATTGACTTAATTTCAAAATGCATATCACTTGATGAAAAGGAAGACGACCCTTATTGTGTTAGAGCACAGATAAAATTTGCAAAAGGAGATGTTAAAGGGGCGTTTAAAGATTTTTCAAAAGCAATAAATGTGAACTTAAATTGTGCTAAAGCATACTTTAATCGGGGCATAATAAATGGTAGCTTAGGCAAACACCAAGATGCATTAAATGATTTTAATGCCGTAATTGATTTAAACCCAAATGATGCCACTACTTATTTCAATAGAGCTGTTTCGAAACGGAATCTTGAGGATTATGGAGGAGCAATACAAGATCTTACCAAATCAATCTCAATTCAATCAGATTTTAAACAAGCCTTTCTTGAAAGATCTGAAATTTATAAGATACTTGAAAAAAACAATGAATTTTCCAAAGATCTTGAACCGTTTGAGATTTTAGATGGCCAACCAGGTCCAGGTCTTAATTATTAAGTATTAATTGTAATTTAGAGTTTCTAGCACATAAATTCAGCCTACCGCATAAAGCGCGGTGGCTGATTATTTCGTTAGCTTGGGTAAATAAAGATGCCATTTCCTTTTTTATACACAAACAAAATTTAAGTTCCTCTTGATACAAGAAACATACGTCAGAGAACCTTATTAATAATATTGTATCCTCGTTGAAAAAAGTTATAGCTAGGAATATTCAGAATGACGGAGACCATATAACATTTTTGGTGATGTATTAAGGTTCGTAATGAAGTTAAATATTCTAGTTGCATTAAGTAGTGGAATGATTACTGTCGAAAAAGACAACGATAAACTTGCCCTTAACTATCATCTTAAATTCACAGAATTGTTAGATTTTTTATAAAACTTTTGATAAAAAGACATTTTTTAGTTGTGGTGTTAAAGTCAAAGAAACATTAATACTTAATAATTAAGATATGACCCTGAGCTTTGTCCAACAATCAGGAATTGCCCCTAATTGCCTCCTTTTTGCTTGTAATTCTACAAACCATACCGCAGCCAAACCGGCAAGACACGGTTAATATATGTCATAAATTTCCACATACCAACATTAACCTCTCTATAACCAAACGGATCAACAACATGCTCAGGAAATGCAATGCCAAACCCAAATAACCCAGGCGCTATTATTCCATTATTGACGTTATGTTTAAGCTCTACTAATTCAGGAACCTCAATTTTACGGGCTGAAAATCCAATTGCATATACTACCTTTTCACAGCTATATAAATAGTTATTAATATTTTCCTCTGTAGCAGGATAACGAAATAGATTTCCAGGTAAATTACCATTAATATTTTTACGCGCCCAGTCCGCAGTTGTGCCTTTTAGTCCTGTGTTATCAAATAAAGTCCAATTCTCCATTGGCAGCGCAAATTTTAAAGGTTCCAAATAGAAATTAACTATACGCGGCAGGTTCAATTCAACAAGATGACGTAAAATGATTATTGCAGAATGTGATGATCCGAAAACAGCCACACTTTTATAACCCTCACAAGCGCTCTTTACCTTTTCATAATTTAAGGCGTCTTTTAGATTAATTTCAGTTAGATTATTATATTGCAACCTATTTGGTTCGCTGCCGATTGCGAGTATAACGTTTAAAGATTTAAAACTGCCTTCAGACGTATAAATTTCCCGGCAAAGATTTTTGGCTTTTAAAAGGAATACTTCACATTTAACAGCAGTAATCTCTTTTGAAAGACAATCACTAATCAACTGAAGCGGGTCGGCAACATGTTTTAACTTACATGTTTCTTCAGGTTTCAAATTTTCAATGAAGAAGGTTTTAGATCGTTTTTTAAATTGAAAGGAATCACACTCCTCAAAAAAATTTATAAATAATTCTACTCTTGTGTTGCTGGATACATTCCGCCATTTAGCGCCGACATCACCCACCTTAAACTTGTTATCGATCCACAAAATACGTGACGCATGAATACCACTATCCAGCAATTTACCAACTGCGGCAATGCCGGCAACTCCTGCTCCGACTACACACCATTGATAAATTTGATCTTTATCCGCCATAGAAAACCGGCCCTTTAAATATTAATGATAAATATTAACTTACAACTATTTCCGTCATCTGGTTTTGCCTTGGTAGAAATTCGTCGTTTCGTAGAAGCTTCTCAACTTCGGATTTTGTTTCAATTTCAATTGCTTCCATGATAAATAAGTACTGTCTTTTTATCACAACGGAGGTTTATCAATTTTATGGGAAATATCGATAAAATTCTCTTCTATGCAATGCGCGTAATACTTCTATTCCAACGCGGTAGTCGCCTATACGAATACGATAGCGTTTTAGTGAGGTTCTCATTGGTTTGAGACCAGTGATGTCCCTCAAATCGTTCGCTTTTGGCAAATCTTTAAAAGCAAGTTCAAAAATTTGTTTATAAATAGGCTGTTTTTTTAATCTTTTAAGGTCTTTTAGGAAAAGTTTACGATATGAAACCTCCACGTCTGCTATTCCTCTAAATATGTTAACGCTTCTTTGCTATTCAACAATGGTGTTTTTTTAGCTTCATCCATTGCTTTATCTAAACAATAATCTTCTATTCCCCCGGATAATTCCTGTACAGAAACATCATCTTTTGGAACCAAACGCCTCCACAATTCAATAGGCATAACAACTGCTTTTGCGTGCCATTTTTTATCTTTTAAATATTCAATTTTAACCATTATATAAGCCTCCTATTTTCTCTGAATTTTCTTTTAAGTTTTTATATTGATAGATATTGAATATTATAGTATTTTTACTTGGATGCAAGATGATATTTTCTTTTGATTGTCATTACAACGATAGGTTAAGCCGCGTCCTAAATGGTAATACGTACCCTTAGTTGGTATATCTCAGTAAAAATGCGGTAAGCCAGCCGAAGCAGCTAAATAAAATAAATACGAATACTTAAAACCAAATAAAAAAACCGGCAAAACTTAAGGGCCGGCTTTAGTAGCTTGTTGGAAACGTGGCGCTCAAGGACATTGACGACCAGATTGAATGTTGGGTAGAGGAACGAAACCCAACATACATTGCTGGATTTCACGCCGATGTTGTAAATACTGATAGCGGGGCGGCGCATCCTGCCATTTAAGCTTCCTTAAGTGTTCTATTTAACTTTAACGGCAAGTTGCGCAATATCTTTTTAAAGGTTCCACCGTTTATATTAGTATATTCCGCAGCCTCATATCTCGCTATCATTCTCACTGACACATCCACTTCTTTTGCAAAAGCTTCTTTCGTTAAATGTTTTGCGATTCTGTACTTAATAGGTAGAAGCATTATATCTTCAGGGTTTTGAATATCGATCGCATCTAAACCTTCGGCATATAATGTCTCATATTCCAGCGCTTCACTTTCAAGTTCTTGTGTCAAAGCTTCAGTTTGAATAACTGCGGAATTCGCTAAAAGGCCTCTTGCTGATTTTTTCATTTCAGCTAGCGACTCTTTTAAAGAAGCAATCTTTTTCTTTGTCGTTTCTAATTGTCTTTTACTAGTAATCATAAAGCGCCTCTTTAAAGATTTATTTGAATTATGCCCTTTTCTTCTCCATCCTTATTCGTTTGAAAGAATTCTGGAAATGGCTTATCTGTGATTCCTTCTATATGCTCGGCAATAAAAAAATCCAAACCATACTTTTCCTTAATTTTAACTCTACATTTATTAAACTCTTCAACTGTTTTAAAGCTCCAGAAATTTTTATCCAATAAATCAAGCTTTGCCTCGTTCACTCCACTCGTGGCCCAACATCCATCAATATCATTCGGAGCTTCTTTATCTGTTGTGAAACTACCATCAACAAATATCTTCTTCACTTCAGCTTTTTCAAACTGCTCAACAGCGCTCTTTAAACCTGCCATAAGTAACTTTCTGCGATCAGAAGAATTTCCAAATCTATTTTCAACCTCTTGCATTGTCGCTACATGCGCCCCTAGAGGCAACTCGCCATTTGCTCCTAACTCAGGTATCGACATTTCCCTTTTATCCCTTCATGACTATTATGTCATGACTATTATGTCATTTCAACAAAATTTAACACAAATTTAGACAAAAATATCTGAAATTTTAGTAAACATTCGCTAGTTGTAGTTAATTGTAGTACATCAATCATGTTGATGTTAGATCTACTGATGTTAATTACAATAGCAAAAAAGACTACATCGGTGTCCAGCTTTTACAGGAGGAATGCATAGGGTCGCATATTAAGAAGCCGTCCGAGAATGCAAAATCTTAAATTTTATTTGTTGATATTGATGGACTTATGACTTAGAAATTTCCCGAAATTGCTATTCTCGGACAGCCTGTTAAGATTTTCCCCTGAGTTTTCTCTATACTTGTCAACAATAAACAGGCTGTCCGAGAATAGGTAATTCGATCAATGTCCAAGTCATAAGTCCTTTAATACCAACAAATAAATTATGCGATTTTGCATTCTCAGACAGCCTGTAAAGAATTGACCCTAAGGGGACTCATTTTTTATTTGTGCTGTTAAAGTCAAAAAAACATAAATACTTAATAATTAAGACGTGACCCTAAGCTTTACTCAAGATCTGACCCTGACGCTTTCCCCACAACATTTTTAAGGCGGCAAAATAAAATAAATACGAATACTTAAAAAACAAATAAAAAAACCGGCAATCTTGAGGGTTGGCTTTAGCGGGTTTGTTGGAAACGTGATACTCAAGAAACATTGACAATTCCACGTCAATCGTTTTCCGTTTTCAAGGTCTGCCACTGGAGCTTCTTATGTTTCCTTAAATAATTTATCGTAGTTCGCGTATATTTTTTTATATTCATCGAACGCTGGTTTGGAATAGCCAAATCCAGGCTTCTTGCTTTCTAATGGTTCAAGGATTTCCAGTATAAATTTAAGTTGCGGCTTAAAGAAAAATACGAGGAGTTCCTTGTTTGATATGAGACCGGCTTGTTTAACGCTCATTAATTGCATCCAGAATTTGTGCACGATGCGGCGAGCATTATCAATCTTCTCCCACTCATTTTTTGACTCTTTTTTTAGTTTTTCGAACCTCTCTGCAATATTTTCTTCACTTTGGCATTTGAAATCCCATAGAAATTTCATGGCTTCTCCAAATTCTTGCTCTGCGTTCCTTTTAGAGAAGTCTAATATGATTTGCGTTCTTACGGCATCACGTGCTGAACTCGCAGCTCGCCAAGCCACTATTGCTGCGGCTAAACTACCTAGGCCAGCAGTTAACGTAGCTAGAGTTGTGAGATCTAAACTCATTCCATTCATCTCCGTTTAGTTGGTCTATTTATTGAGCCAACGAAAAAAATAACGGGCGGCCTTTTTTGCCGTCCGGTTCATTTGCTTGTTAGAAACATTTCAATTTAATTATTTAATTGTTTGAATGCTATTGCAATATTTTAACCTCTCATTAGTTAGTTTTCTAGCTTGTACCATACATTGCGATGTAGCACATAGAAGCATATTCAGCAACTAATCCATCGCTTCTTGCAAGTTTTTTGTCATTAACAATATCTGAAACACACTTTTCAAGTTGGATAGCAAATTTCTTTATAGTAAGCAGATATTGAATTGTTGGAAGGGCGTCCAATTTTTCTTGCAACTCAGGATTATTTGATTTTGTAATAGAAACAAACCAGTCGGCAGATGTAGCAAGTCTATTTTTATATGTTGCTTGTTGCCATTCTTGGACAGTTGCTTTATGGAGAGTTCCACCTTCATACCATTCACTTGAATATGTAGGAGTTGAAACAAATATACCAATAACAATTAGCAATAACAAATATTTCTTCATTTTGTTTTCCTGACAATTACAAAATACAATATAGGGGAAAAATATAACGTTGCGCTAAGCTGCCCGAAACGGCTAAATAAAATAAATACGAATACTTAAAAAATAAATAAAAAACCGGCAAACCTTGAGGGGCGGCTTTAGCGGCTTTGTTGGAAACACGATACTCAAGAAACATTGACAATCAGAGAAAACAATGCTTTTGCATTTTAACCGGAAATATCATTTATATTCTTATTGTTTTGTTTCAATTTCACTGGTAGCAGTCCAGATCATTAGGCTCCAATACGACATAAGAAAAATGGAAAAGGAGGCCAAATTACAGGTTCATCACCATTCCGACTCTGGACGGAGCGTAATACAAATATTAGTTTATAGCCACTATTTAGAGGTAACACAATAGTTGGTGTAAGCAAGCTTCCTTGCGATTCTTCAGCTACAATATCGCCTTTAGATAGTGTCAGTGTTAAATAAAAAGGGCCAACATCATCAGGAAGAATTAGCTCTACCACCATACTTTTATTGTCACCTTCAAATACTGGCAAAAAATCAAGTTTGCAGGGGCATAATATACAAAAAAGATATGGTAATGACATATTATTAAATGCAGGCCCTTGTGTTCCCTCTTTATACCTCTGACCATTTTTGTTCGTCAAATGTATGTACCCACTTGGGTGAAAACTGATTTTATGTAATTCAAATGCCGGCTCTTTGAAATTAACAAAATCAAGATGCATTACTGAGGAATTTTTGTCATCAGTACTGCCAGCTATCCTCCATGGCTGTCCCTTTGGTCGATAAGGATGAATATACAACGAGCCATCGCGCCCTTGAAAAAGTGTAAAAAACTTTCTTGATTTTCTTTTGGTACTTAGAACGACCCGAAACGGCACTATAGATGGCATGGTAGTATCCTTAATCCGCCAACAGTGTTGATAGATGGAAAATTATCTACCTATTGCGGCTATATAATGGAAAAATTTCCATCTATTCTTATATTAAAGGGGGAAACATGGAAAATGTAGTATTTATTCTGTCAATTACCCACTACGAAGGAAATTCACGCTAAAGTAGATAATTTGCTTGGTGTTCATTTAAATATTAAAATATGAGAATTCAAGCTTTAAATAAGAATACTTTTTTAGTTGTACTGTTAAAGTCAACAAAACATCAATACTTAATAAATAAACGTCTGACCTGCTCATTAAGTGGAATAAGTTTAACTTCTTGCATACCGGTTGTCTACTAAAAAATTAACCATAGACTGTGGTGTGTAAGCAACAATACCATGGGAAGTGTATTATAAATTGTGGCTATTACATAAATATCGTATAGTTGATTGAGGCATGTCTTGTAAAATTGCGATGTTGGCATTTAATGGCGACAATAATTGTAATGTTATTTACTGAAGATGTTTGTGAGTTGCGTTTTTGAATTGTTTGGTTTATGTCAATGGTAAATTTGGGAATTTTGTGTAATTATTTGTGTGGGATGAAGGGCAATCGCGCTAGGGGGGGTGATTTTGCTCTTTCAAATGTTTTGAGTTAGAGAGCTTTGATTGAGGCGCTGTTCAATTAACTGGACGCGGGAGCGTCAATAAAACATTCCAACGCTAAGCAATTGGAAAGAGCGGAGTTTGAAAGCACGCCCAGGGGCACGTCTTATTATTAAGTTTCAATTATATTGCTAGATTTTTATCAAGCTTTTGATAAAAATACATTTTGTAGTTGTGCTGTTAAAGTCAAAAAAAAATCAATACTTAATAATTAAGACGTGACCCTGGGCTTTGCCCTATGACTTAGAAATTTCCCGAAATTGTTACTCTCGGACAGTCTGTTAAGATGTTACCCTGAGCTTTCTCTATATTTGTCAACAATAAAGATTTGCCACCCCAAATGTTCATGTTTGTTTTAGAAAACCAAGTTATTGTGTTCGACGATACGAATCTTTTTGCCTAACGGTCGCAGCTCCTGATTCGCTTTTTTAATGGCGTCAAGCAGGGTTTTGTCGCCGCCAAATGATTCCTTCATTGCGTCTTTGAGGCTTTTGCCGTTTTTTTCCGCCTTTAACATCTGGTCCCGGCTGACAAAGAAGTGCCATTCGACGCGCTTTAGTTCCGCATTGTTTTTTAAAATGTCAACGTCCTTTTTGAGCTGTTTAAGAGCCCTCCCTGAAGAATCCGTTCCTTTGACACGACCGGTTTTAGCCTCAAACGGAATTTTTTGAACGTGGTTGTAGCCGTCATACTCGCGTTTAAGGCTTGTCGAAGTAAAGAAGGTTTTCCTTGATCCGCCTCCTGGTCCGGTTCCGTACACCTCGGTCAGCCAGTCTTCGGCCCGCACGCCACCGCCTTTGATGCGTGTTAAATCCCGTTTTATGAACTTAACTTGTTTGCCTTTTGCTCCGGCTGACATGGTTGCGCGGTTGTATGCTATTCCTTTATAAACGAACGCTCCGGTCAGTAAGAACATTGAGGCTGTTTCCACCCCGGCAAGAATCTGCTGAGTTCTGGTAACTCTCCGCCCAAATTCATCATGTTTGAAGAACACAATAGCTGCCGTCCGGGCGCCGGTAAAGGTTGTAAAAGCGCTGTAAGCGCCTTCTATGACAATTTTTTTGACCGTATACAGTGCGTTCTCAATGCGGGTTGAGGCATTCTGTAAACCTTGTAGTTCCGCTCTTTGTTCTTGCAAAAACGGCATCACGATGCCGTAACGGTTTTTTCTCCAGCTGCTCTCAGGCGTTTTTGACCATTTGGATGAGTCGGTAAGCAACAGATTTTGCAACTCAATGCCAATGGCCAATGTCTTCCAATCGTTCCAATTTGAATCATTAGCTGCGCGGCGGTCGTAGTCCATAATTACAATAGCGTTTTTAGCCACGGAATTCTTGCGGTGCAGCGCCTCTTTTGAGGTTGTCGAAATGGGAGTTTTGATCATTATCTCATATTGATCTCTCATAAAGACAAAGTTAGCCCGGAGTATTGCAATGGCCATTTGTGTGTCTGTCATGAAGGCGTCGATAGTGGTTGTGACTTGATTGTCTTTCAGCAAAGTGAGTGTGAGTTCGTCGTGTTTTATGAATTCCAGATCGTTGCCGAATGTGGCTGGAACTATATCATTCAGCGTAATACTCTCAGGTGTGGCAAAGCAAAACCGCCCATATTGATTGCCTGTATTTTGAAGCTCGACAGTGTTGTTGACACCTGTTTTTTTAGCCCTGAACTCTACCTTAACCTTAGTGTTGTATTTTTTGGTAGGCCCAACAAGCTTTCTAGGTATAAACACCTCAACGTGAATGGGCTCGTCGCCTATCACTTTGTCCAATTGCTTTTCATGGCCGGTCGTCCGGGGCTCCATTACGAATATGTCGATCTTAGGCTCAACTATAGGCAAGGTAATTTGATACCCGCCGTATGAAGTAGTCAGACTATTGCCAACACTTTCGAATGAACCTCCATATTTGCCGGATTCCAGAGTGGCAAGGATCGTCTTGTAGGCAATAAGTCCATTGCCGCCGAGTTCGTCGTCGATTTCCGTAGTTCGCTGAATGGGCGACGCGCCGGTCCCGGAAGAGATTTTTAATACAGGGTTGGTTTCAGGCTTGGAATTAAGCGTTAAAATAACGTGAAAGGCTTCTCCACGCATGATCTCCTCGGCGAGTTGTTCCGTCCGGCTGTTAACAAAGCGCAGCTCTTCCAGGGTATCTATTGCCTGAAAGATAATACGCGCGGTTCCGCCCCAACTTGTAATACGGTCTATGATACAGTCTTCATCCGGCACACCCTCGGCCTTCAGGCGCAAAGTGTGAGCCCCCGATGGTAGAGGTCCCAGATCTATTAATTCTGTTTCCATAGGGTTTGAAGAGCCTGACGGCCCTAACGGTCCAACCGTCTTTATCAGGTTGTCATCGACAAATATGCGCAGCTTAATCGCGCCACAGTGACCTGCGGACACATGATATTGCATTTTCAAAATTCCACTGGTGGTGATAGTTTTCTCAAAGGCAGGTTCACAAAGCAATCCGGCGCTTTCACATCCCACAGAGAAAGTTTCAAGAATCTCCTCGCTTTTCGAACAAGTAGAATAGGCGAAAAGCGAAAAAACGACGGCGGCAACAGAGATTAAATGTTTGAGGCTCATATGCGTTTCCATTTTGTTCTTATTAACAGAACATGTTTGTTTTTATGCTCTCACGGGCAAGCCGGATAAGAAAAATTAGAAAATTTAAAAATAACGAACTGGAAAACCGCTCAATTTGGATCGAATGTAAATTTTGTCCATTACGGGCATATCGCTATTTTTCTTAATAATTTATCGTTTTAGTTAACCAATGTCAATAAAAAACATTAAATAAATTATTATTGACAAGGCACATAAGTCATGCAAAAAACAATACACTGGGTAATAAGCGCAGCTTCCTAAAAACCGAAATAGTTGTAAGTTGTTTTGGAACTTAGTATTGTAAGTTAATGGCGGTAGTAGGTGGAGTTACAGACACTAAAATAAAACGTGACGATACATTTGTTTCAGCGACGGCTTTTTTTTATTTTATTTAAAGGCAAAAATGGAAACATTAAAAAGTTAACAGATAGGTCGTTCAGAATTCCGTTTGACGGTTATATGTTTAAAAAGTAATAATGAATCATTAAAAGCTATAGATATGGATAAAATAATGACTAAAAATGATGAATATTTTTATATAATCGCGGTTAATATGGAAACTTGACAAAATTTTTGAAATCAGTCTTTTAATTTAATGGGAAAGTAAAATGAAAAATGAGCAAGTAACAATCCGTGTGCCACGCGACAAGGCAAAAGATATAGAGAGATTAAAAAAACGGACGCTTAGGAAGACAACCGAAGCTGCAGTTACTGACTTATTAAAATACGCGCTTACTTTGCCTCCATATTTTAAAGATTTTGATTGGGAGAGAGCTGAAGCTGATGAAGAGATAACTGCGGGAAAACCAAATCGTTTGATAATGTGGATGCCTTTATTGCGGATTTAGAAAAATGAAAATAGAGCGCACAAAAGCATTTAAAAAAGATTTTAAAGTTCTCTCAGGAAAAACGCAAAAAAAATTTAAAAACAAAGTAAAATTATTTATGACAGATATCAGTCATCCGTCATTGAGAGTAAAAAAATAGAATGTTACAAAAACAGATGGGAGGCAAGTATTGATATGTTTTATAGATTTTCATTTGAAATACATAGCGGTTTTTATCGTTTTCGCAGAATTGGACCGCATGATGATGTATTGAAAAATCCATAAGGTAATTGAAAATATTGAGGCTCAAGTGTTTATACACTCTTTTTGCCATCGCTTTTGCTATAAAATTGGTTTAATGCTTTTAATTGCTTCTGTCAACCTTTTTTTATACTGAGCCTTCATATCTGTCTTGCTGGGAAATCATAACTCATCCCATCCCGTTTCTTCTGATTTGCCATCTTTTATTTCTTCTAAAGCGTTATCCGTTTTCGAAAACCTAATGCTTTTGAGTATATAATAGGCGCTTATTGTGTATCGTATCGTTGAAAGTTGAACGCAGAGTTGACTATGATGTAAGCGACTTCAAGCGGTTCTATTGTCATCTCTTCATCAATTTCTCTGCTTTCATAAGTGTAGCCTTTTGGTAATGGCATGCCACTTAACCCACCGACTTCATTTACATCATACTTATTTGTCGCGTCGCCAAATGCGGAAACCAGCATATAACGCTCGCCGTCTTTGCTGACAAGCTCTTGCAAGACACCTTCTTTATGCAGGGTTTGTTTGGTGTGCCGTTCAATTTCACCCTTTTTCCACTGCGCAAGTTTGTCATTAGGCTGGTTCTTGGGATTATAATGAGGGATCAACTTTAGAATTTTTGCAATTAAAATGAATTCAACCGTTTCGTCGTTTGATGCAATAGTGAAGCTGGTCGGAAGAGAGGGAGAAGGAGAGCCGGGGTAAGGATAAATTACTGAAGAAATCTTCATTGTCCCCGCAGCCAATACGCCTTTGTTTAATGTGTATGGGGAGTCCTCGCCGCCAAAAGAGACCGTTTCAGAAAGGTTGTCGTACACTGTTTGAAATCCTTCCGCATCTGCGCCTGCGTGGCTATAAATATACCTTTCTGATGTGCTATCGGTCTGCCTGTATTCAAGGTTGTACCCGCCAATCGGCGCTATCTCTGGTTTTAACACTTTAATCATTACTTTTCCTTTCTATTTAAAAACATTTTAACAATTTAACACACTTAAAAGATACGTTATTGGCAATAGAATTACAATTACAATTACAATTATGTTTTTATAAAGAAAATTATAGGACAAGCTTAAAGAGAATTTATGAATAATGCTTTTCGATTTTCACTCCCTGCTATTTGTTTTAAATACGTGTTCCTAACAAACTACTGAAACGGACGGCTTCAAGCTTTAATTGACTCTACCTTCTTGCCTGCGGCTTTCATTGCCTCAAAACCGCAACATATACAGTCGTTACTTCTGGTTTTTTTCGTTAGCTTTTTTTTGCAAATATTACATCCTCGTCTGGTAAGAATTACAAAAATATCTGATATACAAACACTCTCCATATTTCATTTTACATATTTTAGAATTGACGTATCCTCAATAAATTTCATTACTGACATCCATGAGTTATTTATTGTAATCGTTTTTTTTATTAACGGCATCTCATTTGCAATCAATCACATCATCTTTCGTATCTATATCTATAATGGACCCCATAATTTAGACTGCCCCTTAAGTTACATTTTGCTATAATTTCGAAAAAAAGAAAATTTACGAAAAGGAGGCAAAATGCGAAAGAAATATAGTCCAAATTTTAAAAGTAAAGTAGCGCTTGAAGCG
>JAIQZQ010000089.1 GCA_021777105.1 Candidatus Anammoxibacter sp.
CACACATGTATCATTTTTCATGTTTCGGACTAATCGGGAAATTTAACATCAATTCCTAATTCCATAACTATGTATATCATAATATGTTATAAAAGCTGACCAAGTTGTAACCATGGCTGAGTTTGCTTGGTAACCATTAAACTTTTTGCATCCATATATCGTAATCACCCTGTTTTTTTTAATAATCCATATTCGTTATTATATCTTCCTTAAATTCAAAACGAAAACATTCTTCTATTAATATTGAAATTGAAGTAGCAGTTTTGTTTCCTTCGAATGACTTTATATAGTCATTTTTATTATGAATTCCCCATTTAATATCTAGATCATTTGATTTGAATTATCTATCTGTTTTAATAAAATTGCCAATTAACCATCCAAGTTCGGCTGATGAATCATTTACATTTCCTTGTGATACGCCTTTCATATAAATCTCCATTTATTTAAATGATTAGTTTATAGTCAATTTAGTTCGATATATTAAAATATATTTACCATAATTTATAAATAAAAACGCTTATATTACGCCTTGACATAAAACAATGTATATGGTATTACTTAAAATATAGTTTAACGATTATAATAGTATACCAAATTAATAGTAAAACTTAAATTGGAGTAAATTTAATGATAATAGCCAAGATGTTGGAAAAAGGGCAAATTGTAATTCCAAAAGAAGTCAGGAACAAGGTTGATATTTCACCAGGAGATAAAGTGGAAATTAAGGTAACAAAGGATGGAGTATCTATATTGCCATTAAAGAAAAGTTTTACAGAAAGTTATGCCGGTTGCGTTAAAGGAAAATTAACTTTAGAGGAATTGGATAATCTCTATGCTGAAAAACCTTAAAAATTTTAATGAAAAAAGCTCTATTTTTATAGATGCCAATATTTTTCTACACCATGCATTTAACAGCAATGATGTTTCAAAAGATTTTTTAAATAAAATTGAGGTGTCTAACATTAAAGCTTATACATCGGCTTTAGCACTGGAAGAAGTGTTTTATAAACTTTTAATGCAATCGGCTTCTAATTTTTTAAGCAAAGTTACTCAAAAAGGTGTTAAAAATCTTTTAAATAATTCAGAAAAGAAGGCTAACATTTTTAAGGCGGTCTATGAGTATATGGGATATATTCAAACACTTAAAGATTTTGGATTAACGATCCTTGATTTAACATTCGGCGACATCCAATTATCTGTTCAAAAAGCTAACACATATTCTCTTATTACTGCGGATTCAGCGCATCTTGCAACTATGGGACGAAAAGGTATTGTTAATATTGCGTCAAACGATAATGATTTTAAAAAAGTTACCAATATTGTATTATGGTCGCCAATTACATAATAATATTTTCCGAGAAAAAACCTACCGTAACAAATTAGGCAGCTCTTTAACCGAAGAAATTATATTATTTTCATTAAGGTCGTTTTTTATAAAATCGTCTCGTTTATAAAATCCGGTTTCGACCGCGACAAAATTTAAGCCGGCGTTTATTGCCGCTTCCATATCAAACATCGAATCGCCTACGTATAAAACGTTTTCTGGTTTGAAGCCTAATACTTCCAAAGATTTATCAAATACTTTTGGATCCGGTTTTCTATATGGGGCATGATCCGCGCCGTGCATAAACTTAAAAAAGCTTAAGTCAAACCCCGCGTCTTTAAAATTGCTCAACATTAAACGTTCCGGCTTTGTTGTCAACACTCCTAATGTATAATCTTTATTGAGAGTTTTTATTGTATCCTTTGCGCCGGGTATTTCGCTGAAATCTTTTTCATCCATAATGGAGTAGTAATGTTCCTTAAATTTAGGGATATCAACATCAGGCCAAAGTTTTTTAATAAATGTCTTTAATGGAATACCCCATAGTTGATTAATCTCGTCGGCATGCGGTATCCTCATTCCAAGTATGCCTCCAACTTCCTGTATAACAGGGCAGGCAACCTTGCTGAAGTCAAGTATTGTGTCGTCGCTGTCAAAAATTATTGCTTTTATATCTGTTTTTAGTTTAATGTTAGTCATTATGTTTAAATATAAGAGGTTTACACTCTACTCGTTCCCATCTTTTTAGAGGAGCAGTTGTTTGTTTATTATGTATTATTTACTGTTTTAAGCTCTGCCAACTGAATACAAATCCGTCCTTCTCTGTTTAAAAAGCGGCATATCTTCACGCACTTTTTTTAGCAAATCAAAATCAAGTTTTGCCATTATTAAATCATCTTCTTCTTTTGCGCGCGCAAGTTCGCGGCCCCATGGGTCTAATATAATACTGTTTCCGTGACTTGTAATATTGTTTGGATGTTTGCCTATCTGGTTTGCGGCAATCAAAAATGTCTGATTCTCAATCGCCCTTGCTTTTACAAGCGCGTCCCAGTGCGCCTTGCCGGTTGCGTGTGTAAATGCGCTGCACACTACTACCACCGAAGCGCCTTCAAGCGCCATTATTCTAAATAATTCCGGAAATCGAAGGTCGTAACAAACCGCTATACCGCATTTAAAATCTTTAATGTCCACGTTAGTTATTTTTCTGCCTTGCGACACACTGTCGGATTCCAGATAAGTTATTGAACCCGGCACGTCTATATCAAACAGGTGTGTTTTGCTGTATGTTCCTATTATATTTCCGTCCGGCCCTATAGCGACGCTTGTGTTATAAGCCTTTTGGTCTTCAGTTTTTTCATATATTCCGCAAATAATATAAACGCCGTGTTCTCTTGCTTTCTTTGCCAAAACATCTGTTGTGTGGCCGGGCACTGGCTCGGCTTCATCAACCATTATTTTAGAGTCGCCGTAGCAATGAAACATCTCCGGCAAAACAATTAACTCAGCTCCCTTTTCTATCGCTTTATCAACAATGCCGACCGCCACTTCTATATTGCGTTCTTTATCTTCATTTGCAGTCATTTGAACAGCTGCAACAGTAATATCGTTAGACATAATAAGCCTCTTATTTAATAATAAAATGTATACGTAATAAAAACTATATAACCAATTAATAGAATTCCGCCTTTAATCTTATTAATTTCAAACTTTGGCAGCAAAAAAGGAAATATTATAAAACTAAAAATCATCATTATAGGAAATTCACATCTTAACACCCCGCCGTCAATATTTAAAGGCCTTAAAATTCCTATAACGCCTGTTACCAGTAAGATATTGCTTATATTACTGCCTATAACATTTCCTACTAATATTTCTGTCTCCTTGCGCAATGCAGCTGCTACGGAAGTGGCAAGTTCCGGCAACGAAGTGCCTATTGCAACCAAGGCCAATCCGATTGTAAATTCGCTAATGCCCATTACTCTGGCTATAACCACCGCTGATTTTACCATCATATACGAACCGCCAACAAGGCCGGCCATGCCTATAGCTATAAGCAAAAGATTTTTAGTATTTGAGGTAACATTATTTTTCCGGTATTCATTAATTTCATCCTGCGCTTGTTTATTACCTTTGTTTCCTTTTATTGATGACCATATTAAAAAGAGTAAAAAGGAGACCATGCCCGCAAATAAAATAGAGCCTTCAATACGCGAAATTATCTGGTTTCTGCCCATAAAATACAGAAGGCCTGATGCGCCAAGCATAATAGGCAATTCCCTTTTAACCAGATGAGTGTCGGTTTTTAAGGGATAAATTATTGCTGAAAACCCTAAAATAAGACCTATATTACAAATATTGCTACCTAGGATGTTTCCCAACGCAATATCCTTACTGTTTTCAATAACCGAAATAACGCTCACAACAAGTTCCGGCGCCGACGTGCCTATGGCCACTATGGTTAAACCAACAATAATTGGTTTAATTCCGTAATGCCTGGCCAAGGATGACGATCCTTTAACCAACCAATCAGCTCCGTAACACAACAGAACCAATCCGGCGATAAAAAGTAAAATATTTATTATCATGGTTTATTAAAAAAAAGTAATTACTAAAACAAGCTCCACTCAATAAGCTTATCGTTTTTAAAATATAGGTTATAGGACTTTTTATCAGAACCGTTGCCGGACCTGTATATAAGAGCTTGAGTTTTAATGCTGTTGTAAACTGTTGGATTTGTTTTTGCGCTTGGTTTTCCAACAGAGAAAACAACCTCGTCTATAGTCATGCCTTTATGTATTTTGCCGTTAAGTATATGAAGCGAGAGTTGATCGTAAGCGGAATGTTTGCCTGGGATAAAAGAAAAACAACCTGCAAATGACATTATAACAAGCGCAGTAAGATAAATATTTTTTATTTTAAAGTAATTGTGTTTCAAGTTTTGTGTTTATTATCTATTTATTATTAAAAGTTAGGTATTTATTCAGCGTGATTTACACACCCCGTCCGCCGTTCGGCGGCCACCCCTCTTTTTAGAGGGGAAATTAAATCGGATTTATTTTCACAAAGTCCCCTCTAATAAGAGGGGATTTAGGGGTGTGTATAGCCCAGGGTAAAACTCGCTGAATAGATACAAAGTTGGGAACATTTAATTAACACAACTTTATTAATGCGAATTTATACTTAAATTAATCAATTCTATCTGCTGGAATTAATTTATAATATCGCCTAATATTTATGATTTCATAGCGAGTTTGTTTTCCCTTTTTACACTATGATTTAAACCCAGATCTTTAATCATCTGAATATCTTCATTAGCAGGTTTGCCTTTTGTTGTAAGATAATCGCCAACCATGGCGCTGCTTGCGCCGGCGTAAAACATCCAACTTTGCAAATCGCGTAGGCATGTTTCTCGGCCTCCGGCTACCTTTATCTCTTTGTCCGGAAGGGTAAATCTAAACAGAGCTATAATCATTAATATTTCCATTGGCTTTAATGGCTCGTTTCCGTAAAAAGGTGTGCCCTGGACCTGATTAAGAAAGTTAAGCGGTATTGTGTCAACATCAAGATCTCTTAATGTAAAAGCCAGTTCTACTATATCATCTGAGTTTTCTCCTATACCAAAAATGCCGCCGCTGCAAATCTTTAATCCCGCTTTTTTTGCGTTTTTAATTGTAGATATCCTTTCATCATAAGTATGTGTTTCGCAAACTTTGGCAAAAAGGTTTCTGGATGTTTCTAAGTTATGGTTTATCTGCTCAACCCCAATTTCTGAAAGGCGACCGGCCATTTCAGGTGTCAAACATCCAATCGAAGCATGCAAAGGAAGCGGAGAACTTTTTGAAGAGCTTTCAACCAGATCGCAAAATTTATTGAAATCATTTTCTTTTCCGTTAGAGCCTAATCTGCCCTCTAAACTATACCCGCTAGTTACAAGACCCAAAGATGAGGCGCCGGATTGTTTTGCGAGCTTTATTGATTCATTTACGCGATTTTCATTCGCCAATGGAAGCGTCTCAGTGCCGGTTTTGTAAAAGGTTGACTGCGCGCAAAACTTGCAGTCCTCTGAGCAGCTGCCCTGCTTGGCGCTAAGTATGGCGCATAAATTAATATTTGTTCTAAAATATTTTAGCCTTATTTTATTGGCCCAATAAAGAACATCGTATATCTCATCGCCTTTAAATGAAAATATATCTCTCGCATCGTCAATATCGATGGGCGTTCCATTCAAAGATTTTTGAGCAATATTTTCTATTTTTTTATTCATTTTATTATTCTACCTCTACCTTTGCGTAACCCCTGTGTTCCCCGTATGAGTCGGCCCATATAAGGCCGATATCTATAATTTCTCCGCTGTAAACCTTGTTTAAAATAATTCCCAGTTCCTCCAGGTTTGTAATTCTGTAAGGCCCCATTCGCACGATAACATATCCTTGTTTAATGCCCACATTGTCTGCGGGGCCGCCTTTGTCAACGGCTGATATCAAAATACCATAATCTCTGGCCCTTAAACCAAGGCTTTTAGCAATATCCAGTGTTAACTGTTGAACTGATATGCCCAGTTTATCCCTGGCAAGTTTAGAGCCTGATGGAGCCGGGGTTTTCTCCAGCGTTAGTGGCAATCTTATAGACGCCATATTTCTTATAAGCAACATTGACACAGTATCGCCAACACTCTTCTTAAGCATAAATTTTTCGTAATCAAGCATATCAATAATATCCACCGTGTCAAGTTTTACAATAATATCGCCCTGTTTTAATCCGGCTTTTTCGGCCGGGCTATCTTCCTCAACTTCAGTGATTTCAACTCCGGTATTGCCCTCCTTTGCGTCGCGCGCCTTTACGCCGACCCAAAGCTTGTTTTTCTCGCTGAAATTAAAAAGTTTTACTAATGTCTGCTTTACTTTATTAACTGGTATGGCAAAACCTATCCCTTGGCCCTGCTCTATTATAACAGTGTTAATGCCGATAAGCTCGCCGTCAATATTAACAAGAGGCCCCCCGCTGTTGCCGGGGTTAATAAGCGCGTCTGTTTGAATAAGGTCGTTGTACTCTATGATTAAATTGCCCGCGTTAAATTTTAACTTTCTGTTTTTAGCGCTTAAAACACCCGTTGTCACCGAGTTGCCTAATCCAAACGGATTGCCGAGCGCTATTACCGTCTCGCCTATCATTAGATCGTCTGATATGCCCATATTGATGTAAGGCAGAGGCTTATCTGTCTCAATCTTAAGGATTGCAAGGTCATTTTTAGGATCAGAGCTTACAACCGTAGCTTTAAATGTTTTACCGTCATGCAATGAAACCTCAATTGAAGATGCCTGACTTACAACATGCTCGTTTGTTACAATATAACCGTCTTCATCAATAATTACGCCCGAACCCAATGGGAATTCAACCTTCTTCTCCTCAAAATTACCGAAAAAATCGTTAAAATATTCATTAAACCGTTTGCTTCTAAAACCATATAAAGGATCAATATGCCGTTGCACAACTCGCCGTTTTGCGCTAAGGCTTACAACAGTAGCGCCTATTTTTTCCACCGCGATTACTACCTTGTTTCTTCTTGACGCCACGCCGGCTGATAATTCATTGAACAACGCCGGCAATATAAAAATAGTGAGCGCGGCAATTATTAAAAAAATTGGAAACTTGTTGTTACCCATATTTAATGAATTTCTAAATGTTCTTTTTGACATGATATTTTTTAGGTTACTATTTAATCCTTCTTTTGCTTATCCTTTATCCTGTTAATAGCTTCAATCACATTTCTTCTAACTGAAAAGGATCTGTCTCTTCGTTTAGACTCAAGAGTTTCAAGCGCCTTTGGGTCACCTATTCTACCCAGCGCCCAGGCTGCCGCCAGTCGTGGTTCAGGTTCCCTGTCTTTTAATTCCCACAGTAACGCCTTAACCGCGTATTCATCTCGAATCCATCCTAAAGATATCGCGGCTAATTTACGAACATTTTTATCTACATGTTTAAGCGCCAACACAAGCGCCGGAACGGCAGGTTTGCCGATCTTAATAAGCGCCCATGATGCCTTGCGGCGCGCGCTTTTTTCATTGTCGCTTAAAGCTGCAACCAGGCCATTTATAGCGTCTACCCCAATATTGGCAAGCGCCCAGCCGGCCTGTTTTCTTGCCCATGACGCCTCTATACCCTCGTCTTCCGTAAATAAATTTAAAAGCGGTTTTGTCCCTTGCTTGTCGCCTATTTTACCCAATGCCTGCGCCGCCACGCTTTTTACACTCCAATCTGAATCAGTTTTCAAAGTTTTAATTAATTGATGTATTGCCTCATTGTTTCCCAGATCGCTCAAAGCCCTGGCCGCGTCGTATCTTACACCAATGTCGGTAGATTTATTTAAAACCTCAATTATTTTATTTGTTATAAGATCTTTCTCTTCATCGGTTAGCTCTATTGAATTGCTCAGTTTTTTTAACGACATAATAGCGTTTCGCTTTACCTCATTGTCCTTATCCTCAAGGAGTTCAAGCAGAGGCTGTACGCCCCTTTTATCCGCCGCAAAGCCAAGCCCCCACGCCGCGTTTCGCCTCACAAGTTCATGTTTGTCGTTTAAATGCTCAATTAATATCATAGCCTTATTGTCATTTAACGATCCCGCAATGGCTAAAGCGGCCATTCTTGAGTTTTCAACGTTCTCTTCAGTTAGAACATTTATAAGCGTTGAAGTCTCATCCCTGATAAAAATAGCGTCTGAGATGTTTTCATCATCTTCGCTTTGAACTTTCGTTGTGCTTTCAGCGTCTTTTTTTTGCAGTTCTAAAAAGACTATAGGATCAGGTTCCTTAACGCTCTTTAAACTGTTTTCGTGATATATATCATTAATAATTTGCGGGTAGTTCAATAGAGCCACATCCGCTTTTTTGTTAATACATTTTATCAAAGCTTCCCGGTCGTCATTGTCTATCAATTTTACTATAATATGGTTGCGTTCCGTATGCGCAAATTCAATCATCTCCTTTGTAATCTCTTTACTTTTTAGAAATTTCAGACTATACACCGGCAAACCCGGTTCAAGTTTTTTTATATTTCTTAACTTTCCCCAAAAATAGACACTTTCAAGCATATCCGCTTCTTTTACAAGATCCAGAACCGCCCGCTCTATTCCAAACTGTTTCACATCCAGTATTAATTTTATGCCGTTAACCTTGGCAAATTGCAAAGTTTCAGATAAAAGCGGAACCTTTTCTCCCTTAAACTCCTTGCCCCTCCAGGATCCGGCGTCATAAAGGCGCAATTCGTCATACAGCATCTGATCAATTCGGCCCCGCCCATCGGTTGTGCGGTCGATAGTCGCATCATGAACCAGCACAATCTTCTTGTCCTTTGTTCTTCTGACCTCTACCATTAAACCTGTGGCTCCAAATTCCACCGCTTTTCTAAAAGCGGCAAATGTGTTCTCCGGCGCCATCTCCAACACTCCCTGATACGCTATAAAAATAATTTTTCTATCAGGAGTTGAAGCTGAAAAAGCCTCATTGCATGAAAAGAGGGCTGATATTGTTAAGAAAACTAAAAAATAATTAGCTTTGTTACAAATTATCTGATATAGAAGAGTCATATTTTTAATCAAATTTAAGAATAACGGCAATCATCAACCCTTTTTGATGCTGTTTTGAAATGACCCGGTTTTACCCATTACAAAAGGCGTATGTTATGGCGTATTGCCATGAATATGGTCTAAAAATTGGGGATTTTTTTCAATGTTTTTGCTAATATATCACGGCAAGTCAATCTAATTCAATAACATTCTATTTCTTTTAATTTATGCGACGCCTAAATCGAAACAGCTAAAGGATCTCATTCTTATAAAAGATGTTAAACATGCAATTTATAAAAGACGAACTTAAAGAGCTGGAGGACAAAGCGCTGTTTAGAAAGATGAAGACAGTGAACGGCGCGCAGGGTAAAATAAGCCTGATTGAAGGGGAAAAGTACCTCTCTTTTTGCTCAAATAACTATCTGGATCTTGCAAATCACCCTGACGTCAAAGCTGCTGTTATAAACGCTGTGGATAAATTTGGATGGGGCTCAGGCGCGTCAAGGCTAGTATCCGGCAATATGTCCATGCATGAAGCCATTGAAAACAAGATAGCGAAATTTAAGGAAAAAGAGAGCGCAATTGTATTTCCTACCGGGTATATGGCAAATGTGGGAACCATATCTTCATTAACGGGAAAGGGCGATTTGGTTATAAGCGACCGTTTAAACCACGCAAGCATTATTGACGGTTGCCGTTTATCACAAGCTGAGTTTAGAGTATATCCTCATAGCAATATGGAAAAACTTGAAAAGATATTAAAAGCGGGCAATAGTTATAGACGTAAATTGATAGTAACCGACACCGTATTTAGCATGGACGGCGATCTTGCGTTGATGGAACAAATAACAACGCTTGCAAAGAAATATGAAGCTATGACAATGGGTGATGAAGCGCACGCAACCGGGGTGTTTGGCCAAAACAGACGCGGGGCGCTTGAATTCCTCGGCCTTGAAGATGAAGTTGACGTGGTTATGGGCACGTTAAGCAAAGCTATCGGAGGCATAGGAGGATTTGTTTGCGGCAGCCGCGATCTGATAGATTACCTTCGCAACAAGGCCAAATCGTTTATTTACACAACCGCCATGCCTCCATCCGTATGCGCGGCCTCTATTGCCGGAATTGAATTAATTGAACAAAAACCAGAGCTTGCCCAATCGTTATGGAGAAATATTAACTATCTACGAGCCATTTTAACAAAACAAAACGTAAATGTTTGTAATTCACAAGGGCCCATTGTTCCAATTATAATAGGCGACGCTGAAAAAGCTGTTAAATTAGCCAATATATTGTATAACAATAAAATACTGGTACCCGCAATACGGCCGCCAACCGTGCCGAAAGGCTCCAGCAGATTGCGGGTGACTTTAATGTCTTCACACACGAAAGCGGATATAGATAGACTGGTTAATATGCTGGCAATGGAGATAGAATAAGTCTTCGGATAAAAGTTCTTATAAAATTTACAATATTCATTCGATTTCCCTCTTTAGCAAAGAGGGAGTAAGGGAGATTTGAATAGAGTATACCGCTGGAAAAAAGCGTAATTGCATTTGTAGTAAGAACAAGGACAAAACAAGCCTGTCCATGCCACCCTAATAAAAAAAGGAGAAATATATGAAAAGATACTTAATATGTTTAATGGTTGCTTCAACAATATGCGCGCTCTTCTATTCAGAAATAGCCTTAGCGCTTTCCACAGGCGAGATAGCGTCGCGCGAATACACTATACGCTCAGCCGATGATGAATTAATCGTCCTGTATGAGTCTGATGTTGACATAACAGCGCCGAATCCAAATGTAAAACGCGTTTTAGTTGCAATACACGGCAGCAGTAGAACCGCTGCTTCATACCATGATAAAGCATTGGAAGGCACGGTTAAAGCCGGACTTGAAAACGAAACCATGGTTTTTGCGCCCCAGTTTTTAAATGAGGACGACCTTGACCTGGCCGGCGCTGAAGGACATGTAAAAGATAAGATCCTATATTGGAAAAGCGGCAGTCTTAGCTGGACTTTAGGGTTTGAGTCTCAAAATAGCGAAGCTAATCCTCGTGAGTTTCAGGTAAGCTCTTATAAAGTCCTGGATATCATGTTAAGGAATATAGCTGTAAACAATCCCGGCATTGAATCAATTGTAATAACCGGTTTTTCCGGCGGAGGACAGTATGTGAGCCGTTATGCAGCCGGCAGCCCGGTGGAAGACGATATTGGCGGTGTTTCATTTAAGTATATTGCAGGCGGACCTTCAACGCAGATGTATTTTAGCGGCGAACGTTTTTTAAATGAAGAGTGGGTAAACCCTGTTCCTCCAAAAGATGATTGCAATGGAACCTACAATAACTATAGACACGGCATTGAAAAAATAAACGACTATATGAGCCGGCCCGGCCTTGAAGGGTTAATTGCAAACTATAAAAGCAGAAACGTAATTGTGCTTGTAGGCGAAGATGACAACGATCCAAATGATGAAAGTCTTCTTATAGACTGCGCTTCAATGTTGCAAGGCAAGGAGCGGGTTGAACGCGCGGCTCTATATCATGAACATCTTCAACGCTTTTTTGGCGCGGACATACTTAGTATCTGTTGCGGAAAAGAAAATTCGAAAAAAACCGAAATAAAATATTGAAAAAATAACGCGCAAAACTTACCATACCTGTAACGATAAATTTATAATAAAAAACCAGGAGGGCAAGAATGCGCGTTAAAAAAG
>JAIQZQ010000090.1 GCA_021777105.1 Candidatus Anammoxibacter sp.
CTCTTCATGGAGTTTATGCTGAGTAATTACGAAGAGCTCTACACGCTTTCATGCTTTTACTTCAAAATTCGAAGTTCGGCGTTCCTTGTTCATGATTCGCTTTAGATTTTGCTTCTACCAATTACCAGTTACCAATCGCTAATGACCAATCGCTTTTGCCTTTAATTCAAAATCTAAAATCCAAAATTTAAAATTCGCTTCTCCAGCGCGGCCGCCTCTGGAATTCTCCGTCCATACCCCGTCTCATCAATCAGCCTCATTGCCTTGTCAAGACATCCCCTCGCCTCAACAGCCTTCCCCTCCGCCATAAACAGCCTGCATGACTCAAGGTGATAATCGGTTAAATTCAGCTTTTGTTCACCCATTTCAGAGATCTCATATGCCTCGTCCAGATCGGCCCAAGCCTTGTTAAACAGCCCCTGTTCCCTAAACAACGACGCCCGCGCTAATAAACCTAATGGCAAATATTGTATTTGACCAGCTTTTCGCAGGCCGTCAACCGCGCGGTTCATATAATCTTCCGCCTGTGTAAAATCGTTGGAGTCTTGTTTAACGGTTCGTATTAGATACGCGCGTCCCAAAGTAAGCGTGTCTAATGCAATTGACAAAAGTTGGTTATTACGAATCGATAACACTAAAGCAAATTCGCTCCGCTTTAAAGCCCCCTCATACAACCCTTTGCTTAAAAGCAGATCGCAAAACCGGAACCCCGGCAATGAATAAAGGTATATATCTTCCGCCGTTCTCTCCTTTTGAATATTTTCTGCTTCCATGAACAACTCTTCCGCCTTATCAACATCTCCCGCCTGATGCAATGCGTCGGCCCAGGCGGTTCGCGTAACTTCTTTCATGAAGCCATCACCGCTTTTGTCCGCATATTCAACGCTTTGGCGACCGTAATCAACCGCTTTTTGAACATCACCCAATGTCAAATGCAGCTCGCTGAGATTGCCGGTAGATATAGCCGTATTTTCCCAACTTTTTTGTAAAAATCTGGCTTCTAATCCGGCACGCAATGGTTCCGCAGCTTCGCGCAACCTGTTTAATGCGCGCAATCCAAAACCAGCCCAACTCAATACCGCAGCCTGAAAGTTATCACTTAAAGCCTCCGCCGGTTTGCTCCAGAGAACATCAAAAAAGTTTGATAATGCGGCCAAGTCTGAGCCAAACGCGCCAAGTTTTGCGCAACAATAACTTTCATTACTATGTCTAATCTGTTTCCAGTACACATCCTCCATAACCTCCTGATGCCTGCCCGCCTTACAGCCATGGGTAACGGCAATAAAAAGCGGGGCCATCTCTTCCAGAGTATCGGGCAACTCTTTTTCGGGAAGGTCGCAATAATGCTCATAAAGCCTGTTATGCGCTTCTTTAAAAGCCTCAGGTTTAACAAACTGAAGCTTTTCGCCGAAATGTTCACGAGCCAACGGGTGGCAATCTATAACATCTGGGTTGTGTATGCTTTTAGGCGCAACAAGTTTTAATCTACGCAGTTCGTCGCATAATTTATTAAAGCCTGCTTTATCAATCTTTTGCAGTTTATCAGTTAATCCCGTAATTGCCGGAGCATCTTTTACCTTGTTAATCGCTGCAATCCCCGCCGGGCGGTCAAAAAGGCCGAGTATTTGTAAAAGCTCATTTTCCGGGCCGTTTCCAAACCTCTCTTCAAACGCAGCCATTATTCTTCTTGGGTGCTTGCCTTTTTTTACTGGAATATTAAGATCTGGGATATTTGCCGCTTCCCTAATATGATGCCCCTTGATATCTTTAAGCCACGCCGCCAACAATGAAATAGCTAATGCATGTCCGCCGAATTTTTCTACACTTTCTTCAATCTCCACATCGGTTCCATTAACGCCTGCAACTCGCAACAAGGCACGCCCAGCTTCCGGTGTTATTTGTTCCAGATCAATCTGTTTAACCGTTGTTTCATACTGCTTTAAATCAAAAACCTCTTCACGGGTAGTAACAACGCAAAGGCCGTTGTTTTTCTTGGCAAGCCGCTTTAACAACATTGCCAAGCCCGCATCCTTTATCTTCCCCTTTTCAAAATCAAGCCCTGATTGCAACGGCTCAAGCCCGTCAAGGAGAAGCAGTGTTTTCTTTTCGTTCACAAGCTTAGCCAAACGTTCGCCTTTGGCCCAAACCGAACCCGCTTTTGGGTCAGGATCGCCAAACCACTCCAACGCTTCGTTCAAAAAAGTATCAGCGGATGTCACCCTGTCATTTGTCCCCTGACTGTAAAACGACCAGGCAAATACTTTGTTGGCCCCGCGAAAGTTGTCAGCAGCCATTCGCTCTACCCATTTGTTGATCAAAGTGGATTTGCCCACGCCGCCCCATGCGACAAAGGTTATGATGTTTGTTTCGGTGGACTCCCAGGCGTCATCAAGTATTTTAAGTTCTTCTTGCCTGCCGAATAGTTCGCTGCCGGTTTGGGGCAGGCGGTAGGTGTCGACTTTTTCGGGTGGGTCGTATTTGATTGTTGGCGCCGGTGGTGTAAATTTAGGGTTGTCAATAATTTTAAAAATGTTTTTAGCAACCTGCGCAAACACCTCATCCCAATCCTCTTTATAATCCTTGCTTACAGTTTGACCTTTGCCGGGCAGCATTTGAGTATCCTTAATCCAATCAATCGCTTCCCATGCGCATTGGCGCAAAAGCACAGGCAACAGATGCATACCTTGCTTTTCCATGCGTTCCAACAAATCAGGTATTTCTTCTTTTAAGACAAAATCAGAATAGAGGTAGTCCGCTGAAATCAGGCAAACAGCAACTGAAGTGTTGCTCATTGCGTCTTTAATCTTCTCATACCATTTATCGCCCTGATCAATATCGCTATCGCTCCAAACGACAATCCGACCTGTTTTCTCAAGCATACCAAGGTGAGGCACAAGCCGCTCTTTCCATATCTCGTCTTTATGACTGTAACTTATAAAGACGGTTGGTTTGTTATTGTTATCTTCAATATTGTTCATGATATTTAAGACCTAAATTGAGCGATTTTTATCACCCTTCCCTAACCTTTCCCATCAAGGGAGGGGGAATAAACGGTATATTTTTATTACACTACATTAAAAGCAGGTAATAAGGTGAACCGGTAATCGGTATCCGTATTCAAAAATCAGGTAGAAACCGGAGATTATGCTGCTCGCGTCAATGCTCTGTGTTGGCGCGTTTTGTTTGACGCTCTGCGTCAAGCAACAGGACGCATGAGCGTCCGCATTGCATTCCAACGCGGAGCATTGGAACGAGCCGGGCTTCACCCGACATGCTCTTTGCGCTCCAAACAGTTTGTCATTATAACCAAACTTGTCTGTTTTGACAATTAGAGAAAAATAAAAGCGGAAAAGCAGTATCTATTCAGCGTGATTTACACACCCCGTCCGCCATTCGGCGGCCACCCCTCTTTTTAGAGGGGAAATTAAATCTGATTTATTTCCACAAAGTCCCCTCTAAGAAGAGGGGATTTAGGGGTGTGTATAGCCGTCTGGTTAAAACACGCTGAATAGATACGAAAAGCATATTGATTCGGGATAATATGATAAGTGTTCGGAAAGAAGCACCGGGAAAAAGCCGTAAGCTACAATTTCCAGGGATTAATTATCTGAACCTGGTTAAAATCCTTTTCATTTCTCGTAACCAACGCCAGATTATAGGTATACGCCGTTGCCGCTAAAAGGCTGTCAATTGACGACATTGGGGTTCCCGAACTCTCGGCTTTCCCCTGTATTAAACCCCAATTTTCAGCCACGGCCAAATTTAACGGGATAATCCTCTCGTCATACTCAGACAGCAGCATATTTAACCACAAAGATACCTTTGTTTTCTTTTTAGAGCTTTTCATCTTGCTTAAACCTTTCCTTATCTCGCCAATAGTTAGCACGCTCAAAAATAAAGATTCCGAATGAGCCCCGTTTAACCATTTAACAACAATTGGATTCGGATCGGGTTTAGTCAACTCTGAAATAATGCATGTATCCAACAAATATTTCATAAATCAATCTTCCTTGGAAAATCTTTTTGCCGTTCGACATCCAACCATTTATCCAATTTAGGGCAATTCAGCAAAAATTTTTTAAAATCCTTTTTTGTAGAGCGCATCTTGTTGTAGTCCTTAACCGAAACAACAACGACAGCCTCAACCCCTCTCCGTGACACAAATTGCGGCCCGTTATTTAACGCCTCGTCAACCACTTTGCTAAATTGACTTTTAGCATCCTGCAATTTCCACATAGTCTTCATAACAATATCCCTCCTTTAAGGGTTTGCGCAAAAATCCATATTGACTAGTCTGTCTAGTCAGTTTACTCCGGCTCCAAAAGCTTGTCAACAGCAAAAAAAACGGTAAAATTGAACAATTTTTTTAGAAAACCAAAAGAGTTGAGCGCAAGCAGATAGGGGCAAATTGGTTTTACTTTTACCCGCTTTTACTTCAAAATTCAACATTGTAGTTACGATTTAGGAGCTTATAGAGCTTAAGGATTAGGAAAGAAATAACTGTTTTAAAAAAAAATACTTAAAAAGGGAGGCTATAGCCGTCTACTACCCGTTTTAACCGGCTAAAGCCGTCCCCTGCCCGCTACGGTTACAAATTCGAGGTTGGGTTTCACGATGCTCTACCCAACCTACTGATTGTGCTTCAGACAGTCGGACATTATAACTACTTTTGTTTGTTTTGACAATGAAAGAAAATAGAGTTGAATTTAAATTGATTTTTCAGACAAAAGAGCATGATAACAGCGGATAAATGTCAAGTAGGATAACACAACTGAAAGCCGCGCAACTTACGCCTGTGTTCAATAAGTAGAATTAAATAGATAGATTTGAGTGTGTGTAATATTATGTGATTTTGGTTGTTGATTATGATAGTAACCATAACTTGGGGGGTGTTTTTCTGGTTTTAACTTTGCGCTTTCGAACCGGCTACCATGTTGGACATCTCTTTTTGAGGCTTTTTAGGCTCAACGCCTTTTTCATCGCAAAATTTGAAATACTCTTCCATCGTGCATGCAAACTCCTTTTCCAACTCGTCAACAGACGCCCCATAAAATGTATTTGGAACTGCATTTATTACCGTCCCGCAAAACAACTTCATTTCAGGATCGTACTCTATTTTTGCAACGTACCCCATGTATTCCATAGTATTCATGTTATGCTTCCTGTTCATTCATCAATTAGTACCATATTTTATAACCTTAGTCAAATAAACTTAGTTTTTCAGCTTTTCATGCTCTATGCGCCACGCTTTTACTTAGAAATTCACTTTTGATTTTGACGGATTTTGACAGATATTTTTAAAATTACAGATAGCCGTATCTGGTTACAAAACCTCAGTTTTGGAGCGAGAAGGAAATCGGATTTTTTTTATTTGTTCTCCCCTCAGGGGATAATTCTCACTAAGTCAGCCAAGCTGCCAAGTGTTCATTTATATACAGAGCATAGTTTAGGTCGGTTTGGTTCAAGTCGAAGGCTTGAACCAACAATGTTCAAAATAAACAGTGGCACAGGCATGCCCTAATCTTTTGACATATTTGTTATATTTATTAGGGTTCTATAATATTCCTGCTTGACGATTATGGTATCACAACCGATAATATCCTTTTTTCAGTGTATAATTTAAACTTAGGGCTCGGAAAGAAGTAAACTTAGAGTTATTTCTTTCCGAGCCCTTACAAAAACAAAGGTGATGAAATGGGAATATTGGATGGGAAGAAAATACTTATTGCGGGGATTGCAAGCGAGAGGTCAATTGCTACCGGCATAGCTGACGCAATGCATCGGGAAGGAGCGGAACTTGCTTTTACATATTTGAATGATAAGCTAAAAAGCAGGGTAGAGAAAGTTGCGGAGAGATGTAAATCAGGGCTGTTATATCCGTGCGATGTTGCTTCTGATACGGAAATAGAGCAGCTGTTTTTGAATTTGTCAAAAGATTGGCCCAAATTTGACGGGTTTGTTCACGCAATTGCTTTTACTACGGGCGATCAGTTAGAGGGGGACTATTTAGACGCTGTTACGCGCGAAGGTTTTCGGATTGCGCATGATATTAGCTCGTATAGTTTTGCGGCCATGGCAAAAGGGGCCAAGCCGTATCTAAACGAAAAATCATCGCTGATTACGTTGACTTACCTCGGGGCGGAACGCTTTATACCAAATTATAATGTCATGGGACTTGCCAAAGCGTCATTAGAGGCAAATGTCCGGTTTATGGCTTCAAGTCTGGGAACGCGGGATATTAGGGTTAACGCAATTTCCGCAGGCCCTATTCGCACGCTTTCGGCCGCGGGGATATCTGGCTTTAAAAAAATGTTGTCGCAATTTGAGAGTATGGCGCCTTTAAAACGTTGCGTTACTATTGAAGAGATTGGGAATAGCGCGGCTTTTCTTGGAAGCGACCTTGCAACGGCGGTGACGGGTCAAATCCTGCATGTTGATAATGGGTTTAGCACTACTGCTTTGCCGAATGACTAGTTTAAAGGATTTATGCAACCCTTTCAGGGTAAGAATTTTTGTTTCATTTTTACCCAGGGTTGCGCTTCGCTTACCCTGGGCTAGTATATGCAGCCCTTTCAGGGCAATATTGAATAAATTTTGATTTTATTAACCGGCAATTCGAGAAGCCCCAGCTTGGCGTGTAACAGTTCGCTATGTTTACTATCGAACACGAAGCTGGGGCTTCTCGAATTGTTTCGCGCCCAAACTGGGGTTTGGGAGCGAGGTGGAATTCAAAAATTGCAAATTTTTACCTAAACTTTAGCTCACTTTTAACTTTAGCTCACTTTAGTCACTTTTCCGGTTTATCCGGGTTAGGTTATATTCACGCTATTTCATATTCAACCACATAGGGCTGCCAACCGGTCTGATTTGCCTTTGGCCGGATTTGTTAATAAACGTTATGTCAAATCCATAGATGTTTTGCGTAACGGGTTGACCGCCCGGACCGGCTTTGGGCAAATGCAATTCATCCGCTTTATAATCCGTTTTATCTCCCATAATATCAATATGATAAACGCCATTGTCGTAATTAATTTTAAACAGTTTCTGTGTAAGGCTGGGGGTTTCGTACGCGTAATAGTCGTAAATATCATTCTCCGAGTCGCTATCATCGCCGGCTTCATCGCTGACTGAAGCAGTTTCATGCGTGATAAATATAGTGGTGATTAACAAATCCTCTTCCATTACTTTTATCTCATTCATTGCTTTTTCAGGATTGGAAAACAGGCAGGCAATGAGAAACAATAAATGAATAGGCGTATCCAGCATACCAAGCATAACATATCTCCTTTTCTAAACGCAGCCCAGGGCGCCGTTTATTTTGACTATTTTTGGCGCTTTTTTGGTCTGCAAATAATAAATTTATAAAAAAACATGGTATCAACATTAAATTATAAAATCCAATAAATTAAGGGGCTGCGCATAAATAAACTCTGGGCCGGGCTTAGAGTTATGGTTCTAAAAATGTTTGATAATTCTCCGGTGTTATAATATCAAAGGTATTGTTTGGATAGTTACGGGTAAAGGTCTTTGATATTTTTGCTTTGCCGGTATTTTTCCATTTAAACTCAAAAGCGTGAAAGATGCCGTCACTCTCTTCAACATAGTCAATCTCCTGTTGCTGTGTTGTTCGCCAAAAATAGCAACCGGCTTCAATATTTTCGTAAGCAATGTATTTCATCCGTTCGCTTATCACAAAATTTTCCCACAAAGCGCCTGCGTCGTTCCGCAACGCTATTGGTTTAAAGTCTCCAATAACGGCGTTTCGTATGCCATTGTCATAAAAATATATTTTTCTGCTTTTTTTAAGCTCGTTTCTCGCATTTCTGCGCAAAGCAGGCAGGCGAAAGATGACAAACACTTTTTCAAGAAGGTCAATATATTTTGTCACTGTATCTTTATTAGCCCCAACTAACTGGGACAATTCATTGAACGAAACCTCACTGCCGACTTGCAAGGCCAGGGCTTTAAGCAAGTTTTCTAAAAGCAGGGGCTTTTTTATTTGATCAAGCATCAAAAGGTCTTTATAAAGATAACTGGACGTCAAGAGCTTAAGCAACTCTTTTTCGTCTCCGTTAGAGCAAACAATTTCAGGATAACAACCGTATATCAACCGATGTTCCAAATTCCGTTTTTCTTCCAACAAGCCATAATGGCCTGCCAGTTCGGCAAATGAAAAAGGGTAAAGAAAATACTCATATTTGCGGCCTGTTAAATGCTCTTTAGTATGACCGGCCAACTCAAGGGCGGAAGAACCGGTGGCTACAACCTGAGCATGTTTTATCTTATCCGTGATTAATTTGATCACAAGTCCAATATCAGGTATGCGTTGCGCCCCGTCTATAAAGATTATTTGGTTTTTGCCTATCAGGTTTTTTAAATATGTAGAGGTCGCATGCGGCAAAAACTCTCGCACATCAGGTTCATCTCCGCTTAAAACAAGGGCCTTTTCACTGCGTTTACTTAGCAAATGTTCAAGTAAAGTTGTTTTGCCTGTTTGACGCGGCCCAAATAAAAGAATTGCCTTGCCGCTAAACATGCGCTTTTCTATATATTGCTCTAATTTACGCTTTATCATTCTGAATCCTCCGGCGCAATGCCCGGCCTGGGCCTTTTTATAATATTTCGCGATTCAAATAGAAATATATTATAATAATTCGCTATTACAATAGCAAATTATTATGTTTTTACGGCTTTCAATCAGGCCGGAGCGATTATTTGTGCTTGCGCCTCACGCTTTTACTTCGAAATTCGGTGTTCGGCGTTCATTGTTCGATATTCGATTTTGGTTTTCTCACACGAGGTTGGGTTTCGCGAGGCTCTACCCAACCTACACAACTCTTTGCTCTTTGCGTTTTTGCCGTTTTACACCGCCAGGTTGCCGATCCTTATCAGCCTCTCCTTTAACTTTGTGTATCTTGAGCTGATCTTATTGTTGGCAACGGCCATGGATATGGCCTTTTTGGAGCCCACAAGTATCACCAGTTTCTTGCCTCTGGTGATTGCGGTGTATATGAGGTTGCGTTGAAGCATAATGAAGTGTTGGGTTGAGACGGGGACAATTACGGCGGGGTATTCATTGCCCTGGGATTTGTGTATTGTTATTGCGTATGAGAGGATTAGTTGATCAAGTTCCGCTAGTTTGTATTCAATATCATTGCCGTCAAATACGGCCGTGACAATTTTATCCTCGTTATTAATGCTCTTTATGCGTCCGATATCGCCGTTAAAGACGTCTTTGTCATAATTGTTTTTAGTCTGCATAACCTTATCGCCAACGCAAAATTTTCTGGAGAAACCGGCGATTGAGTGTTGGTTTGGGTTTAAGGCCTCCTGCAGCGCAATGTTCAGCGCGTTTGCGCCAATGTCCCCCTTATGCATGGGCGTCAAAACCTGTATGTCGTTTACCGGATCAAACCCAAACTTTTTTGGGACCTCATGTTTGCATAAATAATTAATTGTGGAAGCGATCTTTTCAGGCTCGTTAATTTCAAAGAAATAGAAGTCCGCCAGGTTTTCGTCGCCGTTAATAAGCTCCCCTTTGGCGCCGCCGGGTTGCGGCCCGTAATCTGAATCCAGATCAGGCATTTCGCCGCTGTTGATCTTGTGAGCGTTTTCAACTATAAGGCTTTTTGCGGATTGGCGGAATATCTCAGTCAGCCTTATGGTTTTTATAACGCCGGAGTTTATTATGTCTTTAAGCGCGTTGCCCGGCCCCACGGACGGCAACTGATCGGTATCGCCCACCAGTATCAATTTGGCATTAACGGGAATAGCATTTAACAGATGCCACATCAGGTTGATATCTATCATGGACACTTCGTCAATCATAACAACATCCACGTCTAAATGATTATTCTCGTTAAACTCAAACTTTCTTTTACCGGGATTAAATTTTAAAAGGCGGTGAATAGTCATTGCGTTTCTGCCGGTTGCTTCGCCCAGTCTTTTAGCCGCCCTTCCGGTGGGCGCGGCAAGTAGTATTCGCAGGCCCTTTACTTCAAGTATCTTTATAATAGAGTTTACAATCGTTGTTTTGCCCACGCCCGGGCCGCCGGTAATCACCGTCACGGTGTTTTCAATAGCCGCTTTTATTGCGGCTTTTTGATTTTCGGCTATTGAGATGGATAGTTTATCAGACACCCATGATATGGCCTTTTCAATTATAATAGGGGGAAATTTACCGTTAAACCTGGCGATTTGCATCAATTTCCTGCCGACTCCCGTCTCCGCCGCGTGCAATATCCTTAAATATATTGGTTGTTCATTAGTGTCTTCAATCACAATGTAGTCGCTGTCTTTAAGGGCATCAACGGCTTTGCCCACTTCCTCCTGTTTAACGCCCAGCATTCCGGAGCCTCTTTTTTCAAGTTCCAGGCGCGGATAGTATACGTTGCCCTCGCCGGCAAACTCGTCCAACAAAAATACAACACCCGCCTCAAGCCTGATGTTTGAGTTTAAGGGCAATCCCATTTTCTGGGCAATCTCATCCGCAGTCTTAAAGCCAATGCCTGTAATATCCATGGCAAGGCGATAAGGATTCTCCTTTATTAATTCAATTGCGTCTTCCTTGTACTCTTTATAAATTTTGATAGCATTGGCGTTGCCGACTCCGCACCCTTGCAGAAAGATCATAAGCTCGCGTATATCCGCCTGCTCCGCCCACGCCTCTTTAATAAGGGCCAACCTCTTCTTGCCGACCCCTTCAACCTGGGAAAGCTTGTTAATATCTTTCTCAATAACATCCATTGTGTCCTTGCCGAATTTGTCAACTATCCTATCCGCGAACTTTTCGCCGATGCCTTTAATCAACCCGGATGCAAGGTACTTTCGTATAGCGTTAACTGTTGAAGGGGCAATAGATTCATAGCTGTCAGCTTTAAATTGTTCGCCATATTTTGGAGTGTTTATCCACCGCCCCTTTAACCTGAGTGTTTCGCCGGGGCATATTGAAGGAAAAACGCCTACTATTGTGGCAACGCGGCCGGTCTTGGCCCCCCTGACGGAAGCGACGGTGTAATGATTCTCCTCATTAACATACACTATTTTTTCCACGGAGCCTTCAATTGTAATGCTGTCTTTTTGCATATTGTGTCTGTTCAAAACTGATTAGAAGCTGGTTACAAGGCTGCGCCTTGTAACCAGTCTAACGAGTGTAGTAAAAAACTAAAGCCGGTATTATATGCGCCGCGCATTTGTAAAATCAACATAATAGAACGTGTATTGCAAACATTATTTTGCGTTAAAATTTCCTATTATTCAGATTATTGAGTAAAATATTAGTAAAGTCAAACTGATAGTGTTTTTAAAATTTGTTGATGAATAAAAGGCTAAAGCCTTAACTCCAGCAGGCGCGTTTGTTGGAATTTACCCTTTAGGGTTTTATCTCACAGCATTTGAAAACAGACATACGCAAATATGATTTTTAAACAACTTGATTTATATAGCGACATTGTTAAATAAATCCTGATAAATTTATATGAAGGGATATTGCCATGAATATAGCTATTACCGGATCATCCGGCCTTGTTGGGTCGGCTTTGGTTCCTTTACTTGAGTCAAGGGGCCACAGTGTAAATAAAATTCTTCGATCAAAACCAAATCCTTACGAATGGGTTCCTGAAGGGGGAGAATGGAATACCGCGTTCAACTCCGGCATTGAAGGCATTGTTCACCTTGCGGGCGAGAATATTGCCGCGGGCAAATGGACGGCTGAAAGAAAAGAGAAGATACGCGACAGCCGCATCCTGGGAACGCGCAACCTTTGCGAACATCTTGTAAAACTCGATAAACCTCCGGCTGTTTTGGTTTGCGCCTCGGCAATCGGTTTTTACGGAGACCGTGGAACTGAGACGCTTACGGAAGAGAGCGCAAAAGGCGGCGGCTTTCTCGCCGATGTTTGCGAAAAATGGGAAGCGGAATGCGAGGTTGCGGCCCGCGCGGGCATGCGCGTTGTAAACCTGCGATTCGGCATGATATTAAGCTCAAAAGGCGGCGCGTTGAAAAAGATGCTTACACCTTTTAAGATGGGAATGGGCGGTAAAATTGGCAACGGTGAACAATACATGAGCTGGGTTGCCATAGATGACGTTATCAACGCCGCTGAATTTGCGCTGACTAACGATTCGGTAAACGGCCCGGTAAATGTTACCGCGCCTCAACCGCAAACAAACAGCGATTTCACAAAAGCGTTGGGTCGCGCGCTGGGCCGACCTACGTTTATGCCTATGCCGGCGTTTGGCGCGCGTCTTATCTTCGGCGAGATGGCGGATGAGTTGCTGCTCTCAAGCGCAAAGGTTGAACCGTCTAAATTAAAAAACGCGGGATTTCAGTTTAAATACGGGGATCTTGAAGGAGCCTTGCGTGGTGTTTTAGGGAAGTAATTAACAACGAAATTGTACGACTTTAATAAATCAAATAAATAACGGAGCAGGCATCCTTGCCTGTGTTTCAATTGCTCACAGGCAGGCGCCTGTGCCGTTACAATCAGCGCCTTGATGGCAATACCGACCGGCGCAATTTTATAGATTGCTACAGTCGGTATTTGTTATTACCAAATGGAGCCAAGCTTGCAATCCGAAACGCAAGTTTAATCCACAGAGCTAATTAATGCCATATTAAATCTTGCTTTAAGGAAATGATAGTGTAAAATATTTGTGATGTAACATGGAAAATAATAATTTTTTAATTATACCGCAAACAAAATATTGACTAGGCTTCAAGCCTTTTTTTACATGAATATTAACATTTTAGAATTTATAAAATCTTGCGTTAAACGTCGCAACATACTTTGGACTCATCACGTTAATATGCGGTTAAGAGGACGGTTTATAAAACGCGAAGCGGTATTGCATTCCCTGGACAGTTATGAGATAATTGAAAAATATCCTGAAGACAAGTATTTACCTAGCTATCTCATCTATACGGAGTATGAAAACCAGATTATTCATATTCTAATAGCTACAGATCTCGATAACGATAGCATAAGAATTATTACAATTTATAAGCCGACTTTAGAAAAATGGGATGAAGATTTTAAAACAAGGAGGATATCATGAAATGCCATAATTGCGGCGGAGAACTAGAAAAAGTTAATACCGATTTGCCATTTAAAATCAGGCAAAACTCAATTGTAATCTTAAAAAAATTGCCTGTTTTGCAATGCGCCAATTGTAATGAATACTTAATTGAAGACCCTGTTATGGAGAAAATAGATGAATCGCTAGACAAAATCAGCAGCTCAACGGAACTTGAAATTCTAAATTATGCGGTATAATGAACACTGAGTAGCTTGTCTGATCTAGTGAGGATTATCCACGACGGTGGCAAATAACAACGAAGTTAACGACTTTAATAAATCAAATAAATAACGGCACAGGCATCTTGCATGTGTTTCAATTGATCACAGGCAGGATGCCAAAATCGTAGATTTTTACAAAAATTTTAGTTCACTTTAAACTTTAGATCACTTTAGTTACTTATCAGGGTTAGGTTAAAGTAGTTTTGTTAATTTTAACGCGGCATCTTTTATGTCATCCGATTGGTAAATGCCTCTGCCGACAATTGAGTGCCAGTATTTGCCGCCTACGTCTTGGGCCTCTTTTATATCGCCTTTTTGCGCCAGAAAACCAGGGGAATAGAATATGGGGGTTACGCCGTTGTTTTCAAGATTTGACCTTATCCTCTTTATATCAGCCGGTTTGTTGCCGGGCACGACAAAATCAGTTACCCCAAGTTCGGCGGCGACCATGTACATCTCCATAATCGACTCGTCAGCCAGGTAACCGCCCTCGCTCTTAACATAACCGTCGTGCGACATTAACCCGCCCACAATCACAGCCATGCCCTCATCCTGCGAAGCCTTGATCCACGCCTTTTCAGTAACCGGCCCTGATTGGGGAAAGAGTATAATTGAGTCTATGCCGGCGTCTTTACATGTTTTTACAAACTTAACGCCGGTGTCCGGTATGTCGGTGCAGGCCTTCTGGTGGTCATAAATAACCGGTTTGTCCGTGTATCTCCTTGTTATCTCAACGATTTTAGGCAATCCATATGTTAAGCCTAAAACAAATCCAACCTTATATCCGCCTATACCGTCAATGTCGGCGGTCTCTTTTACAATCTTTTCAAATAGGTCTAATGGAACGTCGCATGCGGGAATAATGCTTCTATCCCTGTTTATCAATCTCTTCGGAGCTTTCATTCAGGTTTATCTCTTCCGTTCCATAAAGTTTAAAATATTTCCTTAAATAATTTAATATTTTCACATCCGGTTGAAACTTATCGCACACTTCAGGCAACAGATCAAGCGCGTTGCTCATTGAGTAGTATTCAACCCCCCTCTCCTCAACCACGGCCCTGACCGTCTTATTGTCATCCCGTTTCTCGTTTCTATTGGTAATGCCAAGGCAACCAATAACAGGCACTTCCATGTGGATCAGTTTATCAAGGGTTGCAAGCATTGAATTGCCCGTAGTGGTGACATCCTCTATAATAAGCGTCCTGCCTTTGGGTGAGCCTATAAAATATTTGTCCTTTGGATCGCCATGTTCCTTTTCACTGCCCCTTGCCATAGCTAAAGGATAAACGCCAAGATCATAATTTGGTTGCGCCTTTGCCCATTTAAACTGGGTTATCAGGCTTATCTTGGTCGCGCCCTCAGGCACTCCGCAGAAACAATCAGGCTTTAATTTAAGATGCTCAACAAACGCAATAATGTAATCCGTAAGCTTATCAAACAGATATACATCATCAGACACTTTTCGCCAGTTAATATACCAGTTTGACTTTCTGCCCGACTTCAACTCAACAGGTTCGTCAAACAGCCCTATTACTTCCTGCCTAATAATAAAATCATTAAATTCTTTTTGATCAAAAATGTCCATATCTTAACGCCACACGCTCATAATTAAAAGATAGCGTATGCTCCCCAAGGGTAAACACTCAAATTAAAAAATAACTGTATCGTACGATACAGTATAAGCACAATATTATGCTGTATAAATTTCCCCATTTCAACTTATTTTTTGGCTGTAAATGACAAACAATAAGAATTTAATTTAAAAGTTGGATGCTTAAGTATAAAATACTGCGGTAAATGAGCGTATTTGCATAAATTTAACTGAACTATTCTTATCACCCTCCCCTAACCCCTCCCATCAAGGGAGGGGGAATTAAAGGTATATATTTAATTTCAAAATGCCACCAATTGTGTGAAATTTTTTGATTTGTGATTTAAGCCAAAACGAGTCTAATAAGCCAAATTCCCCTCCACATAGTGGGAGGGGGAATTTAAAATAGTTTAATTTATAGTATAAATTATTGATACAGGGAACATGGACAAAAAAAAGAGCCTGCTTAAAAACGCCCGGCTTTACGCGCTGTTAAGCAATATATCATCAAGGGCTTCAATAATAGAGAATGCCGAATTACTGATAAAAGGCGGGGCGGATATTATACAGCTGCGCGAGAAGTCAATGCCGGATGATGAATTTGCCGATATTGCCGATGAACTGGTTAAAATAACCGCAAACACTGAAACTATCTTTATTATCAATGATCGGGTAGAAATAGCCAAAAAGACGGACGCGGACGGCGTCCACATTGGGCAGGACGATATGGATATAGCCAAAGCCAGGGAAATTTTAGGCAAAGACAAGATTATAGGCGTCTCCACGCACAACCAGGCGCAGGCAATAGAAGCTAAAAAAGCAATGCCCGACTATATTGCAATAGGCCCGGCTTTTCCAACTGCCACAAAGAGTTACGAGCCCGTGGCCGGAGTTGAAATTGTGCGTCAAACAGCAAGCGCCATGTTTAATAATAAGGAAAAAGACGCGAATATCACGAACGTCCCTATATTTGCAATAGGCGGTATCACCTTGTCAAATATTAACAAAATATTTAAAGCCGGGGTTTTAAGAGTGGCAATTTCAGCCGCCATAATCGACTCTAACGATGTGGCGGAGACTACCAGAAAGTTTAAAACAATTTTAAACAATGTCCGACCATAATTTTTTAAAATCAGTTAAAACTGTAAGTTTTTACACATTTTTAAGCCGCATATTAGGCTTGGCGCGCGACATTTTGTGCGCAGGCTTTTTCGGCACAAGCATGGTGTGGGATGCGTTTACCATTGCGTTTCGTCTGCCGAACCTTTTCAGGCGGCTCTTTGGCGAAGGCGCGTTAAGCGCCGCGTTTATACCTGTGTTTACCGAATATCTTGAAACAAAGGATAGGAAAGAGGCATGGGAACTTGCGCGCAATCTTGGAACCATACTTTTCTGCCTGCTAGCCGGAATTGTGATTGTCGGCGAGGCGACGTTTTGCATTGTGCCGCGTTTAACGGATTTGCAGCCTAAATGGGATCTGGTGTTTGATCTGCTTCTGATTATGTTCCCATACGTTATGTTTATATGCCTTGTGGCATTCTCAATGGCCATATTAAACTCCCTCAAGCATTTTCTTGTGCCTGTGTTGGCTCCCATAATACTTAACCTGTGCTGGATCTTCGGCATTGTTGTTGTCGCCTCTATTTTTGGGCATACCGCAAGGGAAAAGATTGTTTGCGTGTCATACGCTATTCTTTTTGCCGGTTTTGCGCAGCTTGGCATTCAGCTACCCGCGTTGCGCAGGTTCGGCATGGATTTCAGGCCTATTTTCAACCTGTCCCATCCGGCGTTAAAACGCATCTTTAAACTAATGGGCCCCACAATTTTCGGGCTCGCAATTGTGCAGATTAACGTTTTGCTCGACAGCCTTATTGCCGTGGGTTTTGCGCCGCCGGCCGAAGGGAAGGAGGCATTTGCGCTTTTCGGTAGAGAGTTCCTTTACCCGCTTAAAACCGGAGCGGCCTCGTCGCTTTATTACGGAGATAGGCTGATACAGTTTCCATTAGGAGTGTTCGGCATAGCTTTGGCAAACGTGATTTTTCCGCTATTCTCCGCGCATGCCGCCCGCCAAGAGTGGTCAAATTTTAAATCCACTTTAAACAACGCAATAAGGTTGATGCTTTTTATAGGCGTGCCCGCGTCAATAGGCCTTATTTTGCTGAGGCAGCCACTGGTAGAGCTTTTTTATGAGCGCAAGGCGTTTGACGCCGAGTCTACCATGCGCACCACAAGCGTTATATTTTTCTACTCCATTGCAGTCTGGGCATATTGCGGACTTCACGTTATTGTAAGGGCGTTCTATTCATTAAAAGACACAAAAACGCCGATGAAAGTTGGCGTATGCATGGTGGCGCTGAACCTTGTTCTTAACCTGACATTGATCTGGTTCTTTAAAGTGGGAGGATTAGCCCTTGCCACATCTATAAGCGCAATTCTTCAACTTATCGTTCTTGTGATTATTCTAAAAAAACGCCTGGACTTTTCGTTCGACAGAGAATTGATCAGCTCTTTTTTAATAACCTGCGCGGGAACGCTATTTATGGCTGCGGCATGTATAAGCTCGCATAAATATTTGTCGTCAATTTTTGACAACGACAGCCTGACTTCAAAACTGGCAAGGCTCATTGCCCCTTTAATAGCCTCGCTTGCGGTCTATTTCATAGTCAGTTTCCTTCTCAAATCCACAGAGTTGAAACAATTAATGAGAAAGGGCAAAAACAAAAAGATAGCCGTTGCCGAACCGGAAGAGTAGCGGCAAATATAAGGACTCGGCCGGAAACCGTAGTAATTATCCCCTTCAGGGATAACAATATGTAAAAGCAGATAAAAAAGCTTGAATTACACCCGTGATTGTCATAACCTATTAGCATTAAATAACCTTTTTACCTCTATTAATAAAAATAAAATGTTAGACCAAGTTGAAGAGCTGTTTAAAATAGTGTTGTCCAACATTGAGCACGGAGTGATTATGTGCGGGGAAGACAACGCCGTTATACAGGCAAATCCCGCTTTTGAGAAGATAACCGGCTATGCCAATGATGAATTGATCGGCAAAGACATAAGCATTTTAACCCCTGATAACGCAAAAGCATCTATTGCTTTGTCGTTGCGCGAGTCATTGAACTCCGGCAAACCCTGGCAAGGCAAGGTTATGATTCTTGGCCGCGACAGAGCCGAACGCGAGCTTCATCTCTCGATCTTCGCTCCGCCGGAACAAGCCGGGGCGCAACGCAGTTACGCTATGATACTGCGGCCGCCTATTGTTGACATGCCTGAGGACGCGGGCGAATGCCTGCCTAGCGATCAACACGACACACTGACAAAACTCCCAAACCGTTTCCTGTTTAAAGACCGCGCCGAACAATCAATCCTTTCCGCGGCCAGGGCAGACAAGTCGGTTGCCGTGCTCATTTTCGGCCTTGACCGGTTCTCTATTATAAATGACGGCCTAGGCCATTCATTCGGCAATGAATTGCTTAAGGATGTCGCGGGCCGGTTGCAAGATTGCATTCGCCACGTTGACACGGTCGCCCGCATTGACGGCGACAGGTTTGCCATGGCCCTACAAATAGCGGAGGTTGACGATGGCGTAATTGTTTCTGAAAAAGTTCTCAAATCAATAAATCTGCCGTTTATCATTAACAATCAGGAAGTATCGGCCACCGCAAGCATAGGCATAAGCCTGTATCCGACCGACGGCGAAAATATGGACGAGCTTTCAGCATACGCTGAAAGCGCCATGCATCACGCAAAAAAGAGCGGCGGCAATCAATACATGTTCTTTGCAAACCAGATGAACATCAGGGCCAAGGAGAGAATTGAGATTGAAAACAACCTGCGCCGCGCAATTCAAAACGAAGAGTTCCTGCTATATTACCAGCCCAAAGTAAACGCCGAAACACAAAAAATAGTAGGCATGGAGGCCCTTATCCGCTGGCAGGATCCTGAAAAAGGAATTATTTCACCAGGCATATTTATACCCGTCGCTGAAGAATCAGGCCTTATCGGCCCTATCGGCCTTTGGTGTCTGAAAGAGGCGTGCCGGCAAAATAAATATTGGCAGGATATGGGCTTGCAACCAGTGAGGGTATCGGTAAACGTTTCCGCTCACCAATTCAAAGACGCAAATTTCCTGGACAATTTAAAAATCGCGATTAATGAATCAGGGCTGACCACGGAATATCTGGAACTGGAGCTTACGGAAAGCCTTCTTGTGGACAATGTTGAAGATACTATTGTTAAATTACAACAGATTCGAGACCTTGGATGCGAACTCTCTATTGACGATTTTGGAACCGGCTATTCAAGCCTTAGTTATCTGACCCGTTTCCCGATTACAGTGCTGAAAATTGACAGGGCTTTCGTGCACGACATTGAAGACAATGAAAGCACGGCGGAGATCGCCCGCGCCATCATAGGCTTGTCGCAAGGGCTTAAATTAAAAGTAATTGCCGAAGGCGCCGAGACAAAAGAACACGTGGATTTCCTGCGTGAACACGGCTGCAGCACAATACAAGGCTACTATTACAGCAAACCGCTTCCCGCAAAAGTGTTTGAAGATCTGCTTAAAATTGGGTCTATCAACCCATAGTCCGAATGAATCGGTAATTGGTTCCGCCGTTGGTTCAAGTCTCCGACCTGAACCAAACCGGCATACACTAACTGTGTATAGTGTAAAAACCCGCTTACGTGGTTTTCAGTTTTTTTAACTGAATGTTTTCCGGCTTCCCTTTTACAATCAACGCGTCGACTTCATGCCCGTATCCAAACGAATCCCTGAAATCGTCCAATATCTCCATTAGCTCCTTATCGTCTATACGCGGATTCGCTATCACAATAATTTGATCAACATCATGCTTTTCATCCGGCCTGACGGTAATTATATCAATATGCCATTTATGGCTATCTTTGCTCTCTTTATCATTACAAAGGCTGAAATACTCAGACTTCCCCCTTGCCATTCTGTAAACCTGTTTCATCTCCATTTTATACCTGCCCTTTACTAACAAATTGATAAAATAACGGATGGTATGATATAGCCGCATCAAGACAAAAGCAAGAAGTTTTTGCCGGATACCGGCAGCCGGCTACGCGGCAGCTTGATATGAATTGTTTTTGGAGTTTTGGAACGATTCGGGAAGCAGAGGTTTTCTCTTTATTGTCTATTTGCTCAACCATTCATCATTGCTGATTCCAGCCTGCCGTAATAATCTTTTAAGAAAACCAACTCCAATATCGGTGACATGTCTATTAGTATCTTAATAGTCAAATTCTGACATTTTTTGACAGAAAATTAAAAATAATAATATGCTACACGAACAAAATATATTTTTATATTTAACTTAAAGCCGGAACAATAACAAGTTCTTTTAACCGTAATCCTAAAGAAACTGTTTTACGACCAAAACGGGTCAAATAATACCTGTATGTTTTTGATACCTTTTTAATTAAACCATGCGTGCGCAGACGTTTAAGTGTTCGGGATATCTGATGCGAGGTCTTTTCCTGCAATATTGATTGTAAATCTTTGTTCTGAAATCCTCGGATATTAAATTCTCCTCTGGCGATTGTTAAGAAAAGGTTTTCATCTTCAGGGGCAAAGAAATTAAAACCTTTGTATCTTAAATTGTTTTCTTTTACGTTCTTTGATATCTTATTGAGATTATTTATTCCTGCGCTTTTATCCTCAAGTGTTGAAATAAATTCCAAATATCTGTTATTGGCCGAACTCAAGGCCTGCTTTAATGCCGCAAGAGAGTATATGCCTTTTTTCATATTCGATAGTTTTATCTCGCTTGTTCCATCGCGGTGTTCTACCGTGCGGTAGTGTTTAAAAAAAGTTACGTCGTTGGTTGTGCTCTCTATTCGTAGAATTAAACCAAATTTGTCGTACATTTTGATAGAGCTTGAACCCATTCGGTGTTTTATGCATGTTCCCTCTATACGGGTGGAAAAATTGTTGCCTATTTCGCATTGGGTATTTCCATGGAGCTTTTTGCCTAAAAAGGTTGTTATGTTTTCCGGCTTTATGGCGTGAATAGCCGTCCGTGTCAGCTCGGAATATATTGGTTGGAGCTGGCTTTGATTAGCAAAAACTATGTCTGTTGAGTACTCGGCCTGCATGATACTCCAATGATAATTTAACTCAAATTTCTTAATAATTGGACAATAACGTTTTGATAAATCATCTAATATTTTATGTAGTTGTCTAACTTCAAATTTATCTACATATTCTTGCGCTTGTTTGAAATCGTCTATCTCTATAAATGCGTTGCCTAAAAGTTTGTGATTTATGTTTTTCTTTGTTAGCTTTGACGATAACCAGTTATGGCCATTGAAATATACTTGAAGCCTGAATGGACACCAAGTCGGAACTCGAACATAACATAAGCCTAAAACTGGATGAATTATATAAATGTAATAGTGTAAACATTTACCACTATCATATTTGAGATAAGCGCGCCGGCTATTTTTATCATACCAGGGCTTGTATGATGTGCATGGCTCTAATGCTGAAAAAATATGGACTATTCCTGGATGGTCACCTCGGTTTTTTATTATTTCAGATATACGAGCTTCTTTGCGAAAATTATTTTTCTTTATATAATCAATTTCAAGATCGTTTTTGTTTGCTATACTTTCGACATTGCTCTTTATGTCGTCACGTAATTTGAATGCAAATTTTGCATAATCAAAAATCCGAATCTCTTGAGAGTAAAGAAAACCGGTCATCCCTTCTGCGTAGCAAAATGGATGCAATGTTCCTTGTATTACTATACGGTCATAACATGATAGAACACCTTGAATTTTGTCTTGGTATTTTGATATCAATTGTTCCATATTTTGTTCCTTCTTAAGGTTTACTTTACAAAGAAGGCAATTATATATGATTTGCTTTGATAGTTTATAGTTTTTTTACTTTTCCGGTTTATCCGGGTTGGGAATAATGACATATAATAATTACCTAACCCGGATAAACCGGAAAAGTGACTAAAGTGAACTAAAGTGTTGGTAAGAATTTACAATTTTTGAAGTTAACCTCGCTCCCAAATCACAGTTTGGGAGCGAAACAATTCGAGAAGCCCCAGCTTCGCGTTTGGGATAATATTTGACTTTCTTTTACACGCGAAGCTGGAGTTTCTTGAATTACCGGTCATCAGGCTGCGGCCTGACAACCAGAATTCGTAGTTTTTCAAATTTTATTTTTCGCAGGCATTTTCAACTTGGAGGGTTTACATCATGTCTATTATAAACCGTATGTTTTTGGCCTTGTTTATTGCTATCATTACCGCATCGACATTTGCGCCGGCCGGAGCTGCTGAATTGTCTCAAACAGAGCAGACAAAATGCTTTGATGAGAGCGGCAATATAATTGATTGTGATGGAGCGGAACAATATGGAGACTTCATAGCAGGTTTGGAATGGCCGGACCCGCGCTTTACGGATAACGGCGACGGGACAATTACCGATAATCTCACAGACCTTCAATGGCTTAAGGACGCGGGCTGTTTTGAAGCAGTGACATGGTTTGACAGCCTAAACGCAGTTAAGGCGTTTAACCTTAATCCTGATAATTTTGGATGTTTGAATTACACGATAAACAAATCAGACTGGAGGCTTCCCAACCGAAAAGAGTTGTTTAGCTTGATTAATATGACGCAAAATGACAAGGTGGCGCCGAATGAAAGCCCGTTTGCCAATTTAATGCTTAGCGGAGCTGAATCACACAGGTACTGGACCAGGACTACAAGCGCTAAAAATAAAGAAGAGGCATGGACAATATCTTTTTCGCGCGAAAGTTTCATTGCCGGCAATAAAACCTATCCGCATAACGTATGGCCGGTGCGCGCGGGACAGTATGGCTCGTTTGCGACGTTTTCCCTGGCCGGCGCTAATTTCACAACCGCTCCAACAACCGGTTTCGCAGCCGCTCCAACAACCGGCACGACGCCGTTAACCGTTAATTTTGAAAATTTATCTTCCGACAATGTTGACTCATGGTTATGGGATTTTGGCGACAGTGGATCGAGCTCCGAACAGAATCCATCACACACTTACACGACAGTGGGCAGCTTTGATGTTTCACTTACGGCGACCAATAACGTAGGCTCTGATATAGAAACAAAAAACGATCTTATAACCGTAAAAGTGGCTCTTGCCGGCCCCAATTTTTCAGCTACTCCCGCTACAGGCGTTGCGCCGTTAACCGTTAATTTCGAGAACCAATCCACAGGCATTGTTCAATCATGGCTGTGGAGCTTCGGCGACGGCGAAACAAGCTCTAACAAAAATCCATCACACATTTACACTGAGGTCGGCAGTTTTGATGTTTCATTGACGGCAACCAACGAAGCGGGGCCGGCTGTAGAAACAAAAACGAATTATATAACTGTAACAGATCCAGATATAGTCACAACGCCTACACCAAGCCCTACACCAAGCCCTACGCCAAACCCTACGCCGACCCCAGAATGCGCAAAACCGGACGCTGATTTCGAAGCTGACAAACGCTCTATTCTTATAAATAATAAGATCGCTTTTACGGATAAGTCAACAGAAAGCCCAACATCGTGGATTTGGAATTTCGGCGACGGGTCCGAGCTTGAAAACAGCCAAAACCCGTCCCACACCTACATTAAATCAGGAAAATACAGTGTTTCCCTTATAGCAAGCAACAGCTGCGGATCAAACACTGAAGAGAAGGCGGATTTTGTGGAAGTTATATCGTCCTCCGTAGAGCCGACAGCAGAGTTCAGCGTTGACAATACATCAGGGCAGGAGCCGTTGACTGTTCAATTTCAGGATAAATCAGCCGGAGCCCCTGTTTCATGGCAGTGGGACTTTGGCGACGGCAACACAAGCTTAGAGCGTAATCCGGCACACACTTATTTGACTTGCAACGTTTATACCCCTTCTTTAACAGTGAGCAATGACAAGGGAGAAGACACAATCTCAAAACCAAACATGATAATCGTAAATTGCGCGGATGCGCCACTGGCGGAGTTCTCGGTGGATAAAACACTTGGATTTGCCCCGTTAGAGGTCAAATTTACAGATTTGTCATCCGGCGAGCCCACAAGCCTGATATGGGAATTTGGCGACGGCAACACCTCTACTAAGCAAAACCCAAAGAACACATATCAAACCGCCGGATTCTTTACAGTCGGCTTGTTTGCCTCCAACGGAAAAGGGGCTGATTGGGAGATAAAGCCAAACTTTATAATTGTTCAGAACGCCAAAGAGCCTGACGCAAACTTTACGGCGATTCCTTTATTGGGCTCGGCTCCGATGAAGGTTCAATTTACAGACTCGTCTGGAGGGGAGCCTAACTCATGGATATGGGATTTTGGAGACGGAGCCGCAAGCAACTTGCAAAACCCTCCGCATACTTTTGAACTGCCTGGTTTTTATACCATATCTTTAATCGTGGGCAACGCAAATGGAATAGACCTGGAGAACAAGGTCAATTTTATAAATGTTCAAGCTGAAGAAGCTCCGGTGGTGGAATTTACAGCAGAGCCGTTAAACGGATTTAGTCCACTTACAGTGGAATTCATTGATTTTTCAAACGGAGAGATATCAAGCCGGCTATGGGATTTTGGCGACGGAGGTTCAAGCAAGAGTCAAAACCCTGTCCACACTTACAAAACCCCGGGTATATTTAACGTTGAATTAACTGTAAACGGACCTTTGGGAGAAGATATAACAAAGAAAACAAGCCTTATCACTGCGCTTGAGAACATAGGCGGCCGGAATTTATCAGCGGCGTTTATCGCTACTAAAAGGATAGGCCAACCGGGAAGCAAAGTAAAGTTCAGAAATCTCTCAAGCGGTGACGTCACTGGGATGATATGGGACTTTGGCGACGGTGAAACCTCAATCAAAGCGGGGCCGGAGCATGTTTACAATAATGAAGGCGTATACACAGTCAGCTTAAGCGCATTTAATGACGACGGCAAGGTAAGCACAATCACAAGACAGGCTTATATAGAAATAATAAATAAGATAGAAACGCCTACGGAAACGCCGGATGAAACAGAAACGCCGGATGAAACGCAGACACCGACTCCAGCGCCGCCCGTTGATGAAGCACGGTTAAAACTTATCAGAGTCGCCCCCAGAACAATGAGCGCCTCCTTCGGATTCAAGGATATAATTGTAACCGCTCTGAGTGACAAAGGCAAACCAATAGCGAATGTCAATATTGAACTTAAGGGTGGTAGTGGATCAGTTATAAAAGAAGGAACATCCGTCACCAAGGCAAACGGCAAGGCATTACTTAGAGCCAGATTCAGGTATTTCTCCCAGCCAAACGCATCAATAAAAGTGACGGCCAAATTTGATGGAGTAGAGAAAACAACCAGAATAAATAAGAATAATAGAAGATGAAAAGGAAAAGGAAAAGGCTAAAACGGTTAGCCGTTACAGCCATGAATTATAACAAAACACCACAGCCATTAAAATCGTAACCAAACTCCGGTTTGGTTACGCTATTGGTTGATAAATGAGCGCTGAGCAGCTTGCCTGCTTGAACGAGTCGGTAACCTGCTACAAATCAAAAACCCTCCACACCGCCAAGGCTATTTGAAACGTTATTTTATACCAATTTTCCAAATAACCTCGCAATTCAAACGGCAAACGTTCAACCACAAACACAACCATTGATTGCATTACAGCTCGATATTACCACTTGCAGCTGTTTTTATAATGTAACGTTTCTTAACAACCGAACAACTTGCAATAAATGCCGCCGGCCATTAATTATTTTTTCTAATTAAGCCTTGACAATTCAAACAATATATTATAATAATATTAACCGTTGTCATATTACATAGTAAATATTAGAAATTTAAGGGGCAGGTAAATAGTTGTTTTAATCTTAACAAAACGTTCTATTTAACTGTTTATTTCCAGTTAATCGTTTTTATTTAATATAATTAAACTTAATAAATACAATTCAAACTTATGAACCTGAATATTATTTGCTGGAATACCAGAAACCTTAGCGATACCATTGCCCGGCCAGGGGTGCGTGGCCGTCATTTAAATTTGGACTACCGTATAAATTGCGTAATTACAAATTTAGGCAATTGGAAGCCTGACATTGCGTTTTTGTTGGAAGCCGGCCCTGATGCAGATGACATTGCCGGGCGTATTAGTTCGCGTATAGACGGGTATACCGCTATACCATCGGATGTTACACAGGGCGAAAGTTATATCATGGTTATAAAAAACGGCTTAATCCCAAACATTGCCTGCAGCATGGTAGGCTCGACGGCCAATTATCGCCAAGGCTGGATGGTTCGATACACGGATGGCGTTGAAACGTTAAATATGGCGGTTTTGCATGCCCCGTCTCCATCTCATCCTATAGCCGACAGACTCGGCGTGATCAACAATGTGGCGCAGGAAGCGTATGCCATAGATAGCGCGAACCCAATTTTTTTAATGGGCGATCTGAATATCAAATCAACTGAGTTCCAGGCATTGTCGGATAACCTGACCGGCATTAATTTTACATTTGCCGGCCCAATAACGGAGCAGGGTGAACTCATCCCAACAAGTCTAAGAAGATTCACAACTATACTTGGAGGAAGCGGGCAGGAAGAGTCAGGCAGCCAACCTTACGATCAATTTTGGACGCGCAATAACCCATGGAATTTATCGACAACAGTATCCCATTTCACCATAAATGAGCCGGAGACGGATAATATTGTAGACTGGATAACCACCGGCATGAATGATGTTGTTAGCAACCTTCAGAACCATGGCATGGACCTTCGGGGGTCTGTCACTGTTGCTTATGGCGATGATTTAGTCGAACTTTTTAACCGGCATAAGGCGCTTAATCTAATGCTGAATGATGTATCGGAAAATAGAGGGCTTAGAAGCATTCTGGATTTGCCTGTTACTGATTGGGTAACCGCCTCCAACGCAGTTAATAATTTTGCGGAAGGATTGGGGCTTGCCGGTATAACTCAAACTACAAGTATAAATCTGCCGAGACAGGATTATAATAAAGCAAAAAGCGTGCTTGGCGATTTCACATTTTATCAGATGCTTGCTGATTCAATGATTAATTACAAAACCGGCGGCAAAGAGGGATTTGAGCTGTTAAAGTCATCGATTTATGAACATGGAATTAGCGATCATTTGCCTATCGGCATGGTAATTAGCCCATCCTGATTATTAAAAAGCCACCGTTTCAAAAGGATAAACAAAAAATGACGGAAAACAAAACAACATCACTATTCTCAGATGACACAAACAGCTTTACGGAAATAAAGAATTTAATCAATAACAACACGCAAGACGGCGTATTAACTTTAAAAGCCAACCAATTCAAATCTAAAAGCATCATGGAGATACTTGCGTCTTTTTTCGGCGAGCAGACGCTTAAATTCAAAAATTTAAAGACTATAACGGACACAACTGAGAAGCTAAAAATTAAAGCAAAATTAAAAAACAACTTTCTTGGCGGCTCCAACCTTAAAACAAAACTCACCTTTACTTCCGTTAACAACAATGATGAGCTGAAGGTGAGATTTTCAGACTTTCCCCAGAAGTGGAAGTTTTCCAATGCATTTCCTCAATTTAAAAACTCTTTTATAGACACTTTTGTTTACGGCTCCCCTGCTTTCCGCATTGATTCACAAAAGAGACATGTTCTACCTCAAAATTATCGCTCTAAACTTGGTTTTAAAAACGCTTTGCCTGTGGATGCGACTCAAATAAAAGACGGCTTATCGTTCTCAGCCTCTATTGCTTTAAATACACTTTCCAAAGATTTGCGTTGGTTGCTGGAGGATGCAGAGCATACAACTCTTAAGCTGTCCGGCCCAATAGAGATTATTCAAAACTTTCCTGTGTTATGGTTTAAATCAGACAAAGGAAAAAGCCTGAACATCCTCGGCAAAGAGTTGCCCCTGGAACTTGAGTTGGCGTCAATCAGAACCGACAAGAATATACAACAACAAAAAGGCGACACAACAGTTTTTGGTCAGGTTACATCAGCCGTGTCTTACGATATTAGCTCCGGCAAGTATGCCATCCCTTTTCAGGCAAGATTTTTTATGCAGAACATAACGGCATTGCAACTATACGCCGACGCCGCCGAATCCGCAATCGCATTAAAGCTTAACGATCTGGCTTCACTTGCCGGCATAAAGGACGCAGACGCGCTTATTCCAAAAGAGTTCCCGCTTACTTCTATACAGCTTATTGATCTGGGCGGCAACATACTTGTTGATCATCAAAAAATACAGGACACTTTTGTAACCATAGGCTCAAATGATATATGGCAGCCATTCGGCAAATGGCTTACATTTAACGGCTTTAAGGTAAAGTTCAGCACGGGCTTTACATCCGATTCGGCCGTTGTTACGGCATTTACCACCGCCACTGTTTTTGGGAAAGACATTGAAGCATCAATATGGTTGCCTGATCTTGGTTTTTCAATGGCCTTATCGCAAGGCGAGGTAATTGAGATAGGCCAAATGCTCTCCGACCTCTCTATCCGGTTGCCTGGTCTCGATAATACCACATGCTCCGCATTTAACCTGTCCGGCAATATAAGCAAATCATTTTACAGCGCAATGTGCCGGCTGGAAAATGTCTGGAAGCTTGATATGGCCGGCGTAAAACTTGATATTACAGAGATTATCATTCAATTAAACTATTCAAAACAAGGCAGTTCCGCTTATCTTGAAGGGCGGATAATGATTGACTCCACCGGGTTTCAATTAATCGCCAACAACGAGACAGGGGTAAAAGGCTGGCTGTTTATAGGAAAAACCTTAAGCAGCTCTCCAATTTCATTGCAAAGCATTGCCGCCGGCATTGGAAAGCTTGTAGGCGTTAGTGTTGGATTTCCTTTGATGGATATTGATTTAAAAAGCGGCAAGGTTGAAATAGACACTGAAAAGGATTCATTTAAATTCTACGCTAATACCGATATTAAAATCTCCCTCCCTTTTTTGGGGAGTATTACTGAAGTTGAAACAGTCGTCAACCTTGAATCCCTTGTTGACGCCAAGACTAAAAAAAGAACATATTCCGGTTATTTCGAATCCCAGGTTCTCATCGGCAAAGCCGCTTTTGCGGTAAGATTCGATATTTCACAAAATGTTAAACGCATTGTCGGCAGCTGGAACAGTGTTGGCGACGGAGACCTCAGTCTTGATGATATAGCGTCATTCCTTAGAATCGACAACGTTGTTGAGATACCTTCCGGTCTTGACTTGTCACTTACCGCGGCAACCTTTGCATATGACGTTAGCCTGGAGCAATTTACACTCACTGCCGCCTCCAAACAATACGGAAACGCGTTTTTTACGGCAGGAAGAGATTCTAAAGGGGCTTTCGGTTTTGTTTTTGGAGTGAACTTTGATGATTGTCCTAAATTTTCATCTATTCCCGTTGTAGGTCAATATTTAAAACCCGCTGATTTTTTAAAAATGAAAACTGCTTCAATAATTCTGACCAAGGGAGTTTTTAATAACTACACACTGCCCCCGCTTCCTGAGTTAAGCGCTAAAGGAACCGGCGCCGGCAACCCGCCGGCAATCAAAAATGCGACGTTGAACCTTGCCACGGGCGTATCGCTTGGCTGCGAAGTTGACATGGCGGAAACCGGCAATGATAACGCCATTATAAAAAACCTCAACACAATTACCGGGCAGGGCTCATTGCTGCTGCAAGTCGCATACACCGTAACTACCGCAAGCGCTAAAAGCATGCTGCAAGGCAGCGTAACAATTCCAACCGGAGGGTCGGGCCTGACTATAAGCAACCCTGCTGTCGAGTTGGATTTTACGCCCCTTATTTTTGTAAAACTTGCCGGCAACTTCAGTTTTGCCTTAAACGGCGTTGATGTATTGATCAGGATAGTTATGACTCTTGCCGAAACGCAGGCTTCGGTTTCAGGCTCGGTTCAAACTCCGGACGGCAGCCTGCCCGCGCCACCAGGGCTTAAAGGGTTGCACATGAATGAACTAAGTCTTCTAATGGGCGTGTTCTTTGCGCCTCCAAGTATTATTTTTGGTCTTGGCGGCAAATTTACGATAGGAGAAGTTCAAACAAAAGATGATGAATTCTCTTTTGTCCTGCAGATAATAGAGGCTGTTCCTAATCCTCTCTATCTTTCATTTTATGTGGATAAAATGGATATGGCAACAATGGTTACCCTGTTTACCGACAAGCAACCAGCCCCTGCGGAGATGAAAAACCTTGAACTTGTTACCGCAAGCAACATCTCTTTTTACTGGGCTGAAACAAGCGTTGCATTGCCTGACGGCACAACCGCGATACCGGGTTTCGCCTTTAGCGGCGAAATAAATATATTCGGTTTTAAAATGTTTGCAAATTGCGAGATATCTCAAAATTCCGGCATTAACGGCAAAGCGCAATCCAACCCTATCAACCTGCAACATATATTAGTTATAAAAGGCAATGGAGAAGCGGTAAAGAGAAAGGTTGACGGCAATAGTGGTGACGTTGTCAGCAACAAACAAACATTAAATGAGCCAACCAATGTTACAGAGAAGACCATAGTGGATAAAGGCGGCCCTCATTTTGAAATATCAACAACAAGCTCGCCCTTCCTTGTCGCCAACTGGAAGATTTCACTATTCGATATTGTTAACGAACAGGTAGACATATCAGTGGGATTTGATGAAGTCGCCTTTAATTTAAATTACAGTATTTCGGGCATTGATCAGTTTATACTTAAGAATACTTTAAAGAATTTTAACGACTACACAGGCGAAGCCGTTTTCAGCCTGGGCGTAGACCAAAAAATCAATCTTTCAAAAGCCGGCGTTCATCTCGGCACAATTCATCTTGTCGCTAAAGTAGGCGCAGTATTTAAAGCGGCTGTAAATTTGAAAGAGGCATTGTTCAGCATTAACAATATGGGGTTCAATTTTATGGGGCAGGATCTTGTCGCGCCAGATATAACATTGTCGAAAGAGCTTCCATCTTTAAAAGGTTTGCCACAAACAATTATAGACGGGATACTTGACAATGCAGATACAATCTTTTACGCTTATATTTCCGACCCGTTGATATTTGCTAAACATGTTTTTGACAAAGGAATAGCCGTAGCGGAAGATGTAGGCAATTTGTTGAAAACCGCTTATAGCCAGAGGGCAAATGATGTCGCTAAAACAATGAAAGATGCCGGTTATAACGCTAACAAAGTCGCAAGCTCATTAGAATCTGCGTTTGGAGATTCAACCGAAATTATAGGTAACGCTTTGGCCTATGCAGGATACGGGTATTCATCAGTTATTACCGCCCTATTCTCCATTGGTAAAACAGGCGAAGAAATCGGCGACTATTTAAACAAACTAGGCCTGCCTATAGACACTATAAAAACAGCTATTAGTAACGTAGCGGATGTTCCCGGAGATGTGCTTAATGAAATCGGTGAAATCACCCACATTTACTAATATATTTCCAGATTGACTATATGAGAAACTTGCTTGTTTTCAACCTACTTTACGATTGTAATAACCACTGCATATTTTGTTGCGCAGACACACATTATGTGAAAAAACTTATTCCTGAGCTAAACATAGAAACTTTCCTAAACACTTTTCGCAAATACGCAATACACCCCCAAAATGTTATACAACTTGCCGGGGGCGAACCACTTTTGTACAGCCAAATCAGCGCTGTTTTTGAGGAAATAAAGAAGGCGAAAGCCGCTTGTTGTATACGCACAAACGGCAGAATATTATCAGACAACGCCTTTGCTTTGTCTCTATTAAAAGACTTAAAACTCCGATTAATAGTCCCCATATTAGCTTCTAATTTAAATGACTTTACCGCCCTATCCGGCAATAAAGCCGGCTATAACGAAACCCTCAAGGCTATTGATAACATCTACAGGATAAAAACATCCATTAATCCTGAATTAGCGCTTGAATTGACCATCTATATTTGCAAAGGCAATATCCTGCAAAATAAGGAAATTATTAGAATGATAAAGGATAGATGGCCAAAAACAGATTCAATTGATTTATGCCTTATCAGAATTGCATCGCAGGTATGCTTAAAGAATAAAGATTACTTATGGTTAAGTCCGGATGAATTATACATTGCCGTTAACAATGTTTTTGATACTATTAATGAGAGCCAATTTGAAGGGGCTGTTTCGCTGAACGGCATCCCTTTTTGCTTTATTCAAAAAAAGCATTTTAATCAGGTAACGGAAAGTATAAACCAATCAGAATACTCTGAAATCCCTGAAATGCTTTTCTTTGATGGAAGGTTTAACAATGTTGAGAAAGCCGAGGCGATAACCGAGGATCCGGTAACCTGTTGCTCGGATATTACATCAAATGAGGTTGATCAAATTGATCCTAAATTTATTGAAATATGTGACAAGTGCGCTTACAACACAGTATGCAATTATAGACTAGCGGCGGGCAATATTCCATCAAACCCCATGATAAAAGAGAAAATTCTGGAATTTGTCAACAGGTTGGTTTAAGTCTCCTGACTTGAACCTCGCTGACATAAGCTTTGCTCCGTAAAGAATAAATTAAAAATACCGATTGAACTTAATTTCAAAAAATGAAAAGATTAAAAGTATTATTATTTCCCCTCTCATCATTTATTTCGCACGCCACGCGTTGTTTGTGCATAGCGGATGAATTAGCCAAACGTGGCCATCAGGTGGAATTTGCTTCAAGCGCCGCAAACCGCGAATTAATAATTAAAGCGGGCTACCCGTCCCATTTAGTTAAACAGCTATGTCATGAACAAATAATTGTAACCGGCGCGCCTAAATCATATTTAGACAGATACCAACAAAACACTCAAAACTGTAGACATAATGACAAATTCGGTTTGAAAGAGATGGCTTCCCAAGACCTTGCAGTATTAAATAAAGTAAAGCCTGACATTGTTATTTGCGACGCAAGCCCAACTTCCTACCTTGCCGCCACGGTTTTAGGCATACCTTGCGTAATGGTTAAAAACATCCTGGGTTATATCGACAGCAACCTTTCAAAACACGCTATTAAGAGCGGATTAAATCTAACCGATGAACTGGACTTTACATTAGAAAATAAAATGTCAAAAGAGTTTCATTCAGACTGTGTAAAACTTAACAAAGCCTTTGTCGAAACCTATAAAACCATACCTTTTATCATTCCCGGCGTCCCCGAGTTTGAAAAGATTAACAACGTGAATATTTTTCAAAATATGTCCCACTGTTTTGTGGGAAATCTTGAATGGCAGGGGTGGGCTAAAAGCAGTAAACCGGATTTAACAAAATACAGAAACAAAACCGTCATTCTTGTCACTTTTGGAAGTTCATTCCCATTTGAATCATTAATTATTAATATATTAAGCGCTTTTAAGGACGATCCTTACCATATTATAATAAACACCGGCAATCAGTTTAACTGCCCCGAAATACAACAGTATCAAACAAACTTTGATATTTACCCCTATTTATCCCTTAACGATTTCCTTGAAATTGCGGATATAATCGTATGCCATGGAGGGCATGGAACCATAATGAGCGCGTTGAAAACAGGCGCCCCTTCGGTGGTTATACCATTTAACGGCGACCAGATGGTCATCAGTAAACAAATAGAAGAGCTCAAATGCGGTATAAGAATAAAAAAATATCCGGATGACATCACGCCGGATAAGCTTTATTATGCAATTAACAAAGTTCTTAATGATCAAACCTATAAACTGAATACAATCAAATATGGCAACATTTTAAAACAAAAAGGAAATGGAGCTTCAAATGCTGTTGACTTTATTGAAGATTTTTATAGTCTTCGCAAGTGGGACGACAAGGTCTCGCAGGAGTTTTTAGATCTTGTTTCACATCGTAAACAGAAACAATTAAAAAAAGATGTTAAAATACTATTTGCGCCAAACTACCACCGTTGGCATATTGTTTTGAGTTGCCTGGATATAGCCGAAGAGCTTCGAAACAACGGGTGTGACGTTGGTTTCATTATAAGCGCGCAACATAAATTACATATTGAAAAATCAGGGTTCAACGCGTTTGTTTCAGATTTGTTAAGCTCCGAATTTATAACAGCAATTGACGTTCATGACGGGTATTTTAATAATTTCATTAACGAAAACCCGCTAAATACATTACAATCGTCACATAACCTTGAAAAGATGATACATGATGACCTGAATATCTTTCACCAGTTCAAACCTGATATTGTAATAGACGCCGGCAGAATGAGTATTGAAATATCTTCAAAGCATTTCGAAATACCATCTATTAAACTTTATACGTTTAACAACAGTTCAATACCGAGATTAACAAAGCACAGGGATGTGAACAACGCAAATAATAGCAAGTTGTTAATGACAATTCATAAGTCTTTGGAAGATTTAAAGGGCAAGTACCCCCCTTCACCCAAACTAACAATAACAAATAAATATAACCCCGGCATACCCGAACCAATATTAGCGCCTACCGTCCCATCAATTAAAATTAATATATTGGATGCAGGGCGCAATCAGCAGTCAATAGCCCACATGGGCTGTTTAGGGCTGAAAAATGAAAAAAATGATTTAATAAAACCAAAATCAATTTATTTTGATACTATTGTTATACTTGTAATATTGACTGATTTAGTAATTTATAAAAATGTTATACGTCAAATGCGCGAATTTTATGGATCCTCTAAGTTTAAAGTTATTATTGTTTATGATAAGTCAATGGAGAGGTTCCTAAGTGATGTTGACTATAAAAATGACAATATTGAATTGATAGAAAATCCCTCTATCCCGGAGTTCTTAAAGGTAAGCGACATTGTTATCCACAATGGCAATTACGAAAATACACTGTTAGCGTTAAAAAATAGAATACCAAGCCTGGCAATCCCCTATTATGAAGACGAGTTCTATTTTTCGGAGAAACTGTTTGAAAACAACTGGGGAAAACTAATTAAAGTGTTCCCATTAAACATAACATCCGAAATTATAAGCAACAATATAAATGCAACATTGAATGCAAAAGAACAAATGCGGGATAACATGAATAAAGTAAGCGGTGAATTATCAATATGGGACAATGGAGCTAAACGAGCCGCATATATAATTGAAGATTTCCACCGTCAATCGTTAAATAACAGGTTAAATTTACATGACGCCGTCTAAAACATTTATACTTGATGTAGAACTTGCCGATATATGCAATATCAATTGCAAGATGTGTCCGCGTGAAGAACTTGCCCGTCCAAAAGGTTTCATGAATGCAAAAACCTTTGATATGGTCATAAAAAAACTTAATGAGACTAATGCCACCCATGCTATCCTTTCCGGTTTTGGCGAACCGGGTTTAAACCCGAATTTTGCTGAATTTGCAGACGCCCTTGCGTCAAAAACAAGTTGCTATACACAGATAAACAGCAATGGACTGCCGCTTACTTATAAAGTAATTGACGCATTGACAACCACAAAGGTAAATGCGATCAACCTGAATATTAACGGTCACAATCAGGCGGAATACGAGAAAGCAGCGCCTGGAAAAGACAATTTTAAGGAGCTGTTATCAAATATTGATTATATGCTTGAAAAGAAAAAAAAGGGCTGGGATATTTCATTAAAAATACAACCCACCCTTCTGGATGAAACAAATGAACATTTCAAAACATTTAAAAATTTTTGGTTCAAAAGAGGTATTGATGAAATTATCTTACACCCATGTAATAATCGCGGAGGATATTATCAGGATAAGAGCCGGCATTCCGGTAAATTAGAGAAAGGGATTGCGCCTTACTGCCGTCATATGCTTTTTGTGGCATGGAACGGCGATGTTTTTTCCTGTTCGCATGATATAAAAGGGAAATATAAACTTGGCGCAATTGACGCCCTGCAACAGAGCTGGTTAAAAACAGCGCATATTCCTTTATGCAATACATGCAACATATCTTCCTTTAAAATAATTAAGAGTAATAATCTATGTTAGTATCAGTCGAAGTTCCTGTTTTTCATCATTACTTTTTAGAAGAGACAATAAAAAGTGTGATAAACCAAACTTATAAACATTGGAAATTAATTCTCCTTAGCGACGGCGCATCTGATGAGGCTAATAAACTTTTATTAAAGCTTCAAAACCAATATTCAGGTTGTAACGGCTCAATCGAGGTCCGCTTTCAGGAGAACAAAGGAATTTTTCATGCGCGAAAAAAATTAACCGAATCATCCAATTCAGATTTAATTATACCCCTTGACCATGATGATATACTGTATCCAGACGCTTTGGCAGATATGGTAAATTGCTTTAAACTGAACAAAAACGCCGGCCTAGTCAGGGCGAAAAGAGTCTTTATCGACGAAACGTCAAATAAGCTGGATGAGGCGGATTGGTTTCCTTTTAAAAAACGCTCAATATTTGAAGGCATGACAACTGATTTATATAACCATTCTCAACCCTATATGTTTAAACGCAGCGATTATGATAAGACCGAAGGATGGAACGGTTTCCCGGAATTTAAAGGCGCAGGCGGAGACTGTGATATATTTCTCAAAATTGAAGAAGTTGCAGACATTGTTTTATTCGATAAGGTTCTGTATGGCTATAGGTTGAACGATAAACGAAGCAGCCATGACATAGGTTTAGCCGGAGCCAAAAAGATGTGGAGCATGCTTGCCGACATCACAATAAAAAGGAGAGGTCTGAATTTAATCAGATTAAATGATATGCCACCGTTTAAATATAAAATAATTAATAAAAATTCAAATAACGCAAATTCATAATGAAATGGCGTATGTAAAACTAAAAGATATAGTAAAAGACATTAATGGTCTGGATAAAAGCCTTGAGTTGGAACTTACCAACTTCTGCAATGCAAAGTGCGGCATGTGCCCCCGTGAAGAACTTAACAGACCAAAAGGTTATATGACTTTAAAAACACTCAAAGCTATCCTGAATGCATCTGCCCAATTTCAAATTAACAACATAAGCATTGGAGGTTTTGGCGAACCCCTACTCCATAAAGATTTCCGTCTCCTCATTAAAACCATGAGGAGCGTATTGCCAAACGCTAAAATCTCATTAACAACAAATGGATTGTTGTTGGCGCCTGAGATGCAGAATGAAATCATAAAAGCAGGCATCTCTGAAATAAATGTAAGCTTTCATAGCAATAGTAAAGATGAGTATGAAAACTTCATGGGAATTAGCTACCTGAGTGTAATTGATAATGTTAAAAGCTTTTTAAAAAATCATCCTCAACATGAAAATACGATCCGAATCGGAATTGTCAGAACTAAATTGAATACGGATAAAGTAGAAAATATTATCAACTTCTGGGATAAAATCGGGGTTAAGAATTTTACAATTCTAACAGCCCACAACAGAGCCGGCAAATTGATGGATCAAGCCATTGCCGATAATCAGTTTTTTCAAGAGCAAAGAATTGAAATACAGGAAAAAGACAAATCAATTTGCAGAACAGCATCAATAATATTAAAATTTGTTGATTGGCAAGGCAAGACTCACCTTTGTTGCAACGACCTTGATAGCATAGCGTTGCTTGGCGATTTACAAGTAGATAGTTTTGAGACGATTGAGAGTAATAGGGAGAATATCTGGAAAAAGGCGCAAAAAGAGCTTTGTCGTAACTGCAATATGCCGTCAACGTTGTTACACACAGAATTGATTTCAATTTAACTTTCATAATCCCCCCCCCTTCCAAACCAAAAAAAACCTTTCAAAATTAAATTTAAAAAAATGTAAATTTTAGCGCACACCTTGGTATATAATATAACAACTTTTATATAAATCCCTTGCAAATCAAAACTGGTTTAAGAAGAATTAACGTATCTTTAACCGATAGAGCGATCCTGTTCCGCGCTTGATTCATGCGGTTTTCTCAAAATCGGCTGGAACCAGCAACCCATTATGAATTTTTTTGAAAAATTATTGAACCTATGGATAAAATAAAAAAAACTCAAATATTGATAGTGGATAACAGAGAGGAATTTCGCCTACTTCTCAATAAATATCTAATAGAAGCATTTCCGTATATTCAAATAGATGAAGTTGCTGATGGAGACTCTGCATTAGAGTTAATTAAAAGCCGCTCTTATGATTGCGTTCTTATCAATTTTCAGATGGCAGACGAAGCTGGAGCCGGCTTGAAAAGCCCTGCAACTATCAGGGAGATACTGCCAAATGTTCCGGTTATAGTAATTTCAGCTCACGGCAACCAATCAGTGATTAAAGATATTTATAATTCCGCGGCTTCATCAATTATTTCAAAAAACGAATTATCAACTGAAATTGTCTCTAAAATTATGTGTGAAGTTTTGCGAGAGCCATTTGGAACTGAAAGAGAAGAGACTTATAGTGAAAAAACATACGACTCTTTTGATGGTCTTGCCGGCATGAGCATCCTTCTGGTTGATGACAGCTCTACTATGTTGGCAGTGTTAAAAAAAATATTTTCCACTAAAAATATTAAAAAATTAACAGCGCAAAGCGGTGAAGAGGCTATTGAGATTGCTGTTAATAAAACCCCGGATTTAATTCTGATGGATATTGTAATGCCCGGCATTTCCGGGTTTGAAACTTGCGAAAAACTGAAAGCAAATGCGGCGACAAAAGATATCCCGATTATATTTATGACAAGCAATACCGAGCCGGAAAGCGCCGTTAAGGGGTTCACAATTGGAGGGGTAGATTATGTTACAAAACCGTTTCATGGCGACGAGATACTTGCCAGGGTCAAGACGCACCTTTTATTAAAGAAAAACGCGGATGAAAAGGATAGGCTTATTCAACAACTTAAGGAAGTTTCCACGGATTTGAGCACAAATAAAAAATACCTTGAAAGCATAACCCACAATCTGGTTGACGGCGTTATTATTATTGATAGACATGGGACGGTGGAATGGATAAATAGTAAAGTTGTTGAGATATTTAGCTATTCTGAAACTGAAATAATCGGTAAAAATGTCAAGATGCTAATGCCAGAACCATATAAAAGCAATCATGATAATTATCTTAATAATTATCGTAATACAGGCATAGCCAAAGTTATTGGGACCGGCCGTGAAGTCGAAGGGCAACGAAAGGATGGCTCAACATTCCCCGTGGATCTAAGTTTGGAGGAGATGTTGATAGAGGGAGCCGCAAGATATCTTGGAATTGTCCGGGACATAACTGAACGTAAAGAATCCGATAAAAAGATATTAATTGAAAAGGCCAAAGCGGAAAAAGCCAATAAATCAAAATCGGAATTTCTGTCGCAAATGAGCCATGATTTGCGCACGCCTCTAAATGCCATCCTTGGATTTTCACAATTACTGGAGATAAACTCATCCGGCAATTTAACGTCTATTCAAAAAGAGAACATAAAAAAGATAAAAAAATCCGGTAATTATCTTCTTAAACTTATTAACCAGTTGCTCGATTTAGCCAGGATTGAAGCAGGGAAAATAGATCTAACTTTTGAATCAGTGGAAATAGACTCGCTAATTGATGAAGCGCTTTCCCTTGCGCAACCATTGGCCGCCGATCGTAAAATAACCATTACCAAGGAAGGCGAAACACATGGGCGCTGTATCCTGGCGGACAGAACAAGATTGAAGCAAGTGCTGTTAAACCTGATGTCCAATGCCATAAAATATAATAATCCCAACGGTTTTGTTAAGATATATTTAGAGGATGAAGGGCCGTCGCCGCGCGCGCGAATCGTAGTAGAGGATAACGGATTCGGAATTTCCGATGATGACAAGCACACAATTTTTGAATCGTTTAGCCGTTTGAGTATGGAAAAGACGGATATTGAAGGCACGGGAATTGGACTTGCTATATCAAAACAACTAGTAGAGTTGATGAAAGGAACTCTTTCATTTAAAAGCGTCCTAAAAGATGGCAGCTGTTTTTATATAGACCTGCCTGTTGCCGAAAGCGCTCATGTAGCGCCGAAAACTTTGAGCGAAGACATAGAAAACACTGTTATAGAGGGGCCGGAGACTAATGCGACTATTCTTTATGTGGAAGATGACGCAAATAATATGGAACTGGTTCGGCAAGCCCTAATGCCGCGCAAGAATATTACACTGATTCAGGCCACGGACGCAAACCTTGGGATCACCCTTGCGCGTTCCCATGATCCAGACATAATCCTTATGGATTTAAACCTGCCTGGAATAAATGGAATAAAGGCGCTGCAAATACTTAAAAATGAAGTTAACTCTAATATACCTGTCCTTGCAGTAAGCGCGGATGCAATGGAAGACCACATTAACAAGGCTATAGCCGCCGGTTTCCACGATTACATTGTCAAACCTATTAATATTGTGGAATTTATTGATAAAATAGATAAAATATTAATAAAAATTAACAAATTATGAGCCTTTTAGCCGCAAATTCGAAGATTGACCTTTATGACCCCAAACAAAACAGGTCATATTCACTCGCGTGCGTATTGCACAACCACAAGTAGTGGCCTTCGGGAGTCTCAATCATTTTTAGACCGCCCCATTGTTTCAACAAGCCATTTTCAGCAAGCAACGTCCGCAATGCAGCCAGGTTGTATCTGTAAATTTCCATTTCAGCATAGCCGTTAACAGCAGAGCATTCCATTTGTAGATTGCGAAATCCCTGCAATTTGCCGGCAAGTTTATTTATCAGGTTTATATCCTTATTAATAGTCTTTTTATACATATCTTTATCCTGATTAACCCATTTGCCTATTACAGGCGAAACGTAGCGTAGAACAAGGGCAAGTTTTGATATATATGGAGCGGTTGCGTTAAAAAATGCTTCGGCGTTTTCAATTGGGTAGCCGTCGGACTGGACTGGGTGCCAACATCCGGGGGCCTGGCAATAGAGTTGCAGCGCAAGTTTGCTGTTTTCAATTGATTCGAACTCATCACCGTCATTTGTCAACCTAAACGCAAAGACATTTGGGCATTGAGTCTCTTCACTTTTTTGAATATAATTAAACTGTTTTAAGAATTCTCGCTGCGTTAATTCGATCAACGAATCTATCTCGCCCGTGGCATCAATGCCTGCGTCCAGGCTTTTAGCTTTAAGTTTATCTATCCTTGACAAGATTGATTTATGGCTTGTGTGATCAAGGCCAAAAATAAGATATGGAACAGACACTTTGTCAAACGATTCCGGGCACTCAATATTATTCTTTGCTGTTTTGTTTAAAACTCTTTTATAAAGTTGCTTATAATTGTGCTCGTAGTCGCAGCCTTTACCATCGCCGCATTCACAAGGTATACGCCGCTCTATTTGGAGACCTGGAAATCGTTTAAATATTAACTCAAGACCGTCTCTTATGATGCCAAAAAAATTCCATGGATATGGGCCTCTGACGGCAAGGCGCAAACAGCGCTCATGTGTCCGTATTTGTATTAACGCAAGATGTTTAGATTTGTCATCATCTCTGAAAAGCGCGCCGGTTTGCCAGTAAAAACCAGTCAACATTTTTGCGCCCCGCGCAATAAACCAGCTTGGAGCTCCAGGCGGAATATCAGCGTTAAAATAGAAAGACATAGTTATTTCCCTGCAATCGCGTTTAGTAGCAATCTTATCCCAGCTTTTCAAATAACCGCGCGATTCAACCGGCAAACGTTCAGCCACAATCATCTCTTCCTTATTATTTGAAGATAAAAAAGCAAGCTCCAGTTTTTGCATAAGCTGCATAAAGCTGTTTTGAATGCCTCTATCAAGCCCTTCCCAAACTACTTCAGCCTCTTTTTGAGAAAACCTCCCCATATTGTCAATAACCTCGCCGCTATCAAGGGCGTTTATGATAACATTTGAAACCCAATCCGGTTTTAGAAAAACAATGTTATTAAATTTCCGGTCATCAAAAAAATAGATAACAATGCCAAGTTCGTGAAACCAACGCAAAACAGTTTGAGCATGGCCGCTGTTAACGCCGCAACTTTTTAATATCTCCAGGGCCTCTGTTATATCTATATATTTTTCATTCAGGACCTCAATAGCATTGACGGATTGTAGCCAACTTGCCGGCCAGGCCTCGCCAATTAACGGCAAAGCCACGGTAGTTGAACACAGGGCTTTTTTAAGCGCGTCTATTCCTTTGCCTGTTACATTGCTAACCTGATAAAAACCTGAAATATTAGGATATCCGGCTCTAAGTTCAACAGTTGGGAGATCGGCATGGCGAACATCTATATGAGTGGAAACAATAAACACCGGCGATTTCGGAGCCTTTACCTGAATCATGTCAAGCATCTCATACAACCTGGCGTGTTCAAATCCATAATACGCGTTCAGAACAATCATAAAAACCGTCCTGTTCGTAAACAAATATTTATGAGTAGCGTGAAACAGCTCAAGCTCGCCAAAATCGCAAACATCCAGCCGCAAAACAGCGTCTTGTTTATCGCGATACGTCAACGTCAACGAATCAATGCTTGTACTTATCAGCTCTGAAAGGTCATGGCTTTGATCCTCACTGTTTAATGAATCCAGCAACGTCCTTTTTCCCGCGCCGGCCTTGCCCATAATAAACAACCCGGCCCGCATATTCTCATAACTATCAATATTAACAGCCTCAATATAGTTAAGAATAGAGCGGGTTCCCATATCGACAATCTCAGGAGGTGGAGAGACAAGAGGATTGCCCTCAACAAAAAAATGTTCAAGCTTTTTTAAATTGCCTATTTCAGGCGGGAGAGATTTTAATCTGTTTGATTCCAGCGAGAGCCTGGCAAGGTTTGAGAGTTTGCCGATTTCCGGCGGCAGCTCCGCAATACAATTGCGGGCAAGGTCAAGAGTTGTCAAATTTACAAGCGCGCCTATTTCAGAAGGAATGGTTTCAATCAGGTTCGCGCGTATGTAGAGTTTTTTCAGGTTTTTTAGCCTTAGAATTTCATGAGGAATAGTTGCTATTTTATTGTTGTTAAGGCAAAGTATTTCCAACCCATCAAGTTCGCCTATTTTGTCTGAAAGTTTGTCAAGGCCGTTACCGCTAATATTAAGCTCTTTCAAACCGCTAAGTTTGCCTATTTCATCAGGGAGTATAGACCATTTAGAGACTTCATGCGGAAGGTCGGTGGCATCTTCATGGGAGAGATCAAGCTTATCCAGTTTATACCTCCCCGTCATCTCGACAATTTGTAAAAGTTCTTCGTTAGTCATATTATCAGTAATAATTAATTAGCCATTGCGTTTCGCTGTTATTAGTTATTGGTCATTAGTCATTGCGCTTCGCGGTTATTATAGTATCCAGTTTCCAGTTTTGCTCTTTACGCTATGCGCTATTCACCAACTCCCCATGTTTATACACCGCCAGGACCGGCGAAACACCCGCATGATACGCGAGGATAGCCGGACTTTCGCCGTCAAGCAAAAGGAAGTCGGCCTGTTTGCCGACATCCAAACTACCGGTTATTTTTTGCTTATTAATTGCATAAGCGCCGTTTAAAGTAGCGGCAACAAGGGCCTCTTCCGCGGTCATGTTCATATTTACAACCGCAAGTCCAAAAATAAACGGCATTGATTCCGTGTAACTTGAGCCGGGATTAGAATCAGTGGCAATAGCAACCGGCGCATTAAGCTCAATAAGTTCCCTGGCCCGCGCGTAATTTTTCCGCAGACTGTAAGCCGTGCCCGGCAAAAGCGCGCTTATAACCCCACGATTTGCCATTGCCTGCATATTTGCCCGGCTTGCGGCCAACAAATGGTCCGCGGAGGCTGCGCCTAATTCAGCGGCAAGCCCTGCGCCGCCAAGATTGTAAACTTCGTCCGCATGGATTTTTAAACCCAATCCCTCGCTTTTTGCCGCAAGCAAAACCCGCCTGCTTTGCTCAATAGTAAAAACGCCCTCTTCGCAAAACACATCGCAAAATTTAGCTATGCCCTGTTCCGCCACTTTAGGTATCATCTCGTCAATAACATAGCCGATATAATCATCAGGTTTACCGTCGAATTCAGGCGGAACAGCGTGCGCGCCAAGGAATGTGGGTATAACATCTATCGGCATTTCACGATTTATCCGACCGATAACGCCAAGCATTTTTAATTCAGCCCCTGTTTCAAGCCCATAGCCGCTTTTAATTTCAATAGTGGTTGTTCCAAAATTAACGGCGGATTTAACATGCTTTAAAGTCTCGGAAAATAACTCGTCGTTGGAAGCCGCCCTTGCGTCTTTTACAGAGGAGAGTATTCCGCCGCCGCGCCGCAGGATTTCAAGATAGTCCATGCCGCTCATACGCATCGAAAACTCCAGCTCCCTTCTTTTCGCAAAACAGATATGCGTGTGAGAATCAACAAATCCGGGGATTAAACAAAGGCCCTTGCAATCAACCTCTGTGTCAACATAGCCGGGAGGCAGTTGTTTTATCACGCCTTCTTCAGGGCCTATGTCGGTAATCACGCCGTTAACGCAACTAATCGCCCCGTTTTTAATATGGACTATCTCCCCCTGAAGCTTCCCGGCAAGAGGTCTACCTTTATCAACAGGAGTGAAAATCGACGCGTTTCTGAAGAGTTTAGTTGTCATTCGTCATCTTCCTCAAGCATTTGGAGCAGTCGCAGCTCAATTATCTGGTTGGGATCAAACCCGGCAAGTTGCATGTAGTAAGCCGAGCTGTCAACAATAGCAGATGCCGGAGCCATGCCGTAGAGCTCAGTCTCAACAACCTGAATCCCAAACTGTTTAGCCTCCATTTTAACCAGCTCAAGAACCCTGTATACCGCGTTTCGTTTATGATCGGTAATGTTAAGACTCACCTGGACAAGGTTGCGGTCTTTTAACGAAAGGCCGATGCCTTTGACATGGCAAAGCCCCCCGCCGGAGGCCCGCACATTATTAGCGATCTTTTTCGCTATGTCAACCTTGTTTGTGCCGAGGTTGACATTAAAAGCTATCAGGAATTTCCTGGCCCCAATAATTGTCGCGCCGGCAGACTCATGCATTTTAGCATCGCCTATGTCAGGCGCGCGTTCAGGATTTGCAATCTCTTTCTTAAGCGTCTCATACTGCCCTTTTCTTATAACCTCAAGGTTCCTTCGGTTTGGTTTTAACGCGGCCTCATCATAAAAATAGACGGGGATGCCTGTGGCGCCGTTAAACTGTTTGCCGAAATCGCGGGCAAGGTCAACGCACTCGTCCATTGTTATATTTTGAATCGGCGTAAAAGGAATAACATCAATCGCCCCTATTCGCGGATGGCCCCCCTCGTGCAACTCCATATTTATATGTGAAACAGCAATGTCTGAAGCCTCAAACAACGCCTTTTTAATAGGTTCAGGGGAACCTGCAAGGCTCACAACAAGACGGTTGTGATTTCTATCGGCCCTGTAATCCAGAAGAGCGCACCCTTTATGACCGGAAAAAGGCTTTACAATCTTATTAATTATTTCAACGCTACGCCCCTCGCTGAAATTTGGAACGCATTCAATTATCTGTTTTGCCATAATTGTCTTTCGATTCTTACCCAAATTGAGCGATTCTTATGCACAATAAACATCTAAACCTTTTAAAAAAGACAGTTACAAAGAATTAGACTTGCGCTTATTAAGTGAACATTAATTACAACCGTGTCGTTTCGAACGGTAGAGAGAAATCTTCTGACATTTACTGGTTTAAAGATTTCTCCCGATGGTCGAAATGACAAATCATATTTCAGAATCGCACTATTTAGGTCTTAGTTATTCTACACTGTGCATAATTGCATAATTGTTAGTGGCACAGGCATCCTTGCCTGTGTTTCAATTGATCACAGGCAAGGATGCCTGCGCCACGGTTAAGAACTAAACATATTTATCATCGGCAACTTTATGCCGCGTTTATTAGCGACCTCTATCGCCTTTTCATATCCGGCGTCAGCATGGCGTATCACTCCGGTTGCCGGATCGTTTCTGAGAACGGCCTCAATGCAAGCCTCAGCCTCGTCCGTGCCGTCGGCCACCGTCACATGGCCGGCGTGCAGAGCGTAACCAATGCCAACCCCCCCGCCGTCGTGAAATGATACCCAACTTGCGCCGGACGCTACATTCGTCATAGCGTTTAGAAGCGCCCAGTCCGCAACCGCGTCTGATCCATCCCTCATAGCCTCGGTTTCACGGTTTGGAGACGCAACCGACCCGCAATCAAGATGATCTCTCCCAATAACAAGCGGCGCTTTTACAGCGCCTTTTCGGACAAGATCGTTAAAAATCCTGCCGGCTTTAGCGCGCTCGCCATACCCAAGCCAGCATATGCGAGCCGGAAGCCCCATGTGAGTCACTTTCTCGCCCGCCAATTTTATCCACTGAACCACGCGCTCTTTTTCAGGAAACGCCTCAACAATCGCCTTATCCGTAACTTTAATATCTTCAGGATCGCCTGAAAGAGCCGCCCAACGAAACGGCCCTTCGCCCTCGCAAAACAGAGGCCTGATGTAAGCCGGCACAAACCCGGGATAATCAAAAGCGTTTTTAACCCCGTTTTTCTGCGCCTGGCCGCGAAGATTGTTTCCATAATCAAACGCAACGCAGCCTTTTGACTGCATATCAATAATAGCCTCGCAATGTTTTGACATAGAGTTCATAGACAACTCAACATATTTATCCGGATCAGACTCTCGCATATCCAAGGCTTTGCTTAACGGCATACCGGCCGGCACATAACCGCAAAGCGGGTCATGCGCGCTGGTCTGATCAGTCACAACATCAGGCATAAACCCCAAATCCAACATCTTCGGCAATATTTCAGCCGCGTTTCCCAAAAGCCCGATTGATAACGGCCGCTTCTCCTCAGCGGCTTTTCGAGCCATTTGAATAGCATTGTCAAGATCGTCCGTCATTGTGTCCAGATACTGCGTCTTTAGCCTGCGGTTGATCCTGTTTACGTCAACTTCAACGCAAACAGCAACACCCCTGTTCATTGTGACGGCCAGAGGTTGGGCGCCTCCCATGCCTCCAAGGCCGGCGGTGGCCACAATTCGCCCTTCCAGGCTTCCGTTAAAATGTTTAGCCGCCAACGACGCAAATGTTTCATACGTGCCTTGCAGGATGCCTTGGGAGCCTATATAAATCCACGACCCCGCAGTCATTTGCCCATACATCATAAGCCCCTTTTTCTCAAGATCATTAAAATGATCCCAGGTCGCCCAGTTTGGAACAAGGTTTGAATTAGCTATTAAAACGCGCGGAGCATTTTGGCCGGTTTTAACAATGCCCACGGGTTTGCCTGACTGCACAAGCAGAGTTTCATCATTTTCCAATTCCAGAAGGGATAGGACTATAGCGTCGAAACACTTCCAGTTTCTGGCAGCTTTGCCCTTGCCCCCATAAATTATAAGCTCATCAGGATTTTCGCCGTTTTCCGGGTCAAGATTATTGCACAACATCCTTAAAGCAGCCTCTTGACGCCACCCCTTGCAATGTAAAGAGTTCCCCCTTGGCGCGCGAACAGGCCGAGGCAAACCGCATCCAATCTTAAGCTCTCTAATTATCTTATCCTTTGAGGAATTGCTCATATTCAAGCCCTTTAAACAGAATTAAACCCGCCCTGCCTATTCGTAAAAATAAAACCGCGTTTATTAAAACATATGCGCCTAAATAATAGCAATATCTTTCTTTCCAAATCCTTATCACTGCCTGCTAAAGGCGCTTTCAACTCGCTTTTATTTGCCTGAAAACCATTTTTGTGACAGATTTGTGACTGCCGTGTGTAAGCTATACGATTTCAGGTCTTTTTATCCTTATTATAAGAAAATATATAAATGTTTTAATTTTCTACACAAAACTACCCCATTAAAACCGAGAATTACGACAGAAAACAATAAATACAGACTTGCGGCAATATTACACAAGCACACATAACTCTTTAGACAATACGCAGTTACAACATCAACAGCAGAACTGCCAACATATTTGGCACGCGACTTGCAATACTAAAGCATCTATTAAGTAACAAAATGGTAATTAACAATAATTTTAAATAATTTATTTTTAAAAAGGAGAGAAAATTATGAGCGCAAATATAAAAGAGAGAAGAGAAAACAGACTTGAAGAGAACAATGTTGATTATTTAAATTATGAACTAGCTCGCCCAAAAGAAGTGAGAAAAAAAAGGACATGCCTTATGTGTGGATCAATGTTTAACAGCAAAAGCGCATCCAACAGAAGGTGTCCAAAATGCTACCGTGTAATTGACCTTCGCGCCAGATATGGATATGGAAATGAAAGGGTTTATAAACTGGCCATGCCGTCAACAAGAAAATACGACGATATTTTTCATCTTGTAAATTTTTGATTGCAATACCCGCATTTATTCACAATAGTCAAAAACGTCCATTTCAGAAGCAGAAAGGAGCAGCCCCGCGCGGACTACTCCTTTCTGCTATAGTTTTGCGTCCGCATCAAATCACCGCAGTTCTTAATACTCAAAATCGCCTGCTAAAGCCCATTCCAGCAATCCTGCATAGAGGCTTTCACCATCCCTGATAGGTCGGCATCGTCGTTGGCTTGAGGATTTGGTCTATTAACCGCAACAGATTAACAACATATTCTAAGTGCGGACTTTTGTAACAGTTATCGTTTTAATCTCTCTGTGAATACAGGTAAAATGAAGCGTAAAGGCTTTTGCAGGAAAAAAGGAATGATTTACAAAATATATGGAATTTTTCAACTGACAAAACCGACGCCTCATGGATTAACATGAAGCGTCGGTATTTAAGTCAATCAAGATGCGCAACCAAAAAACGGCTGAACTTTTGTCGCCCGGCATGCAGCCTGACTAATTGCGCATGAGACCCGCCACTTTTCTTCTAATCACAATACGGCATCGTTGGTGGTGTAAAATTACTTGTCCATCGCGCGACTCCTTTAGAAATACGGAGTTCATCAATGTAACCCTGTACGGAAGCCGATGATATAGCTCCTCCAGAATCGCCTCCAATGGCTAATTGCGCACCATTTGTGCCAAGATCATCGGGTATTGAGCTGCTGCCCCTATTTACGCCGCCTACATATATAGTAGTAACACCTGATGATCTTACTATTGCAACATGCTGCCATGTATTTGCCGTAAGGACTACGCCGGTAGCTATTTCGTGCGTTATGTTGATTCTGCCGTTAGTTCTTCTAAACCACAGCCTGCCAAGAACTTGTTTAAGAGCATATCCATTGCTCACGCCCGATTCCCAATATCCTTTATCAATGACAGCTTCGTCATCTCTGAGTCCCGTTGGATGATACCAAAAATCAATTGTAAAATTTCCCGTTCCAAATTCCCAATTAGCGTGATCTCCAAGCCCCAAAATGCCATTTGAACCATTTGGACCATTAAAATAAGCGCTATAACTCCCAAATTTCTTTTGCGCGGAACTTCTCGTTACATTCGCGCCCCTTGTTACCGTATGGCCCTTTGCGTCCGTTAGTCCTGTGTCTTCCATGTGTAGCTTGACCACGGTGTTGCCGTCATCAGTTGCGCACTGGGGGGTTGGAGCAGGAGTTGGATCAGGAGTGGGGCTAGCGCCGGCGGAGCCACTCAATGCCACCCACACGCCGTTCTCAAAACCCTCAAAACGATTATTGTCAACATTGTACAACATCATGCCGTTAACCGCGGATAGCGCATCACGGACGGCGGTTGTAAGCCTTGGAATAACAAATCCGTTGGTAGAAGATGATATGTCCAAAACGCCTTTGGGATCATCAGTGCCGATACCTACGTTGCCTGACGCGTCGTTATATATATTGCCGCTTACCAGAGCGGAACCGTCCCATTTTGGGACAATGTTTGCTGAATTGCTACCAACCTGAGGGTCAGCCTCAATCAGAACGCCGGTATTGTCAACATTATCGGCAAAACCTGATGGTATGCTTGAAATTTCCGGCCAGCTAACTCCGTCTTTAACCGAATGGGCTACAGTAGGGTCGGATTCGCTTAGTATCCCTATCTGATCGCCGTTATCAAGGCCCGCCGGTCTATTGGAAATCTCAGTCCATGATATACCGTCTTTGATTGATGACGGAACAGTTGGATCTGTTTCGCTCAAGAGCCCCACCTGATCGCCGTCCGCAATATCCGTGGGTATGTTTGATATTTCAGTCCAGTCCGTGCCGTCTTTGACCGAATCCGGAACTGTCGGGTCTGTTTCAGTAAAAAGAGGAACTAAACCATTGATAGTTGGAACCGACAAATCGCCGGTAATCCTTGCCGCGCCTGTAACGTCCAGGGTGAACAATGGATTTATTGAGCCTATGCCTAATTTGCCGTCCTTTATAACCACTCCGCGCCAGCACTCACCGGGATCAAGAATTGCGTCGCTATTGTAATCAACAAAAACATAGCCTGCCGGACAGCCCGGCCCTATTGGATCGGTTCTATCGCCCGCGTCAAAAACACCTTGAGGAAACAGCACGCCTATACCAACCCCTGTTCCAAAAAGCCCGGAGCCGTCAATGTTTGAGTTGCCTATCTCCTGAACGCCTGGAGTTGCAGGCTGACGAGAAACCGGAGTTTTTCCTAATTTAAATTTTTTTTGATCTTTATCATCTTTTTCTTTTTTTTCTTCTTCTTCTTTATCCGGGTCTGCTTTTTTAGAAGCTGAATTCTTGCCAATAGCGGATTCAAAACCTGTTGCTATGGTATAATCCCCCTCTTCAGCAAAAATTAGCTCATTTATAGAATACAATCCAACAACCGAGAAAGTTATTATAGCGAAAAACAGGCTCGTTAATTTTATATTCATCTTTTCCCTCCCAACAAAAAGTTAATAAAATAGACGGTTTAAAACTCATTTCCAGACTTTCAATGTTCACGCAAGGTTTGCAACGGATAACAAACCCAAAAAATGAAAAAGCTTTTCACTCCCCCCTTTCGAGAATACAGATAACACATTTTAAATTAAGACATATGCCTTAAATGTAAAAAAAGAAAAGATTATACATTTTTCTAAAACAAATGTCTGTGACGTAGATCACAAAATGAAAAAAATATTTTATACTGATATCATCGGACGGTTCAATTTCTATATACTGCGAGTGTTTACGCCTATTAGCCAACTGTTAACAGGCGGCTGATCCGGCTTGTGTTTGGTTGGCGAGAGCCGGCGAAATAGCGTAAAATACGCGAAAAAAGTAAAAGCAAGAGCAATTATGAGAAACGTAATGAAAAATAGAAGGTCTTTTCAGCGACAATATACAAGCTGTGTGGCAAAACTTACGGTTGAACAAGAAGATCAATTAAAAGAGAACATTGGTCAACATTAGCTAAACAGCGTCTTGAAGCTAGTCGAATACAAACCGAATTTTTGCTTTGTAGCGCACTTTTAACAGATAACTTCCATTTCTTTGGTAAACAAATTTCGAAAACATGATCTGATTTGTTATAAAACTCATTTTCAGGCTTTTAATGTTCACGCAAGGTCTGCAACAGATAACAACCCAAAATAATATAAAAGCTTTTCACTCCCCCCCCATTTCGACAACATGGGATGTTGTTAAAAATATCGTTAAAACTTACCATATTGCTTACGGCTTGTCTATTAAATTACAAAATCATATTCGGAGATGAATATAAATGTTTTCTCAAATGTGATAATACATGCCGTATAAGCGGATAGCAAACACTTTGGTTGTGATTTGTGGATATTTGATCTTAATAAATTAACCAAAGAGGGTAATGCATTTAGCCTATTATAATCAAAGCCGGAATAGATCGGGTTATTATGCGCAGAGCATTAAAAGGCTTTATAAATAAAAGTCGTAACTACTTATTAAATTAACATGTTACATAACTCAGCATTGAGTGTTTGTGACTAAATTGTGACTGGCAAAAGGTAAATTTCATGCCGTATTAAACGTGATGATTAAAACAAAATTAACCAGAATTGCGGAGGGGATAAGTTCCTCAAGCGCAAAAATACAGTCTCTGAATAATATCCCACATAATATATCGCATAATAACCATAATGATATTACTTAGTTTACATGACAAAATCATTAAGCTATTACATGCTTAATATTTTCAAAGATGGCAAGGAACTGATTATCACCTTGTTAGACGCCAAAGCGGAATATAAGAAAATTTATGAATTGACTGCGTAATCTATGATAAATCACAAAATTATTGAGAGTGCGTATGTATTTTTATGAAAGGAGGTAAAATGATTAAAACACCACACTAAAACATTGAAAAGGCCTCTAAAAAAAACATAAAAACATTAACTTTAATTCATGAAAATAAACATATAAATAAGGAGAAAATTATGCCACCATCACCATCAGCAGTAATTTCGGGAATCACTACAGCTGTGAGCCTTGCAGAATCAATTTCAAAAATGACAACTCTTATCCCCTCAGCGCCCAAGGATCTAAAAGACAAACACAGATGGGTAACCGTAACAGTGTTTAATCAAACCCAATATTCTTTAGTATATCAAGCATCCTATTTTGACAGTGGGAGATTTTGGACAGCGCCTACTAACGTTGAGCCGTTTAAAGAAATGACGTTTTCTGGATGTAATAAGAATGACTCTATTTTGACAGGCGTGAGCGGAGCCGCAATATTTCAACTTCAAATGCCGAAAAAAGGAGGAGGGTATGAAACGCTAGATATCGGCGCGGGCTTTACAAATCCTCAATCTGGAGCATTTAAAAGCTCCGGCATTTTCACTTCCAGCGGCAAAGCTGCGTATGAAGCAACGACAGATAATACTTCAAACAATACTTCTTCAAACTATTCAGGAAAAGACACGGACGATAAGGAAACAACAATTAACTTTCTTGTAGTTTCATCTCCAGGACAAGAAGCAAGCCTTACCGTGACGGAACAGATAGTATCCGGGGGGCAATTAAGTTAAGAGTAGAAGGCCTAACAAAAGCATCAAGTGGCCAGACACAAGTTTTACGCTTGTGTCTGCCGCTTAAGCTAGTTGTTAGATTGCCGGAAATCAAAGGCGAAGAGCCCGGAAAACTAATAAAAAGAGAGTAGTGAATATTTATTAGGAAAGGAAAAAACAATGGCTATAACATTTGACTACTACGTAGCTCAAGGTACATATGGAATAACTAACAGAGCAAATCTAACGTTTGGAACCGGAGGTTTGGCAACTTGTGTAGGTATAATTGCGACATTAAACAGTGGGAACAACTTCTGCGGTCATATGGATAGTGATGTTGAGCCAAGAAATCAAGAGGAGAGGTTCCAATTCATGAAAAAAGTAGGGGATTTGCTTAACAATACTATTCCGGTTAACAACGTGATTGGAGTTGCTTATAGCACAGGCGGCACATTTGCTTCAACACAATGTATTACAGCTAAAATATTGGATATGTTCCCAGGCGCAGTGGATAAGGGGTACAATACAAATTTGTATATTACCGCCAGTGGAATAAAAGCAGATAATCAACAATACCAAAATGGAGCAAACCTAGTTAACAATGGAGCGTTTACAATCACTTCATTGTAACGAGCTTTGCGCTAACTAACATGGCCGTAGTCTAATAAACAAATACAGCATTCATATGAGTTGCAATTCATATGAATGCTGTATCATATTCGTCAAAAATCACATAGAATAGCCATCAGTAAAGAAATATGTGAAGAAAAAACTAATTGAAAACTAAATTGAGTTTTTTTTAAAACTCTTATAAGTAGTGGCACAGACATCCTTGCCTGTGTTTCAATATACTATGGAATGAAGGTATTTTGCTGAAATTGTTTGGCGGAACACAAAATGTAAATATTTCCTTCAAACGCAACGGCGCGAGGACGCGCATACATTACATTCCATTCAAATATGCGCCCATAATCGTTAGTGGTTTCAAAATGAATCTTAAAAAGGGGGCTAAAGCCTCCCCTACCCGCCCAAAGCAGCGCCCCCAACAGTTGCGCAACTGACAAGAGCTCCCGCTATCCAGCATCCAGTAGCCGGCATCCAGTGCCGGCATCAATCCCTTGTCAAATGCCTGTATTTTAGTCTGTGTGGTTGTTCGGAATCGGCGCCGAGTCGTTTTTTTCTATCAGCTTCATAGTCTGAGAAATTGCCTTCAAACCATCTAACTACGCAATCCTCTTCAAATGCGAGGATGTGCGTGGCTATGCGGTCGAGAAACCACCTGTCATGGCTAATAACAACGGCGCAACCTCCGAAGTTTTCAAGGGCTTCTTCAAGGGCGCGCATGGTGTTTACGTCAAGATCGTTTGTGGGCTCGTCAAGAAGGAGCAGGTTGGCCCCTTTTTTGAGCAGGCATGCAAGATGAACACGATTGCGCTCGCCGCCGGAAAGTGTTTCGACCGCCTTTTGTTGATCTGTGCCGGAAAAGTTGAAACGCGAAACATACGCGCGGGAATTAACCTCTACCTTGCCGAGCCTGATAGTGTTGCAACCTTCTGAAATCTGTTCATATATAGTTTTACCGGCTTCAAGCGTGTCTCGCTCCTGATCAACATAAGCGGCGTTTACGGTTTCGCCGGTTTTAATAGAGCCGGAGTCGGGTTTTTCAAGGCCGACAATCATTTTAAACAGCGTGGTCTTGCCCGCGCCGTTAGGGCCTATTACGCCCACAATGCCTCCCGCCGGCAGAGCAAAGGTCATCTTTTCAAAAATAATCCTGTCTCCATAAACCTTGCTTACATCTTTTGCCTCAATAATAAGATCGCCAAGGCGCGGTCCGGGTGGTATAAATATCTCAAGGTCTTTGTCAAGTTTCTCGCTGTTTTGCCCCAGAAGAGACTCATACGCGTTCAAACGCGCCTTGCCTTTTGCATGACGGCCTTTTGCCGACATACGAATCCATTCAAGCTCGCGCTGCAATGTTTTTTGCCGTTCGGATTCGCCTTTCTCCTCTTGTTTAAGCCTCTGCTCTTTCTGCTCAAGCCATGAGGAGTAGTTGCCTTTCCATGGAATGCCGACTCCCCTATCAAGCTCTAAAATCCAGCCGGCTACATTGTCAAGAAAATAGCGGTCATGCGTTATGGCAATAACCGTGCCTTCGTATTGCTGGAGATGGTGCTCAAGCCAGGCCACGGTCTCGGCGTCGAGGTGGTTTGTGGGCTCATCTAAAAGCAGAATATCGGGTTTTTTCAACAGAAGCCTGCACAGGGCAACACGCCTTTTTTCGCCGCCGGAAAGGACTTTTATAACTGAGTCGCCCGGGGGACAACGCAAGGCGTCCATAGCCATTTCAAGGCGCGACTCAACGTCCCAGGCGTCAAGCTCATCTATTTTCTCCTGCAGGTCTCCCTGGCGGGTCACAAGTTTGTCCATCTCGTCATCGGCGAGTTCTTCGGCAAATTTATCGCAAATTTCATTGTACTCATTAACAATGCTCACAACTTCGCCCAATCCCTCTTCAACAACCTGTTTCACGGTTTTATCGGGATCAAGCAACGGCTCCTGCTCCAGAAAACCAAGTGTATGCCCCTGTGAAAGAACGGCCTCGCCGTCAAATTGTTTATCAACGCCGGCCATAATGCGCAATAGGGAGCTTTTACCGGAGCCGTTCAGGCCAAGTATGCCTATCTTTGCGCCGTAAAAATATGAGAGGGAGATATCTTTTAAAACAGCTTTATCTTTATAAAACTTGCTAACGCGCATCATGGTGTAAATGATTTTTTCACCTTCATTGGCCATGCATGAACTCCTTAAAAACAGGTTAAATTTTTATGTTTAGTTTCTTATAAGTTAAATTTTAACAGATTTTGACATGATATTTTGAAATACTACGCAGACGTTGCTCTGGTTACCAAACCCCAGTTTGGCAGCCGGCAATTCAGGAAGCCCCAGCTTCGCGTGTAAAAAGGAATCAAATATGCTCCAAAACACGAAGCTGGGGCTTCTTGAATTATTTAGCGCCCAAACTGGGGTTTGGGAGCGAGGTGGAATTCAAAAATTGAAAATTTTTACCAAAACTTTAGTTCACTTTTAACTTTAGCTCACTTTAGTCACTCTTCCGGTTTATCTGGGTTATAGATTCTGGAATTGCCTCACGCCCAAACAGAGGTTTGGGCGTGAGTAAAATATTTTGGTTTGAAAAAAAGGAATGGCTAAACCGGCTTCGAAAATCATTAATCGCCAAGCATGAAGCTTGTGCTCAGGTACCTGTCGCCGCCGTCCGGGAATATGGTCACAATCAGGCCGTGTTTCATATCTTTGGCAATGTCAAGGGCCGCCTTCATGGCCGCGCCGGCTGAATAGCCGACAAAAAGGCCCTCTTTTGCCGCAAGCATTTTGACCATGTCAAGGGCGTCTTCCGTTTCAACAGAGCATTTTGTATCCGCCAGGTTAGTGTCATAAATGCCGGGCACGATTGCGCTTTCCATGTGTTTTAGCCCTTCAAGACCGTGAAAATCAGAAGAGGGTTCCACGGAAAAGGCTCTTATATCCTTGTTAAACTCTTTTAACCGCCTGGTCGTGCCCATAAACGTGCCGCTGGTGCCAAGTCCTGCGACAAAATCGGTGATTTTGCCGTTTGTTTGTTCCCATATCTCAACTGCTGTGCCGTTGTAATGGGCCAGCCAATTTGCGTCGTTGTTGTACTGATCGCCATAGAAATATTTATCAGGATTCTCATCAACCAATTTCCGAACCTCTATAATAGCTCCATCGGAGCCAAGCAAAGGGTCGGTATATATTATGTCGGAGCCGTAAAAGCGGACAATCGCTTTACGCTCTTCGCTAACATTCGAGGGCATAACAAGGGCAACCTTATAGCCTTTTACAGCGCCGATCAGGGAGTATGCTATGCCTGTGTTGCCGGAAGTGGAATCAATAATTATTTTATCTTTTGTAAGCGCGCCTGATTTTTCAGCGTCCTCTATTATGCTGAGAGCCGCCCTATCCTTTACGGAGCCGCCTACATTCAGCCATTCGGCCTTTGCAAATATCTCAACATCGCCGGAAATATCCCTGGAAACATTGTTGAGACGCACCAAAGGCGTATTGCCCACGCCTTCGAGTATCGACCCCATGAAAACGCGATTTGCGCAGCCGCTATCTATTACTAAACTTGACATTGTTTGCGCTCCGGGGTTAATCGTTGAATTTGCTTACTACTTCTTTCATGTACTTGTCGAGCCCGACCCTGTCAAAACAGTTGCCGACCCTCTCCCTGCCTGAGGCGTTGTCGTTATACCATTGAACAGTGCCTTCAATAAAATCGCACACTTTATCATCAGGGAGAAACTTCATAATATCGTCCGCGGGCCTTGGATGTCTGCCGTGCTTGCCGCCGGCCCTTACGTACCATCCTTTGCGACCGGACTCCCATGCGTCGGTCGGGCACACGTTTATGCAATCGCCGCAAAAGAGGCATTTCTCCTCATGAAACACAGGTTTGCCTTCGTCGTCAGGGGTAATTGCTTTTTCAAGGCACACTTTTGAGCACAATTTGCAACCGGTGCATGCGTCCTCCGTCCAACTTGGCTCAACCATGCCCATAAAGCCAAGGTCCATTTCGCGAGTCTTTGGGCAGTCAATCGGGCAGCCTGAAAAACCGATTTTAAATTTATGGTGACATTCGCGGCCAAAGAACTTTTCGTCAACTTCCAACACCTTTTGCTGTGAATCCATTATGCCGTTTGGGTTGTATTCGCAACCGCCGCACGCCGTGGGCACCCTCACCCTTGCGCCGCAAGAGGCAATCTTTTGCCCTGCCGCTTCAAGCTCTTTTATCACAGTGTCAAGATCGTCAAAATGAACGCCTACAATCTCGACTGATTGTCTTACGCTTAAATGCACATAACCGTATTTGCCGTACTTAGCGGCGACTTCAGATATCTTCTGCAATCTGTCAAACGGCAGCCTGCCGCCCGGCACCCTTAAACGCACGGTGAAAAGATCCTTTTTCCTCTCCTTAATAAAACCTCCGGACTTCATGTCCTCCAAATCAAGTTTTGCCTTATCTTTAAATTGCCCCATATCTTACAGCGCCTTTCAAAATAAAAATCCATTAAATTCTAAAATGTTATATTATTAGTTAACCACACTCTTCAATTGTTTTGCGCATCTCTTTTTCAGCCGCATCACGACCGCTTTGTTTTATCATGGTTAGATATTTATCATCCGCAAGGTTTTGCAAAACATTCTTGCGTTTTTTATCATCCGTAATCTTAGACATAGCCAACTTGCGCATAATTGACAACAGGGCTGTAAAATCCGCGTATTCAGGCCCAAACCTCTCCTCAAGCGATTCGCGGATATTCCTGGCAAGGGCCGGGCCGGTGCCTCCGGTTGAAATGCTTACGCACAGATCGCCCCGCCTTATCATTGAGGGCACAATAAACGAACAAAGATGCGGTTGATCAACCACGTTTACAGGTATGTTCATTTTAACAGCGTCTGCGTAAACCGTTTTGTTAACTTCCTCGTTGTTTGTTGAGGCAACCACAATTGAAGCGTTGTTTATATCCGACACTTCATACTCTTTTTTATTTAAGTCAAAATTGCCGTCGTTCAGGAAATTCTCGCAAAATTCAGGGCTTACAACCGTAACTTTCGCTTCGGCTTCCCGCAAGCTGCACGCTTTGCGGTAGGCAACATCTCCCCCGCCGACAATGACGCACTTTTTGTCGCTGATATTTAGATAAATCGGATAAAATTTAGGCATAGCGTTTATTCCAGGATGCGGATATTAAATATTTTCCAATGCAATAAGGTCGTCATATGTTTCCCTTTTTCTCACAACGTCGAATCTTGAGCCGTCTACCAGGACTTCGCATGGTCTTGGCCTGGAGTTGTATGGAGAACTCATTGTAAACCCATAAGCGCCCGCGCTAAAGATAGCCAACAGTTCGTTTTCGTCAACTCGCGGCAACGGCCTGTCTTTAGCAAACACATCGCTACTCTCGCAAACCGGGCCGACCACGTCAACAACTTCCAGATCATTATAGAAATCTATCGGTTTCTTTTCCTGAAGGGCCACCTCTACAATAAGCTTTTTTAACATTTTGGCGCCGCAACAACCTTTTTCACCTCCGCCCTCAACTTTAGGCATTTGAACATGAGTAGACACAGGCCAAATCCTATGATTCGCGTCATACAACGCCGGCCGCAAAAGGTCATTCATGCCCGCGTCGCATATGACAAATTTCTTGCCGATATCGTTTTGTTTTTTATAAATCACTTTTGTGACCATTATGCCTGCATTGCCTGAAATAAAACGGCCCGGCTCCATAATCAATTTGCACCCGGTCTTTTTTATCAACCCCATCGTCTTTGCGGCGTAATCTTTTGGCCTTATCTCATTCTTCCCGGTGTATGAAATGCAATACCCGCCCCCAATGTTAAGATATTTTATATCAACGCCGTTTGCTTTGCATTTCGGCAAAAACTGATTAACCTTTTCAAGCCCTTTTTCATAAGGTTTAGTGTCATGAATTGGCGAGCCCAGGTGAACATGTATACCTGTGATAGCGACATTGGCATATTTTGACGATTCGGAGATTATTCTTTCCGCCGTTGCCATATCAATGCCGAATTTATTCTCTTTTTTGCCGGTGGTCGTCTTTGAATGCGTCTTTGCGTCAACATCAGGATTAATGCGTATGGCAACCTGGGCTTTTTTGTCCAGCTGCGAGGCTATTTTGTTGATGCTTTGGAGCTCTGCCCACGATTCCACGTTGAACATCAGGATGTTGTTTTCCAACGCATATTTAATCTCGCCGCTGCTTTTGCCAACGCCGGCGTAAACTATTTTTTCAGGATTGGCCCCTACTTTCAGGGCTCTGAACAATTCACCGCCGGATACAACGTCAAAACCGGACCCGGCGTTCGCTAAAGCGCTGAGCACTGAGAGGTTTGAGTTTGACTTTACTGAGAAACAGATTAGTGGATCAGCCTCCTGAAAAGCTGTTTTAATCTCATTATAACCATCAATAAACGCTTTTTTGCTGTAAATATAAGCCGGCGATCCGACCTCGCTAACAATGTCTTTTACCCTCACACCTTCGCACATCAGTTCATTATTTGAATATTCAAAAAATTCCATTTTATTTCCTTTCTATATTATTTGATTAAAACCAAGCCCTAATCATAATTATTTGCGATATTTGAAGAGAATAATCATAGCAATTCTTCATCATCAGACGCCGGCAAGGGCGGACTCCCACTCTTTCAGTCTCATTCTAACAAATTCAGGCGAACTTGACCCAAAACTTTTCAAATTTTTTACGCAATTCTTAGCCCCTAAGACCTCATAAACATCATTCTCTATCATGTTTGAGAACTCCTTAAGCTTATCAATGGAAAGCTCATTAAACGCGCATGAAAGCTCAGAGCATTTTTGAACAATTTCACCCACAATTTTATGCGCTTCCCTGAATGGAGTTCCCTTTTTGACCAGATACTCCGCAAACGCCGTTGCGTCCAGAAATCCTTTGTCTATAATTTTATTAATACCGGACTCTCTAAAGTTGCTGCCCTTTATTAAATCTTTTAACAGACTCAGACACTTTACGGCGGTTTCAGCCGAGTCAAAAACCGCTTCCTTATCTTCCTGCATATCGCGATTATAGCCCAGCGGCAAGCCCTTTATCAATGTGAGCAAAGACGTAAGGTTGCCGTAGATCCTGCCGCACTTGCCCCGCATTAATTCAAGGCAATCAGGGTTTTTCTTCTGCGGCATCATGCTGGAGCCCGTGCAAAAGGAGTCGTCTAAGTCAATAAATCCAAACTCCTCGCTTGACCAAAGTATCCAGTCCTCGCTTAACCTGGACAAATGCGAAAACAACGAACTCAGACAAAAAGCAAATTCCGCGCAAAAATCCCTATCGCTTATAGCGTCGATGCTGTTTGCGCAAACAGAGTCAAAACCAAGCAGCCCGGCCGTTATTTTGGGATCAGTCGGCAATGTAGTGCCGGCAAGCGCGCATGAGCCTAAAGGCGAAACATTTACCCGTTTCAGGCAATCTTTAAGCCTGCCCTTATCTCTCTCCAGCATTTCAACATAAGCCAAAAGATAATGGGCAGCCAAAATAGGTTGAGCGTGCTGAAGGTGAGTAAAACCAGGCATAATAATTTCAATATTATCTTTGCCCTTGCAAACCAGCTCGCTTTGGCATTTGCTGATCAAAACAACTATATCATTGATCTGGTCGCGCATCCATAACCTTAGATCAAGCGAGACCTGATCGTTGCGGCTTCTGGCGGTGTGCAACTTTTTACCGGTTTCGCCTATTCTCTCAGCCAAAGAAGCCTCAATATTCATATGAATATCTTCCAGCTCGTATTTAAACTCAAATTTGCCTGAATCTATCTCATTTTCTATCTCTTTTAAAGCCCCGGCTATTGCATCTTTTTCGCCGGATGTTATAATATCGCATTCGGCCAGCATTGTGGCATGCGCTATGCTTCCGGCAATATCATATTTATAAAGACGCCAATCGTTTGAAACCGACTCCGTAAAAGAGAGCACTTCATCGCTTGCGCCTTTTTTTAAATTGCCTTTTACAAATCTCTTTTTATTCATATTTCTCTTGCAAAAACTAAAAAATTTTAGTAATTGTAATTGAGTCTTGCCATATTGTCAAGAATCGCGTAGCGCGCATTTAAAAAAATTTCGTTTTTTCGCAATAAAATCAAGATTTTTGGGCCCCAAGGACAAGAATATTAACAATTTACATGTTTTCGCCATTTTATTCCATTTATCAGGACAAAATACCAATAAAATCTCTGTTTTTTACCTTTATTTTTGTTATTTAAGTTTAACTATTTTTAAGCTATGAACATCGACGTTATTACATGAAATTATACAAAAAGTTTATTGTCGCGTTTTTTTTGATACTTTTAATCAGTTGCGCCCTTGGATCAATATTAAAGATTCCAATAGATTCGTTTGTGGAAAAAAGCGAAGGCTTTGCGGATATGGTTAATTATAAGAACGGGATGTACAATTATGGAAAAATAATGCGCCGCATTATTATGATCGTTCTTTTTGCGACGGTATTTCTTTTCAGAAAAAAGCTGGATTTTATCCCGTTGGCTGTAAGCGGATTCAAATCTTCCCTAAACCGACACAAAGATATATCAATGGGTTTGATTATCGGAGCCGGCTCGTTGCTGGTTTACGGCATTATTACATTAATATTGGGCATTCAGTATTTTGACGCGGATACGCCGTCATTAAGCAGGCTATTTTCAAAGCCATTAACATATTTTTTAAGCGCCTGCCTTATTGGTATTTTTGAAGAGACTTTGTTCAGGGGATTCATTTTTCAGGGATTGCTGAAGGATTTCTCCGTTTCTACCGCGGTAATATTTTCAAGCCTTTTTTACGCAATTCTTCATTTCTTCAGTTTTAAAGTAAGCGTTTACCCCGGCCCGGACATGTTTGTTGGATTTAGTTCTATGGCAGGCTTTTTCAGCCACGCTTTTTCCGATACTTTTTTTGTCCTTCAATACATTATTGGGTTATTTATAGTGGGGGCCGTCCTGTCAATATCATTTTACCATACAAAATCATTGTATTTGCCAATAGGATTGCATGCGGGATGGGTATTTGGGCTAAAAATGAACAGTTTTCTGCTTGACCATAACCACAAAATGTCCGAATTTTTCTTTGGAGACGGGCATATTATTTCAGGGTTATATGGATGGTTATTCTTATTGGGCGTTTTGGCAATTATAAAAATGATAATTGCAAGGCCTGAAACATAACATATTACAGCCAAGGCAAAATAAAAAATATTAATTGTGATAAAGATCACATACATTGGCAATTGAATCTGCTAAAATACGAGGCTATATGAGGAGACGTTAAATATTCATTGTCAATTTATGAATTACGGTTTTCAAGCGGATGTAATGGCTGTCATCAATAACTTATTATTTATTCTACCTTTGCAAAAGCAAAACAAATGAAAAAAACATTAACGGAACTTGCCGATTATGTCGGCGGCAAAGTAGCAGGCGACGGGTCAATTGAAATTCTGGGCGTAATGACGATTGAAGACGCTGCAGAAGGCTACATAACGTTTGTCTCAAATCAAAAATACGAAAACATGATAAATGAGACCAAGGCCTCCGCCGTAATTGCCGCGCCGCATATTAAAAATAGCGGCAAACCATTGCTGGTTGTTGACAATCCATACCTGGCTTACGCAAAAATAGTGGATTTAATGATGAACGTCAAACCCGCTCATCCTAAAACCATAGCCCCCGGCGCAACGATTGATAAAAATGTTTCATTGGGCAACGGCGTTACTATTTATCCAAACGTGTTTGTCGGCGCAAATTGCAGCATTGGCGACAACACGGTCTTATACCCGGGCGTTTACATAGGGGAAGATTGCAAAATAGGCTCGGATACTGAAATATTCCCAAATGCGGTAGTTTATAAAGCCTGCTCAATAGGCAATCGCGTGACTATTCATAGCAATGCCGTAATCGGCAGCCCGAGTTTCGGATATGCTCCAGACGGCAAAACATACTACAAAATTCCTCATGTAGGCACAACTGTGATAGAAGACGACGTTGATATTGAGCCGAACACAACCATAAGCCGCGCGGCATTAGGAGAAACCAGGATAAAGAAAGGCGCTAAGATTGGTTGCCTTGTGGCCGTGGCCCATAGTGTTGAAGTTGGAGAAAACACGCTAATCGTAGCCCAATCAGGCATAGCGGGTTCCGTTAAAATAGGCAATAATGTGACAATCGCCGGGCAGACAGGCGTTTCAGGCCACCTTAAAATAGGCGACAACACCGTAATAGGAGGCCGATCCGGAGTGGCTAATGATTTGCCCCCAAACGGAGTATTTCTTGGAGCGCCGGCAATGCCTATAAAAAAGATGCGCAAATGCTACGCGGCTATTGCGCGCCTGCCTGAAATGCGCGACACGGTAAAAGAATTGACTAAAAAAGTCGCAACGCTTGAAAACAAAATGAAATAAATTTTTGTAAAATTAATTGCATACAGCTTAGCAAATGTCAGATGTAAATACAGATAACCAGGATAAAAACGGGGGCGAAAAGATTGGGCTTATTGCCGGCAATGGCCGTTTCCCAATACTTTTTGCGCAAGGAGCCGCATCAAACAATTTGAGGGTTATAGCAGTCGGCATAAAAGGGGAAACGGAAAACGAGCTTGAAAACTATGTGGAAAAGCTTTATTGGGTCGGAATCGCCCAAATGGGAAAGTTGATAAAAATCCTGAACAAGGAAGGCGTTTCAAACGCCGTTATGGCAGGCGGGGTAACGAAAACAAAAGTGTTTTCCAAATTCATGAATGTTAATTTTATTCCTGATTTAAAGACTATTAACTTGTTGTACAAAGTGGTTAAGGACAGGCAGGACCACTCGATTTTGGGCGCAATAGCAAATGAGTTGTCAAAAGACGGCATTGAATTGCGGCCCGCAGCGCAATACGTCCCTGAATTACTGGCTGAAAGGGGAACATTAACAACGCGAAGCCCAAATGAACGAGAGCTTGCCGATATAGAGTTTGGCTGGGATATTGCCAAAAAAATAGCAAACATGGATATCGGCCAATGCATTGTTATCAAGGAAAAAGTAGTTATGGCGGTTGAAGCTTTTGAAGGCACAAATGAAACGATTAAGCGCGGAAGCGAACTTGGAGGCAAAGGGGCTGTTGTTATTAAATTGAGCAAACATGATCAGGACGAGAGGTTTGATTTGCCCACAATCGGACCGCATACTATCCGGATTTTAAGCGAGGCAAAAGCGTCCGTGTTGGCAATAGAAGCGAGCAAAACAATAATTTTGGACAAGGATGAAACTATTAAAGCCGCCACAGATAAAAAGATTGCAATAGTTGCTTTGTAATATATAATATTAGACTGTTTTTTGTATGAATAATTTTAGTGGAAATGTCTGCAACTTTTTCAAAATTTTATATTAAGTTTAAATGTTTTTAGTTTAAAGAAAGGGGGCAGTTATGAAATGAAAAGATTTTTTTTTTGTAATTGGTTTTTAAACTATGTATTCATAACGCTTTTTAGAAATTAATATGGTAATTGTTTTTTAAATAAATTATTGTTAACAATTGTGAAAAGGAGACAATTTCATGCATAAAATATTTAAATCAAAATCTCGAAACTCAGGTTTTACTTTAGTTGAATTGCTGGTTGTTGTGGCCATTATCGGCATTTTAGCCGGCATCCTGATGCCGGTGTTGGGTAAAGCGCGTGAAAACGCCAGGAAATCAACATGCCAGAGCAACTTGAAACAGATTGGATTGGCTTTAACAATGTACGCGGATGAACATGGAGAGATGTTCCCTCAAACTTCAAACGGCAGTGGAAGCACCTCTCTTTCTGTTCTTTACAACGGTTATGTCACCGACGCAAAAGTTTTTAGATGCCAAAGTGGCACATTATCAGCAAATGCTGTTGTATCAACAATTTCAGCCGCCACAGACACAGCTATAAACTCAGCAAACGGCGACGAAAACTGGACACAAAGTTACGCTTACGACTCATCTAAAGGCGCAAGCAACCTTTATGGCGGAGTTGCAGTGGCTTCCGACTTTTTCAGTGATTATGAAGATTTTACTGAGGTGCTTAGCCCCAACCATGGTTATAGAGGCGGTAATGTTCTTTTCGTTGACGGTCACGTAGAGTGGCTTGCCACACATTCAGTATATCTGTCAACAGACCCAATGTATGACGATAATATATTTACGGGCTCACGGGGAAATGGAACAGATTCAGTATTAGCTTATGGCGATGATTAATAAGAAACATAATTATTTTATTATTGAATAATTGCTAATTTAAAGGGCGGCTATTATAGCCGCCCTTATTTTTTATAATGTCATCATCCAAACATGTCAAAGCGTTCACGCTTGTTGAGTTGCTGGTCGTTGTTGCGATAATAGGCATTTTAGCAGGCATTATACTGCCGGTGCTTGGCAAAGCTCGTGAAAACGCTTATAAAGTAGCTTGCGTAAGCAATTTAAAACAGATCGGAACCGCTTTGCGAATCTACGCAAACGAACACGGCGAATCTTTCCCCACGGATAATGACGGCAACGCCATGGAGTCGCTTTCCCTGCTTTACAGCTCTTATTTGTCAAATAGAGAAATATTCTCGTGTAGCAGCAACTCCACCGACACTTCAGGTTTAACATCTCAAACAGACATTGCCGACGGAACGGCGCAAGGCATTTCGTTCAACTGTAGTTATGGTTATGATCCAACTAAAGACACAACAATTAATCCAGGCGTGGCGTTAGCATCTGATATACCGACAAGCAATGGAGGATTGGGCTCTAACCATAAAAACAGAGGGACTAACATACTTTACATAGACGGCCATGTCGAATGGAAAGGCACTGTCTCAACAGAGGCTTCCGACAACATTATTTATGACGACAATATTTACCGGAGCGTCTCAGGCGGCACATCAAGCCCAACAACAGGAACCGACAGCGTAATCATGATGAATTAATGGTTCGGAAAGAAATTAGGCACAGATGCAAAACAGCGACATTCTTAGAAAAATACCCTCAGTTAACGACATCCTTGAAACCACTGAAATTAAGGAATTAATCAGCGAATGCCCAAGGAGCCTGGTTGTAAACGTTACGCGCCGCATACTTGGCGAAATCAGGCAAGCAGCCCTGGCTGATAAAAGATCATCCAACGCAGGCTCAACAATGGCCGACAATACAATTCCGGCAATTTCAAACCGCATTGTGAAAAGTGTAAAAAAAAGCATGAACCAAACGCTTGAGAAGGCAATTAACGCCACAGGCGTAATTCTGCACACCAGTTTAGGCCGGGCTCCCATTCATGAGCTTGCGCTAAAACAGATAATTGACGTCTCAAAAGGATACTCCACACTTGAAGTAGACAAGACAACCGGCAAAAGAAGCTCAAGATACAATCATATCCAAACTATACTTTGCGAACTAACCGGCGCGCCCGCGGCAACGCTTGTTAATAATAACGCGGCCGCCGTCCTTCTGGCCCTTAACTCTATTACCCAGGGAAAAGAGGCAATTGTCTCGCGTTCGCACCTTGTTGAAATTGGCGGTTCGTTCAGGATGCCTGAAGTTATGGAAAAAAGCGGAACAACGCTCGTTGAAGTAGGGTCCACAAATCGCTCATATATTTCAGATTATAAAAACGCGATAACTGATCGCACAGGGCTGATACTAATCGTTCACCCAAGCAATTTCCGCATAACAGGTTTTACACATTCTCCGGATTTAGAGGAGATCGCAAATTTAGGCAAAGAATTTAATATTCCAACTCTTCACGATTTGGGCAGTGGAGCATTGATAAATCTAAAAAATATTTGCTCAGGCCAGTTTTTAAATAATTTGCGAGGCATCCCATGCGGATCGGAAACAGATACCTACAATAACAATTCGCCGGATGACGATTACCTTTCAAATATTATGTCAGAGCCCACCGTAAAAGAGAGCGTTGCAGCGGGGATTGACGTTACCACTTTCAGCGCCGACAAACTGTTGGGAGGCCCGCAGGGAGGCTTGATTATCGGTCGCAAGGATTTAATTGATTCATGCAAAAGCAATCCCCTAATGCGCGCCTTGCGAGTAGACAAGACAACAATCGCAGCGCTTGACGCGACTCTGCGGCTGTATGTTGACGATAAAAAAGCGTTGGAAAACGTGCCCATACTTAAAATGATTTTTTCGCCGGTTACAACTGTTGATGAACGCGCAAACAGGCTAAAAAACAATATCCTGAACAACACAAACGGCTTTTATTCCGCAACTGTAGAAGACGGACGGTCGGAAATAGGCGGCGGGTCTATGCCGGCTGAAACAATTCCAACCAAAGTAGTCTCCGTATCGTCAAACCACATAAGCGCAAATAAACTTGCAAAAGAACTGCGCCTCAATGCAATTCCAATATTTGCGAGAATAGAGCGCGATATGGCGCTGCTTGACCCACGCACGGTAATTGGAACCGAAGAAGAGAACGAAATTGTCAATGCTTTTAAAATTATTGCAGACAAAAATACCGCCAACTAATAAGGCGCGGCAAAATAGCTTTAGTGGTTGAAAATGAATAACTAGTACATTCTCGCGCTCATCTTCAACCACTTACTTCCACATTTATTGCATTTTTCTATACAAAATGAAAACAGATAATAAAGCCAAGGCAAAATCTAAAGCCGCAAACAACGCTGAAACCTGCTCAACCACGCAAAATGTGATCATAGGCACAGCAGGTCATATTGATCATGGAAAAACCGCGCTGATAAAGGCCATTACCGGCGTCGACGCCGACCGATTGCCTGAAGAGAAAGCCAGAGGGCTTACAATTGACATAGGTTTTGCGTTTTGCAAACTTGATAAAAATACCCGCGTTAACTTTATTGATGTGCCCGGCCACGAACGCTTTATAAAAAACATGCTTGCAGGAGCCACCGGCATTGACGCGGCAATGCTTGTAATAGCGGCAGACGACGGCATTATGCCCCAAACGCGCGAGCATATGGAGATCCTTGAACTGCTTGATATAAAATATTTATTGGCCGTGATTACAAAATGCGATCTTGTGGATAAAGATTGGCTTGATATGTTAAATGTTGAAGCCGGCAATTTTCTTTTCGCCACTAAATTTACAAACTCGCGGATTGTCCATGTCTCTTCCTCAACCGGAAGCGGAATTAAAGAGTTAAAAACAGAACTGTCAAGTATGATTGCTGAGATGCGCAAAGAGAATGCAAGGGAGACTTTCAGGCTGCCAATCGACAGGTCGTTCAGCATGTCTGGGTTTGGCTCGGTAGTTACGGGATCCGTCATAGGCGGCGAGGTTAACGTTAACGACGAAGTTGAGTTGCTGCCGGCCAAAACAGTGGTTAGAGTCAGAGGCATTGAAGTTAACGGCATTAAAAAAGAGAAAGCCGTGGCCGGCCAACGAGCGGCCCTTAATTTGGCGGGAATAAAAGCCGTTGATGTAAACCGGGGTTGCGAATTGTCTGAACCCGGCCATTTAGAGCCTGTTTCGATTATTGCCGGCGAACTTTGCCTGCACGCTAACACAAAAAACAACCTTGTAAATAGAACCAGAGTAAGATTTCACATTTTTACAAATGAAATAATGGGAAGGGTCATCCTGCTTGATAAAGACGTTTTAAAACCGGGCGAGACATGTTTGGCTGAATTTCGGCTTGAAAAGCCCATAGTCGCGGAAAGAGATGACCGGTATATAATAAGATCGTATTCACCCGCGTTTACAATTGGAGGCGGAAGGGTTTTGCGGGCAAGCTCGCGTTGCCTGAAACGGTTTAAAAAAGAGTCGATAGCGCCGCTTCAAACGCTTGCCGACGGAGACGTATTCAATATTATTGAATCGCGATTTCTTGAGGCAAAACCTCCATATTGTTCAACAAAAGAGATACGCGCGTTTGTAAACCGGCCTGAGCATGAAACCGACAACGCAATCGAAAACCTTGTAAACGAAGGGAAATTGTTTGTGATTGATGAAACCGACCGGCAAAATCAAAACTTTATCCACGCAAAACATTTGCGTCTGTTGAAAGAAAATGTTCTGGAAACGCTTAAAAAGTTTCATAAAGAGAACGCGTTTAGATTAGGCATGGATGAGCGCATCCTTAAATCAAAAACCGGGACTGGTTTGCCGGGTTCGTTATTTTCCTTTTTAATTGCAGGTTTGATTTCAAACAAAAAAATAACATTGCGAAAAAACAAACTGGCGATTGAAGGGTTTGATGTGAAACTGGCGGAATCAGACGCAAAAAAAGCAGCCGAACTGGAAGAAACCATCAAAAAACATGGATTTTGCCCTGAACCCATAGAAAAACTAATTGATGGGATGAACGAAGACAAAAAACACGCCCGGGATTTGCTTTGCTATCTGGTGGAAACCGAGGCTGTGATAGAAGTAAATAATGATTTATACTATCACAGCAATATAATCGGCCAATTGGAAGAAACAATATCAAACCACATCAAGAAAAACGGCTCTATAAGCGTATCCGGTTTTCGGGACATCACAAAAACAACCCGCAAATACGCCGTGCCTCTTCTTGAATATTTCGACAAAACACATTTAACCAAACGCGTAGGCGATAATAGAGTCCTGTATAGCTAAAAAAAAGGACATATTGCCGCTTATTGCAAAACTATTCTACTTTTTTCCCGCAGCAGCGTCTGCGCCTTCCTCTTTCTTCTCTTTCACCTTCTTGGTTCTTTTCTTCATGCGTTGCACTTTAACTTTCGGCAAACCAAAAACAGAATCCTCTTCGGTCCAGCTTTCCTCATTTTTCAAGAGTTTAATTCTTTCAAACCTTGAATACACATTTCTGTCCCTGGATAATTTATTTTTTGAAACCAGGCTTTTGTCAATACTCATACCACACACACTCCTTTCAATTGTTCTATAATACGCCACAAATAACTGTTATTAAAGGCCTTTTACAATATAAAAACCGATAACTATCTTAATTTAACCGGATAGCAGCTTTTGAACTGCTTTTTATTATCATACACAAGATCAGCCATTTTGATTTGCAAATCAAAAAGTTTCTGATCATTTTTATCCTTAAATTTTCCAACACAAACAATTAATTCGTTCCCTGTTTTTGCGACAAATGAATTATATCCGGTCATATTCTTAATCGCCTTAGCAAGATTTGTCGCTTTTACCAGATTTGAGCTTACATTTTTGTACGAAATAATTCTCAACGTCCACAAATCACCGTTAGCCCGTTTAACATCTGCAAGCCCGGAGCCCTCTTTTTCATCCGCAAACAGGTTTAAAGCCTTTTTGCCGGTTTTCGAATCCTTACCGGCTTTATCATCCACAACCCCGCTTTGCGCCTCAGCGTTCGGTCCCCCCTCGTAACCTTTGTTATATCCTACCTTATATCCAATAAAAAAGCACGCTAAAGATAAAAAAGTGGCTGCAACGGCGCTTATTATAATAGTTTCCTGTTTTAAATGCACTTCATCTTTAAGTAAAACCTTTTCCGGTTCCGGCGTCACATCGCTTTCGGCGGTGTATTCAGGCGCAACTACAGGCGCTTTTGGAATTATTGGAGCAGACTTAATCTGCGGTTTAGGTTTCACGCGAGGTTGCATATTTGGCCTACTCACCGGCTGATTCCCAGGTTGAATTTTTGGCCTATTCACCGGCTGATTCCCAGGTTGAATCCTTGGCCGGGCAACAATCGGCCTTTGAACCGGCATTTTTTGCGCAATCGGCTCATTTTTGACATTTGCAACAGGTTTAGCCGTTTTCTCCACTACTTCCTTATCTTTTTCCTTAACTTCATCTTTATTATTATCATTATCTTTATCTGTAGAATCAGATTTGCCTTTGTCTGAGGTAGATCGAAATATCTCAAAAAACTCCTGCTGATCTTTTTTACTCAACACAAACCCTCCACAATTTTGGATCTAAGACAAATCGGAAGTTTATTAAAAAAAGTACGTATTGTCAAGCCTTTTTCGTTAGTTGACAGCTTAATTGAAAATCTGATATACTCTAAAAAATTTTAACCTAACTCTTTTCAAGCTATAGACTTTTAGCAGATAGTTCATGTGGTGGACAAAATAGAAGACAAAATAGAAAAGCTTGCAGAACTGATACGTTCTCACGACCGCAAATATTATAGTGAAAACTGCCCTGTCATTGGCGATTTTGAATACGATCAGTTGATGAATCAATTAATTAGCCTGGAATCTGAATTTCCACACCTTGTTAAGCCCGATTCCCCTACTCAACGCGTTGGCGGTGAGCCTTTAACCGGATTTGAGGCTGTTGAGCACAAAATCCCGATGTTAAGCATCGACAATACATATTCAGAAGATGAGTTGAAAGAATTCGACAAGCGTATTTTCAAAGCCCTGGACGGCGAAAACCACATTGTGGAATATGTGGTTGAGCTGAAAATAGACGGCATTGCCATATCTCTCTGGTACGAAAACAACGCGTTTGTGCGCGGAGTCACAAGAGGCGACGGCTCAAAAGGGGACGATGTAACATCAAATATAAAGACAATACGGGAACTTCCCCTGCGTATTGCAACACAAAAGGGTCAAAACACCCAAAATAGCGGGCTAATTGAAATACGCGGCGAAGTGTACCTGCCCAATGAAGATTTCCAGCAAATCAATGCTAAACGCCGGGACGACGACGAACCGCTTTTTGCCAACCCCAGAAACGCCGCCGCAGGCTCTTTAAAACTGCTTGACCCTCGTATTGCGGCTAAACGGCGCCTGCATCTGTTTGCGTACGATATCGGATACGCAGAGGGCTTAAACCAATCTTCTCATATGGAGACCCTTAATTTGATCAGAGAGTTTGGTTTCCCGGTTAATCCAAATTTCAAACTTTGTAAAAATATTGATGAAGTTATTGAAACCTGCAACGCATGGGACACAAAACGAAGAGACCTTCAATACCAGGTAGACGGCATGGTTATAAAGGTAAACGCTTTGAATCTGAGGGAGGAGCTTGGAGCCACAAGCAAGGCTCCGCGGTGGTTAATTTCATACAAATTTCATCCGGAACAGGCTGTTACAAGGTTAAAAAATATATCCGTGCAGGTTGGCCGTAGCGGAGCTTTAACGCCGGTGGCTAATCTTGACCCGGTTAGCCTTGCAGGCACCACTGTAAGCCGCGCAACCCTGCACAATTTTGATGAAATTAAACGAAAAGATATAAGAATCGGCGATTACGTCACTATACAGAAAGCCGGCGACATTATCCCGCAGATTGCCGGCGTTGTAAAAGAGAAACGATCAGGCAGTGAACAGCCGTTTAACGTCCCCGAAAACTGCCCGGTTTGCGATAGCGTGGTAGATAATCCGGAAACTGAAGTCTACGTCCGATGCCCCAATCCGCTTTGCCCCGCGCAAGCCAAACGACGCGTCACATTTTTTGCGGCCAGAAACGCCATGGATATAGAAGGGCTTGGCCCGGCGGTGGTCGAGCAGCTGGTTAATGAAAACCTGTTAAAAGATTACGCGGACATATACAGCCTTAAAGAATCAGACCTTGTCAAGCTGGAAAGAATGGCGGAGAAATCCGCAAAAAACCTGATAAACAGTATAGAAAAAAGCAAAACGCGCGATCTAAACAACCTTATCTGCGCCATGGGCATTAATAATATAGGCGCGCGCGCGGCTGATGTGCTCGCTAAATATTTCGGGTCTCTCGACAAATTATCAGAAGCGGCAAAAGAAGAGCTTGAAACTATTAATGAAATAGGCCCGATAATGGCTGAAAACATAGCGGCCTTTTTCCAAAACAGCGCCACAAAGGCAATTATTGAAAAATTGAAAACAGCCAATGTCAACACCAAATCGCTTTCAAGCGGCAACGGCATGGCAAAAACCGCCGTATTTGCCAAATCATTTGTGGTGACCGGGACGTTGGAGCAATACACCAGAAACGAGATAGAAAACATTATTAAGGAACACGGCGGCAAAGTCTCATCAAGCGTAGGCAAAAAAACGGACTTCCTGGTTGCCGGAAAGGCAGCAGGCTCAAAATTGGACAAAGCTGAAACCCTTGGGATCAAAATTATAACTGAAACGGATTTCAAAACTTTGCTCGCGCCGTTAAATTAAAATAATGAACTTTTATTTTTTTAATAATCATATTAATGGAGAAACATAAAAATGGATATGGACATTACAGAACTGCTTAAGTTTTCCGCAAAAGAGGACGCTTCAGACGTTCACATTAGCTCCGGCGAGCCGCCTATTATGAGAATCCACGGCGATATGCGCATGGTAGAGATGGATCCTCTTTCAGCTGAAGATGTCCACAAATTTCTTTACGAAATCCTCAGCGACACTCAACGAAAAGAGTTTGAAGAGACGCATGAAGCCGACTTCTCCATTGACCTTAAAGATGTGGCGCGGTTCAGGGTTAACGCGTTTATCCAAAACCGCGGCGAATCAATCGTATTTAGAAACATACCTACCAAGATACCTACATTCGAAGAGCTAAACCTCCCCTCTATTCTTGCCGAAATTACCAGAAAACCGAAAGGGCTTGTGCTTGTAACCGGCCCCACCGGCAGCGGCAAATCCACAACCCTTGCGGCCATGATAGACCTGATTAATAGCGAAGAAAAAGGCCACATCCTGACAATTGAAGACCCTATTGAATTTGTGCACAACACAAAGAACTGCTTAATCAGCCAGAGAGAACTCGGCCCGCATACCCACAGTTTCGGCAACGCGTTGCGCGCCGCTTTGCGCGAAGACCCGGACGTGATACTTGTGGGCGAAATGAGAGACCTTGAGACCATATCGCTTGCAATCACCGCAGCCGAGACTGGCCACCTTGTCATGGGAACACTGCACACTTCAAGCGCGGCCAAGACTATCGACAGGGTAATCGACGTATTCCCGCCCGAACAGCAAGCCCAGATCAGGACAATGTTGTCGGAGTCGGTAAACGCCGTAGTATCCCAATGCCTGCTAAAGAAGAAAGGCGGCGGCCGTTGCGCCGCGCATGAAATAATGATAGGCACCCCTGCCGTGCGCAACCTTATCCGCGAAGGCAAGACGTCGCAAATCAACTCGTCCATCCAGACCGGCAAACAGCACGGCATGGTATCAATGGATAGTTCACTTGCCTCCCTTTACAAAGCCGGCAAAGTTGAAAAAGAGAATATAATTAACCTAATCACAAACCCGAACATGCTTGGAGACGAGTAGTCCCGCAAATTAAGGTAAGGGCACGGAAAGAAATAACTTGGGCTTTTTTGCCTGTAGATTTAGGTTGAATTTGTTCAATCTGATTGTGTCGAACCGGATGCGCAGCCATAGCTGCGTTGAGGATTCGGCGATTGAAGATTGGGCAAAGTCGGCCTGAAGATGCTGGTAAAAAAGTCTATGTTATTTCTTTCCGTGCCCTAAAATCCCAAAATACGGTTTACGAATCAGCATTAATTCTATGAATAATTTAAGAAATTTTGTCGCCGACAATCTATTGCCCCGAGTGGAAATGCCTGCCCAATACACAGGCGGCGAGTGGAACTCAATTACAAAAGATCACGATAGCGTGGAGGTAAGCATTGCCCTTGCGTTTCCAGACACCTACTCAATAGGCATGTCTCATCTGGGCATGCAAATTCTCTATTTTCTGCTAAACAGCATGCCCGGCGTAGTTTGCGAAAGGGTGTTTGCGCCCTGGCCGGATATGGAAGGCGAATTGCGCAAAAACAAAGTCCCGCTCTTCTCACTTGAAACTTATACCCCCTTGGCTGAATTCGACATAATCGGCTTTTCCCTGCAATATGAGATGTCGTACACTAATGTGTTAAACATGCTTGACCTGGCAAATATACCTTTAAAAAGAGATGAAAGAGGCGAAACCAACCCAATAATTATAGCAGGAGGCCCAACCGCCCTGGCGCCCGAACCGATGGCCGATTTTATCGACATATTTGTCCTGGGAGAAGGCGAAGATTTAATGCCGGAGCTTATGGAGCTTTTCAAAAAAACAAAACAAGATAGTAATTTATCGAGATCAGATAAGATAACCTTAACGGCAAAAGAGATTAAAGGTTTGTACGCGCCGCAACTTTATGATGTGACATACCATTCAAACGGTCTTATAGATGAAATAAAACCAAATATGCCCGGCTTGCCAGCGTCAATAACAAAAGCAGTTGTTCAGGATTTCGACAACGCCTTTATGCCCGAAAAGCTAATAACGCCTTATGTTAAGACAACACACGACCGCATTGCCATTGAAATAATGCGCGGCTGCACTCAAGGGTGCAGGTTTTGCAACGCCGGCATGACAAAACGGCCAAAACGAACCCGCTCTGTAGACACAATAATAAAAAGCGCAGAAACCCTTTACAACAATACCGGTTACGACGAGATATCCCTGACATCGCTTTCAACCAGCGACTACCCCGACCTGAAAGGGTTAATGCAAAAGTTGCACATTATGTTTAACAACAAAAGGGTAAACATATCATTCCCGTCGCTAAGGGCCTCGGAGGAGTTGGCAAACTTGCCCTCCCTGTTAAATTCAGTGCGAAAATCAGGCTTAACAATAGCCCTTGAAGCCGCGGGCCTTGAATTGCGCAAGACAATTAACAAGAATATCACTAATGAAGACCTCTTTAACGGAGTAAAATCCGCGTATAAAAACGGCTGGAAACTTGTAAAGCTGTATTTCATGATAGGCCTGCCCATGGAAACCGACGAGGAAATTGACGAAATAATAGATCTGGCATATAAAGTGTCTGATTTGAAGAAAGAGATAAACGGATCATCCGGATTTGTTAACATTTCAATTGCCACATTCGTGCCCAAACCGCATACTCCATTTCAGTGGCAACCAATGGCAACCCTGGAAAGGATAAGAGAGGTAGAAAACAGGCTGCGCGAAAAAAATGTAAGAAGATCAAAAATCAAATTGCGATTCCACAACCCGGGACGCAGCTATCTTGAAGGCGTCTTTGCCAGAGGCGACAGAAGGCTGGGTTCGGCAATACTGCAAGCGTGGAAAGACGGTTGCAGATTCGACGCATGGGACGACTATTTCAACTATTCAACATGGGAAAAAGCGTTTAAAAAGACCGGCATTGATTGCTCGTTTTACGCAAACAGAACGCGCCAAAAGGACGAAACATTACCGTGGGATCATATTGACGCGTCAATACATAAGTCATTTCTTGAAATGGAAGAGAAAAAAGCGTTCGACCGTCAAAGCACGCAGGACTGTTCAGAAAAATGCGTTTTCTGCGGGGCATGCGAGGATAAAAAACCGCGCGCGCAATAACCAAAAATATCTTTGTTGGCTCAATGTCTCTGACTTGAACTATACTTGATGTAAACAATTTTTATAAAGACAACAACATGCCATTAGCTTATATAGGATTAGGTTCAAACATTGGAGCCAGGGAAACGCTGCTTAAAACATCTATTGAGAAACTAGAAGCCGGCAACGACATGACAGTGACAAAGATATCGCCGCTTTATGAAACCAAACCGGTGGGCGGCCCACCGCAACCCGATTATATAAACGCCGCGCTTGAGATAAACACACAGCTACATCCCGGGCAATTGCTTGACAGACTGCATGAAATAGAAAATGATTTAGGGCGCGAACGAACAGTTAAATGGGGACCGAGAACTATTGATCTTGATATACTTTTATATGGAAATGAAGTAGTTGATAACGAAAGGTTGACAATACCGCATCCCCTCATGCACGAAAGGGAGTTTGCGCTTGCGCCGTTGTCGGAAATAGCTCCAAATGTTGAGCACCCAATATTGCGCAAAACTATCCGCGAATTGTTAAATAATCTGGAGAGTAGCAGTGGATGATTGAAAATGGAATGGTTTATTTTAACGAAATTTAAATAACCGGTTTAATTTAATATCAACCAATTATTTCTTTTTCTTGGGGGCGGCTTTTGCCTCTAGCTGTGATTTCATTTGTTCATTTTCTTCTTTTAGCTTTTGATTCTCATCCTTTAAAGCCTGTATCTCTGCCTGCACCGGAGCTTGTTGATCTTCAGGCACGCTGTTTGGTTGCACGCCGACTAAAAACGAACCGTTTTCAAATGTAAATTTCGTCATAACCCACGAAAACTGCGCCTGCGCGTCAATAGCCAATTCCCCGCCGCCTTCTGAAGCTGAAGAGAGAGTCAAATGCCGTCCCGCAATCACCCATGGAGTAAGCAAATGAATATTGCCCAAAATTTCCAGCAACTTAACCTTTGCCCCGCCTGCAATCATATTCACAATCTCGCCCATGCCGTCCTTTATCTCCTCGTCAACCTCCTCCGCCTCGCCGCCAAGCATAGCGTTGGCAATATGGCACGCCACCGCGCCTGAGCAAAACACAGCGATCTTGCCCATATATTTCGCGCCGAAGAAATGCAATGAAGAGATCAAATCAGTGCTAACGCTTTTTTCATCCTCAACAAAGGAATCCTCAGCCTTTACCTCAAGCATTAACATCGAAGTAAACACCTCATCCGTGGTATCCTTAATCGCCTTTGTTATCCCCTCTTCCAACGCGTTAATATCCATTGCAAATCCTTTCAAAATACCTTTTAAAAATAGATCGTTTTGGAACAGCCGACTCCGTGTATTACAAAACGTCTGGCGTCAATTTTATCGTAACTCACTTGCTGCGAATCAATTAAAACAGAAATTATACTAACGTTGCTCTAAATATGCAACGATTTTGATGGCAAAACAAAAAAAATGTTATTTGCCGTTGTTTCCATAATTTGTTAAGCTTAAAGCTCGCTAAATTCGCCTAATCTAAACACAGGGAGTGTAAATATGCCAAAAATAGAACTTAACACGCAAAATACGGAAAACTTCATTACAAATGACGAGCTTAAAAAGACACAGGAACAGTTATCTATCGCTCACGACCAGATAAATAAAGGAACCGGGCCGGGCAACGATTTTCTTGGCTGGCTGCGCCTCCCTTCCGCCACTCCCGATTCTCTAATCAATGAAATAAACGAAACCGCCCAATTCGCAATGGAAAACTCCGATGTTTTCATCTGCATAGGCATAGGCGGCTCATACCTTGGCGCAAAAGCGGCCATGGAATTTGCTAACCACGCATTTTATAACCAATTGCAGCCTGATAAGCGAAAAAACCCTGAAATCTACTTTGCCGGCCACAACATAAGCTCAGACTACATAGCGGACCTCCTTGACGTAATTCAGGATAAAAGGGTGTGCGTAAACGTCATATCAAAATCTGGGACAACCCTTGAGCCCGCCGCCGCGTTTCGCGTTATAAAAGAGCATGTTGAAAAAAGGCACGGCAAAAGCGAAGCCGCCAAGCGAATAATAGCAACCACAGACAAGCAAAAAGGCGCGTTAAAACAGCTTGCAACTCAACAAGGATACAAAACATTTGTAATACCGGATGATGTCGGCGGACGCTTCTCAGTCTTAACTCCTGTCGGGCTTTTGCCCATAGCTGCCTCAGGCATAAATATTAATGAACTCATGGATGGCGCAAAGGAATATGAAAAGATCGCGTCAAATCCGGATATTAACGCCAACCCCGCGTATCTGTACAGCGCGACCCGCAACATTTTATATAGACAAGGCAAAGCCATAGAACTATTGTCGTCGTTTCACCCATCTTTACGCTATATTGCCGAATGGTGGAAACAGCTATTCGGTGAAAGCGAAGGCAAGAACAATGGCGGCATTTTTCCCGCGTCGGTCGACTTCACAACCGATCTGCACTCAATGGGTCAATGGATACAGGAAGGGACCAGGATCATATTTGAAACATTCATGACAATCGAAAAATCAAACAGAGAAATATGCGTGCCGCAAAGCTCAAACGACGAAGACAACCTAAACTTCATAGCCGGCAAATCCCTCGATTATGTAAACGACAAAGCCTATAAAGGCACCGCAGCCGCCCATCTGGACGGAAGCGTCCCAAATATGACAATCACCCTCAAAGACAGAACCCCAAACACCCTTGGGCAACTATTCTACTTCTTTGAAATAGCCGTAGCCGCCTCAGCCTACCTCCAGCAAGTAAACCCCTTCAACCAACCAGGGGTTGAATTCTACAAAAAGAACATGTACAAACTGCTTGGCAAAATGTAACTTTGACGCTCCCTGCAAATAAAAAAGCGCGGAAAAATAAAGGATTATTATCGTTTTTCCAGAATTAACCAATGACCTTAACGGTATATAAAAAAAATGTTAGAAGATACAAAACCAATAATATTATGTGTGGATGACGATCCTGATATATTATATTTAGCAAACGACATATTTGAGTCTGATTATAATGTGATAACAACTCTTAAGTGTAAAGAAGGCTTGCAAATATGCCGGGATCAAGATATAGCGATTATTATTGCCGATCAGAATATGCCTGAAATGCTTGGGATTGAGTTTCTGGTTAAAGCAAATAAGATAAATCCTATTTGCAAAAAATTGCTAATGACCGGTTTTGGAAAAACCGGACTTATTAACAATGCCATTAGTTTAGGAGCGGTTGACGCCTTTTTAAACAAATCATCTAACTATACGGAACTTAAAAGGACGGTACACGCGCTTTGTGAAGATTATTCCGCAGACAAATCAAAAATTTACACAAAAAGCTTTAACAATGTTGTAGATGAAAATGTATCCTCAATTATAGACCGGACAAAAGACGCCTCAATTGAACGGAAAAGCGCGATTAACGCCAAAAAGAAAACACGCCACAAATGCCACAACATAATAAGTAATAGTAAAAAGATGCTGGAGATCTATGATTTAATTGAAGATCTTAGCGTTGTAAACACGACTGTATTGATAATCGGCGAATCCGGCACAGGGAAAGAGTTGATAGCCGAAGCCCTGCATTATCTTGGCAACCGCAAGGAGATGCCCATAGTTAAAGTAAATTGCGCTGCTTTGTCTGATGAGCTGCTTGAAAGCGAGCTGTTTGGCCACGTAAAAGGGGCGTTTACCGGCGCTGTCAATGATAGAATAGGCCGATTTTCAAAAGCGGACGGCGGCACAATCTTTCTTGATGAAATAGGAGACATTTCAAGCAAAATGCAGTTAAGACTGCTAAGAGTTCTTCAGGAAAGCACGTTTGAAAGGGTTGGGGACTCATCTTCAACCAAAGTTAATGTGAGAGTAGTTGCCGCAACTAATAAAAACCTGAGAAACAGAGTAAAACAAGGAAGTTTCCGGGAAGACCTCTTTTACAGGTTAAAAGTAGTTGAATTAATTGTTCCCCCGCTAAAAGAAAGAAAAGAAGACATACCTCTCCTAACCGACCATTTCCTGCAAATGTATAATAAAAAATTTAACAAAGATATTAAATCAATATCGCAAGACGCGCTTAACATTCTTATGAGCTATTCATGGCCGGGGAATATCAGGGAATTACAGCACACCATAGAACATGCCTTTGTTATTAGCAAAAAACCAACAATTGAGATAAATAATTTGCCTGCTGAATTAAAAAATCTTGAGAAAAGTAGAGAAGTTTATTTAGAAGAGCAAAAAGATGACCACGATGAACGCGAAACAATAGTTAACGCATTAATAAAAACCGGATGGAATAAAACCAAAGCGGCAAAACTACTTCAATTAGACCGAAAAACCATATATCTAAAAGTAAAAAAATTCAATATTGTTGAAGAGGACATATTAGGGGAATTTTAAATTTTGAATTTTAGATTTTAAATGAAGGGCAAAAGCCGGCTATAGTCGCCATTGCTTTTGCCATACACGCTACCATATCGCATTTAAAATTTAAAATTGCGCATCGCGCCTTGCCCCATTTTTGGGGAATCTCGCTATTGGGGCAATCGTCCCCTAATCACACAACAATCATTCCTGTTTCATACCTTGAATCAATTTATAAAAAAATATTATTAACGAATTTAAATAGATTTAAGCATTGTTAAAAAACGAAAAACCGCTTTGTTAAAATTGTAATATTTATCCGCCCGGCAAAACGCCACACACACTTAACATATTCCACTGCTTATAGTTACACCATCATCACACCTCAGTAAGCCTATTATTTCACACACGATATATATAAAACAACCGCGTTTTCCATGAACACAGAGAGCGGCTCCTCCATTGTTAAAAACATAAACTTCACAAGTTTTTGGCATTCATTTTGCAATATACAAACAACATATCAATTAGTTATTACAAAAATTATTTTATTTAAAGGAGAACTACCATGGCCAGAATCTGTATAATAGAAGACAACTTTATAATCAGAAAACTCATACTCAGAATTGTAAAATCCTCAGATATTGATATAGAAGAGATTTGTGAAGCGTCAAACGGCATTGAAGCCCTGCAAAGTATAAATGAGCATAAAATAGATATAGTATTTACTGATTACAACATGCCTAAAATGACGGGAATTGAGTTTGCAAAAACACTACACAACACAGCAATGCATCAAAATGTTCCTATTGTAATGATAACTGCCCACGATAACGAATCATTAAAAAAGGAAGCCTCTGATGCAGGAATAGGAAGTTTTATAACAAAACCGTTTAATCCTGAGCAAATAACAAACGAACTCAGGAATTGCCTGGCAACAGGTTAAGGGCTCGGAAAGAACCAAGGATTCCACCTCGCTCCCAACCCCCTGCTTGGCAACCAGAGCGATCAGTTGCTTTCACACTAATCCATCATGTCATAACTGTTTTTATTACCGTATGTTATAAAATCAAGCAAGGCATGACTATCTCTAAAAATACTAAATAACCATTATATGCATACATCAGCGCAGGGATTCGTAATATAGCTTAATAGACCCTTGTTGCTTTCATACTACAATGCAGGGTTAATTTTTTAGTAGACAATCAGTAAACAAAACGGTAAACTTGTTTCACTAATACAGGCAATGGACGTATTTTGGCCTGTGAAAAGGCATTTATTCCGCATTTTGCCTTTTCGTTTATATAGTTTATTAAGAATTTGAATATTTTTTAACTTAATTTTTTCAAGGCGCCGGTCAATATCTCATCGTTTGCCGGCTCTTTTATATTTATAATAGAGAATTTGAGATGAAAAACGTTAAATTGTATATCGTATTGGCTTTAGTATTGGCGCTAAGCTCCTGCGCTGCTACGCAACCTAAAACTGACAGAGGAACAGTCGAATCCATGGCTTTAGCATCCGCTGCGCCATTAACGCAGCAAATGCAAAACTCTAAATAGCCACATTTAACCCATTCCTTCACAGCCGGCAGTTTCAAATTCTCAACAAGATTAACTATTAACATAGCCCATCCTCCTCTATAAACGACATCATCCGAGCTTTCAGGAATTATTCTTATATATCTCTATTGCGCGTTATTTGACACGCTTATACACACGCCTAAACCCCCTCTTATTAAACATGATAGATACATTTATATTATAATTTTCACGTCGTATTTTCATTGCCACATATTTATTGCTATTTTTTTCTTAAAATAAAGGCTTTTTGATGGTATATTACAAAATCTAGAAAAGATCCAAAAATAGCCATTGCAGCCATCAGCATTCTAAGCTCAGAATTAACTGTTATTATCATTTTTGTAATCCCTATGCATTCGGCTTTGTTATTTTTATTAGCTAAACCTAATAGATGGAGATAGAATATGGACGACCTGGACATGCGTAAATTGGTCAAAAATAAACTGGAATCAACTATCAAAAATTTATCGGACGATAAAATTATAGAGCTTGTTAGCGATACGGAAAAGCGCAAAAAAGAGAAGGATTGGAAAAACAAATTTGACGCTTTTCTTTCTAAAGTTGAGGAGGATGCGGACGGTTTCATAGATGATGAAACAAGGAATAAGATAAAGGAAGCGCGCAATATTCATAATAACAAATAATCCGGCCGGGCCGGATTAAGGAGCTGCGCAAAAGGCAAGAGTAAAAAGTTCGGAACGTGGCCCATATTCGGTAAAAGGGAGTTGTTTATCTCCCACCCCGCACACCATCGTTGCATCACACAATACACTATAACTCCTGTTGCTCATAAACCCGGATATCAATATTTACCCCATTAGAGAATTAATTCCACCCTCAGTGGAGAATTATCGCTAAGGGTCCATTTATCAGTAGAGCAGCCAAGCTGCCAAGTGTTTATTTCGCCCCCGGGCATAATTCTCACTAGAGCAGACAAGCTGCTCAGTGTTCATTAACCAAATTACTATTTAACGAAAAGAGAGTGTTATGCTAAATGCAGTTGATATAAGTTTACGATACGGTAAACGAGTTCTGTTTGAAGATGTAAATACAAAGTTTAGTCCTGGGAACTGTTATGGCGTTATCGGCGCAAACGGCGCAGGCAAATCAACCCTCCTTAAAATAATGTCAGGCGATATTGAGCCCACTTCCGGAACTATAAGCATTGCGCCGGGAAAAAGGATTGCGGTTTTAAAGCAGGACCAGTTTGAATTTGACGAATTTGAAGCGCGCAATACTGTAATAATGGGACATAAAAAGCTTTTCAAAATTATGGTTGCAAAAGACGCTATTTACGCTAAGGCCGATTTTAACAATGAGGATGGCATGAAGGCCTCTGAACTTGAGGATGACTTTGCTGAACTCAATGGATGGGAAGCTGAAAGCGAGGCTTCCACCCTTTTAAGCGGCCTCGGCATAGCAGATGAACTCCATGAAAAGAAAATGGCCGAACTCTCAGGCAATGAAAAGGTAAAAGTCTTGTTGGCCCAGGCGCTTTTCGGCAATCCTGATATCTTATTGCTTGATGAGCCTACAAACCATCTGGATATCCTATCAATTAACTGGCTCGAAGAGTTTTTGATCAATTTTAAAAACACAGTGATAGTTGTTTCACATGACAGGCATTTTCTTAATAACGTATGCACCCATATAGCTGATATAGATTACGGCAAAGTTGAGCTACACACCGGCAACTACGACTTCTGGCTTGAATCAAGCCAACTGGCTTTGCAGCAGACAAAAGACTCAAATAAAAAGATTGGAGCCAAACGAAAAGAGCTTGAAGCCTTTGTCGCCCGGTTCAGCGCAAATGCTTCCAAGGCAAAACAGGCAACTTCACGAAAGAAGACGCTTGAAAAAATGGTGCTTGAAGAGATTAAACCCTCATCAAGAAAGTTGCCGTTTATCAATTTCACGCCTGAAAAAGAGTTAGGCAACAATGTCATCTCTATTAAAAAGCTCTCAAAAAAATTGAATGATGAAGAAGCCTTTACGGATTTAACCTTAACCATTAACAATGATGATAAAGTGGCCTTTGTAGGAACGCATGATCTGGCAAAAGCAGCGCTCTTTGATATATTAATGGGCGAGCTCAAAGCAGACAGTGGCGATTACACCTGGGGCTCAACAACAAGCCGGTCATACCTGCCAAAAGATAATTCCGCCTACTTTAATGAAAATGTTACTTTAATTGACTGGCTTCGTCAATACTCCGTTGAGAAGGATAACACGTTTATAAGGGGTTTTCTGGGCAAAATGCTTTTCAGCGGCGAAGAAGCCTTAAAAAAGGCCAATGTATTATCCGGCGGTGAAAAAGTGCGCTGCATGTTGGCCAGGATGATGTTAAGCGGGGCAAATACACTGCTCTTAAACGAGCCCACAAACCATCTGGATCTTGAAGCAATCACCGCGTTAAACAACGGATTGATCAAATTTAACGGCGTTGTTATGTTCGTCTCTCACGACCATCAGTTTATGCAGACCGTGGCAAATAGGATAATCGAGATTACCCCTTACGGTGTTATAGATAAAAAGATGAGCTTTGACGAATATCTGGAAAATCCTGATGTTAAAAAACTGCGTGAAGAGATGCATGAAAACATAATTATTTAGTCCATAACCAAACTGATAGAGTTTTCAAAATTTGTTGATGAATAAAAGGCTAAAGCCTTAACTCCAACAGGCAGAATTTGTTGAAATTTGCCCTTTAGGGTTTTATTTCACAGCATTTGAAAATAAACATACGCGAATATTGTTTTTCGAAAACTTAATTTGTTTCGCTACTCCCATTTGTGGTAAGGTTTAGGAAAGGTGGCATTTAAAATCGCTCAATTTACCCTGCCATATAGATTATGGATATAATATTATGGTAAAAACCATGAAAATTGAGTATATTGAGAGTATTAGTTACGTAATCAATACAGAAACACACACCTATCGCATAATTTCACCTGGAAATATCTGTTGTTGGATATTGGCTAAATGAACACTGAGCAGCTTGTCTGCTCTTGTGAGAATTATGCCCGGGGGGCGAAACTTGAGTTAACCGGAAGGAACAGGCTAACAACCCGGTTATTTCCTCTTTTACTCATTCGTTATCCTCAAAGTGTATAATTACCTAATTTGTTTATAAGTGACTCTGAAATGTAATACGTTGTAAAACATTTTGTAACATTAGTCGCTGGAAAGAAGCTCTGAAACATATGAAATTTACAGAACTTGACCTGCCCTCAAACATCCTCTCATCACTGAAAAAAATGGGTTATGATGAAATGACGCCTATTCAGGAGGCCACATACCAGATTATTGCAGACGGCCACGATCTATGCGCGCTAGCCGAAACCGGCTCCGGCAAGACAGCTGCCTGCGCAATACCGCTTATTCAGAAAGTTGATCCCGCCCTTAGCGCTATCCAGTGCCTGGCGCTTGTGCCGACCCGTGAATTATGCCTTCAATACGTGGGAGAGATTAAAAAGATAGCGGCGGAAACAAACGTAAAGCCTATTGCCGCGTATGGAGGTTTTGACAAAGCGTTTCAGATCTCCAGAATACAGGACGGAGCGCAAATCCTGGTTGCGACACCAGGCCGTTTTATCGACCTCGTGTACGACGGAGTGATATCCTTTAAGGATATTAAATGCGTAGTGCTTGACGAAGCGGATGAGCTTTTAAAGATAGGATTTCTTGAAAACATTGAATTCATCCTCTCATGCATTCTGCATAAGCACCAAACACTCCTTTTCTCCGCTACTATGCCGGAGGATATTAAAAAGCTCGCGAACCACCGCATGGAGGATCCCAAGCACGTCTCCCTTATTTCAGAAAGAGCGGCTCCGGAAAGTCTTGAGCATTATTTCGGTTATCATCACCCAAAACAGAAACAGGCTGAACTCACCCAGTATCTGGAGAACGAGGATGTTAAGCAAGCCCTCATTTTTTGCAATGCACGCCACATAGTCGATGAGCTGTACAACACCCTTCGCAAAACTTTTAAAAACATTGAGTACGTTCACGCAGGCTTGACTCAGGATAAACGCACTTCGATTTTTACGCGATTCAAGAAACAGAAGATCGATTACCTTATAGCCAGCGACGTTGCCGGCCGCGGCCTTGATTTTTCACATGTTTCACACGTGATTAACTGGAACCTGCCGAGAGGCGAAGAGCAATACACCCATCGCACCGGACGCGCCGGACGTATGGGACGCAAAGGCAAAGCCTTCACCTTTGTAACCAAACACGATCTTCACGGCCTTGGCGAACTTATTCGCAGAACAAATATCCCCCCCCGCTGGATCGGCGAAAACCCTCTGGACGGAGACCACAAACCAAAGGATCCGCAACGGCAAAAACGCTCTTCGCGATCACGCTTTGGAAAAAGAAGCAAAAAAACTGAATAATCGAATATGATGCAGGGGCGACTTTAGTCGCCCTTTTTTATTGATTCATAGCCTCATCTCTTCATTAGAACCACAAAAAACAAAAAAAGCTCCTAACTCCTCCTCTACAAACTACGTATAAAACTGTGTAGGGGGCGCTATTTTTATTGAAAAATAACAAAATCGCCCTTCATGAAACCAACATAATAAAAATCATTATGTTGGTTTTTAAAAATAACCTTTCATAAAACATCGAATTACACTCGTCCACAACTTTATCTAACATATTACAACATAACAGTTTCAAGCATACCAACATTTTCAGTTATGTCTGTTTATTATTTAATTTTTGCATTCCATAAATTCCGTCATTGTACGAGAACGCCTCACTGTAACCACATCCAAAGCATATAGTCTGGTTTTTAGTGTATTTTTTATTTTACTAACAAAAAACATAAAAATAAATTTTTTTTTACGCCAAATACAGTGGTTTGTATCATGTAATCCATTACATCCCACAGCTCCGCACAGCCATAACATCAATATTTACATAGAGTTGCGTAGCCCGCTACACGGCTTGATACATCCTTGTAATGGATTTGCTTACACCGCGTGTAGTGTTTTCCCCGACTTGCAATAAATAAATCCAATATGATAACATATCGAACTACGTATAAACGCGCCGGTTATTACATTTTGCCTTTAATTGTTTTTAATGCAACTCAGACAAAATGTGACGTAGATCACAAAAAAATGTGACGTAGATCATTTACATTCGGATAAATTTTGTGTAACATCTTAAAATAATAATATATTAAGAGCTCAGCCGGAAATAACTTCGTCTTTACGTTTTTTTTATTAACGTTTCACGGTAAACAAAAGAAGAAATATGGCATTTAAACTACCCCACATAAACAAAAGACTATTATCGAGTATCCATTTATGCATACTTGCCATTCTCTTTTTTACAATTAATAACGCCTTTGCCGAGATCTCATATAATTATGACACAGCAGGCCGTCTAACACATGCCACGGACGACATAGGCAACGCTGTTGTTTACACCTACGACTCAAACGGCAATGTCATATCCATATTCAGAACAACCACCGCCAACCTATTGCCTCCGGTTATAACTGATGTAAACCCCGGAATTTTGCGCAGAGGAGAAACAGCAGATGCAACCATAACCGGGACCAACCTTTCCGGCGCAGTTCTCGCTATTGATAATGCCGGCTTGTTTATTAAAACCGAATCGGTTACTGACACAGAAATAACATTAACCATGGAAACATCCCTTAACGCGCGCATTGGCCCGGCCATTTTAACAATAACCACCCCACAGGGATCGGATATCGCCACGGTTCAGGTTAAAGGCCAGGTTCCAAAAGTCCTGAATATAATACCTTTTAAAGGAACATCTGTCGGCGGAACCAAGGTTGCCGTTTACGGCGATAATTTTACTCCGGACACGACAATTACCATCAACGGCGTTGTCGCCGCCAACACTCTCTTTGTTGGTAAAAATACCATATCCGCGACAACTCCGCCGGGCATTCCCAATACAGCGGCCAGCGTAGTTGCCGGCAACGGCAATGGAACAAGCTCTTTAATTAACGGTTTCCACTATGTTTTTCCATTTAGAATGCCCGTCGCAATATCAGTTAAGCCCGGAGATACAGGGGCAATAGCCATGACATTAACAGAGCCGGCTGCAACCAACCTTACAGCAACCATTTTGATTGACAACCCTGCAATAGTCTCCACGCCCGCGTCTGTAACAATACCCGCGTTGTCAAATTCAATCAACATACCTGTATCCGGCATTACCGAGGGAATCACTTCAGTTAACGTGACGTTATCAGGCGCCGTTAAATCCACAACCGTCATATCATCCGCATCTCAAATCGACAGCGACGGAGACGGTTTAACAGACGCGGTAGAGGCGGAGCTAGGCGCTAACCCCGTCAACAGCGACAGCGACAACGACGGTCTGCCGGATGGAGAAGAGGTCAACGCGCACGGAACAGACCCATTAAATCCGGACACCGATGGAGACGGGATCAATGATTCCACTGAAATCGCGTTTGGAACATCGCCCACGGACAACTCATCATTCCCAGGCAATATCGGCCCCGGAATTGCCAATACCGTGTTAAGCGTATTTCTCCCTGCGCGTTCTATAGATGCCGTATCAGGCAGTTCCGTTAGTTACAGCCAAAGCTCAGTCAGCGCATTTTTGCCGATGACTGATGGTCAAGCCGGCAATGTGCCGTCTTTTACAAATAGCGCAAATATCAGCGCATTTTTACCGATGACTGACGGTCAAGCCGGCAATGTGTCGTCTTTTACAAATAGCGGAAATATTAGCGCATTTTTACCAATGACTGACAATCAAGCCGGAAATGTGCAGTCGTTTATCAATAGCGGAAATATCAGCGCATTTTTACCGATGACTGACAATCAAGCCGGAAATGTGCAGTCGTTTAGTTACGATCAGTTAAGCGTACTTATGCCCTAATCCGGATAAACCGGGCCGGTAACAGGTAAAATCAGTAATTGGTAATCGGTAATCTGGATGCGGAATGGAAGTGAGAGGCGCGGAGCGCAGGTTATCGGTGGATGCGGGATTGTAAATATTCCAATATAACGGACACGAATAACGGTTTTCGTGGTTTGCTTTTACCGATCACCTATTACCATTTACCGATTACTTTGTTTTTATCTGTGAAATCTGTGTTTTATTTTGCTTTTCGCTTTTTAATTTCGTGCCGTTTCGTGTTTTTTCGTGGGCACGCTTTTGTTTTTTAATCTGTGCAATCTGTGGTTTGCTTTTACTTATTTGCTTTTCTTAGTGTCTTCGTGCCTTAGTGGCGCTAATTGCTTTTGTTTTTTAATCTGTGAAATTTGTGGTTGCTTTTGTTTTTTAATCTGTGCAATCTGTGAAATCTGTGGTTTGCTTTTAATAATTTGTTAATTTTTTCTTTTTTTTAGGAAAGGAGTTTTTATTGTGAATAAAATATCTCAAATAAAGTTGCCGGCATTGCTCTGCCTGTTAATATTGCCATTTTTAATTGCCCCGGGCGCGTCATACGCCGTCCCATACGACTTTAACAGCGGCAGCACCGGAGCCAACGGCCCGTTTCCGCCGGTAACGATACCCTTAGGCGCGACTGATATCACTTTAGATCTTAATAACGGACAGGTAACGTTTCTGCCGAACAACACAACCTCAACATTGCCCAACACCCCGGCCGGTGGTTTTGCGGACGGCGTCTTCAACTTTTCAACCGTAAACATCCCTGACGGCATAACATTAACATTTGTAAGGCACGCGTTTAATCCACCAATAACCTTTTTAACAACAGGAGATATCAAAATAACAGGAACAATAGATATATCCGGAGAAAACGGAGAAGATTTCAAACCGGTCGACAGCGTTGATAACGCTAAAGGCGGCAATGGAGGTCCGGGCGGATTTAAAGGAGGAAATAGCGGCATATCGTTATTAGCCAACACTAGCGGCACGGCCGGACAGGGGCCTGGCGGAGGAAGGCCAGGCGATGGCGGCAACAGGTCCGGTGGAGGACAGTATGCCGTGTCAACCGATTTCATATCCCTTATTCCTATCTTAGGCGGTTCCGGAGGCGGGGGCGGGTATTCTGATTCCTTTTTTAGCGCTACGGGCGGGAGCGAAGGCACTGGAAGCGGAGGCGGAGGCGGCGGAGGCGCTATACTGCTTGCGTCATCAACGACCATTACAATTGACGGAATTGTTATTGCGGACGGAGGAAGGGGAGGAGCTTGTAACCTTACGCATGGGAACGGCAGAGGCGTGGGCGGAGGCGGCGGAGCCGCCGGAGCTATTCGTCTGGTAGCCGAAACCATAGCGGGAAAAGGCTCGCTAATAGTTAATGGCGGACAGGTTTCCGACAACCAGCGTTGTTCTCGTCCCGGAGGGGCCGGGCGTATTCGTTTAGAAGCCTTTAATTTCATATACACAGGCACGCCAAGTCAATTTCCAAGCGTGTCAACAATTCTCGGCCCTGTCTCAAACAACAGCAATCCTCCCTTGCCCGTTTTAGGTGAATTAAGAATCTCTGCGGTTGGCGGAATTGCCGCCGTAGCCCCGGTATTCGGCAGCCACGACACACCGGATATCTCGCTTCCGAACGGCATGGTTAATCCTGTTGATATAGAACTTACGTCAACTAATATTCCTGTGGGCACAGCATTTAGAGTAAGAGTAACTCCAATTAGAGGGCTATATACAGAATATACCTCAACCCCTTCAGTAGCAACGGCAAATCCGAACGAAACAACAGCGTCCGCTCAGGTAAATCTGCCAATCGGCGAAGTCGCGGTGTTAAGCGCCCGCGCCGAATTTAGAATTCAAACAGCGTCGTTATATCCATTGATTGATGGGGAGAAGGTAGAAAGAGTTATGATTGCCTCAAATTTAGGGGGAAAATCCAATGTCACATTTGTCACCGAATCAGGACGTTTAGTCCGTGAACAGGAGATGAGATTTAGGATGCTTACGGCGCAGAGCGCCGGTAATCAGTAATCAGTAATCAGTAATCAGTAATCAGTAATCAGTAATCAGTAATCAGTAATCAGTAATCAGTAATCAGTAATCAGTAATCAGTAATCAGTAATCAGTAATCAGTAATC
>JAIQZQ010000010.1 GCA_021777105.1 Candidatus Anammoxibacter sp.
CAAACTCAGCCATGGTTACAACTTGGTCAGCTTTTATAACATATTATGATATACATAGTTATGGAATTAGGAATTGATGTTAAATTTCCCGATTAGTCCGAAACATGAAAAATGATACATGTGTGCCATATACTTTTTAATATCAAAGGCTTTACACAATATGCATAGTCATAAGTTTAGCTGAGTATTCTTGGTAACCATTAAAAGTTTTACACCGTGGTTATGCGGAATTAGATAAAACTATTGTGCTTTCAGTAAGATGGCCATCGTTGAACAATTACTAATTTACTAATTTCTAAAAATTTAATCATTCTTAATCTAATCAATAAGCATTGCTTTTATATTTTCAGTATTTGGATTGTGGATCACGCCGCGTTCCGTTATTATTGCGGCAATATTTGCGGCAGGTGTTACGTCAAATGCGGGATTAAATACTTTTACATCATTAGGGGCGGTTCTTTTGCCGAATCCTTCTGTAACTTCTTCAGAGCCTCTCTCTTCAATAGGTATTTGTTCTCCAGTCTGTATTTCAAAATCAAATGTTGATTTTGGAGCTGCTATATAGAAAGGTATGTTGTGCTCTTTTGCCAAAATTGATACGCTGTAAGTGCCTATTTTATTTGCGGCGTCGCCGTTTGAGGCTATTCTGTCGGCGCCGACTACAACGCAATCTATTTTTCCAAGTTTCATAACATGCCCGGCCATATTATCGCATATAAGAGTAACATCAATGCCTGCCTGCATAAGCTCCCATGTTGTTAATCTTGCGCCTTGTAGAAGCGGTCTTGTTTCGTCAGCAAAAACCTTAATATTTTTGCCTTGCTCATTTGCTGAAAACATAACGGCAAGCGCTGTGCCGTAATCCGCCGTGGCAAGTCCACCGGCATTGCAATGAGTTAATACTCCCATACCGTCTTTTATAAGCGTGGCGCCGTGTTTGCCTATGTTGCGGCAACACTCCTTATCTTCAGTATGTATTTTTAACGCTTCATTAAACAGGCTTGTTTTAATTTCAGAGACTGATTTATCCTTGCTTTGATCGGCAACCTTTTTCATTCTATCAAGCGAATTAAAGAGGTTTACGGCTGTTGGTCTTGATGATCCAATATATTTTAAAGCTTCATCAAATTTATCTAAGAATTCCGCGGAGCTGTCTGTTTTAATTTCTCTTGCTCCAAGGTAGGCTCCCATTCCGGCGGCAATGCCTATTGCGGGCGCTCCTCTAACGCCAAGGCGTTTAATCGCATCCCATATGCTTTTAGTGTCGCCGCAATTAATATATTTTAATTCGCCTGGTAAAATAGTCTGTTCTACTAATTTAATGCTGCCGTTTTCGTCGCCTTCCCATTCTATTGTGGATATTGTCATAATATTTTTTCTATATTGTGTTTAATGTAAATTTTATTAAATTTTATTTGATAACTCTTTTATTAAAATGAATATTATTCTTGATAAACTATTAGAGGCTATAGCGGCTTGTTTTTTTAGCTTTAATAAATGCGGAATATATTGAGCGTTCTTTATCGCTTTTACTCCTGATTTTGTTATGTCAATTTTGCCGTCTTCCGTCATTTCGCTTAATTTATCAAGATGCAGATCAGATTTAACGTCGTCTGAAATTGATCTTACACATATAAACGGCACATTATTATTAACCGCGGATTCAGCAATGGAGAATGTTTCCATATCTACGGATATTGCTGAAGAAACTTTTCCTAATTTGTCTTTTTCAGAAGCGTTGGATATTACTCTATTAACTGTTATTGCGTCCCCAATGTGAAACGGTATCTCTTCATCTTTGCATAAATTTTCAACTAATTTACTATACTCCTGATTAGATCCATATTTATTATCATCTATAATAATTTCTTCACTGGTATCGTCTACTTTTGTTGAAAGTAGAACATTATTAGAGTATACAACATCGCCGACTTCGATGCCGTCTTTTAAAGCTCCGGCAATTCCTGATGAAATTATAAATTTTATATTGTTATCTTTTAATATATTGTCTGCAGCGTCTTTTGCATTCTTAATTCCTACCCCTGTTTGAACAAGCGCAATATTAACGCCGTCAAACCTTGCCTCAGTAATATTCGAGCTTCCGACTTTATATTCATTTATAATGTCGATTTTTTTCTTAAATCTTCCTATTTCATTTTTTAAGGCAAAAAAGAGGGCTATCATTGAAGAACTATTGGGATATGGAATATAACTACTATAATTAAAATAATTTTATAATCTAAATATTTAAATATCTTTATTTCCTTCTTCTTTTTTATCTAATTCGTCAGTTTCAGTATCGTAATCACTCTCAGTCTCTCTAATATAGCTAAAACCTTCGCCGTCAGGTATCATGTCATTTTCCTCTTTTTCTTTGCATCCAACGCATTGGGTAGCAAAAGGAATGGCCTTTAACCTCTCAAAATTTATATCACAACCGCAATTGACGCATAAACCGTAATTGCCTGCGTCTATCCTGTCAAGAGCGTCGTCAATCTGTTTTATGCTCTTAGCCTCTTCGCCGGCAACCATCATAGAGAGTTCATCCTGCAAACTCTGCGAAGCTATATCAGCTGGATCACTTAATTGAGGAATATCATCAGTTTCATCTTTTTTTAAACGCTTATCAATTTCTTTTAAAAGTTCTTCGCGTTTTACTGTAAGAAGCTCTTTTTGTAAATCTAAGTTTTGTTGCCTGTTTTTTTTCATAAATATATTTTATATTTAACTCAAAATAAAAAAATTATATGTCAAGATTTGTAACGTCCAAAGCGTGTTTTTCAATATACTCTTTTCTTCGTTTTACATCTTTTCCGCAAAGAACGCTAAAAATATTATCAGCTTTTATTGCGTCTTCTATTCTTACCTTAAGCAAAGTTCTGGTTAAAGGATTCATTGTAGTGTCAAAAAGCTCATCGCCATTCATCTCGCCTAAACCTTTATACCTTTGTATTTCAACATCTTTCTTTCTTGAATCTTTAATAACTGAAATAAGTTCGCTTAATGAATTTATGTTTATTTCAGTTTCATTAAATAAAAGAGTTAATTTTCCTGAACAGTCCGATCCTGTATAATCGCCGACAGAAAAACCAACCTTTTCCAAAGAGTTAATTTCATTTTCAATCTTTTTGCTTAAATGAAACTTAGTGACATTTATTATATTTTCAATTTCCTTTTTATCCGAGGCTATTTCATCGTCTTCTAAAATTTCAACATTATCGCCATATTCGCTCTGTTTATTTGACACAAAATCGTTAAAATCACTGTCATTATAAAAATAATCTTCAGTATCTTTAAAACTAACCTTGTATATTGGAAAATGGCCTTCGCTGTTTCTTTTTTCTAAAAAATCATTAAACAAAATTCCCTTTTTAGATAGTAATCCATCATATGACTCTATCTCTACCAGAATTTCCAGAAGCTCTTTCATTTTTTCCTTGTCAAGTATCTCCTTGCTTCCATTGTTTATCTGAAGTTCAGCGTCATCATAGCCCATTTTTAAAAACATATTGTTTAGGCTTTTTTCATCGTAAACATAATCCTGTTTCTTCTTCCTTTTAATTTTATATAAAGGAGGTTGAGCTATGTAAATATGTCCTTTGTTTATAAGCTCAGGCATCTGCCTGAAAAAGAAAGTTAAGATAAGTGTTCGTATATGGGCGCCGTCAACATCAGCGTCGGTCATAATAATAACTTTTCCATATCTTATCTTTTCAGCGTTAAAATCTTCAACGCCTATACCGGTGCCAAGAGCGCATATTAATGTTCTAATCTCTTCATTGCCAAGCATTTTATCTACCCTTGCTTTTTCAACATTAATAATAACGCCTTTTAGAGGCAAAATGGCTTGAAACCGTCTATCCCTGCCAAGTTTAGCGGTGCCACCGGCTGAAATACCTTCCACCAGATACAATTCAGTTGACTTAACATCCTTGCTGGAACAATCGGCAAGTTTGCCCGGCAAATTAGCGCTGCTTAATACGCCTTTCCTTCTTGTTAAATCCCTGGCTTTTCTTGCGGCTTCACGCGCCACAAAAGCGTCTACAGCTTTGCCTACAATAAGTTTAGCGCTGACCGGCTGCTCTTCGCAATAAATGCCAAGTTGTTCATTAACAAAAGTTTCAACTATGCCCGCAACTTCTCTATTTCCTAATTTTGTTTTAGTTTGTCCTTCAAATTGAGGCTCGGGAATTTTTATGCTGACAACGGCAGTCAACCCCTCGCGATAATCATCACCGGTCGGAGGTTTATCGCCTTTTAAAATATTTTGAGCTTTTGCGTAAGCATTTAACGTCCTTGTAAGACCGGACTTAAAACCGCTTAAATGAGTTCCGCCGTCAACAGTGTTTATATTATTTGCAAAAGTAAGAATCATGTCGCTATAAGAGTCGTTATATTGAAAAGCCACTTCTATTTTAATGCCGTCCTGCTCTTTATCTATAAAAACAACATCGTTATGTATCGGCGTCTTTCCTTCATTTAAATATTCAATAAACTCTTTAACGCCTCCCTCGTATTTAAAGACCTCACTTTTGTCTGTCTCTTCATTATATATATTTATATTAACGCCTTTATTTAAAAACGCCAGCTCGCGCAACCTTTTAGCTATGGTGTCGTAACACATATCTATGGTTTCAAAGATTGTATCATCAGGCATAAATACTATTTTAGTGCCTCTCTTCTTAGTGGCTCCCCTCTCCTCAAGCGGTGATTTGACCTCTCCCTGTTCATATCTTTGAAAATATAGTTTATCATCTCTGCGCACTTCAACCTCTAGCCATGAGCTTAAAGCGTTAACAACGGAAATGCCGACCCCATGCAAACCGCCGGAAACCTGATAGATCTTGTTTTCAAACTTTCCGCCGGCATGAAGAGTAGTCATAACAACTTCTAAAGCCGATTTATCCATATCCTTATGTTTATCAACCGGTATGCCTCGACCGTCGTCAACAACTGAAACACTTTTATCGAGATTAAGCCTAACCCATATATTTTCACAAAAACCGGCCATAGCTTCATCTATGCTATTTGCGACTACCTCTTCCACAAGATGGTGCAATCCGTAGAAAGAAGTGTTCCCAATGTACATGGAAGGCCTTTTACGCACAGCTTCTATGCCTCCTAACACTTTAATTGAAACTGCGTCATATTTTGTTTCCGTCGTCATAATACAGTTGTCCTCAAACTCAATTTTGCTTAATTAAACAGGTTTTTATATTTTTATTTACCTGACTTAACTTTGAACTTAATATCAGATATAAACGTCTTTTTAGAATTTTCTTGAAATATATTTAGAATTTCATGTTTGCAGAAATTTGAAATGTGATGCAACCATGGATTTGAATCTACTTCTAAATAAAGCGAGCCCTTTTTAACTGAAACTATATTGCAATGTTCTTTAATGCTCGAATCTATAAAATTATCCCATACTTTAACAATATCGTCGTTAATTAACTTGTTTTTTTTTAAACCCAGTTCACTAAATACATCGCCTAATTTCTTTGCTGTATCTTTTTTACCATAAAAAAACTTATCAGGCAACTCTCTAAAACCGCGCATAAAACTTTAGTTTAAAAAAAAAGAAATTTAATATTCGCTATTTTCCTCGCCGCTATCCACATAATTTGCCGCTTCGCTATCAGCATATTCGTTATCTTCCTGGGCAACAGGCTTATCCTCAGACTCAGTCTCTTCATCCTCATTCTTTAAATTTATAGGCATAACAACATGCAAAAATCCGTCATCTTCGTTGCCGTTTGATCCATCGCTCAACTCTTCATTTATAACGCCCGCTTTTCCCTGGTCAATAAATTTCATCTTAACAGTTGAATTGTCAACCACATTTAAAGCATCATTAATAAAATCAGGATTAAACCCTATCTCAAACCTTTCAGCGCCGTATATAACATCCATCTCTACTTTTGAATTGCCCACTTCAGAAACCTCAGCGGTTAATAAAAGTTTGTTATTATCAAACAGAAACTTAACAAGTTTTGAACCGTCGTTAGTTACAACAGCGGCGCGTTTAACAGATGATTTAAGCCTGTTTGAATCTAAAAGAGCCTCAAAATTGCTCTCTTTAGGTATAATTTTTTCATAATCAGGATAATCGCCTTCAATTAACTGAACGGATAAAATAAAATTTGCGGCTTTAAACAACACCCTATTCTCCTCAACCTTTATTTTTAGTTTTTCGCCGCCATTTTCAGTGTTTATTTTATCAGAAACTTTAAAATGGCTTGAAATAGCTTTATCCAACTGAACCAAACCTTTTACCGGTATAATGCAACTGCATTTTATACCATTTGGATTATCTATAGTTTTTTTTACTTTAGATAATCGTCTGCCGTCGGTTGAAACCATTTCAATTTTATTGCCGTCAACATTAAACAAAACTCCGCTTAATGTATATCTTATGCGTTCAGCAATTACAACGAACACGGTTCTCTTGATCATTTCATTAATTATAAGCGGATCTATTTCAAGGTAACCTTCATCGGGGAATTGGGGACTTGAAGGGAATTGTTCAGTATCGGTTTCGCAATTAATAGCAAAAGAGCTGTTTTTACCTGATATTTTACAGGCGTTTTTGTCATTATTTATTTCAATTAGTTCTTCATCCCACTCTCTTAAAATGCTTTCAAACTTATTTTCAGGGACAATAATGATGCCGTCTTCAAATTCATTGGATTCATTATTTATATCAATAAAATATCTAACTCCAATCTCTAGATCAGTGGCAAATAGCTCTATTAAATTATTATTAACCTCTATCTTAACGTTTTGCAATATAGGTTTTGTAGTTGTGTTGCTTATAATGCCGCTAAGCAATTGAACACATTTGTAAAGAGAATTTCGATTGCATTTAATTTTCATTTTTCTATTTAAATGAACACTGAGCAGCTTATCTGCTCTAGTGAGAATTATGCCCCTTGGGGACTTATATATATATTATATTATATTTTAAATTAAAATATTACTTCTTATTATAGGTGTTGATAATGTTGATAACTAATGCAACTTCAATAATTGCAAAGGTTAATGATATAAAAACAATGTAAATAAAATACAAATAGCTGTATAAATATTTGTTTATAATATGATAATAAATTTTTATTAAACTAAATTATAAACAATTTCTAATATTTTATTTACATTATATTAATATATTTATATAAGTTATCAACAAGTTATTGACATGTTAAATAAGCGAAAAACAAGATCTGTTTTATTAACATCTTCGTAATTCAGTTTCTATTTTTGTTAATAAAGATTTTCTGCCCTTGTCCTCATCTTTTGATTTTCTTATCTTTTCATACGCGTGCATAACAGTTGTGTGATCGCGGCCTCCAAAGTAGTACCCTATCTCATTATATGAAAGATCCGTCATCTTTCTAGTCAAATACATAGCAATTTGCCTGGGCAATGTTACTGATTTTGTCCTGTTTTTTGATAAAAGCCTGGTAACGTTTAAGTCAAATTCGCTGGAAATTACTTTTAAAATAGTTTCAACGCTTATATTCTTTTTATCATTAATGTATTCGTAAAGAACGCTTTTTACAAGATCTAAAGTAATTTGCTGTTTGCTAACCGAAGCGCTCTCTTTTATTTTAAGGATTGTTCCCTCTATTTCACGTATATTTGAAGTAATATTTTCAGCTATAAATTGTCTTACATCAAGAGGTAGTTTTACGCCAAGTGAACTTGATTTTTTGTCAAGAATAGCAGAGCTTGTTTCCATATCAGGCGGTTCAAGTTTGCACTTTAGCCCCCAATTAAATCTGGATATTAACCTCTCTTCTATATTTGGTATCTCTTCAGGAAGCCTATCGCTGGATATTACAATTTGCTTATGCGAATTAAACAATGAATTAAAAGCGTGAAAAAATTCATCTTTTGTTTTTTCAGAGTCGGCGAGAAACTGGATATCATCTATTAATAAAATGTCAACTTCTCTAAATATTTTTCTAAATTCATCAATATTTCCATTTTTTACTGATGAAATCATTTCATTAATTAAATCCTGGCATGTAATATACATTGCGTTTTCATTATTAGTGCGCAATAAATATGAAATGTATATTGATTGCAAAAGGTGTGTTTTGCCCATTCCGGTGGGACCGTGGATATAGAGTGGGTTGTACATATATCCGGGCGATTCTATAATTGACTGCGCCGCAGCGTTGGCTAACATATTACAATTGCCAACCACAAAGTTATCAAATGTGAAATTTCTATTTAAAGTTGATATATGATCGTTAAATATATCTCTTTTGCGAGGTTTTAACTTTTTTTTGTTTTTTGCTACTGTTTCGCTATTGCATAAAAATACAATTTCAGGCTCTATTTCGCATACTTTTTTAATAGATGAATTGATGAGTTTTAGATAGTTATTTGTAAGACATTCCTTAACGAAAAGATTTGGAACTACTATTCTTACGTATCTTTTTGTAAAGGAATTGACTTTTAATTTTGAGAACCATGTTTGGTATTGATCAGATGTTATATTTTCGTTTATTAGATCAAGTACTTTGTTCCAAATTAACTTATGTTTTGTATTCATAGATAGTTACGAGAAAATCATAATATATTATAACGTAATATGTTGTGAGATAATAACTTATGACTTTTGATAAACATGAGGATTTATGCGCTGAAAGTTAGTGTGGATGGATGATATCATTGCTGTTAAAGATTGTCAATTAAAAAAAACTTATTAAAAATTTAAATGCGTTTTTTAGCTAAAATCCGGCAAAAAAAACAAAAAAAACTATTTTTTTTTATATAAAAACTATTCAATTTTATATTCCTTATTCCTTGAAAATTATTCTTCATTTTGCTACCATTGCTGATTAATTTAACCAATGTTATTGTTGCTCTTTAAATTAATGGAATATATTATTGTTTAAACCATTAAATTTAAGTTGTTTTACAAAAAAGTAAGTTATATAAAAATTTATTAATAAATGATTGCTGTAAACCATATTCATGAATTTTTATGAGTTTTAAAGCATTATATAATAGATATTTATGATTTTTTTTATAAGCTAGAATCAATTTTTAATGATAAATAGAGTAATTGAGCTTAATAATTATAATAATATGGGCTGTTTTATTTGGAGCTGTTGTAGGCAGTTTTTTAAATGTGTGCATTTACCGCATACCTGAGGATATGTCAATTGTGTACCCGGGTTCGTCATGTCTAAAATGCGGAAAGAAAATATCCTGGTATGATAATGTGCCTCTATTAAGCTATTTAATACTTGGAGGCAAATGCAGAAACTGCAAAGTCAAAATATCAATTGTCTATTTTATAGTTGAATTAATATCGGGATTGCTTAGCGGAGGGTTATTTTACTCGTTTTTCTTAAACGGAACCGGCTCATTTGAAACAGCTATAGTTTACATATTACTAAGTTACGCGTTAATTGTAATTACATTTATAGATTTTAAACATCAAATTATACCGCTCAATATTACATTTGGCGGAATAATTATTATATTATTAATAAGCGTTATAATTCCCGAGACATATTGCGCTAAAGTATTAAGAGATATTTTTGTTTTAAGGCCTGTTTCCCGTTTATATTCATTGAAAATGTGCTTGCTTGGCATTTCAGTGTCTGGTGGCCTGATATTTGTCACTGAAATATTTGGCAGATATATATTTAAAAAAGAAGTTATGGGCCGCGGCGACACCTACCTTATGTGCATGGTTGGCGGAGTTATAGGGTGGAAGTTAGGTGTAGTTGTATATTTTACAGCTCCGTTTTTTGGACTTTTAATGGCTATACCAGTGGTAATTAGAAAAAAAGCGCACAGCGTTCCAATACCGTATGGCCCATTTTTATCAATAGCAGTTATATTAGCGCTGTTTTTAAGAAACTATTTTTTAAGAATAATAGACACTTATATTATCTATTTTAAATTGTTATTATTGTAAAATTTTATTTTTGAGCGAACCATTATTCCTTATTTTTTAAAAGGAGACGTTTATGAAGCTAAATAACTTTTTTAGAAATTTTACCTATATAATTGCGCCCATTCTTTGTTGTGTAGTTATGGCGGGATGTTTTAAAGGATTTAGGCGTAAAAAGAGTGTTGAGGTAGATCCTCAATACGAACAACGCATTATAGAGCTTGAAAATGAAAACAGTTCCCTTCTAAGCGAGGTTGAAATAATAAGGCAGAAGGAGGCTGAAACAAATAATATTAGAAGCGTAGCTGAAGAAAATCTTGCCGGCACAGGCATATCTGTAAGAGTTAAAGGAGATGGAGACGTCTCGCTAATGCTGCCTTCATCAGCTTATTTTAGCGCCGGCAAAGCCACGCTTAAAAAGGAGGCTAAATCAAAGCTTAAAAAGATAAGCCGAATGCTAAATCAACAATTTTATAATAATAGAGTAAGGATTGAAGGACACAGTGATAATCAGCCGATCAGGCGCAAAAAGAATATATATAAAACAAATTGGGAACTTTCAGCAGCCAGGGCAATATCAGTGCTTTACTATTTTATAGAAGAGTGCGGTGTTAATCCTTCAAATATTTATATAGCCGGCTTTGCGGAACACGAACCAATTGCAAGCAACAGCTCAAAGACAGGCAGAGGAAACAACAGACGCGTTGAGGTTGTAATTACTTCGCTAAATTAAAGCAAATTAAAAAATTAAAAGTCCCACTCTAATAAGAGTGGGTTTATGGGTATGTATAAGCGCGCTAAATAAAGGATAATAATTACAAAATTTTTTTAAAATATAAAAATAATAAAATTATGTCTAACACAATAGCAATAATAGACTACGGCATGGGCAATCTCCGAAGCGTTCAAAAAGCTTTTGAAAAAATAGGAGTAAGCGCAATTGTTACTTCCGATCCAAAAGAGCTTGATTCAGCCGGCAAGATTGTTTTTCCCGGAGTCGGCGCTTTTCAGGACGCAATGGATGAGTTGCAAAAGATGAATCTATTGCAAAGTATTGTAAACAATATAGAAAAAGGCAAACTCTTTTTAGGCATATGTTTAGGATTACAATTACTATTCTCAAAAAGTTTTGAGGATGGAGAGCATGAAGGTTTAGGCATTATAAATGGCGATGTTATAAGGTTTAATAACAATTTAAATACATCAGGCGATAACGAAAAACTTAAAATACCGCATATGGGATGGAACGTGGTAAATTTTGAGGACTCCGCTTCCCCTTTATTTGAAAATGTATCAAACAACTCGTATATGTATTTTGTTCATTCTTATTATGTAAGTCCTGATAACAACGACGTTGTAATAGGCAAAACTGATTACGGAATAGATTTTCCTTCTGTTGTTTGTAAGGATAATGTTTACGCGACACAGTTTCATCCTGAAAAAAGCCAGGATGCCGGATTGCAAATATTAAAAAATTTTTCAAAATTAAATTAAAAATCTGAGATAAATTAAATGGAAATATTTCCCGCAATAGATTTAAAAAACGGCAACTGTGTAAGGTTGGTTCAAGGCGACTATAATAAAGAGACTATCTATTTTAATAATCCGGTTGAAGTAGCAAAAAAGTGGAATGACAAAGGCGCTACAAACTTGCATGTAGTAGATCTTGACGGCGCCGCTGAAGGGTTGCCTGTAAATATAAAGATAATTGAAGATATTATTAAAAACATTCCGGATGTAAATGTTCAGGTCGGCGGTGGAATAAGGACAAACAACACTGTTCAACAATTGGTAAACGCCGGAGTTAAACGGGTAATAATTGGGACAAAAGCGGTAAAAAATCCCGAGTGGGTTGAAGAATTATGCGGATTGTTCCCCGGACAAATAGCAATTTCCATTGATCTTAAAAACGGCTTTATTGCCACCCAAGGCTGGTTGGAAACAGAGGGCGTAAAAGGCATAACATTCGCCAAAGAGATGCAAAAGCATAAACCATGCGCAATGATTGTAACCGACATAAGCAAAGATGGAATGCTTAAAGGTCCAAATCTTGATCTAATGAAAGAATTTAAGGCAGAAGTTGGCACTCCGGTTATAGCTTCAGGCGGTGTAACGTCTATAGAAGATATTGAAAATTTAAAGGAAATAGATGTTTACGGAGCTATTATAGGAAAGTCCCTTTATGACAACATGATAGATTTATCAGATGCTATTAAAATTTGCAAAAATTAACAATATGAAAGGATAGCGCAACAGGTATTATATTTTTTAACAACAGTTTTGTTAAAATCTTTCTATTTAAATTACAATTAACTCGTTTAAACAGGAGATATTAATGGCAAATTACGAAGTTAAAGATATTAGAAATATAGCGCTTATTGGGCATGGTTCCAGCGGCAAAACATCCCTTGGCGACGCAATGCTTTTCGCCGCAAAGGCCACAAAGCGGTTGGGAAGCGTTGATGAAGGCACATCCACATTTGACTACGAGGCTGATGAAATTGATAAAAAGATTTCAATAGACTCCTCCATAGCTTTTTGCAACTGGCAAGGCAAAGAGATAAACATTATAGACACCCCCGGTTATCCTGATTTCGTATCCCAGGTTATATCATCGTTAGCAGCGGTAGACATAGCCCTTGTTGAAATATCCGCAGTTGACGGCATACAAATAAACACACGTAAAGTATGGCAACTGGCAAAAGACAACGGCAACTGCACAGCCATTGTAGTAACAAAGATGGACGGCGATAATATTAATGTAGAAGAATTATTAGAGTCTATTCATGAGACTTTCGGCAAAGAGTGTGTTCCGTTAAATTTACCGAAAGGCAGTGGCTCTGATTTTAAAGGAGTCGCAAAAGTATTACATCTTGAAACTTCCGACGATGTAATTGGCGATATTACTAAAATAAATGAGCAAGTGATAGAGGCCGTTGTCGCGGTAGATGACGATTTAATGGAGAAGTATCTTGAAGGAGAAACAATCGACGACGAGAAACTCCATGTATGTTTTCGCCAATCAATGAAAGAAGCATCCCTTACACCGATATTTTTCTGCTCAAGCCGCAAAGGCGAAGGAGTAAAAGAGATATTAAATACAATTGCCGAATTTTTTCCATCACCTGAAACTTTTGAAAAGACCGGTTTCAAAGATATTGATTCAGGTGAGGAAATAAAAATTGATCCGAGTTTAGACTCCGCATTCAGCGCGCAGGTATTCAAATCCGTTATAGATCCTTTTGTAGGCAAACTCAGTTATTTTAGAGTTTTCTCCGGCAAGATAGATGAAGGTGAACAGCATCTTTGCAATAGCAGAACCGAAAAGAGAGAGAAAGTAAGCCATTTTTACAAAATGTTCGGCAAAGAACAAAAGCTCATTGAAACGGCTATGGCCGGCGATATATTAGCCGTTCCTAAACTCGAAGATGTAGAGATCTCTGACACCCTGTGCATTGATAAAACCCACGGCAAATTTGATGAAATTAAATTTCCCACCCCCATGGTGTCGCTTGCGCTTATGCCAAAAGGCAAAGGCATTGAGCATAAAGTAAGCGCGGCGTTAACAAAGCTGGCAAGCGAGGACAAAGCATTTGTTGTTTCCCACGACCTTGAAACTAACGATCTGGTTGTCACCGGAGCCAGTTCTCTTCATTTAAAAATAATGATTGAACGAATGAAGAATAGGTTTGATATTGAAGTCGACACAAAACCTCCAAAGATTCCATACAAAGAGACTATAACAGGCAAAGCCGAGGCAAAATATAAACATAAAAAGCAATCCGGCGGTCATGGGCAATATGGAGATGTGCAAATACGCATTGAACCCCTTGAAAGAGGCGCCGGATTTGTGTTTAAAAACTCAATAGTCGGCGGTTCCATACCAAGCCAATACATACCGGCAGTTGAAAAAGGAATGAAAGAAGTTTTAAACAAGGGATTTTTATGCGGCCACCCTATGGTTGACTTTCAGGTAGACCTGTTTTACGGATCTTTTCACGCAGTGGATTCATCAGAAGCCGCGTTTAAAATAGCCGGCGTAAAAGCTTTGCAAGAGGCCTTTACCAACGCCAACCCCGTTTTATTAGAGCCTGTTGTAAATATAGAGGTTGTTATACCCGGCGAATTTATGGGCGAAATATCAGGCAACCTTTCCGGTCGGCGTGGCCGTATTCAGGGCATGGACGCAATTGGGGATATGCAGGTTGTAAAAGCTTCAGTTCCAATGGCTGAAATTACAAATTATGAATCAGAGCTAAAATCAATAACCGGCGGGCAGGGCTCATACACAATGGAATTTTCCCACTACGACGTTGTCTTGCAACATATAGCCGACGCTATTATTAAAAGCGAAAAACAAGAAGCCGAACACCATGAAAAATAATTTTCATTTTTAGTTTATTAGAGCAAAATAATTATGCCAAAGTTAGATGTTGGTGTGCCTTTATTTTTTTTAACCCCAAAGGGGTAATTTATTAAAGCCTAGGGCAACGCCCTAGGTATGGAATATATACGAATTATAGCCCTGAAAGGGCGATTTAAATTTTTCGCTAATAAAAAAAAATAAAAAACCATCATGAAAACAGAATCAAAAAAAGAGCTCTTAAAAATAGCCCGCAAAAGCGTTGAAGCAGCGGTCAACTACCAACCCGCATATATCAGCGACTCCGCTAATCCCGAGCTTAAGGGCAAACAGGGCACGTTTGTAACATTAAAAAACAAGGGAAGATTAAGAGGTTGTTTGGGAAACTTTACATCAAACATCCCGCTTCACGAACAAATATCAAACAACGCCGCCTCATCCGCCACTCAAGACAGCCGATTTGCCCTTGACCGCATAACCCCTGCGGAACTTGATGAACTTGATATAGAAATATCCGTCCTCTCCCCAATGCAACGAATTGACAATCCACTTGATCTGGAATTAGGCGTACATGGCATCTATATAAAAGACGGCTTCAACGCCGGCTGCTTCCTGCCGCAAGTAGCCGTAGAAACCGGTTGGACAAAAGAAGAGTTCCTCTCAAAATGCTGCCAAAGCAAAGCCGGCATGTCCCCCAACGCCTGGAAAGATAAAAACGTAGAAGTCTCCGTATTTACAGCCGAAATTTTTGGTGAAAAGAGTTTAGGTTAACGCCGTCGTCAGATTTCTGCCCTGTAAGGTTTACATAATGCTGCGCTTTCTACCTTAAAATAAACATCATGGATAATGCTAAAATTATAGTTAGTTCCTGCCTCCTTGGCGAACGAACGCGTTTCGACGGAAAACAGCGTTTTTATGAAAACGTAATTTTAAAGCGTTGGCTTGATGAAGGGCGTATTATATCTTTTTGCCCTGAAGTTAAAGCCGGATTGCCGGTTCCCAGGCCTCCCGCTGAAATTGTAAATAGCGATGGAAATAATGTTATTAACGGCGCCGCAAAAGTTAAAAATATTAACGGTAAAGATGTTACAAACTACTTTATAGACGGCGCTCAAAAAGCGTTATTTATTGCGCGGGAAAATGATGTAAAAATAGCAATATTAAAGGATGGAAGCCCATCTTGCGGCAAAAGCTATATATACGATGGAAGCTTTTCAGGTAATAAGAAGTTGTCTAAAGGCGTTACAGCTACGCTGCTTGAACAAAATTGCATCTATGTTTTTAATGAACATGAAATAAATGAAGCTTCAGAACGTTTAAAACGATTAGAAACGTCAACAACAAAAAGTTTTGCAAAACCAATTTAGTAATGTAGTGTAGGCGCGTCTTTGCGTTGTGACGTTTAAGGCGAGTAATGTTTATCATATTTTACCAATACTATTATGTTAATAACCGCGTTGGAAAGAGAAAAAAAGAGACTATTGAAAAAGGCTTACATAAAGGAAAACATGATGGAAAACTGGAAGGCAAGCCGGAAGACGCAAATGTAATGATTTCTAAAGGAATGAATAGCTCTCTAATATTTTAAGTAACAGAGTTTTCGGCTGAAGAGATTGGTAAATTGAAATAAATAAATTATCAGGAATAATTTTTTATATATTAGCTAAATTAAGCAATTTCTTTTCAAATTGGACTACAAATACTATATATATTGAAAAATTTATGAAAGTGCCCCGGCAGAATTAATAGAGGTTTAAAATGTGGAATAATGCTGTTGTTGAAAGAGTTAGAGAAATCAGGTTACAAATTGAGGCTAAATGCAATAACGATATGGATGAAATTTATGAAACGACATTAAAATTTCAAAAAAATCAAAAGCCTGAACTTGTTGTAAAACCGTTTGCCTCAAACCAATTGCGAAGTTATTTCAAACGTTTAAAGCTAAAAAATATTCATCTTACTTCCAAATTAAGGTTTTGTAACCAGAGTTGTAGTTAAATTCACAGTTTTTGGAGTGCAGTTTGCAATATATGAATTATTACATTAGCAAAAGCAAGTAAAAAAATTGTTATTCATAGCTATTAACTAAAAGCTATGTCTGAAGAGTTAAATTTAACCAAAGCTTCCCAATCTATTTTCCCTTCAGAACAATAATCTTTGCCAAATTCAAATGTAAATTTATTTATGATTTGTGAATATTGATTAAAAAATTCTTCGTTATTTTCTTTTGCTTTATGACCTAATGGAACAATGATATCAACATATAAATTGTCATTATTTGAAATAAATTCCCAAAATTTTTGGCCGCAAAATTTGAAATAATCGCCTTTGTCTGGTTTATTGTCAATACCATAACAACATCCATTTACAGCGACTATATTGAGATTTGAATTACTGGTTCTTAATATTCGTATAGCCTTTTTAAAACAATCTTTCATTTTATTAATTTGGCTGCTGTTCCCCCAATTTGGTCCTGATTTGATACCAACTATGTATCTTTTATTATCATTGTCAAATTCAAGGTCAATACCTTCAGCTGAAGATTTTTTTCCACCATAAACTTGCCCATTTATAAAAATTGCAAGTCCTTCCATAAAATCACCAAAAATTGTCTCTTCTTGTGAAGAAAGATGCGCATCTAGAAGAGTTTTCACTAAATCTTGTGCAGTCAAAATATTTTTTGCTTTAAAAAGGTATGGATTTTTTCTTTTAAGAATTTTGCTTAACTTTAATTTTTCAAGACTTTGAATACGTTTAGAATGAAAAACATGTATATTATTTTTTACATATTTTTTAACCTCTAGGTTTTTTATTGGTTTCATTTTTTTTACTCTTTTTAAATAATAAATCTTCTTTTTGGTCTATTATAGTTGATACTAACGTACAATATTTTTCTTGTATATCAATCCCAATGGAGTTTCTTTTAAGAAGATGTGCAACCTTTATAGTAGTTCCTGAACCCATAAATGGATCTAAAACGAGATCTTCTTTTTTAGTAAAAAGATTAATAAACCACTCAGGAAGTGATTCAGGAAATGCCGCACTATGATTTTTATTATTGCATTCTGTAGCCGTGTGTATTACATTTGTAGGATACACCATATCCCTTTTTGTCCAATTAGAAATATTTTTACCAAATCCACTTCCAACTTTAGATTCATCTCGTATTTTGTCTGTTTTGCTCAAGTTCTTTAACCTTATTTTTGCCCAATCTCCCATAGGAACCATAACAGCTTCCTGATACATTTTAAACTTCCTGTTTTTGTTAAACTGTAATAGTCTTTCCCATGAATCTCTAAACCTATTTGGCCATTTCCCTGGATAGCTATTTTTTTTATGCCAAATAAACTCTTCTGTCCAAAGCCAACCATGTTTACGCATAGCCAAAATAAGTTCTAAAACATATGGATGCCTTTCACCATTAACGACTCTCTCTTTAATATTAAGGATAAACGACCCTGTGGGTTTGATAACTCTTAGAATCTCTTTTGATATTGGCAAAAACCATTCTACATATTCATCAGGTTTAATACCTCCATATGTATTTTTCCGTTGATCTGCATATGGTGGTGATGTGAAGACAAGGTCAACGGAATCATTCTCTAGTTCTTTTAACTTTTTAGCACAATTTCCATTTAATATTTTAGTAAATATTTTCATTTCGTTTATTGTAAATACTTCCTCTTTAGAATAGATTGGCTAGATGCAATAAAGCATCCATAAATAATTGTAATATAACAAAGTGGTGCATGATAGGAGTGAGTTTAATTGGTTTAAACCACAACATGTTGTAATGGGCCAGTAAGAAAATTAAAACGTAAAACGATTATAATGTACTTTCTTAAAAAGACTCTAAAATCTTAATGTCTGCACCAAAAAAGGAAACAATTTAAGAGGTTATATCACATAGTATTTATGAATGCAAGTATCAGATACTATTTATCTAAAATCAGGGCATATGTCCTGTACTCATCCTGCCCTCTACTAAGAAGACATCTCTAAAAAGGGATATCTTCAATATTAAAAGATTTGTTTTGCTCTCTCAGATCCTCCATAAGATTTACATATTCTAGAACAAGATTCTTTGACACTTTAATTGCAAATGCCGTATCATTCACCGAAAGTCCTTTTTCCAGATATTTATAAATCCTCTTAAAGTTAATAATATATCGTGTAACCGCTTCATTTGAATGGTTTGTCTCCTTTGCTGTCTCTTCTATAGCCTTACCTTCCAAAATAACTTTTCTGCAAATAACTGCTTTGTGGGTGATGCTTCTGCCTATATCATGTATGGTTCCTCTTCTGGGTAAAAGACAGTCGTTTTCTTTTTCATATTCTCTTGCATATTTTGATATTGTTGCTGTCGATATCTTTGTCAATGCGGCTATATCTACTGCTGTTAAACAAACTCCTTGGGCAAAAGCTTCTTTTATAGCCGGGCCACCAACTCTTTCTTTATATCTCGTATCTTCTTTTTGTTAAAAAGTGATTCCAAATCTTCCGTATCACATATATTCAAAAATACTGGCTTTAACTTGGTATCTTCCAGTCGTTTACCATATGATTGTTTTTCTTCTTTGGCCACTCCTACCCACATTGTCTATCCCATTCTAACTCGTTCCGCTTGCGGGTAATAGGCATTTACTAACTTCTTTATCTCGTTTACTATTAAAGGTCGTACTAACTTGCCTCCTAACTGGGGGGAATTCTCGGGCAAAAAAGACTTCTAATGCTGTATCAAATGTTTTACTTTTTATTGAAGACTCTACTCCTTTTGTTGAATAGTATTTATCCTCTTGGCTTAGCTTGCTCATTTCGTCCTCCTTTCGTTGCGCAAAGTTTTTTTTAAACTATCTATGGCTTCGAAAAAAGGTAGAACTCGGTTCTCTACTTCTATTAACCTTTCTTTGTATTCTGCTTTGTTTTTATATTCTTTATATAGATTAATGCACGTTATACTTAAAGAATATGATATTCCCACTGTAAAAGATATTTGTAGTGGATTAAATTTTTTTGTATATAAAAATACCACTCTTGAAAATATATTTACATATCTTTCTACGGCTTTAAGTGTATGCTTAATTTGCCTTGCTATCTCCAAGGGCTCCTTACTATCCATAAAATGTCGAATAGCTTGTTCTCTATGCGAAATAGTCGGCCCTATATCTTTCTGCTGCCCTCTGGTCGGGATGTTAAATCCATCTTTTTTAAAGTAAGCTATATCTCTACGTATTGTTCTGACGTCGCAACAAAAAAGAAACGCAAGGTCTTCTTGTTTAAACAATCCTTTTTGTTGCATCGCTTCATCACATACACGAGATATCCTATGACGTCGCAATGCGTCCATCACGTCTTTTTTATATACTTCTACATCTTCTTCGCCTCCATCAAATGTTATTAAAGCGTATGTATAACTGCACTCTTTCAGCTTTTTACCGGCAGATTCTTTTGATGAAATTAATAATTTCTTCATCCGGCCAGGCTTTAACATTTCAAGGTCGCTATGCTCATTTAATAGAAATACTTCTTTGACTTTTTCTACTATTTGTTCTGATTCAAATCTTGAACAATTTGTTCCTCCGAAAACTATTTTGTACAACATATTTTCGCACGTCTTTACATCCAGGCGTTGTAAATATTTTTCCTTTTGTGTATCATAACTATTATTCATGGGCTTCCTCCTTTTTTTAAGTTATTGGTTTCTTAGCAGAATCAATTTTAACTAAAAAGAGGGCTGGAATCTCATTGTTTACAACTTGTGGATTTAAGCCAGTTTACATAATCACTCCAAAATTTTCAAAATTGTATTTCGATTTTTTGTGATACTCTATGCAATTAAGCAGTACAGGGCATATGCCCGAAACGGAAATTCATTTAACTGAAGGAAACCGCGCTGATTTTGCATAAAAATATGTCATTTCATAATCTCCCCCGCCCACAGTTTTTGCAGGAAGATGTTCCATGGCATGATTTTGATATTGTCTTCAGTCAATCGGGGTTGAGAATCCAGCGAAACTAAAATGCTGTTGTGTGTTGAGTACTCTTCATTAAAACTGCGAAGGCCTTTTAAATGGGTGGCATTTGCCAGGGTTGTTGATTTAACTTCAATTGCCGTTTCATGATCGCCTAAAATAAAATCAACTTCAATTCCTGATGAAGTCCTCCAGAATGCAATTGGGTAGTCCAAATCCGAGTAACTTGAATGAGCCAGAATCTCCATCCATATAAAATGCTCAAAAGCGCGGCCAAACAATTCCGAGCCCTGTTGCACATTTCCGCGTTTTGTTAAATATATAACAGGCGCAAGATCAAAAAAATAAAACTTTGGGTTTTGAATAAGCCGGCGTTTTTTTCGTTTTTGAAAGGCGCGTAAATATCTGCCGATCAATGTGTCTTCCAATATTTGAAAATATTCCTTTACTGTGGGGTTTGATACACCACACTCTCTTGCAATATTGGCGCAATTAATTAGCTCGCCGTTTGACAAAGCAGCCACTTCCAGAAACCGGCTAAACGCCGGCACATTTCTTGTTAACGCTTCAGCTGCTATCTCTTCTTTCAGATACGTCCCCACATAAGCCTGCATTAATTTATTAGGCGCGGGGCTATTATAATGTCGCGGAATTAGACCGGAATTTAACGCTTTTGTTAAAGAAAAATTGGCTATTTCAGGATAAACCAGAGGAAAAAGCTCGTAACTAACAGCTCTGCCGCCTAATAAATTAGCGTGGCCGCGCCGCAATTTACGCGCGCTTGATCCGCAAAAAACAAATCTGAGGCCCTTGTTTACCATAAGCCAATGAGCTTCATCTAAAAGAGACGGTATTTTTTGCACTTCATCAATAATAATAGGCTGTTTCTGGTTTTCACCTGTAAATCCATGGGCAAGACACTGCTCGCGTATTAATTGGGGTTGTTTTAAAAGTTTTTGATAATCAGTTGATAGAAGCAGATCAAAATATTGGGCGTTTGGAAAAAGCGCTTTCAAAAGCGTGCTTTTGCCGGTCTGCCTTGGTCCCCATAAAAAACAGCTCTCACTGTTGCTTAATTCTAATTGCTGCTTACGATTATGCATGGAATATTCAAGTACCGTCTTTAAATATATATGTAAATTTAAAATACAGTCTTAATTTTACATGTATATTTAAAGCATAGTCTTAAAATTACATGTAAAATTAAAGTATAATTATATGCCGTGTATTAGTTAATGTCAATGAAAGTTAATGGAACAAAAGGATTTATGCGGCAATTGAAACAAATATTGCAAATAATTACAAAATTTTATTTGGGAGGGATATAATAAAAGCACAATCTGTATTGAGCCTGATTTTTAGTTTTTCCAATTATCAAAATTTTTTTCATGACAGAGTTTACTGAGAGTAAAACAGGTTTTCAATCAATAATAATTTTAAAAAATGCATGTAATATTAAAACACGGTCTTAAAAATACATGCAATTTTAAAGTACGATTATATGCCATGTATTAATTAATATTAATGAAAGTTATTGATATTATAAGATTTATGATGTGAGTGAAATAATAAATGGAGAATAACAACAAATTTTCTTGATTTTACCTTATCTGGACAAGCTTTTGCTTTTCTCAATGAATTTACAGACCCCTCGTTCCCCTCTTTTTAGAGGGGAGGTTTATAAACATCCTTTCATTTAATGCTGAAACAGTATTGTAGATTACGCCGGCAAGAGACTTCGTTACATGATTCATTAAATAGCCCTTACAGAGCTAAAATTCTTATACATTCCATACCCAGGGCGTTGCCCTGGGCTATAATAAATCAGCCCTTCGGGCTTTAAATCAAAAAATGTGTATAAACTTCAGCTTTTTAGAGGGAAAGTTAACCGCTTTTGTTTTTCCTGTTATTTTGTTAGCCGGTTTAAAATGTTATAGCTTTTATCCGCGCAAATCCGCGTCATCTGCGTCATCCGTGTTCTATGCTTTTGCTTTTTTTTATTCCGCCAGTCGCAATCCTTTTTCCCTTGCGTAATTATAAACATCATAAAATTCATCTGAAGTTATTCGGCGTGAAATCTCTTTAAATTGTGAGGCATTAAAAACAGGCCTGTATTGTTCCATTACGTTAACATATGTGTCTTGCGATATATCATTTGCCAGAAAATCTATTATCTCTTTGCTTCCGCAAACATTTTCAGGCATAACGAGGTGGCGAGCAAGCAGTCCGTGTGTTGCAAGGCAGTTTATAATTTGTAAATCGCCTGTTTGCCTGTGCATCTCTTTAACGGCTATTTTCATAATATCGTAATAATCTTCGGCAAAAGAGAGTTTTTTGGGCCAATATTTTCCGCTGTATTTAACGTCGGGCATGTAGATATCGACAAAGCCTTCGAGCAGTTTTAATGTCTCTAGCGATTCATATCCGCCGCAATTATATATAATAGGGATATCTAAACCCATTTTCCGCGCAAGATAAATAGACTCAATAATTTGAGGCGAAACATGGGTGGGGGTGACAAAATTTATATTGTGGCAGCCCTTATTTTGGATTTGCACCATAATTCCGGCAAGATCTACCGGCTCTATAGTGTTCAGTCGATCATTTTCCGTCACATGGCTAATATCATGATTTTGGCAAAACACGCATTTAAGGTTGCAGCCGGCCATAAATATTGTGCCTGAACCACGCAATCCCACAAGGGGCGGTTCTTCGCCAAAATGGGGGCCGAATGATGAAACAACAGCCTTGTTTCCAATGCCGCAAAAGCCTGTTTCGCCTTTTAAACGGTTAACTCCGCAATTTCTTGGGCAAATTGAGCAGTTTTTAAGAAGTTTGCGCGCTTTATCAATTTTTTCTTTAAAAATGGACTCTTTTAACACTTTTTAAGATACTCCAAGATAAAAATTATGGTAAAATAATAACCAAAATTAGGTTTGCAATACCATGTGATTATTCTTATGTATATCGCGGGTTGCGGGTTCTAACTTATTTGCGCCTTAAGACTTAAAAAAATATAAAAGAGGCTAAAAATGGCCTTTTTTTGTTGGAAATGCAGTAATAGTTGTGTTATACTAAAAAACTTTTGCTGTAATTTTACGATTATTTCTTGTAAATATAGCTTTTTTTTTATTATAGAATTGAAGATTTGGCTGGTCGCAGCCATTTGGTAAACAGGTAGATCACTTCCATATTACACCATTCGGATTATTATGCAAAGCGTTAGCTTTCAGAACAACCGCATGTATAGCTGGAAAGCCCGGTTGTCATTTCTATTAACATATTCAAACCTAAATATTTACAAAGAAGCGTTGTTTTTTTTAAAGCAAATTCTATTTAGAAGTGTTGCGCTTTGATTTTGATTGAGCGCAACTTATTATTTTTTAATTTTTTAACAAAAAGAGAGGTGTTGGTTGAGGTTAGACAAGGAGGTAAAACAGAGGACAATAGGCGAATTAAAAACACACGATACAGATACGGGTTCGCCTGAAGTTCAAGTAGGTATAATTACTGAGAAGATCAGGAATTTAACCGAGCATTTAAAAATGCATAAGAAGGATCATAGTTCACGCAGGGGTTTAATTAAACTTGTGGGACAGCGAAGTTCGCTGTTAAAGTACTTGAACAGGAATGATGGAGATAGACATAAAAAATTAATTTCGAAGCTAAAAATAAGAGGCGGGTAAAGAAAAGAAGAGAGGGAGAGTAAATTTGGTATATAAAGCAGAAAGAACTATAGGCAAGAATCAGTTAACTATTGAGACTGGCCATTTGGCAAAACAGGCAAACGGCTCGGTTCTGGTTAGTTCAGGCGACACTGTGGTATTGGTGACGGTCGTGGCCAGCAGCGAAGCGAGGGAAGGCATAGATTTCTTCCCAATGAGCGTTGATTACAGGGAAAAGACATACGCGGCCGGCAAATTTCCAGGCGGTTTTTTCAAAAGAGAAGGCAGGCCCACAACAAAAGAGATATTAACAATGCGGCTTATTGACAGACCGTTGAGGCCGTTATTTCCAAAAAATTATTTAAATGAAGTTCAAATTATGGCGCAGGTTCTCTCGGCAGACAAGGATTCCGATCCGGATGTCCTTGCCATGGTTGGAGCATCCGCGGCAGTGTCAATTTCAGACATACCAATGTCTAAGGTTGTTGGGGCGGTAAGAGTCGGCAGGGTAAACAACGAGTTTATTATTAATCCGACTTACGCGGAATTGGAAGAGAGTGATTTGGAGCTTATTGTTTCCGGATCGGAAGATTCCGTCCTGATGGTTGAAGCCGGGGCAAAGGAAATTAGTGAGAATGATGTTATTGACGCTATATTGTTTGGACTCGAAGCAATAAAAGAGATTTGTAGTCTTCAAAAGGAATTGATAGATCAATGCGGCAAGGAGAAGATAGTTGTTCCTGAAATTGAAGAGAACAAAACATTATATGAAGAACTAAAATCAAAATATTACGCGGAGATTAATGAGAAGAACCAGACACTTGGCAAGATGAAGCGAAGCGCCGCGTTAAAAATTATAAAGAGAGAGATGGTTGCCGCCTATTGCGGCGAAGGCGTTGACGAGCCTAAATATAAGGTAAGCGAAATAAAAGAGATGTATGACAAACTTGAAACTGAGGCTGCCAGAACATTGATATTAGATGATAGCAAAAGGCTTGACGGCAGAGGTTTGGCGGATGTTAGGCCTATAACTTCTGAAGTTGGAGTTTTGCCGCGCACTCATGGTTCGGCTGTTTTTACAAGAGGCGAGACACAGGCTCTGGTTGTGGCTACGCTCGGCACGTCAATGGACGAGCAGAGAGTTGAAGGTTTGGTTGATGAACACACCAAGAAGTTTATGCTTGATTACAATTTCCCTCCTTTTTCAGTTGGCGAGACAAAACCGCTTCGCGGCCCGGGCCGTAGAGAAATAGGACATGGAAATCTTGCGGAACGGTCGTTGCTGGCAGTATTGCCCGCTGCGGGTAAATTCCCTTACACGATTCGAATCGTGTCTGAAATTTTAGAGTCAAACGGTTCATCTTCAATGGCTTCTGTTTGCGGAGGCACTCTTTGTTTGATGGACGCCGGAGTTTCAATCGCTAACCCGGTTGCCGGTATAGCCATGGGCTTGATAAAGGGCGATGACAAACTTCGCATTTTGTCAGACATTACAGGCACCGAGGATCATTTTGGAGATATGGACTTTAAAGTCGCCGGCTCACAAAACGGAATTACCGCTTTGCAGATGGACATAAAGATTGACGGCATTGACAAGGACACTATGACAAAAGCCCTTGAACAGGCCAAAGAAGGCAGGATGCATATTCTTCGCGAGATGATAAGCACTATTGAAAAACCGCGAACCGATATATCAAGGTACGCGCCAAGGCTGTGTCAGGTAAAGATTAATCCTAGCAAAATAGGAATGTTGATCGGGCCGGGCGGCAAAACAATTAAAAAATTGCAGGAGGAAACCGGAGCGCGCATTGAAATTGACGACGACGGAACCGTCACAGTTTCATCAACTAACGCAGACGGAGCCGACAAGGCCAGGGATCTGGTTCAGAAAATGACTGAAGAGGTCCAGATTGGAAAGATCTATGATGGAAGAGCAACATCTATAAAAGATTTTGGAGTCTTTGTGGAAGTGTTGCCCGGCCAGGAAGGTCTTGTGCATATTTCAGAGTTATCCAACGATTACGTGGATAAAGTTGAAGATATTGTTAAAGTTAACCAGGCAATCCAGGTAAAGGTTATCGGCATTGATGACCAAAAGAGGATAAGGCTTAGCGCGAAAGCGGCTGTTGCGCCTGAGTAACAAGAAAGTTGAATTTAAAAGGCACAAAGAACTCCATGAGGTTTCAAAAACCAACGGAGCCATTTGTGCCTTTGTGGTTAATAGAGCAAATTAATAATATATCGGGCATATTAGGTTTAAAAAGTGGGAAAAGATATCGCTATGTTTAACAGATTAGCGTTCATAGGCGCTCTTGCCGGCGGGTTGGCCCATGAGATAAAAAATCCTTTAAGCTCAATGAATCTAAATCTTCAACTTTTAAAAGAGGATATTAAACAGACTCCGGAAAATGAAAAACTGCATAAAAAGATTGATATTATCCAACGGGAGTCTATACGGCTTGAAGATATACTTAATGATTTCTTAAGATTCGCTAAAAGAAAAGAGCCGCAATTGCGGTTGGAAAGCCCGGATGAAATTGTAAATGAAATTGTCGTCTTTATGGCTCCGGAAGCCAGGCAAAATTCAGTGGTTATTAAAAAAGAGAGCAATGCAGACATTCCTAAAGCCCTCATTGACCGCAATCTTTTCAAACAGGCCCTGCTCAACATCGTTATCAACGCGGAGCAGGCAATGCCTGACGGCGGCGAATTAACAATCAAAATTTCATATAAAACCGGAAAAATTGTATTTGATATTTTAGACAACGGCAAAGGCATTAAACCTGAAAATATTGACAAGATTTACGATATTTACTATTCAACTAAAAGCTCAGGTTCCGGGTTGGGATTAGCCACGGCAAAACGCATTATAGAAGATCATGGAGGCGCTATTAGTGTGACGTCAAAAGTTAACGAGGGCAGCTGTTTTACGATTGAAATCCCCGTCAATGCAGGCGCTGATAATTAAAAATTTAGGCTTGTTTTTAAAATAGATTTTTACATTGAAAACCAGGTTTTTGAAATGATTGCTGAAAATTCGGAACAGAAAGAACTGGCTGAAACGCAATATAAATCAAATATATTAGTTGTAGACGACGATAAAACGCACGCCGAAGCTATAGCCGAAGCTATTGAGCGCATGGGCCATGTTTGCTATGTTACGACAACCGCCAATGAGTGTTTAAGTGTTATAAAGCAGGGAAATATAGATATAGTAGTAACCGACCTTATAATGAAGGAGATAGACGGCCTTGAAATTATGAAGAGGTCAAAACAGGCATTGCCCGATGTTGAGGTTATACTAATAACCGGTTACGGCACGGTTGAAACGGCTGTTGACGCTATGCAAAAAGGCGCGGCGACATTTTTGTTAAAACCGCTAAACGTCAGCCAGCTAAGAAGCGTGGTTGATAAAATAGTTGAGAAACAACGTCTTGCCAGAAAAAATATAGAGCTTCAGGAGCAGTTGGATGAACGGTTTGGTTTTTCCGGGATCATAGGAAATAGCTCAAAGATGATTCGCGTCTTTGACACGGTTAAACAGGTGTCAAACACTTCAGCCACTGTTCTAATTACAGGAGAAAGCGGAGTAGGAAAGGAGCTGATAGCTCACTCAATACATCACAACAGCTCAAGGAAAGATTTGCCTTTTGTTGTTTTGCATACTTCAGCAATTTCTCAAAGTTTAATTGAAAGCGAATTGTTCGGCCATGAAAAAGGGGCATTTACAGGCGCGCTATCATCCAGAAAGGGCAAATTTGAATACGCCAACAACGGCTCGCTGTTTCTAGATGAGCTTGGCGATATGTGCCTCTCTACACAGGCTAAACTTTTGCGTGTAATTGAAAACGGCAAGGTGACAAGGCTTGGCAGCAACACTACGATAGATATTGACGTTAGAATAATTGCGGCAACAAATAAAAATCTGGAGGAGCTTGTTAAAAAGGGCGAATTTAGGGAAGACCTCTATTACAGAATTAACGTTGTATCAATAAAACTGCCGTCGTTAAAAGAGCGCAAGGAAGATATACCACTTTTGATTGACGCGTTTATTAATGAGTTTTCAAAATCTCATGGACGTAAAATTAAAGAGATCAGCGTTGACACGCGCAAGATTTTGTATAGATATCCCTGGCCCGGCAACGTCAGGGAGCTTCGCAACTGTATTGAAAGCATGGTTGTTGTAAACAGGTCTGGTTCGCTTAACAACGAAGATATACCGGACCATATATATAGCGATGATAGTTTTACGCCGCCTGATTCCAATGTGTTTGCGGGCATGTCACTTGCCGAGACGGAGAAACAGTTAATAAAATCAACCTTGGCCTCCACCGGCGGTAAAAGGGAAGAGACGGCAAAACTACTCGGCATCGGCGAGAGAACATTGTACAGAAAACTTAACATATACAATCTCAAATAAAGCGGAGAAAGAAAATGCCTGGCATACAAATTTGTAGCAGTTGTAAACGCTCCGTCTCTGTCAAAGATATTAAATCCGGCATGGCGTTGCAAAATGACTCAAAGACATTATGCCCAAACTGCGTTCAAAATGTGGGAAATATGGGAGGCATGGGAAATAATGCGATTAGCGCGGGAAATATGAACGCAAGACGAAGTGGCGGAGGTTCGGAAGAGAGCGTTTTTATCTTGCAGGCGATGTTGAATGTTGTTAAAAATATAAACCGGGCCGTTACATACGAGAAAAGCTCGTGGTTAAATATTTTTGGCGTGGTTGTTCAATGTCTTGTTTTTGGTTTGCTTGTGTTTGCCTGCTTAAGCAGAAAAGAGATTACGCAGACGGCTTTAATGCTTGCCCTTATTTTTCAGGTAATGGCTCTTACTTTTTTTGTAATAAAAAAATGAAATGAAAGGTTTCTATTTGGATTTTAACATCCGCATTTTTGTTAAAGTCTGAATTTTTACTATTTATATGCAATATTTAGCAATGGTGCGTTACGGCATCCTGACCGCGCTTGGCGAATTTCACACAAAAATAGAGGGGCTTAAACAAGGCGATGTTGTTGTTATTCGATCAAACAGGGGCATTGAGTTTGGCGAGATTGTCCAGGTTCTTGGAGAAACAACAAAGGAGTTTAAGGAAGATGCCCCTGATGAAATTGTGCGCCTGGCTGACGATAATGATAAAAAGAAACATGCGGTTATAGAAGAGGAGACTGTGCCGGGCGAGCGCAAGTATTGCCAAAAAAAGATACAGGAACTTAAAGTTCCCATGAAATTAATCGGCATTGAGCATCTTTTTGATGAAAAGAAGATAATAATATATTACATTGCGGAAAAAAGGATTGATTTCAGGGAACTGGTAAAAGACCTTGCCAGAGAGTTCCACGCAAGAATAGAGATGAAACAGATCGGCGTCCGCGACGAAGCCAGAATGCTTGCTTTTTATCAACATTGCGGCAGAGAGTTGTGTTGCAGGTCGTTTTTGAAAAATCTTGATCCCGTTGCGATGAAGATGGCAAAGAGGCAAAAAGCCACTATGGACCCCGCCAAAATTTCAGGCCGTTGCGGAAAGTTGATGTGTTGTTTGCGTTACGAAGACGCTGTTTATGAAGAGTTAAAAAATAATTTGCCGAAAAAAGGGGCTCTTGTAAAAACAGAGAAGTGCGAAGGCGAAGTGCTTGACTATGAAATACTTTCCCAAAATGTCCTAATCGAAACTAAGGAAGGGAATAAGCTAACCATTTCAGCCAAAGATATTATAGGGCAAAAAAACGCTAAACAGCCCGTAAAGTTAAGCAAAAAGAAAAATTGTCAATCTACATGCAAGAAATAATTTGATCTAATATTACATATGAATAGCGAAACTCAAAACGAACAGACTTCAAATAAACCCCCTTTTTATATAACGACTCCCATCTACTATGTAAATGACTATCCGCATATTGGGCATGCGTATACCACCATAGCGGCCGACGTCCTTGCGAGATACAAGAGGCTTAAAGGGTATAACGCTTTTTTTCTTACCGGCACTGATGAGCACGGACAGAAAATTCAAAAAGCCGCCGAAGCTAAAAATATTTCACCAAACGATCTTACCGACGAAGTTGTCGAGCGATTTAAGCATGTTTGGGATAGATTAGGCATTACAAATGACGATTTCATAAGAACAACGGAAGATAGACACTTACGCCAGCTCAATAAACTCTTTAAAGCTCTATACGACAAAGGCGATATATATTTAGGCGAGTATGAAGGTTGGTATTGCACGCCTTGCGAAAGTTTCTGGACTGAATCTCAATTAATTGAGGCAAACTGCCCTGAATGCTCCAGGCCTCCTGAAAGACTAAAAGAGGAGAGCTATTTTTTCAGGCTATCAAAATATCAGGATTTTATGCTGGAATATTTTGAGAAAAATCCTAAATTTGTTCAGCCGGAGTCGAGGCGCAACGAATTGCTAAACAGGATAAAGTCAGGCCTTGAAGATATAAGCGTGAGCAGAGCAGCAGTGCAGTGGGGCGCCACGGTGCCTATGAATGATAAACACACAATCTATGTCTGGGTAGATGCGCTATTTAATTATATTACTGCGCTCGGTTATGACGAAGAAGGAAGGTTCCAAACATTCTGGCCCGCAAACATACATTTTATCGGCAAAGAGATTTTATGGTTTCACGGCGTTATTTGGCCCACATTGTTGAAGGCGTTGGATATAGAGTTGCCTCTTCAGGTCTATTCGCACGGCTGGTGGACTATTGAAGGCAAAAAAATGTCAAAATCTCTTGGCAACGCTATTGATCCCATCGCGATTACAGATGAATATGGCGTTGACCAATTCAGGTATTTCTTGCTTCGCGAAGTTCCTTTTGGCCTTGACGGCAACTTCTCATATACCGCTCTAAAAAACAGGACGAATAATGAACTGGGCAACGATCTCGGCAACCTTTTGTATAGAACCCTCTCTATGACGGAGAAATATTTTGAAGGCATTGTCCCTGAAAGTGACGAAGGTTCGGGCAACGAAAATCTATTGGCTGAAAATGCCCCATTAATTAACGCCCGCATGGACGAACATATGAACAATTGCCAGTTTAGCCTTGCGTTGGAAGCGGCTTGGGAATATATAAGAATGGCTAATAAATACGTTGAAGACTCAAAACCCTGGAAGTTGGCTAAAGATCCTGATCGCCGGGGCGAACTGGCCGCGATCATGTATAACCTTGCTGAATCATTAAGAATTATAGCAATATTTACGACGCCTGTTATGCCTGAATCAAGCGAAAAAATGTTTCGGCAGTTAGGCTTTTCAGATGATGATGTCGAAGCGCGTTCAAACACAAAGTGGGGCATCCTTAAAGCCGGAACTAAATTTAAAAAGGAAAAACCCCTTTTTCCAAGGATAGAGGATTAGACGTTATAACATTTAGATGAATTTTCCGGTAAATTTTGGTTTGTTGTTTTGTTTATAGATTATGTCAGGATTTATTCTTTTAAAAATTTGAAGGGAGAAAAATTGGCAGACATAGAAAACGTGTATGAGAAACTTAAAGAAGTTTTAAAGAAAGATAGCCGCTATTCAATGTACGCTTATCAATTTGTTTTTGAAGCGTTAAGTTATACGGCAAAATCGCTTGGCAAGGATTCAAGCAGCCCCAAGGAAGAAGACCGGCATATTGACGGCAGACAACTTTTAGAAGGCATAAAAAATTACGCTCTTGATCAATACGGCTATATGGCTTATACATTATTTAAATATTGGGGTGTTAACAATGACTTTGATTTTGGCGAGATAGTCTTTAATCTTGTTGAAAACGGCCTTATGGGCAAAACGGAAACCGATTCACGAGAAGATTTTAAAGGCATTTATGATTTTAAAACGGTTTTTGATGATGAATTTAAGTTTGACGAGAAATTTGATATAAAAATGGAGTGCGATTCCGCAGGCAAAGTTACTATAAGATAACTTCTTGTTTTTTATGGGAATGGATGGGTTCCGGTGGACCTGACGGATTTCAAATCCGATTTGCCGCGTCCAAAAACGCGGCAGGTGGGTTCGACTCCCACACGTTCCCGCCATAATTTTTTTTAGTAAAAATATAAACTCTGCGCATTTGCAGAGCATACAAATCAAATGACATATAATTACACAAATTTAGCTCCGGCAAATATTGTAACCGCCGATGTTCATGATTTAGCCCTTTCAGTTTTAGAAGGGCTTTCAGGAAAACCTAAAAAATTAAATTCCGCTTATTTTTACGATCATGTTGGCAGCGGAATTTTTCAACAAATAACTGAGCTGAGCGAATATTATTTAACAAATTGCGAATTTGAAATTTTAAGGAACCAGAAAGAGTCGATTTCCAATATTTTTAACGACCGCCCTTTTAACCTCATAGAATTAGGCGCCGGCGACGGCAGAAAAACATTGACCTTGCTTGAAGAGTTTATAAAACAGGGCCAGGATTTTAAATATATTCCTATTGATATATCAGCTAAGGCTATGGAATCGCTTTTTGAAAGATTAAAAGATAATCTTGATGGACATGATTTAGCTGTGGAAGGTTTAGTCGGCGACTATTTTGACGGCATTAACGCTTGCTCTCAACAAACCGACAGGCAAAATTTTGTGCTTTTTATAGGCTCAAGCATCGGCAACTTTAACCATGCCGAGGCCGAGAAATTTCTGCGTCATCTCTGGTATAGTTTAAATCCGGGCGACTATGTCTTGATAGGTTTTGATCTTAAGAAAGATCTCAATATCCTACATGCCGCGTATAATGATTCAAAAGGAGTGACAAGCGAATTCAATCTTAATCTTCTAACTCGGTTAAACGAAACGCTTGACGCTAATTTTAACCGCGAAACCTTCCATCATCAGGGCATATATAATGTGCAATTAGGGGCGATGGAGAGCTATCTTATAAGCAAGGTGAAACAGACGGTTAAAGTCGGCGCTCTGGATAAAGAGTTTCACTTTAAACCATGGGAAGGCATACATACGGAATATTCATACAAATATACCCAATACGAGATTGAAATGATCGCAAAGGACACAGGCTACGAAGTAGTCAACCACCTCTTTGACTCCAAACATTACTTTGTTGACTCTGTATGGAAGGTTCGTAAATAAGATTTTAAAAACAGATGACGGAGGCTAAATAAGTTATTTTGACTTAAATTTTGCGATTCTTGGATGATATAGAGCTCTAACTTCTTTAAATAATGGTAATTACGAAGAATTAAACATTCACCCAATAAGTGAAAAGCAATTACAACCGTGTCGTTTCGAACGGAGAGAGAAATCTTATAACACTTACGGGTTTAAAGATTTCTCCCGATGGTCGAAATGACAAATCGTGTTACAGAATCGCTCAGTTTAGGTTTGAAATACTTCGCCGGCTCTTGCCCTTATCCTGTAAAACCTTTCTTTTTGCTTTTCCGCCAATTGCTTACCCCTAAATGCTTTTTACATTTTATCCCCTTCTATTGATCTTGCCGTATGATCTCTTTGTTCTTACAAGCCTTGAGTTATTGCTTTTTTTTCGTATACCGGTAATTCTTGTTTCTAACGAAGCAAACTTGTGCATGTTTTTACCTTTAAAAGCATCTTCAATCTCCGGCATTGCAGAATCCACAATAAAAGACCGTGTTTTGTCTGGGTATTTTTTTACATATTTTGACAATATTGTGTCTACGCTATTTCCTGGAGGATAAACTTTATAACATTTTTTGCTTCTCTTATTGGAAGATGAGATGTCCACAAACTCAAACAGTTCAGGGCACACTTCCGAGAACTCCTTTGCCGCGTTTACATCCTTGACCGTGGCGACAAAAAGATTGTTTTTAACAATGTTTTTCATTAGTCCATTTTTAAAACCGGCGGCGTCATATAGAGCGAATTCGGAGACATCGTATAAAACACAAAGCGTATTAAAAAAATCAGTACTCTCTCCTTGTTGTTCGCCGCTATATAACGCGCCGTTTTTATATTCATATATTTCACTCTTAATCTCGGAAATGTCTTTATCAAGGCACGGAATCTTTACAACGTTATTAAAGGAATGCCCGCTAACAAAATCAACACATGCGTCGCGAACCGTTATTGAGCCGCCGGCCAGTATTATATGCTTTTTGAATCTCTTCTTTTTCTCAATATTGTCTCTAAACTTTACAACTTTCGGGTAGTTCGATACTATTTTGAACAAGGGGGTAGTTCCAGGTGTATTAATCATTTTTCTTCCTTTCTATTTTAAGTTAATGAAAGATGATTACATTAATTCACCATGCCCCAGGTTTGTAATTGCGCAATAAAAAAACCCAAGCGTGATTTAACACGATTGGGTCTTTTGTGCAGTTGCGTAATTTCGGCAACCTGGCAATCTTTTTAAAAAGACCCATGGCTTTGCGTCTCAACCTCGCGATTGATTTGCCTTTATCATTAAAATATACATATTACGTATAACAATCACAGCCTGCTATACGCATTTGTCATTCAGTTATTTAGACGCTCCTTTAAAATATTCAAAAAAAAAGACCCAAGCGCGATTTGACGCGATTGGGTCTTCTTGTACAGTTGCGTAATTTCGGCAACCTGGCAATCTTTTTAAAAAGACCCATGGCTTTGCGTCTCAACCTCGCGATTGATTTGCTTTTAACAATGCGGTCAATATACTATTTAAAATCAGAGTAAAAATCAAGATAAAATTTAACATTAAACATGTTCTCCTATAAGCAGGCATATTATAATTTTGAATTTAACTAAACCTATAGCTTCTTAAAGTCTTCACTATACGGCATGGCGATATCGTGGTATAATTTTTTTTATTTTTAAATTACCACAAAACTGTTTAAAATTATAAAATATTTTTTATTTTTGGTTTAGCAAGGTTTGAAGATGGAAGCAAATACAACTAACTGTGAAGTCTTTAAAATGGGCAGGAGACGCTATGAAGGTTACAAATTCCCTCATAGCAAAACGCCTGATAAACAAAAGGCGGATATAAACATTCCCTCCTGTGTGGAAAAAAGGATCCTGAATAAATTAATCCTTTTATATGGTGAACGTTCCGCAAAAAAGACCTTGTATGAGCTTTTGAACATTTGCAAGGCCTATTGCGCATATAAAACAGACGATATGATTAGGGTGGAAAAGACGTTCGACCCTAAAAACAGGTTTACAGAGGAAGATGTTATTCTTATAACTTACGGCGATTTGATTTATGAGGAAGGAGAGCCGCCCCTTACCACTCTTTCAACATTTTTCGGCAAACGTAAAGAAACGACCATTAACACTATTCATATTCTTCCATTTTTCCCATACTCTTCAGATAGGGGATTTTCAGTTATCGATTTTAAAACAGTTGATCCCAAGCTTGGCTCTTGGGAAAATATTGAGGATTTGGAGTCTCGTTACAAGCTTATGTTCGACGGCGTGATAAATCATGTGTCGTCACAAAGCGAGTGGTTTCAGGAATTTTTATTGGGAAATCCTTATTTTGAGAACTTTTTCATAAGTTACAATTCTATGGACGATCTGCCGGCTTATGAACGGGGCATTATATTTCGTCCGCGCACGTCGGATATTTTAACAAAGTTTGAAACAGCCAAAGGCGACAGATATGTCTGGACGACTTTCTCTGAGGATCAGATTGATCTTAATTATAAAGAGCCCCAGGTCTTGTTGAATGTAATCGAAGCGCTTTTGTTTTACGTTCGAAAAGGGGCTGACATAATAAGGCTTGACGCAGTGACATATCTATGGGCAAACCCGGGCACCACATGCGCTAACCTTGAGCAAACGCATGTAATTGTGCGGTTGTTAAATGATGTGCTCGAGCTTGTTGCGCCTCATGTGGCCATTCTTACGGAATCAAACATACCTCATAACGACAACTTAACATATTTCGGCGCCGGCTCGGACGAGGCGCATATGATATACAACTTTGCGCTGCCGCCTCTTACGCTATACGCGTTTTACAAACAGGACGCTACGCAACTTTCTGAATGGGCTGCGACCCTGGACAATGTGTCGGATACTACCACGTTCTTTAATTTTTTAGACTCTCATGATGGGATCGGGTTTATGTCGGTTAAGGACATCTTGCCTAAAGAGGAGATTGATTTTATTATTCAAAATGCGACTGAACGCGGCGGATTAATTTCGTACAAACTTGACAAGGACGGGGTTAACTCGCCGTATGAGATAAATATAACCTGGTTTAGCGCGCTTAACAGAGATGACGGGTCTGAAAGCGTCGACTTTCAGGTCAAGCGCTTTATTGCGTCGCGGGCAGTGGCGTTGGTTATCCAGGGTGTGCCCGGCATTTATATACACAGTTTTTTTGGCACTAAAAATGACAAAGACGCTGTTATAAAAACCGAGTCAAACAGGGAGATTAATCGCGCGATTATTAATTACGAATCGCTTTTAAACGAATTAAACGACCCTGATACGCTAACATCTAAAATAAGCCGCAAATTGTACGACCTTATCGCAATAAGGACAAGGCAACCCGCTTTTCATCCCAACGCTTGCCAGCATATTTTATACATTTCACCAAGGATTTTTGCGGTTTTAAGAATGATTCCTGCGGATGATGATCGTATTTTATCTTTAATTAACATATCTGACAAGATTGAAAACGCGGTTATATCTTTAAAAATGCTTAAAACAGATAAAAAGGAGTGGCGGGACATAATTAGTAAAAGAAAATTTAAATTTGAGAATGAAAATCTGGAGATTAAATTAGAGCCTTATGACGTGTTATGGCTAAAAGGGAAACAATGATATTAAAAAAAACAAAAATAGTATCCACATTAGGTCCAGCCTCTTCTTCGCCTCTGATGATGGGAAAGCTGATAAAGGCGGGCGTTAATATTTTCAGAATTAACGCTTCGCATGGCGATTTAAGCCGTATAGAAAAAGTGGTGGCAAATATTCGCATGGCGGCTAAAGAGCATGGCGCGTTTATAGGCGCGCTTTTAGATTTACAGGGCCCAAAAATACGCGTTGGAGATCTTGAAAACGGAACTGTCGAGTTACGCGAGGATGAAATATTCGTATTTACAACTGAGCAACTGATTGGATCCGGCAACCTTGTGCCTATACAGTACAAAAAATTTCATCTCGATGTTAAACCGGGAGACAGAGTATTTTTAGATGACGGTAATTTATGCGTTGTTGTAGAAAAAGTCGAGGGCAAACGGGTGACGGTAAAAGTTCTGAAGGGTGGATTGCTTTCAGACCACAAAGGCATAAACTTGCCGGAGGCATCTATCTCGCAAGCGGTTATAACGAAAAAAGACAAAGAGGCATTGTCATATGGTTTGAAAGCCGGAGTAGATTTTGTGGCCCTCTCGTTTGTAAAAAGCGAAGATGATATAAAAAAACTAAGAGCCCTAATCAGAAAAGTAAATAGCCGGGCAAAGATTATTGCCAAGATTGAAAGACATGAAGCTATTAAAAATCTGGACGGCATTATCAGGGAATCCGACGGCATAATGATTGCAAGGGGCGACATGGGGGTTGAGATTTCGTTTGAAAAGGTGCCGGTTGTTCAAAAGGAGATTATACGCAAATGCAGCAAGGTCGGTAAACCCGTTATTATTGCCACTCAGATGATGGAATCTATGATAAAAAATCACAGGCCGACACGGGCGGAAGTGTCGGACATTGCAAACGGCGTTAGTTATTACTCCGATGCCCTTATGCTTTCAGCGGAAACCGCTGTGGGCGCTTATCCTGTGGAGACGGTTAAAGCTATGACGGATACGGCGTTGACAATGGAAGATTATCAATTTAATAATCACAAAATACTTCCCTGGTGGATACCTCCCGGTGAAATAGCGCCGATTACACACGGCATCACATATGCGGCCAACCAACTAGCCGAACAAATGGAAGCCTCAGCGATAATTGTGTTTACAATGTCTGGGGAGACGGCGGTCCAGGTCTCAAAACCAAGGCCCTCTATGCCTATTTTTGCCTTTACGCCGGACATAACAGTAGCGCGGCAATTAACAATAAACAGAGGTGTTAATCCTTTTCTAATTGAAGATAAGGAGGTTTTAAAAAAGCCTTTAAAATATATTTTCAATTTTCTGAAGAGGAAAAAGTTTATCAAAAAAGACGACCGCGTAATACTTACCGCCGGTCTTCCTATGTTTAAAACCGGCAACACGAACATGGTTCGCATTGAGATTGTCAGGTAACGGGAATTTGATTAACGCCTAATGATAAAATGAGCAAGCAACACGGCAACGGTAAGATTAACGGCGGCGATAACAAAACAGGCTCCGCTTATGCCTAAAATCGGGGCAAGAATAACGCCTGTTAGGACGGCCCCGATAAACGCGCCAAAATGATCAGCTGCGTCAACCATTCCCGCAGTGATTGATAGCCCGCTTCCTTGTTTTAAATGACTATTTTCTATATTTTGAAGTTTTGCCTTCATAAACAGTTTGCCGCCAAGAGGGAAACCAAACCCCGTCATTATGCCGGCAATAGCAATTAACAGGAACAATATCCATAATGAGGATGTGCCGGAGTATGGAAGGACCTTAAATATAAATGGAATCGTAGGCAATAACAATGCGGCAAATATTTCAACCGCAAGCAGCCTTTTTGTCCAAAATTTTAAATTGTTATTTACAAACAGACCTTCGTCTTTTAAGTTGAGTTCTTCCAGAGTTTCGTATTTTTTAACTATCCTGTTGGCAAAAACAGCCCCTAATGCAAGCCCAAACATAAATATGGCTACAACCAGCCCGATCTTTTCGTAAATATATCCAAAAACATTTTGAAACTCAAAAATTATAATAATTTCAAGAGCAATGCCCGTAAACCCAAGGCTTGATATGGCCGCAAGGCTATTAAACCTTGCGCAGCGTGAAATCAGGTTTAATGGTTTACCGCGTATAGCGCCGGCCGACGCCGAATAATTAGCGCGATTTTTTATTATTTCAATATACGCCAACCTGAATAACAGAAATATAAAGATAGGCGCAAAATAATAGATTATATCTATTGCGCCAAGCAGGCGAAAAAAGTCGGCGAACCTGCTTCCCGTATACCTTCCCCACAATACAAGATTAAAAAAATATGTTAACGGTTGATGGTCAGTGTTTAAACCGGATATTTTTAAATTTTGGTATCGCTCTTTAACAGCCGCTACCTGCTCAGGCTGCAAGATAGTGTAAAAGTTGTATTCAGAAAAATAATCCGACTCTATATTGCGTTCCCTGTGTCGTTTACCTAAAACATCTAAATCAAAATTCACGGTGTTTTTATCATTTGAGCAGAAGAAATAGTTTGTCGAGCCGGGCGATATCTTTATATATGGAAACACCGCTGTTAGAGCATGGTAAACGGACCCTGCATAGGCGGCCACATCAGCCCCAAAGTAATTTAAAGCAGCGTCGGCGCGAGCCACAAACACCCCGCCTTTTCTAAGCCGCGCTTTAGCCTCCCTGAAGAACTCTACAGTGTAAAATCTGTTTAAAGAGGCAGTTGAAGGATCTGGAGTATTTGAGAAAATCATGTCATATTTTCGAGCTTTCGAGCTTTTAATAAAAAACCTGCCGTCAACATTATGGATTGCAACTCTTTTGTCAGACAAGGCGTTAACATCATCAGTCCCTAAATATTTTTTAGTTAGACGAATCAGTTCCTGATCAAGCTCAACATAGTCTAACGCGCGAACAGGGTGTTTTAACATTTCATTTATTAAACTCCCCAATCCACCGCCAACTAACAAGACGTTTTGCGGATCTGGATGTTGATTCATTACCAAGTGAGATATTTGCGCATTACCGTATTCATCTGGAAACGAAAAATCGTATTGCCCGTTAACAAACGCGCTATACTGCCCATCCTTTTCCCCAATAACAATATTGCCGTATTTTGAGTCAATTGATTCCACCAGTTTGATGGAATCGTTAAAAGTAGCCCATCTTTTCTTTGCCAGAAATTTGTCAATTCCTGTTGCCGAGCTTGATAAAAACAAAACCGTATAGATTGCCAATAAAGCGCAAACAACAAACCGTGTCTTTTTAAGTCTATCTTTTAAACAAATCAGAAGGAAAAAAAGGGCTATAAAATTGACTATGTTAAATATTGCGATTATTTCAAATGTTAAATACCTTGGGGCAAGCAAAAAGGTAAAAATTACTCCGGCAATGAGGCTGCCCACCCCTTCTAAAATATACACATTTCCAATGCCTCTAGATTTTGCGCTAGTTGCTTTTGAAAAAATAACACACGCTAATGGAAATATAAAACCTATGGCTATGCTTGCGGGTATAATTATTGCTGATGCTGTAAAAATAACCGAGCTTATAGCCGCCGCCTGACCTGTTGGAATATCCAGAAATCCGCGAAAAACCCTTAACAACCCTGTCTGAACCGGCAACATAACGCTCATGGCAATAAACGCGGTTATAAACCAATGTAAACAGCCGTCAAGAGACGCTGTTTCTGAAGATATTCTTCCCCCAATCCACGCCCCAAACGCAACGCCAAAAAGCCACGCTCCCAGTATCAGCCCTATGCAAAGCTCATTTCCATAAAAGACAGCCAGAAACTCGCGAAACATCAAAGTCTGCGCAATAGTCGCATACACGCCTATCATGATCGTAGAAAAAACCAGCGAAATTAATAAGCGGTTACTGTTTTGCAATGAATTTTGTTCTATTCTCATCTTTTTGATACACATTTTAGTAACTAAATATAAAGTCTAAACCGCTTTTAAATTCTATCGCTCTTCATATGTTTTTGCCACACTTTAATCATATCCCAATGACGGTAATGAGTCGTTGATGACAGGTTTGATTAGGAAACGGCAATATTTAAAATAGAAATAGTTGAAACGCAAGGTTATAATAATAAGATAATATTTTTTATTAAGCAGGAGGTTGTCATGACTCTGACAGTCGCGGAAAAGAAAACGTATACTTATGATGATTATCTTAGTGCCTCTGATGATGAAAGTTATGAACTTATAGAGGGAGAACTGCTAATGAATCCGTCGCCAACGCCGTATCATCAAAGAATTTCTGGAATTATTGAATTTGAGTTAAGAAAATTTGTCAACAATAACGGCCTTGGCGAGGTTTTTGACGCGCCATGCGATGTGCATTTTGATGATGAGAATGTAATGCAGCCTGATATTATGTTTATTTCAAAAAACAGGCTCAACATAATTGGGGATAAAAACATCCAGGCCTCGCCTGATCTTGCAATTGAAATAGTTTCCGATAACAGCGTTTACCGCGATATGGAACAAAAAAAGAGGCTTTACGCTAAATTTGGCGTGCGCGAGTATTGGATAGTTATTCCTGAAACGAAAACAATAGAAGTTTATGTTCTTGATAATGGCGCATTCAAACTGGTTAATGAACCGGGCACGGCAGACCATATTGAATCGCCGATTATAAAAGGCTTAAAAATCGATTTTAAGACGATATTTAGTTTTTGACCAACCCTTGTAATTTTTATAAACAGTGGCGCAGGCATTCGCCTGTGCTTCAATTGATCACAGGCAAGTTGCTTGCGCAACAAAAAAGAGTTTTATTTCGCTCCCAAACCAGGGTTTCACACACAATCGCGTAACTAAACAAAACATACGCCTTTCGCTATAATTTACCAGATAATTCGAACTAAATACGTAATCCATGCCGTGTTTTATTTAACATCATAAGAAAATAAAGATTCTTTTGCTCCATCAAACAATGAATCATCAAGCCGCGCGACTTACAATGGAAAATTTAAGAAAGGCTTGTAATGATTAAATTTCATCGCCTTTTATATATTTTTGCCACACTATATTCGATTCAAATTTTCTTTATTCCCTTGTGGCGGTTTTTGCAAGATGATAGTATAAAGACCTATTACCGAAACATTGATAAAAATACAAGAAAGAAGGATTACGTCATGCGAAATAAATATATTTGTTGTTTAGCGTTAATATTAGTTTTAGGCTTTGCCGGCAAAGCTGCTTTGGCGGATTCCGGCAAATTAGGAACGAGCGGCGCGTTGCCGGCCATGCGTGTTGATTGCAACAGCGAAACGACTATATACACAAACGCAACAAAAGATGTTGTGTTTGTGACTGTGCAAGCGCAGGATGAGTGCGGTTTTACGCGTAAAGAGGGAAGCTTGTCATGTTTGAAAGTTTCAGGCGATAAAACGGTGTATGAGTTGCCCCCGGGCGGGGCAAGAGCCGCGACTTTTGCCGTGCCGGAAAACGACGGCAGTGTAATATTAAGCTGCAAAGGCGAAATGGGCGAAGGCTGCGATTACACTTTGCTTATTCATTGAAATCTAGGTTGAGCGATTAAAAAATTACATATTAAATTCTGACAATTTTTGACAAGATATTAAAATATAAATATTAAACTCAAGTTACGCGGGCAATAAAATGAGCGAAGGCAAAATATTAATTGTTGAAGACGAAAGAAACATTGCTGATTTAGTTAAATACAATCTTGAAAAGAACAATTATTACTGTGTAACAACATCTAACGGCGAAGAGGCTTTGTCAATACTAGGTAAACAGACATTTGACCTGATAATATTGGATTTAATGCTTCCTAAAATGGATGGCCTTGATGTGTGCAGACATATAAGACGAGACAACAATACATCTTCAATTCCTGTTATCATGCTGACGGCTAAAGGAGAAGAGACCGAT